>JAFVFL010000014.1 GCA_017475555.1 Ruminococcus sp.
GCTTCCGCTGAATGACGGAAATGGGCATAATTACCGTTACTTTATCAAGGAAACATCGACAGGCAGCTATATCCCGATAGCCTATACGAGCAATGGCTTAGAGTTGAGCCGTTATTCGACGACACGTCTGGCACTTACTAACGCTGTCGAGGAAACTGAACCCGATTCAGTCGAACTCCCCGAATCAGGCTCTACCGGCACTCGCATCTACTACACAGTTGGCGGCATCCTCCTGTTACTTTCCGCAGCCGGATATGTAACAGCGAAACGGAGGAGGTGGTCGGATGGCTAACATCGGTATGCGACACACCCCCTTCTCCCGCCCACCAGATGATGGGTGAGAACAAACCCAAGTACGTGGAGAACCATGTAAACAAGTAAAAACACAAGCCCCGTCCGGGGTACAGCGATACAGTACCCCGGACACAACAAAACTTACTATAAAGGAGAATTATCATGAAAAAGACGAATAAGACAAGAAAGATTGCTACTATGATCGCAGCAATGGCTCTGGCGGCTACAATGGCTATTCCGAGCGCTATGATGACGGCGAGCGCAGAGGATGTTGCAGAGGTCACAATCACTGGTCTGGACGCATCTGTTGCACGCACCTTTGAGGTTTATCAGGTGTTCACAGGCAAATACGATACAGATAAGGGCTCGTTCTCTGAGCTGAAGTGGGGTTCTGGTGTAACTTCCTATGATGAAACAGATGTCACTGCTGGTGAGCTTGTAGCTGATTCAGTACTCGAGAATCTTGGCAACGATGCTCGTGCAATTGTCGGTGATCTTGAGCTTGGCACAGCTACTAAGACTGTTCAGAGCTCAGCTGCAATTCTTAAAATTGATGGTCTTGCTGACGGTTACTATGTGATCAAGGATGTTACCAATATGGATGACAAGGATGATGCAAACTCTGCATGGATCGTTCAGGTCGCAGCTGATGGAAAGACCACCAATATTGCAATCAAGAAGGAGACTCCTTCTGTGGATAAGCAGGTTCTTGACGAGACAGCAGATGCAGAAGCTGGTGCAACAGACGGTTGGGGTGAGTCTGCTGACCATGCGATCAATGAGACCTTCCAGTTCAAGCTGACAGCAACTATCCCGGCAAACAACAATTTTGCGGCTTATGACAGCTATAAACTTGTATTTAACGATACCATGTCTTCAGGTGTAACTTATGAAGATATTGAAAGTGTAACGATTACAAGCTCTACTCTTACTGGTACTAAAGCACTCGAACTTACAGCATCGCAGTATACCGAGACTGCAACAGCAGCTACAAGCAAGGCAGGTCTTACATGGTCTCTTTCAATTGCAGATGTTAAGGCTCTTGTGAACGCAGACGATGCTGATATTTTCGGTAAGGAAGAAATCACGGTCGAGGTAATCTACAACGCCCACTTGAATGAGAATGCTATCATCTCGACTGCTTCTGGTAACGATCTTAATGTTAACAACAACAAGGTTGACCTTCAGTATTCCAACAATCCGGATAACACTGGTACAGGCACTTCTCTCGGTAAGACCCCGGAAGACTTTGTGTGGGTGTTCACCTATGAGGTTGACAACACCAAGTACAAGATCTCTGCCGATTCCGGCAACGAGCTGGCAGGTGCAGGATTTACGCTGTACTCTGACAGTGCAAAGCAAACGGAAATCAAACTGATCGACAATGGCGATGGTACGTATACGGTTGCTGATCAGACCGCTACTACTGGTGTGGTGACTGAAATGACATCGCACACTGGTGATGGTATCTTCAACATCAAGGGTCTCGATGCGGGCACTTATTACTTGAGTGAGACTTCTGTTCCGGATGGCTACAATGCAGCTGATGATATCACGATCACTATCGGTGCTACTCATATTGAGAATAATGCCAAAAATGCTGCAAATCTTACGCTCTCTGGTACTAATGTCGATAATGATATCGTTGATACCAAGAACTCCACCCTCCCCAGCACCGGCGGCATGGGTACGACTCTGTTCGTTATCGGCGGCGGAGTAACAGCAGCGGCAGCAGGTATCTATCTCGTGTCCAAGAAGAGAGCAAAGGACGCAGAGTGATCCGTAAATCAGCCTATTACGACCTCAACACCACAACTCACCACGATCCCACACTAAAGACATAAACGCTTAAATCCATAAACCTAACACCTCCGGAGATATTCCGGAGGTCGTCAGGGAGAAATCCATAAGGAGAAGATGATCTGAATGCAGTCCAAAAAGAAACGTGATATTCTGACAACTGTGATTTTTGGCTTCATTTTCCTTGTGGGTCTCTCCGTGATGCTTTATCCGACTTTTTCAAACTGGTGGAATCAGAATATGGCATCGCATACGGTGTCTGAGTATAAGGAAACCGTTGCAAAAATTGATACCGCAGAATATGAGCGTATATTAGAAGAAGCCCGCTCCTATAATACTCAGCTTGCACAGCTTGATTCTCCGTTCACAAACTTTGATGCTATCCCCGGCTATGATGATATCCTGAATATCTCCGGCACCGGCATTATGGGCTATGTGTCTATCCCGAATATCAACGTCGAGCTGCCGATATATCACGGTTCCTCCGAGGGCGTTTTGCAGATCGCAAGCGGTCATATTCAGGGAAGTTCGCTTCCGGTTGGAGGAAGCTCCACACACGCTGTTATCTCAGGGCACAGAGGACTGCCGTCCGCCCGCCTTTTCACCGATTTAGACCAGATCGTCGAGGGCGACACATTCACCATTAACGTGCTCAACGAGGTCTACACCTACGAGGTGGAGCGGATTCTTATTATCCTCCCTACAGAGACGGATAAATTAGCTATTTTCCCCGGTGAGGACATCGTCACGCTCATGACATGCACACCGTATGGTGTCAACAGCCACAGACTGCTGATTCGAGGACACCGCATTGAGACGATCTACGACAAGAAAATCAAGGTCGGTGCAGATGCCTTGCAGGTCGATTCCATGAAGGTGATACCGATCGTGTTTGTGCCGCTGCTGATTTTGCTGTTTATTTACTGGCACATCACCGGAAAAAGACGGAAACATATTGTGATTGATAAGTACATTATTGAAAAGCTGCCGAAAGGAGGGCAGGAGCATGGTAAAAAATAAAATCAGTGCAGTGCTCTGTGTGCTTGCGATCGTACTTTGGTGTATGGCAGGTGTGTTCATGACTGCTTCTGCGGAGGAGACAACCGGCTCTATGACACTGTGGTGCGTCAAGGACGATGATATCGTTGTAAATATGCACTGGCAGCTTTACCGTGTCGGTCACAGAGAAGGCAATAACTATGTGTTTGAGGGGGATTTTGCCGGCTGCCGCATGACACTCGGCGACCAGACCAAGCCAATGCTCGAATGGGATACTGAGACTGTAGCTTCGGCTGCGGAATCGCTGAAACTCAAGACAATTGCAGACAAGACCGAAAAGCGTGATGATGGATATACGAACAGCTCAGGTGCTGTGACATTTGACGGCTTGGAGAATGGACTGTACCTTGTCTGGGGCGATGTTCTGATCGTCGGCAATACTACATATGTTCCGTCTGCTATCTTTTTTGAGATGAACGGCGAAGATCCAAGTGTGGTGAATGCTTATCCGAAGATCGTTTTGCGGACATTGTCCGATTCCAATTCTCAGTATTCTGTACGCAAGGTATGGCAGAATGATGAAGATCAGCCGTGGGAGCGTGCAGTTTCGATAACGGTTGAGCGGTATCGGGATAATTCATATTACGATGAAATTGAACTTAGCGAGGACAATGACTGGACGTATGAATGGGAGGATACTGAGGAACACATCTGGTTTGTGTATGAAAAGGTCATTCCGGACGGGTATACCGTCAGCTACAAAGAGAACTATACGCAGTACCTGATCATCAATACCTATGAGGGTGAAACAAGCAGCACAACTGAAACACAGACTACAACGACGATTACAGAGACTACTGCTGTGGATACACAGACAACGGCAAGCCTGGATAGCACAGATAAGGCTGTTACAAGCAAGAGTTCGACCGTGAAAACTACCACAACACCGCCGCCGTCTACCGCTGCACTTACAACCGAAAAAGCTCCGCAGACAGGTCAATTGTGGTGGCCTGTTCCGGCACTCGTAGTTGGCGGACTGCTTTGCTTTGGAATCGGTTTTACGATCAGAAAGAAGAACGATGAGGAAGAAGATTAAAGCGGCTCAGATATGCTGCTTCACATTGGGAACGGTGCTGCTTTTGTCGGCACTGTTCCTTGTTATACACAATGTGACTGAGGACAGGAAAAGCGGCGAAGAAGCACGTGAAATATTATCCGAGCTGATTGACGGGATACCGGAATACACTGAGCCTGTGACAACTATACCCATTGCAGAGGATTATGATCTGTTTGCGGAGTATGAAGATGAGGCTGTGATCTCAGAAATGGAGACAGTCGAGATCGACGGCAATGTGTATATCGGCTACATTGCAATACCGGAGATCAGTATTGAGCTGCCTGTTATGGCTGATTGGAGCTATCCGAATCTGAAGATCGCACCATGCCGGTATGTGGGGAGTATATATACCGATGATCTGATAATCTGTGCCCATAACTACACCACACATTTCGGCAAGATAGGGAATCTTCATACGGACGATGAGATCATTTTCACTGATGTAACCGGAAAAGTGCATAGGTACGGTGTTATCAATATTGAGCAGCTGCCCGGTACAGCGGTGGAGGATATCAAATTCGGTAATTCCGATGACTGGGATCTGACACTGTTCACCTGTACACTCGGCGGTCAGAGCAGAGTGACGGTAAGGGCAGTCAGAATTGAGGAGTAACTATGTAACCACAAGGAGGTGTGGACGATGAGGGAAAGAGTAATGCTTGTAACTGCTGTTTTATGTTCAGTGGCTCTTTCCTCATGCACCAATACTTCCGAGGATGCTGTAAAGCCGCTTATGGGTCTTGACTGGTTCACGGAGTATGACACGGTGAAGCAGAGCATGGAAGGCTATACGCTGCTGGAGGAACGTGAGAGCGAGGGGGCGGTCACACAGCTCATGCAGGACTACGAGAACGTGGAGCTGTTTGACTATAACTGCGACCTGACGCTGTGTTTCACAGATTCAGGCTTGATCGGGTTGAATTATCATGATGTGCAGCGAAATCAGAGCTACAAAGACTGGTACAGCACGCTTGAAGCAACATACGGTCTGCCGACGGAAGAAGGCAGCGGTATGGCATCGTGGTATGATGATCCTGCCGGAAAGGATACGGCGATTTATCTGTTCAATCTTGAAGAGGGCGTGCAGGTGTCGATCTACGCAACAGCCGATTCACCGGATAAGAGCTATGATAAGGATATGCCTGTACCGACGCCGGAGATCAGAACGCCTGTTGTGCCGGTGACGGAGGAAAGTTCGGTTCAAACCACCTTCGCAGCGGCTTCAGATGAAAGCGATGAGCCGATTGTGACAACCACTGCAAGGGTATACCGTGAGGGTGACATTGATGTGATCGGCACGGACGCAGTCGGTAATTATATTGTCGCTGTGACTGACCCGATCGGTGAGATCGTGACGGATAGAGCAGGAGAAACAGTCACAACGATCATACCGGCTACTACCGTTGCTGCTGACAAAAACGGCAAGCCCTTGAGTACCGCAAAGACTACATCAAAGGGTGAGACAACGAGCCAAACGACGACCACTGCAACAGCGGCTGCGGAAGAATCGACAGAACCTGTAACAGAGCCGCCGATAGATCACACGCAGACCTTCCTGTTGAATGGACTTCAATTCTATGGCAGTCCAACTTCTCAGCGCAGCAAAATGTCAGCTTACACGCAGCTCTACGAATACCGTACAGAAGAACCGGGGCAGCCGTGGGAGCTTATCATGGAGTACGAGAATGTGCCGTATGAGGGAAAAAACTGCGATGCTGTGCTTTGCTTCACAAGCCTCGGTTTAGTGGGCGTGAACTACTTTGACAGCAATGCTGATGATTACAATTACTGGGTGAGGACGCTTACGGATATCTACGGCAGTCCGGACGAAATGCAGTACGATTATACAGCATGGAGCAGCAGTCCTGTGGGTTCTGGCACGATGATCTACGTGTTCGCCTTAGAGGACGGCGTGCAGATCTCGTTCTTTGCGGACGATACTGGTTCGGAACTGGCTTGAAAAATTTCAGACTGTCCGATCCGGCTTTGAATGACGATATTGCTGTAAAACCCACGAAGCCGGAGTGGGAAAAAATATAATCAAAAGCCGTTCTGCGAAAAACAGGACGGTTTTTTTGCGAAATCAAAAAATCGGCACAGGGTATACTGGAATTCTGCAACAGACAGCTGACAAGCTGGTTCGTGTAAATTCTGCTGCTGAACATCTTGCAATTTGAAAATAAGTGTGATATAATATTAATAAAGAGTTTGTAAACGCTAACTTTTTAGATCTTTGTATGCTGACACAGCGTAGTTTTTACTGATCGGAGGGCAATATGGGTCACTATACTACGCAAGGTTAACAAAATATTCCCATAATTTATAAGGAGGAACACACATGAAAACAGATTACAAAAACTGGGTGCCGAACGGCATGATCGCAGCACTGACCGCAGGAACGGCTGTGCTTGGCACGGGGGCGGCGGTGCTGCTATGCACAAAAATGAACCCGACTGCAAAGAAGCTTCTTGCCGGAACAGCTGGTATCGGTGCGGCTGCCTGCGGCGGAATGCTTTGCTGGGCAGTGTATGCACACGACAAGTTTTCCTATGACGGAAAGCGGCAGCTCTCCAGACAGATCGTGGAGGGGACTGCGGAATACATCACGCTCCCTGAGGGTGGTGTCGGATTAGATGTCGGCTGCGGCAGCGGTGCACTGACGATCGCTTGTGCAAAGAACAATCCGCAGGGACGCATGATCGGCATTGACCGCTGGGGTGCGGAATATGCGTCGTTCAGCAAGCAGCTGTGCGAGAAAAATGCTGCCGCAGAGGGTGCGGATAACACGGAATTTCATCAGGGCGATGCCTGCAAGCTGGATTTTGAGGACGAGACATTTGACGCTGTAACGAGCAATTATGTGTATCACAATATCACGGGCGTGAATAAGCAGCAGCTTCTCCGTGAAACGCTCCGTGTACTGAAAAAGGGCGGTACTTTCGCCATTCATGATATCATGTCAAAGGCTCGCTACGGTGATATGCAGCAGTTCATCAGTGAGCTTTACAACGAGGGCTATGAGCGTGTACAGCTTATTGACACTACGACCGGAAAATTCATGACACGCAAGGAGGCTGCACTGCTCATGCTCGGCGGTTCGGCACTTCTGGTCGGGAGAAAGTAATATGATCGGAAATGCAATTATCATGGGGCTGATCTGGTCTGCGGTCTGGATACTGTATGTATTTATCATTCTGAAACGATATCCGTGGGAAATGCTGCATGACTATCCGAGGGATGTACAAGAAGCTGCGACGATTCCTGAACCCAGTGAGATACAGAAGAAGCGTGCGAAACTGTTTGGTGCATTCGCCGGGCTTGTGATCTTCGGGCTGCTTTTACTGTCTGGACTGCTGTATTTCCGGCATGAGCCAACTACATTTCTGAATGTTCTGCTTTATGTCGGCATTGTCGCTATGGCATGGAACGTTGTAGATCTGCTGATCATGGACTGGCTTATCAATTGCCTTATCACGCCGCAGTGGATCATTATTCCAGGAACGGAGGGCTGCAAGGGCTACAAGGATTATTTCTTCCATTTCAAGGGCTTTCTGATAGGCTGTGTCTATACGGCGATCATGGCACTTCTGTTTGCGGGGATTGATTATGTCGTTTTGCGTTTTCTGATATGGAAATAACATCGGCAAGGTCGTTCAGAAAAGCTATCTGGAGGGATATCCGGTCAGCGGTGTCCGCTACAACTGGATAACGAGGCTGCATATCAGATCGAAGCGGGACAAATTCTTTGTTGTCCATGCGGAGTTCATATAACAGGCTGACTTTATATCGGGCATACAAAAATTATACGTGGATATGGAGTGCGATAAAATGTTTTTGACTATTTTTCTTGCGATTGTTTTTTGCGGGGCGATATCACTTATGCTGGTGTCCGCAGTGGCATTTATTCAGGATATAAGGTTCTTCTCATCTGCACCAAAGGAGGCACGGGAGGTACTAAAGCCAAGGGAAACTGAATTGTTCTGCGGTGCGAGAGTTATCGGCTGGACGCTCATGATCTTCAGCGTTCTCATGATAGCGGGTGTCGGCATTGTCTCGATCTGGGACGGATTCAGAAGCGGCTATACGTTCTGGCAGTTTTTCCTGCGTTTCGTTTTTATATTCACGGTCTATAAGATCTATGACATGGTCTGCTTTGACTGGTTTCTTCTTTGCAGATTCAAGTTCTTCCAGCACTACTTCCCTGAGGTGGAGGAAGTGTACAAAGACAGGAAATACGGCTATAACATCAGGAGCCAGCTCCTCAAGCTGCTGGTCATTTTCCCTGCTGCATCTGCACTCGCTGCGTGGATATGCAGTTTGTTTTAGGCTGTTCTGACGCTTCTGGCTGCACACTTTTTTGTGCCGGCATATGAGATCATTTCATAAATAACAATATTAAGGAGTAAGAGAGATGTTTA
Source organism: Ruminococcus sp. (assembly GCA_017475555.1). GTDB lineage: Bacteria > Bacillota > Clostridia > Oscillospirales > Ruminococcaceae > Ruminococcus. The sequence goes on from JAFVFL010000014.1 coordinate 8,629, forward strand.
TTGAGATAAAAAATGCAAAAAAGCAGTACGGCACGGGAGAGGCTGCTGTATATGCCCTTGACGGAGTTGATCTTTCGCTTGAAAAGGGCAAGGTCTACGTAATTCTCGGGCCGTCAGGCTCAGGAAAGTCCACACTTCTGAATATGATAGGAGGTCTGGACAGCCTTGACTCAGGGGAGCTTATTATTGACGGGCGGAATATATCCGGTGCTGACAAAAAGGCTCTGACCGCTTACCGTCAGGAGGACGTTGGCTTTGTGTTTCAGTTCTACAACCTTATCCCCGATCTTTCAGTTGAGGAAAACATCGAGGTCGTTGCAGATATATCCAAGTCTCCGCTGGATATGGACGAGGTGCTGAAAGCCCTTGACATCGAGAAATACCGTAAACGCTTCCCGAAGGAATTATCGGGCGGTCAGCAGCAGAGAGTTGCTATCGGAAGGGCGATGATAAAGAATCCCAAGCTGCTCCTGTGTGACGAGCTGACGGGTGCACTTGATACTAAATCTTCATTGGCAGTGCTGAAATTCGTGGAGAAGATCAACCAGTCCTACGGCACGACTATCATCATCATCACACACAATGAAGCCATTGCTGATATGGCGGACAGCGTGATAAAGATACGTGACGGGAAAATTGCCAAGATCAAGGAAAACCCGCAGAAAAAAGCAGCCGCTGAGCTGGAACTGTAAGGCGGTGCGGCATGAAATTAAACAGACGTTATACAAGGAGCATTCGCTCAAATCTTTCGTTCTATGTATCGGCTTCTGTGCTGACAATGGTCGGACTGCTTCTGTTTTACCTGTTCTATGTTGCAGGCACCGGTATCGGCAAATACGGCGATGATTTCTTTTCACGCAATCACCGTGAGGATGCGAGCTTTACCACAATGCAGGAGATAAGCGATGATGATCTCCGTGAGCTTGAAAGAAAGTACGGCGTTCAGCTTGAAAAGGAGCGTTATGTCAACACTGAGGAGGAGGACGGAAAGCACGTTCGTGTGTTCCGTGCAAATACGGACATAGACCTCTATGAGCTGACAGAGGGAGCTGCACCCACAGCTGACGATGAAGCGGTCATTTCCGCAGGTTATGCTGAGAATAACGATATACACATCGGAGACAGGGTGACTATCGGCGGAAAGGAATACAAGGTAACGGGCTGGTTTTTGCGTCCTGATTATCTGTATATGCTTGAGAACATCACCGACGATTACAAGAACATCACCACATTTTTCCTTGCCTCTCTGACGGATGACGCCTTCGATAAGGCGTTTGAGCAGTCCTCAGTATCATATAAGGTCATCTACGGCGATCCCGACAATGAGAAGGATTTCCGCCTTGCGGTCAACGAGGACTATTACACGCTGTCCTATCTGTCAGCGGACGAAAACACGAGAATAACCTTTGTCCACGAGCAGGCGGATATGTTTATTTTAGCCGCATGGGTAATGCTTGTAATGCTGCCGTTCATCACGGTTGCACTCATAAGCATCATCATCGGACGAAAGATACGCAGTGAGCAGAAGATAATCGGCACTCTCTCCGCATTGGGCTACAGACGTTCAACGCTTATGCTGCATTACAGCCTCCTTGCAGTCATACCCGGACTTGCGGGCGGAGTTCTCATGGCTGTGGCAGCGGAGCTGCTTTCGGATTGGTTCGGCAGTCTGGGGCTTGCAGACTATGAGCCCATGCAGCCCGAATTTAAGCTGCCGGTGCTTATCGCCCTTGCGGGTATCATTATCCCTACTGTCATTTATTTCATTGCAGCACTTCTGAAGGTGAAAAAGCTGCTGAAGCACGATACTGTTGAGCTCCTCAGCGGTGCAGTGGGCACACAGTCGAAAACGCACAGAATGCTGAGGGATACAAAGATAAAGGTACGCAAAAAGTTTGCGATACGCTCTGTTCTCGGCAGCCCCGGACGCAGCTTTGTTGTGTTCCTCGGTGTATTTCTCGGAGCGATGATAGTGTCATTCAGCTATATTTTCATCGACTCGGTCAAAGCGGTAGGCTCTCAGGCGATGAATGAATTCGGAACGTTCAAGTATGAGTATATACTCAACACTTTGCAGGACGACGAGCCGGAAAATGCAGATTCTGTTATGGTAGTTGCATACGAAAACAGCGACGGAAAGAGATTTTCTCTTATGGGCGTTGACAGTGACTGTAAGCGGTGGAATCTGACGGACAGCGGTACAGGCTCCCGTGCAGATATCGAAGACGGCTGGTATATGAGCTCGCTCTGTGCGAAGATATTCGGTGTGGAAGCAGGTGACGAGTTCACGTTCCGCAGTATCGCCAGCCTTGAGGAGTACACTGTCACGATAAAGGGGATAATCAGGAACGGCTACCAGAATTACATAGTTTCCACAAGAGAAAATGCCTCAGAGATAACAGGACTTGACACCTCGCTGTATAACTGCGTTCTCACCGATGAGAGCCGCAGCTTTGACGGCGATATCGTGCAGGAGATAATCACAAGTGATACCTTCACCAATCAGATGGAGACTATGCTCGATGAGATGAGCGGACTGGTCTATGCACTTATCATCATCGGTGCAATTATCTGTATTGCGGCACTGTATGTCTCTATCAATATGCTCGTGTCGGAAAATGCCAATAATATCTCGATGCTTAAGGTTCTCGGCTACGACCGCAAAAAGATAGACAAAATGGTTCTGAACGGAAATCATCTCCTGCTTATACCCGGGCTTATCCTCGGTATGCTTACGGGCTACGGCGCGATGGCATGGTACTGTGATGCCTTTGTTGAGACTGAGGGACTTATGATACCCGTAGACTTCTCAGTGCCGCATATCATACTCACCATTTGTATCGTGACACTGTGTTATTTCGTATCACTTCTCCTTGTCCGCAGAAAGGTGGAGAAGGTGGATATGATAGAGAGCCTGAAGGATAACAGGGATTAGGAGAGCGTTCAGTTTTCCGGCAGCGGGCTTTTAGCGGTGATATAGCCTGTTCTCCTTGAAACACATACTGTATTTCTGCACATGACATTCGTTTTCAGGCTGTCTGCCGGCGTTTTGTGTAATGATATAAACAAGCTCTGAGAAAGAAGGTAAGCATTATGAGTTTTACAGATAATTTCGGTGATCCGAAAGGGATTCTTGGCAGGATCATGCTCACAACAATGGATAAGGAGCATCTGCCGATGGCACAATGGGCATTGGGACAGATAAAGATACCTGATGACGGAAAAGTTGCAGATATAGGCTGCGGCGGCGGATATAATATCAGGCGTATGCTCGGAATGAGTGCAAAGGCTGAATTTTACGGATTGGATATATCCGATGAAAGCGTGAAAAGAGCACAGAAGGTCAACAAGGAACAGCTCGGAAAGCGTGTAAATATTATCAAGGGCAGTGCTGAAAAGCTGCCGTTCAAGGATAACACCATAGACCTGATAACCGCTTTTGAGACAGTATTCTTTTGGAAAGACCCGGAGCAGGGATTCAGAGAGGTATACCGTTCACTTGTGAAAGGCGGCTGCTTCGCAGTTATCAATAATTACGGCGATCCGAATATTGACTGGGAAAAGAAGGTACCCTGTATGACCCGATACACTGCGGAACAGATATCCGATATGCTTGAAAAAGCCGGATTTGCTGATATATCGGTCAATAAGAAGGATAATCTGTTTTTAGTCAAAGGCCGCAAGGGCTGATCGCACGAAAAGCTGTGCATAATGAAATATAAGCCGCAACAGGTTTTCAGACTTCCTCGGGATCGGTAATTCTCCGGTCTTTGGGGAAGTCTGATTTATACTCGTTTTTACTGTAAATTGCACATTATCAATGTTGACATTCACCAAAAAATGTGATATAATATAGGTCACAATATACGAAAAGGAGTCACTGATATGACCTACGATGAAGCTTTACAAATACTGAAAAAATATGGACAGGAGCACATTCTGAGCCGTTATTCAGCTCTTTCTCCGGACGAGCAGAAGTCGCTCCTGGATCAGATCGCAAGTATCGACTTTTCTGTTCTCGATACCCTGAGGGACGGAGGTGCCTCCGCTGCACGTGGAAAATTCGAGCCGCTCGGTGCTGTCACGATCGGCGATATTGAAGCAAATTCCGCTGAATATCGCAGGGTAGGACTTGATACTATCCGTCAGGGCAAGGCAGCTGCCGTACTGCTTGCCGGCGGTCAGGGAACACGCCTCGGCTTCGACAAGCCCAAGGGTATGTTCAACATCGGCGTGACGAGAGAGCTGTTTATTTTTGAGTGCCTGATAAATAATTTAATGAAAGTTGTCGAAGAGTCCGGTGTCTGGATACCTCTGTACATTATGACAAGTGACAAAAATCATGACGATACGACTAAGTTTTTTAGCGAAAAGAACTATTTCGGCTACGACTCAAATTATGTTAAATTCTTTAAGCAGGACATGGCTCCCTCCGTTGATTACGACGGAAGGATCTACATGGAGAGTGCATCGAAGATCTCCTCGTCACCGAACGGCAACGGCGGCTGGTTCTCCTCACTTGTGCGGGCAGGCCTGCTTTCCGATATCCGTGAAAAAGGCGTAGAATGGCTGAATATCTTCGCTGTGGATAATGTTCTCCAGCAGATCTGCGACCCTCTCTTCATCGGTGCGGTAGTCAGCTCAGGCAGTCAGTCCGGAGGCAAGGTCGTGTCCAAAAATGACCCGGAGGAAAGGGTCGGCGTGCTGTGCCTTGAAGACGGAAAGCCCTCGATCGTTGAGTATTATGAGCAGACTGATGAGATGAAGACAAGGCTTGATGAAAACGGCGGACTTGCTTACAGATACGGAGTTATCCTCAATTATCTCTTTAATGTTGATAAGCTTGTGACTATTGTTGATGATAAGCTCCCAATGCACATCGCTGAGAAAAAGATACCGTACATGAACGAGGACGGAGAGCTGATAAAGCCCGATAAACCGAACGGCTTCAAGTTTGAGACACTTGTTCTTGATATGGTGCATATGCAGGACAGCTGCCTTGCGTATGAGGTCGTCAGGGAGCGTGAATTTGCTCCGGTGAAGAATCCTGACGGCGTGGATTCAGTCGTTTCGGCTCGTGAACTTTTGAAAAAGAACGGCGTTGAGCTGTAAATAAATTGACATAATTCTGGTGATAAAATGCGTCCTTTGCTTAAATATCTTAAAAATTACCGTCTTCAACTCGTCCTTGGCCCAGTGTTCAAGCTTCTCGAAGCGGTCTTTGAGCTTATTGTTCCGGTCGTTATGGCGGACATCATCGACAACGGAGTCGCTAACCATGACAGTGCTTATATCTGGCGAAAAACAGGTATTATCGTCCTGCTCGGAGTCTGTGGTCTGGGTTTCGCTGTCACCTGTCAGTTCCTTGCCTCAAGGTGTGCATATGGCTTCGGCAGGGAGCTGAGGGACGCACTTTACAGACATATTTGTTCTCTTTCCTATGAAAGTGTTGACCGCTTTGGTGCCGCTTCTCTCGTGAATCGGTTGACTAATGATACCAATACTGTCCAGAACGGTGTCAATATGTTCATCAGGCTTGCCACCCGAAGCCCGTTTCTTGTCATCGGTGCGGCGGTCATGGCGGTGACGATAGACCTCAGATTGTCTGTTATCTTCTTCATCGCTGCTCCGCTGATATCCGGTGTTATCTTCGTAATTATGCGGAAAACCGTTCCTATGTACAAGACTGCACAACAGAAGCTCGACCGGGCTGCTACACTCACCAGGGAGTCTATCGAAGGTTCAAGGGTGATCCGTGCATTTTCAAGGCAGGGGCTTGAGTGTTCGGTCTTTGACAGATCAGTTGACGAGCTGACGATCGCTTCGGAGTCCGTAGGCCGTATCTCGGCTATCCTCAATCCGTTTTCATTTCTCATCATGGACTGCGGTATAGCTGCGATACTTTGGTTCGGCGGAGAAAGAATAGATACCGGAAGTCTCACACAAGGCGAATTGACGGCATTTACAAACTATATGACCCAGATCCTTCTCGCTTTGGTAGTTCTTGCTAACCTTATTGTTACGTTTACGAAGGCGTTTGCATCAGCGAACCGTATAAGTGAGGTATTTGCGGTCGAGCCTGAAAGCTCAGGTACAGATGTTCCGGGGAGCGTGCAGCCTGGTGATGAGATATTGCGGTTCAACGATGTCAGCTTCACCTACAAGGGCGGCGGAGACTGCTCGCTTAAAAATATCAGCTTCAGCCTTAAAAAAGGCGGATTTCTGGGAATTATCGGCGGTACAGGCTCTGGAAAGTCCACTGTCGCACAGCTGATACCGGGCTTCTATGAGCCGCAGTCCGGCGAGGTGATCTATGGCGGAAAGGACGTCAAAACTCTTGACAAAGCTATGCTCCGCCGGCGTATCGGCTGGGTAGCTCAGAGGGCGGTGCTCTTTAGCGGTTCAGTGCGTGAAAATATGCGTTTCCGCTGCCCGGATGCCTCGGACGAGGATATAATCAAAGCCCTGAAAACCGCTCAGGCTTGGGATTTTGTGGAAAAAATGCCCGACGGGCTGGACTCCCGCATTGCTCAGGGCGGCAGGAATCTTTCCGGCGGTCAGCGGCAGCGTATCGCTATTGCCCGTGCCCTCGTCGGCTCTCCGGAGGTGCTTATACTTGATGATTCCACGAGTGCCCTCGACTATGCGACTGATCTTCGGCTCAGGCGTGCTCTGAGCGAGGAGCTGCCTGAAACCTCGGTCGTTATGATCTCTCAGCGTACAACGTCGATCAAGGACGCTGACTGCATTCTTGTTCTTGATGAGGGTAGTCCGGCAGGTGTCGGAACGCATGATGAGCTGCTCCGGGATTGTGCGGTATATCGGGAAATTTTCAACTCACAAATGAATGAGAAGGGGGGCGGAGGAAATGGCTGATTTCATCAGAACGATGAAGCGTGTGTTTTCCTATGCAAGACCCTACATCATATGGTTCTGGCTGACGATCATCTTCGCAGCCGGCAGTGTTTCGCTGTCTCTTGCCGTTCCTATCTTCATAGGCGATGCTGTGGATTGCTGTGTCGGGCAGGGGAGTGTTGACTTCGGAGAATTGCGGAAAATTATATTCAGGCTTCTGATCGCCGTTGTCCTCAGTGCCCTTTTCCAGTGGCTTATGTCGCTTTGCACTAACCGGCTTGCTTTCAGAACTGTCCGTGATCTGCGGTCAGATGTCTTTGGAAAATTGCAGAGAGTTCCCCTCAGCTATATCGACCGCAGCACAAAGGGCGGTCTTTCAAGCAGGGTCATCAATGATATCGAGATCATTTCAGACGGACTATTACAGGGATTTACGCAGTTTTTCAGTGGCGTAATAACAATTCTGGGAACGCTCATTTTCATGCTGACTATCAATGTCAAGATCGCACTTGTGGTCGTTCTGCTCACACCGCTTTCATTTATTGCGGCATCGCAGATAACTAAGATGACGCATAGATTCTACCTCCGGCAATCTGAGCTGAGGGGCAGAATGGTGAGCTTTTCCGAGGAATATGCCGGAAATCAGAAGCTCGTCACAGCTATGGATTTCTGCGACAGGGCGGTCGGTCAGTTTGCTCAGGTCAACAGTGATTTCAGCTCGGTCGGAGCAAATGCGACTTTTTTCAGCTCCCTTGCAAATCCTGTCACACGTTTTGTCAATGGGCTGATTTATGCCGCTGTCGGACTGCTTGGTGCTCTTGGAGCAGCGGGGCATAGTGCGTTTATCGGGGCGATGAGTGTTGGAAGGCTGTCGAGCTTCCTTGCGTACTCGAACCAGTACACTAAACCATTCAACGAAATTTCAGGCGTTTTTGCGGAATTACAGAACGCTGCGGCGTCGGCAGAGAGGGTCTTTGCGGTGCTTGATGAAGAGGAGATACCCGACGATTCAGATAAGCTTAGTGTAAATAGCTCGGACTGCTCAGGAAGTGTGAGCTTCGATGATATCAGCTTCTCGTATTCACCGGAAACTCGCCTGATAGAGCATCTCAGCCTTGATGTTTTGCCCGGTCAGAGGGTAGCTATCGTGGGTCCGACAGGGTGCGGAAAATCGACTATGATAAATCTTTTACTCAGATTCTACGACCCGCAGTCCGGAAAAATTCTCCTTTCAGGCAGAGATTCCACCGAAATTACACGTGATAGCCTACGGAGCTGCTTCGGTATGGTGCTCCAGGAAACCTGGATCTTCACCGGTACTGTTGCCCAGAATATCAGCTATGGTAAGCCAGATGCGACCCGTGAGGAAATAATTGCGGCAGCTAAGGCTGTACACGCTCACGGATTTATCAAGCGCCTCCCAAATGGCTATGATTCGGTGATTTCTGAAGACAGCGGACTTTCTCAGGGACAGAAGCAGCTGCTTTGTATCGCAAGGGTCATGCTCATGGATCCGCCGATGCTCATTCTCGATGAGGCGACCAGCTCTATAGACCTGCGTACAGAGCAGCGGATTCAGCGTGCCTTTGAGAAGCTGATGACCGGAAAGACAAGCTTTGTGATCGCTCACCGGCTGTCAACTATCAAAAACTCCGACGTGATACTTGTTATGCGGGACGGCAATATCGTTGAAAAGGGCAGTCATGCCTAATTAATGGCGAAAAATGGCTTTTACAGCGAGCTTTACAACAGTCAGTTCGCTTCTTGACAAGAGAGTGACAATGTGGTATAATCAAGGTTGTGAGCGGACTTGTTTGATGTTAATTAAGTCAGCATTTGCAGAGCGTCAGAGGTGTCAGCATAGGATACCTTGTGTTAGTAAAACTGATAGGTTTCTCACAGGTGGTCGTTTTGGTGGAATATCTTAAAGAATTTAACTTTGTTTCAGTCGTTGTTCGGCTTCTCCTCGCTATGGCTTCCGGGGCAGCAATTGGTTATGGAAGAGCAAAAAAAAGCCGGAATGCCGGGCTTCGTACATATATGCTCGTCAGCACCGGTGCCGCACTTACGATACTCGTCTCGCTCTATGAGAACCAGATGCTCTATGGTCAGTGGGCGTGGGCTGCGGATCTTGCCGAGTTCAAATTTGACGGCACCCGCTACGCTGCTCAGGTCATCAACGGTATTGGCTTTCTCGCCGCCGGGACTATCATTGGTTCATCTCACCAGCAGGTCTCCGGTCTGACCTCAGCTATCGGTCTGTTCACGGCTGCTGCCCTCGGAATTGCCGCAGGATCGGGATTTTATGAGTGCGTTATCCCGGCTTTGTTTATTATAATCCTCGCTATGGACGTGATGTCGCCCCTTGAGGTTTCATTCAAGCGGAGACTGCGGAATATCACGATATATGTGGAATTTCAGGATATTGAGGATATCAGCCGTATCTCTGACACGATCACCGGGCAGGGGGCAAAAATTTTTGATATAGATATCGAGTGCTCCGAACGCACTGTCAGCTCTTTCCCGTCAGCGGTTTTTTCAATGAAGATGAGCCGGGAACGGTCGTCCCACTCGGAAATGCTGTCCTCGGTTGCCGAGCTGCCGTGCGTTTATGCGATACAGGAGCTTATCTCATGAAATCGGGTGAAATATGATAGGCGGACTTTCAAAAATAAGGGACATCAATTTCCTGACAACTCTGCTGCGGCTCGTCATGTCCCTGCTTTGCGGAGGTATCATCGGTATTGAGCGGTCGTACAAGAATCGTCCTGCTGGCTTCAGGACGCATATACTTGTGTGCGTCGGGGCGGCGATCGCCTCCATGACCGGTCTGTATCTCTACCTGAACGCTCATCTCACGACTGATATTTCCCGTCTCGGTGCTCAGATCGTTTCTGGTCTGGGCTTCATCGGCGGCGGTACTATAATTGTTGTCAACAAAAAGAAAATAAAAGGGTTGACTACTGCGGCTGGGCTGTGGGTCTCAGGTATCATCGGGCTTGCCATTGGTGCGGGCTTTTATGAGGGTGCGGTCGTAGCGACTGTTCTTATTCTCGTCACGGAGATCTGGTTTTCACGGCTCGCTGCTAAGATCACCCGTACTCCTAAATTCAAGATCTTAATTCAGTACAAGAATAAAATTTCTCTCAACCACGTTCTCCGGTGCTGCAAGGATAATAAAGTCGCCATAAGCAATTTGCAGGTAACGGGTACGAGTGAGACAGACTCTTCCCTGTATTCAGCCATAATCACGCTCCAGCCAAGGAAGAAGATCGACAAGGTCAAGCTGATGAGCAGCATTCGGCTCATTGTTGGAGTGGACTACGCAGAGGAGGTCTGAGACATGAGCGAAAGTCACGAGAGATTCATGAGCCATGCTATTGAGCTGGCGAAGAGGGGAATGGGGTTTGTATCTCCTAACCCAATGGTCGGTGCAGTTGTAGTCAGGGACGGTAAAATTCTCGGCGAGGGCTGGCATGAGAGATACGGCGGTCTGCACGCCGAGAGGAACGCTATCGCAGACTGCCTGAAAAACGGACACGAATGCGAGGGGGCTGATCTGTATGTCACCCTTGAGCCGTGCTGTCATTACGGAAAAACTCCGCCGTGTACCGAGGCGGTGATCGAAAATGGGTTCCGGCGTGTATTCATCGGGTCGGGTGACCCGAATCCGCTCGTTGCAGGGAAGGGGATAACTCTTCTTCGTGAGCATGGCATCGAGGTCACTGAGGGCGTTCTGTCGGACGAGTGCAGGCGTCTCAATGAGATATTTTTTTACTACATTACGGAGAAAACTCCTTTTGTCACCATGAAGTACGCTATGACACTGGACGGAAAAATAGCTTGTCACACCGGATTATCAAAATGGGTGACTGGTGAGACGGCGAGAGAACGTGTACAGTATGAGAGACTCAGGCACAGTGCAATAATGGTCGGTGTAGGAACTGTCCTTGCTGACGACCCGAAACTTACGTGCAGGCTTCCCGGCGGCCGTGATCCGGTGAGGATCATCTGCGACAGCAGACTGCGGACGCCTGCTGATTCATATATTGTAAGGACTGCCGGTCGGATAAGGACGATCATTGCGTGTGCTGAGGGATATGATACCAAAAAAGCCGATATATTGCAGAAAAGTGGGTGTATTATTCTTCCGGCGGGCAGTGGAAGGACTGACCTGAGGCTGTTGATGAAAGTGCTTGCAGAGGAGCAGAAGATCGACAGTGTGCTCCTTGAGGGCGGTGCAGAGCTTAACTGGTCAGCGTTGGAGAGCGGAATAGTTTGTGCTGTGCAGGCATACATTGCACCGAAGCTGTTTGGTGGAAATACGGCAAAAAGTCCGGTCGGGGGTATTGGTGCAGAGTCACCTGACAAATCATATCTGGTTGACGATTACAGGACGGAGCAGCTTGGAGACGATATTCTGATAGAGGGCAGGGTCAGCTATGTTCACAGGGATAATTGAAGAGATCGGGAGCGTAGTCTCCGTCAGCCGTGGCGGAAAAAGCTCTGTGATCCGCATAAAAGCCGGGGTCGTCCTCGGCGGTACGAGGATCGGAGACAGTATTGCTGTAAACGGAGTGTGCCTGACCGTCACTGATATGGGTGCAGACTGGTTTCAGGCTGATGTCATGAACGAAACTCTGAGCCGCTCCGGGCTTGGGGCACTCAGGCAGGGAAGTCCGGTCGATCTGGAGCGTGCTATGGCGGCTGGCGGAAGATTCGGCGGTCATATCGTTTCCGGACATATTGATGGCGTCGGGACGATAACAGATGTGAAAAATGACGGTATCGCCGTGTGGTATACTATCGCTGCAAAGCCCGGTATTATGCGATATATCGTTGAAAAAGGCTCTGTTGCCATTGACGGTATAAGCCTTACTGTCGCTAAGGTCACTGACGGAGATTTTTCCGTTTCGGTCATTCCGCACACCGCCGCTAATACCGTTCTGTCAAGCAAAAAGCCCGGCGACAGCGTGAACCTTGAAAACGATATAATCGGTAAGTACGTTGAGAAGCTTATGACTACAGATGAGCCGGAAAACTCCGGTAATTCGGGAGTTTCGATGAGCTTTCTTGCTGAGAACGGATTTATCTGAGAATTGTGGGGGGAAGCTATGAAGAACTTTTATGATGTGCTGAATGCGGTTTCAGGTGCGTTTGGGCTGCCTCCGATGGGCGAGAGCTATAAGTATTCAGACAGCGAGGTCACTGATCTGACCGCAGCTCTTCTTCGGAACGGTAATGTTGTTGTCGAGAACTATGCCGGGACTTGCACGGTGTCGGTCGGAGATGTAGAAAGTGCTTGTATTTCGGCGAAAATAAGCTATAGAAGTAATTCGGAGGAGATCCTCCGTCAGGCGGTACACAGCGTTGCGGTGCAGGTTGTCACGAACGGAGACGGTCTTGAGATCGGGCTTTATGATATTCCTGCCGGGCGGAAGCTCTCCGAATCCGAGAGCGATTTTCTCAGCGAGGTCGATATCTCGGCTGATCTAAGTATCATTCTGCCGCAGGACCTGCTTGAGATATACCCGGAAAGACCGGTGCTGCTGAATATCAGCAACAGTACGGGAAATATCAAGGTCAGAGACTTCATGGGTGCTGTGGAGCTCCGTGTCCAGACGGGGAATATCACCCTTGAAAACATGGATATTTCGGGAGATTCGTCTGTAATGTGCGGTCTTGGCAATATAAGTGCTGACATAAGCTCGATGATCGATTCTGTTGTAAAGCTTACGGTTGAGACGGGGAATGTCTCTGTTGACCCCGGCGATCCGGAAAGCTCAGAACTACAGATAAGGGTCGGGACCGGCAACATAAGCCTTGATTCCGGAAAGCTTATTTTTTCCGAAATATCCAAGGATATCGGCTACGCCGGGGGAAGTGCAGTGCTTGAATATGACGGAATGCTGAAGGTCAGCATGAGCACAGACACAGGTAAGTTAAATTATTAAAGGAGTCCCGCTATGTTTGAATATAATTCCATTCCAGAAGCCCTTGATGCACTCAGAAACGGCGAAATTATCCTCGTTACGGACGATGAGAGCCGTGAGAATGAGGGCGATATGATATGTGCCGCTGAGTTCGCTACGACAGAGAACGTCAACTTCATGGCTGTTCATGCCCGTGGGCTGATCTGTATGCCCATGAGTGCTGCGATGTGCGATAAGCTGCACCTGCCGCAAATGGTCGATTACAACACTGATAATCACTCCACGGCGTTCACTGTCTCTATCGACCACGTTGACACAACGACCGGTATCTCCGCCGAGGAGAGGGGCTTTACTGCACGTATGACGGTTGCTGACGGTGCAAAGCCTGAGGATTTCCGCAGACCGGGGCATATGTTCCCGCTCACTGCAAAGCGTAACGGAGTTCTCGAAAGAGACGGACATACTGAGGCAACTGTTGACCTTATGCGTCTTGCCGGACTGAAGGAATGCGGACTGTGCTGTGAGGTCATGCGTGATGACGGAACGATGATGAGAGCTGAGGAGCTTAAACAGAAGGCTCAGGAATGGGGGCTCAAATTCATTACGATACAGCAGCTGAAGGAGTACCGGAAGGTGCATGAGGTCTTTGTCGAATGCGTCGCTAACACCAAGCTTCCCACAAAATACGGGCAGTTCCGTGCGTTGGGGTACATCAACAAGCTCACCGGAGAGCACCACGTTGCACTCGTTAAGGGTGATATCGGCGACGGAGAGAATGTCCTGTGCCGGGTACACTCTGAATGCCTGACCGGTGATGCCTTTGGCTCACTCAAATGTGACTGCGGTCAGCAATTTGCCGCTGCTATGACCCAGATCGAAAAGGAGGGGAGAGGTATTCTCCTCTATATGCGGCAGGAGGGGCGCGGTATCGGGCTTATCAACAAGCTGCGTGCCTACGAATTGCAGGACAGCGGCATGGACACTCTTGAGGCGAATCTTGCTCTCGGCTTCCCCGGTGATATGCGTGAATATTACATCGGAGCCCAGATTCTTCGTGACCTTGGGTGCAAAACGCTCAGACTTCTGACAAATAATCCTGATAAGGTGTACGGACTGAGCGGCTTTGGAATGGAGATAACAGAGCGTGTGCCGATACAGATGGACGCCACCGCCTTTGACCTTTTCTATCTCAAGACAAAGAAGAATAAAATGGGGCATATACTGGTTTTCGGAGACGAATGATGACAATGAGCACACTTGATACGATTCTTACAGGTATTTCCATTGGTGGAATAATCAGTAGTATTATAAGCTTTTTAAGATTCAGGAAGAAAATGGAGGAGATAGGGAGCTATATCAAGCTCCGGAACAGAAAGCATGGATTTATGCTGATCTTTGTGCCGTTTATCGTCCTTATCCTGTGGCATTTATTCAAGCTCTCCGGCTCTCCCACAGACGCTGAAATATCTTTCCACTCCGGCAAGCTCATTGTACTGGGGGTGATATTCGTTTTCTGTTTGCTGGCGTATTTCCTTGAAAGAGACACATTTCTCACAGCCGACGGGCTGTATGTCCGCATGGGCAGGGGCGGATTCCGGGCAGCTGAAAGGTTCTCCTATGTGCTTGACGGCAATGATCTTACGCTGTACAGCGAAAAGGGCGTGCTCACCGAAAAATACAGGATAATCAAGTACCCGGAGAGAGTTCCGGATATCATTGCGAGCTACAGGAAATATGATGATTATTTTAAGGAATAAATTTAAAAGGAGAGATAATTATGAATAATTTTGAAGGAAGACTTATCCCGGAGAATGTCAGGATAGGCATTATCACGGCAAGATTCAATGAATTTATCACAAGCAAGCTGCTCGGAGGTGCTCTTGATACACTGCACAGGCACGGAGTCTCTGATGACTGTATCGACACTGCATGGGTACCCGGTGCATTCGAGATACCGCTTATCGCAAAGAAAATGGCTGAGTCAGGCAGATATGACGCTGTTATCTGCCTCGGTGCGATAATCCGTGGCAGTACGTCCCACTATGACCTTGTGTGCAATGAGGCTGCAAAGGGTATAGCTCAGGTGTCGCTCAGCACCGGTGTTCCGGTAATGTTCGGTGTCATCACAACTGAGAATATCGAGCAGGCTATCGAGCGTTCAGGTTCTAAGGCTGGCAATAAGGGCAGCGAGTGTGCTGAGGGTGCTATCGAGATGATAAACCTTATCCGTGCGATCGAGGGCTGAGATGACTGACCTCATCTTTGACTACGACGGGACGATACACAACACCATGCTCACCTACGCTCCGGCATTCAGGACGGCTGTAAAATGGCTCTCTGATTCCGGATATATAGCTGATAGGGATTATTCTGACGGCGAGATAAGTCAGTGGCTGGGGTTCAATTCCACCGATATGTGGTCGCAGTTTCAGCCTCAGCTCGACCGGGATATCACCGAAAGAGCACGGATAATGCTTGGCGAGGACATGGCGAGGCGGGTCGAATGCGGAGAGGGAGCTCTCTTTGAACACGCAGAGGAAGTCCTCTTGCAGCTGAGGGACTGCGGCTACAGGCTGATTTTCCTGAGCAACTGCCGGATACACTACCTTGAAAGGCACAGGAGAGTCTTTTCACTCGATAGATTTTTTGACCGGTTCTACTGCTGCGAGGAGTTCGGGTTTATTCCGAAATCAGCCATATTCCGGCAGATACGTCCGGAGCTCTCTGAGAATATCATCGCCGTGGGAGACAGGTTCCACGATATCGAAATGGCAGCTGAGAATTCTCTGCCGTCTGTCGGCTGCGGATATGGCTATGGAAGTGCGGAGGAGCTTTCAGCTGCGGACATTATTGTAAAGGATATTACGGAGATACCAGATGCGGTAAAGGTGCTTTCAGACAAATATTTTACATAAGGAGCAAGCTATGAACAGATACCTTAAAAGGATTGCGGCTGCGGTCCTGGCTTCGGCTATGTCCCTCACCGCTGTGTCATGTACCCTGCGTGACCACGATGAACCTATTTTCCCGGAAACCAGCTCGAAAACTGATGATACCGAAAAAGAAAGCAAGGCATCATCGGACTATGAGACTGTTTCGGTCGATGACATAAATTCTCACGTAAAGCAGCTGCTCTCCGACATCAAAAAGTCCGGAAATACTGCGGCTGTTGAGCAGGATATCAGCACGCTCATGGACGATATCGACATTGCGAGCGAGGCGAGCACTCTTGCGTATATCGACTATTGTCTTGACTTCAACGATGAAAAAAATGAGGAAAAGTACGACAGCCTTATGCTCGATTTCTATATCGCTTATGAGGCGGCAAGCTACGCATTCCACAGGGGCTACAAGTCCGCTGAGTACAGCGAGCTGTTCAGCGACCTTATCATTGAGGAGAATCTGGAATACTACAATTCCCCGGCAATGAGCCTGAAACGGCTTGAGGGCTACGCTGAGGTGGACTATAGTATATCTGACGAGCTGACTGATGAGTATTATGACATATATTTTGATGATGATATGGAAGATGACGAGAAGTCGCTGAAGTGTGCTGAGCTGTACCTCGATATCCTCTCGACCTACTCGCCGGATACGTTCTATGAGAATTATTCCCGTGATTATTCCCCGGAGGATATCATTGCTCTGAGCAGCAGTATCCGTGAGAAAATTACACCGCTTTATGATGACGTTGTTGACAAATTTTATGACGATCCGCACTGTGAGGATATCTTCTCTGACCCGGTGCTGTATGATGATCTTTTCGGCACTGTCAAGGAATACGCTCACAGGCTTTCAACTGATATTGCTGCCTCCGCCGATGACCTTGCCGACAATGAGCGTTATCAGGTGGGCAAGGGTTTGAGGAGCTATGATGTTTCGTTTACCTCCTCTCTGCCAAAGACCGGCGGCTCAATGATCTATCTCTACAAGGGCAAGTCACTTTACGACCTCACTACGGCTATCCATGAGTTCGGGCACTTCCACGCTGCCGGGTATGACGATACCTCGACCTATGATGCTGTAGCGAACGAGGACGTTGCGGAGATACAGTCACAGGGCATGGAGCTGCTTTTCCTGCAATTCTATGATGATATCTATGGTGAGCAGTCAAACGCCATGAAGCTGTACACAATTCAGAATATGCTTACAACGATCGAGTCGAGCTTCCTTGTCGGGGAGTTTGAGTATACTGTTCTGAGGGACAGGGACGACCTTACGCCGGAGCTTGTTGTTGAAAGATATAATGATATCATGGGTGAGTACGCTGAGGGCTATCCGCTGTACTATATCGACCATATCTATTCAGCACCCGGCTATTACATCAGCTACGGCGTTTCTGCACTCGCTGCGATGGAGCTGTTCGGCGACTGCGTGAATGATCCGGCGGCTGCCCTTGAACGCTATGAGAGGATAGCTAGGGTCAAATCAAATGATCCGGATACCGGCTTCCGCTCGGCACTTGCTGAGTGCGGCTTCAGTGATGTTCTTTCGGCGGAGTACATCGACGCTCTTGCGGAGCAGGTACACAGCTACCTTGACGGGATATGAGGGAGATCGCTGTAATTTACGCCGTTTTTCTGATCATTATGAGCATTGCGGCATTCGCCGTGTACGGCTCGGACAAATCAAAGGCTAAGCGGAAAAAGTGGCGTGAAAAGGAATCAACATTGCTCTCGCTCGGATTTTTTGGCGGTGCAGCGGGAGCACTTGCCGCTATGAAGCTGTTCCGGCACAAGACAAAGCACTGGTATTTCTGGGCTGTGAATATCACCGGGCTTGTTTGGCAGCTCGGTGTGCTTGGAGCAGTGCTCTGGTTTTGCAGATAAAATTATCCAGACCCGGTTACGGGTCTGGATTTTTTTTCCGAAGCCTGTCTGTCCATTCTCCGCACAGCTCAGAGGCTGCTTCGATAGAGTGCGATTGTGCCGTCACCGTAAGCCTGCTTCTGCCGCTCCGAGTGACTAAGACTCTCCCGTCCCGGCAGCGGATATCCCCAGGCAGAGCTTTTGAGCCGCTTACCGCTACTTCCCGCCGGACAGCCGCAAGTGCGGGCATTCGTCTGAGGATCTCCATGAACTCGGGGAGCCTGTCTGTCAGCTGACTGCACATAAACAGCGGATCTGTCAGATACCGGGGAACTGTATCCGGGGGTTCATCATCCGGAAACCGCCGGATATCCGGTATGATATCCTCTGCTGCATAGTGTACGCTTTCCGGCAGGTACACCGGCTTCTCCGGACAGAGTGCTGAATAAGCAAGAATGAGCTTTTCATGCGGAATGAAGCCGTATGCCGAAGAATAGGCGTTTACACGGCTGCCGCAGCCGGAGACCTGATACACGAGACTATCGTCTTCTCCGGAAAACAGCTCCAGCCAGAGCGAACGAACAGCTCTGTCGCCGCAGCTTATCCCTGCCGGAAGTGCCGTCCGGGTCATGAGTGTATCTGCGATGTTGCAGATGTAAATATCCTTAAAGGTTGTACATGAGAGCATTTTCCCCGGTTTTCCGGCATTTTCCGGCGGCTTAGTCCGGGAGAGCCGTGAAAGCTCTCCTGTCTGTAACGGGAGACGGCTGATGCTGTAGAATCTCAGCTTTAGTCCCGGCTCAGATGTTACGTAGATTCCGATATCGGCTGAAAGCAGCGGCAGACTGTACCTCATAGACGGCAGGTCAGTGTCCTCGCAGATGTAGACATCCTTTCCGCCCTCAGTTATGCCGGAGCAGAGTGCGTGAAGTATGCCGCTGCTCCTGAACGAGCCGCTGCCGGCACAGAATCTTCTTACCTCCGGAAATGCCGCTGTCATGGCTCGTCCGAGGTACTGTGCCTCACTGTAGCCCGATCTCCCCGGCAGCAGCTCGCAGTATCCGTCACGGAATGAAAATGCTCCGTTTTCTCCTGCGTATGACATATTATCGCTCCTTTGATGAGATATTTCGTATATCCTCAGTATTGGAGCAATATCGCCGTTTATTCAGCTTTTCTCCGCTTTTTCGGTACTTTTCTGACAGCTGCATTGCCAAACCCAAGCACCGACGATATCTCAACTGCATCACGCAGCCGCATGGAGTTGATACAGTAGCGTGAACTGCCCTCGCCGCAGAACCAGAATATCAGGCTGCACCGGTGGCTGATGTATTTTTGGTACAGGCTCTGCGATATTTCAAGCTTCACTATGCTCTCCCGGTCGGCAGCTATCGTGTGGAACGTGTTCCATTTTGAGCAGCTTATAAGTATCTTGTCGGAGTACAGCGATATCCCGCTTGTGTACAGAGCTGCCGTCCTGACGGCTACCATCCAGACTGCCGGTATTTCGAGCATTATCCCGGCAAAGCGTATCAGCTCGGCAAATTGCGGGAAAAACTGTGCGAGCTTGTCAGATGCCGGGAGAAGTGCGAGTGCGGCGTAGACCGGGATATAGATGTAGCTGTAGAGTGCAGTGCGGACAGGGCGGAAATTCAGCTTTACACCGCTGAAAACTCCGAGACGTTCAAGTCCCTTGCCGAGATTTTTTTCAAGCTTCATCGGCATTAATACAGGCAGGTGCTGTGAGCTTGTTCCATACCCGGCACAGCTTATGCTTACCGATACCACTCCCGCAAGCTTCATGATGAGATTCTGACGCAGGTCAGTGTAATTGATGTGACCGAGACTTATCCGGTAGCTCCGGCGGTTGAACAGTCCGCAGGTAACACGCAGGTATCTGTCATCGGAGCTTATCCTGAAGCGTGAATACCGCTGAATATTGACGAAAAACGAAAGCAGCCATGCACTGATGAAGAATGTTCCGGCAGCAAGTGCTGCACCGGGTATCTTCAGGATAAAGTTCGATGTCAGCCGCTCAGTCGTCTCCGTGATACGGCTCAGGTACAGGGTGATGATGTCGTGTGCAATGTCGCCGCCCTTGAAGAAAAAAGTGGCGATATAGACTGTTCCTGAGAAGCCGCTTGAGAAAAACAGTGAGAACAGCAGCACCGACAAGCCGGACGGATCGCTGATATCTCCGGTGCTGCGGCGTATGTCGATATCCGGCAGCCTGCTTAGCATTTCATCGGAGTATTTTCGCTTCATGAGCAGCTTCAGATCTGTGGTCTTGAATATCCCTGCCCTTGTGTCGATACTCAGCCGCACTCCCCGGACGGGCATCAGATACAGCGGATTTTCGGCAGTTATGACGCTTATGCTCTCAAGCGGAATCGAGGTACGAAGACGTACAAGCACGCCCTCTCTGTAAATAACTGAGCCGCCTGACAGCTCGACCCGTGTGCAGTTCCAGCGTATCAGACCGAAGATGATGATCGCTCCGAGTATGAGAATATCCTGCCATGCCCCCCTCAGCCACAGGTACAGGCTCTCACGGTCGATCTCAAGCTCGTTGAGACGCAGGACGGATATACCTCTGAGCAGGGGGAATATCAGAAGCCACAGGCTGCGGAAGGAGTAGCGGAGGATACGCAGCGGATGCTCGTGCCAGATATTCTGATTTACAGGTCTTTTCACCTTTTTCGGGTGGGGAGGCTTTTTACTTTTCATTTATTCCGCCCTCCCCGGAGGTACCCATGAAGCTCCGGGTACGCCGCATTATCTCGTGTGCGTCCTTATAGCTCAGAAACATCAGCGGAAGTTGTCCACCGTACATGAAAAGGACGATGAAGTTCAGTCCGCTCTTTCTGGAAAAGGGGGTCGTAATAAGCGTTGTATACTGGACTGCCGAATATTGGATAGTCTGGTGGGATTTGAGGAAAACACCGCTGTGCCGGGTTATTTCCGTCTCGCTCGAATCGTAGCGGAGCGAGGAGAAAAACAGCGGCAGATAGATGAACATGGCGAAAATAGCGATCGTGGCGAAGGCTGACGCAAATATGAAAACAAGTACATCTACCGGGATATAGAAGCGTAATATCGCTGTAAGGATCACTGTCAGGAGAGTTATGAGAACTCTCAGAGTGAAGAGTGCCTTTCTGTCTGGAGTGTAAATTTTCATTTCTTTCCTCCGATTTTATTCATACTTTAATTATACCATAAATATTATTGAAAGTACACATTTTTTTGAAAATTTTCCGGAGGTGGCAGAATGCAGACTATCCTTGATCGGATATGCACATTTGTGTGGGGCGGCGGACTTATCGCTCTGCTGCTCGGCACTGGTCTTATATGCACGGTAAAGCTGAGGCTGGTGCAGATAAGGCTGATAAGGAATATACCATATCTGGTGAGGGCTGAGGACGGAAAAAAAGGCGGTATATCGCAGATGAGGGCGGTGTGTCTCTCACTCGGAGCGGCTATGGGGACGGGGAATATCACAGGAGTTGCGGCAGCACTTGCGGCTGGCGGTGCCGGGGCAGTGGTCTGGATGTGGATATCAGCCCTGCTCGGAATGGCACTTGTCTTTGCTGAAAACGTGCTCTCGGTGAAGTTCAGCACCGGTGAGGTCAGGGGGCCTATGGCGTACCTTGAAAGGGGAGCGGACAGCCGGGGACTTGCCATATTCTTTGCAGTATGCTGTGCGGCAGCTGCCTGCGGTATGGGGGGAATGGTGCAGGTAAGCTCATTTGCCGGGACATTGGGGGAGATATCTCCCGGCGTGAGGTATATTGCGGCTGCTGCGGCGTTCATTGTTATATATCTTTCAGTTTCCGGCGGAGCGGAAAGGACTGGTGCTGTGGCTCAGGCTGTTATCCCGGCAGCCTCGCTTCTCTACGCTGCGGCGTGTGTCGCTGTGCTCATTGTGTACAGGGAGCGGATATTGCCTGTATTCCGGGAAATGTTCAGCTCGGCATTCGGGATAAGGCAGGCTGCCGGAGGTGTCGGAGGATATGCTGTCTCAAGGGCAGTTTCTGCCGGGCTGAGAAGGGGAGTGTTCTCAAACGAGGCTGGTCTTGGCAGCTCACCGATACTTCACAGTACAGCGGAAAGCAAAGAGCCTGAGCGGCAGGGCTTCTGGGCTATGGCTGAGGTCTTCATTGACACATTCGTTTGCTGTACCCTGACCGCCGTGACGATACTCTGTGCAGCACCTGATATGACTGCTGAGGGAGCTTTGTCGGCAGTTTTTGGGAGCTCCGCAAAGCCATTCATGATCGCTGAGCTGAGTGCATTTGCGTATTGCACTGTGATCGGCTGGTATCACTGCGGCGAAACAGCCTTCAGGTATATTTTCCCCGGTGCAGACAGAAAAATGCTCAGTCTGGCTTTTTCTCTTGCCGCAGCGTCCGGGGCAGTCCTCACAGTCCGCAGCGTCTGGACGATATCGGATATCTTCAACGGGCTTATGGCATTCCCGAACCTCGCAGGGATACTACTGCTGATGAAACACGTAAAGGCGGAGCGATGAAGCCCCGCCTTATGATCATTTAATAATTTTTCTTATATCAAAGCCTCTCGCCCTCAGATATGCAAGTATGCTGTTGATAAGATCAGCCCGGCTTTTTGTGCAGCTGCCGGGGACTGCGGTCGTTGTCTGTATCGTTTCTGCTGTGGTGTCAGTTGCAGTTGTGAGGGCTGTTGTCGTCACAGCCGGGACTATGGTTATTACTGTCACTGGCGGCTGCTGCTCCTCCTGTGTTTCAGTTTCCTCCGGAATATCTGTATTTTCCGGCGTTTCCTCACTTACCTCATAGCCCGACAGATCAGATGACGAAGCAAAAAACTGCGTCCAGTAGTAAACTCCGTTCCGGTATGCAACTCCAACGCCGATGTACTCATAATTCGTGCTCAGGATATTTGCCCTGTGTCCGGACGAATTCATCCACGCATTCATCACCTCGTCAGGGTCACGCTGTCCGTAAGCGATATTCTCCCCGGCGGAGCGGTAGCGTATGCCGAGCTCGTCAATTGCAGTGAAGCAGCTCTGACCGGACGGACGGGTATGCGAGAAATAGTTCTGTATCTCCCCGGCACGGACGATAGCTGCCTCACTTAGCCTGTCGGAATATTTAAGCGGCTCAAGCCCGTACTCTGCACGCTCCGAGTTCACTATCGCAGCTACCCGCAGAGCATAGCGTTCGAGTGCATCGCTGCCGTAGTCAGCCGCACCTGCCGTAAGCGGTGCTATCATGGTGATGATGAGTACCGCAAAAGCTGTCACTGTTGCCATTATTTTTTTCATTGGATTACCTCCTTGTATTCCGGGATCCCATGCTTTTATTTTATCATGGGATAATGCTCCGGTCAATGCAGAAATAATTCCAGAAATGGCTCTAAATTGGAAATGCCGCAGGTCGGGCTGCGGCATGATCCTTTATTTCAGTTCAGCAATGGTCACTCCGTCCTCGCCCTCGCCGTATACTCCGAGCCGGAACGTCTTGACCGACGGGTGGTTTTTCAGCCTTTGGTGTACCGCCTTTCTCAGCAGACCTGTACCCTTGCCGTGGATTATTGTGATCGTTGAGATATTTGACATCACAGCCTGGTCAATGAATGCGTCCAGCTGGTATACCCCGTCATCACACGCACAGCCACGGATATCAAGCTCCATTTTTCCTCGGCGTTCTGCTTTTACACCGACTGCACCGGCTCGCCGTGCAGCCCGGTTGCCCTGCTTCGGCTTACCCGTATAGGAGACCTTTTCCGCTTCCTCAAGCCTGAGCCGTGAAATATTCATCTTAGTTTTCATCACGCCCATCTGCACGTAAACAAAATCGCTCCCGTCCGGGTCGCCCGATACAATGCCCTTTCGCTGAAGATCCACAACGTACACGGTGTCACCTCTCCGCAGCTTCCTCGGCAGGACATAATCATCATCCTGAGCAGAATTGCTGACCGGATTCGCCGTATCGTACATCTTATTGAAGCTCTGCTTCGTGCGAGATTTCATTCCGGAGACATTCTGGCTGAAATCCTTCTTGTCCTTCTCCTTACGCAGCCTTTCAAGCTCGTCAAGCAGCTCATTGGACTGTGCCTTTGTTGTTTCGATTATGCTCATTGCCTGCTGGCGTGCCCGTTCAAGCTCGTCAGCCTTTGATCTTTCTATCTCCTGCCGCTCACGGTTTATAGCTGCCTCGTGTTCCTTTTCGAGCTGCTTCAGCTGCCTTATCTCGTCCCTTTGCTTTTCAAGCTCTGAGCGGCTTTCCTCAAGCTTGCCTATGACCTCCTCAAGCCGTGTGTTCGCTTCATTTACAGATGCCTTTGCTGCGGCGATAACGTCCTGCGGCATACCGAGGCTTTCTGATATCGCAAATGCGTTGGAGCGTCCCGGAGAGCCGACTATAAGTCTGTAGGTCGGGCGGAGAGTCTCTATATTGAATTCACATGAGGCGTTTTCCGTGTCCGGGTCGTCGATAGCGAATACCTTCAGCTCCTGATAGTGTGTCGTTACCATGAGCCTTGCACCGCTGCTCATAAGGCGGCGTATTACCGCTACTGCAAGTGCCGCACCCTCGACCGGGTCAGTTCCTGAGCCAAGCTCATCAAGCAGCACGAGTGAATGTTCATCTGCGGTGTTGATTATTTCGATCACCTTATTCGTGTGAGCCGAGAACGTTGACAGATCCTGTTCAATACTCTGACTGTCACCGATATCAACGAGGATATGGTCGAACACTGATATCCTGCTGCCGTCAGAGACCGGTATCAGAAGCCCGCACATTGTCATAGCCACAAGAAGACCCGTGGTTTTCAGTGCGACAGTCTTTCCGCCGGTATTGGGACCTGTGATGATGAGTGACTGATAGCTGCCGCCAAGCTCTATATCTATCGGGACTGCCTTTTTCCGGTCGAGAAGCGGGTGACGGGCTTTTTTTAGCGATATAACGCCGTCGTCCGTTATTTCCGGCATGGAGCAGTTCAGCTTTGCTGCCAGATTTGACTTAGCGAAGTATAGGTTCAGCTCGGTCACTGCCCTGTAGTTCTGAGCGAGTGCCTCTGAAAAATCGCCGCAGTCACTGCACAGCTCACGGATTATCCGCTCTATCTCCTCCTGCTCCTTGCTTTCAAGAAGCCGGATATCGTTATTTGCCTCAACTATCGCCATAGGCTCAATGAATATGGTCTGTCCGGTCGCTGAGGTGTCGTGTATCAGACCGCTTATCTGTCCCCGGTGCTCAGCCTTGACCGGGAGAACGAATCTTCCGTCACGTATCGTAACGTTGGATTCCTGCAAATACTGCTGTGTGGTCTTGCTCTTTATCATTTTGTCGAGTGTTTCTCTCAGCTGCATCTCTGCCCGGTGTATCTTACGTCTTATCGCAGAAAGCTCCGGACTTGCTGCGTCGGAAATCTCCGTTTCTGAGATTATCGAGCGTTCGAGCTTTTCAAGCAGCCAGTTGTTCGGCGTGAGCTGTGAAAAGAGGTAGCTAAGCTCAGTTTCAACGTTCTCGCAGCTGTCATACCATCTCGACAGGTCACGTATCTGCCGGAGCATGACAGTGATATCCATAAGGTCACGGAGCGAAAGTATCGCCCCGGATCTCGCTCTTGCTGAGGTCGTGCAGATGTCCTTGAACGCAGTGAACGGCGGAGTGCCGAACTGCACCGAAAGAGAAAGAGCCTGATCTGTTTTAAGATTTTCATAGCGGACTCTTTCGAGGTCGGTCTCCGGAGTAAGGGCAAGTGCCATTCTCCGGCTTTCCTCATTTGACGTCAGCCCGGCAAGCATATTCAGTATCTTGTCAAGCTCAAGCGTCTTATAATACTTATTGATCTGATGTTCCATATATCTCCTAAATTACACAATGCTGTGATAGAAATTGAGTGTTCTGAAATCCCTTCCAAGATGCGATCTGAGATAGTCCTCCGAGATCGCTGAAAGCTTCTCCTGTACTCCGTCTGAAACACGGAAATTGAACAGCCTGTCAAAGTCCGCAAGGACGATGTGCCGCATTGCCAGCAAAACCGGAAGCTCCAGCTTTATGTACTGTTCATCGGGCATTTCCGGAGATCCTTCGTGGACGGCGGCATGGCAGTCGGAGCACAGATATATTCCGTTTCTGACGCTGAAATAAAGCACCTCCGGCTCAAATGCTCCGCAGCTGTGGCAGCCGACGATATCCGGCATGAATCCGGAATCCGACATAAGACGCAGCTCAAATAGGGATTTGAGAAACGCTTCGCTCCGTGTGCCCTTTTCGAGGTAGTGCAGGCAATTGAGCAGAAGCCGCAGTATATCCTCACACTGGCTGTTTTCCGGTGAGCAGAAGCTCGCCGCCTCAGCAAAATAGCTCGCAAGCGATATCCTTGACAGCGAGCTTCTTAGGTCATAAAAAATATGTATCGGTTCTGCA
Source organism: Ruminococcus sp. (assembly GCA_017475555.1). Classification (GTDB taxonomy): domain Bacteria; phylum Bacillota; class Clostridia; order Oscillospirales; family Ruminococcaceae; genus Ruminococcus. The sequence continues at coordinate 34,639 of JAFVFL010000014.1, forward strand.
CTGTTGAGGTAGAGCCTGCCCTTTCTCTCGTTCATGCAGAACCGTGAGTACGCAAAAAGCTGAGCGGAGCTGCCGGAGCGTCCGTTTATCTTCCTTGCACCCTTGACGGAAAGCTCCAGTACCCCTCTCTCTTTTGTCAGTATGTCGATAAATTTATCCTGTTCGCCGACAAGACGTTCCCTCAGAACTATCCCGTCCAGCGTTGTCATTTCTCCCATATTCACCTGTATTTCCGGAAGATCCGCAGTATTTCAGATAATCGTGAACGCTCCCGGTAGCTTCAAAGCAATCCCATAATTCTTCTCTTGCTCCTGCATTCATGCATTCAGCTCCCTTCAAAGCTATTCTGTGCATTGAAGAGCATATCATCAGCGGTAATTATAGGGCAGACGCTCACGGTTTTTCTGTAAACCAGCCAGTGAAAGCTACTGCTCTGAAAGCCCGAAGCTGCGGATCAGATTTTCCCTGTTACGCCAGTCCTCCTTGACCTTCACCCAGCACTTGAGATTCACCTTTATCTGGAAGAAATCCTCCAGCTCCATGCGGGCGGCAGTCGATGCCTTTTTCAGCATATTTCCGCCTTTTCCGATGATTATTCCCTTGTGGGACTCCCTCTCACAATAAATGACAGCGGAGATGTCGAGGATATCCTTATCCTCACGCTCCTTCATCTCCTCGACTGCAACAGCTATCCCGTGCGGAACCTCGTCCTTGAGCAGCTCAAGCAGCTTCTCACGTATCATTTCCGCCGCAAGCACCTTTTCAGGCTGGTCAGTTATCATATCGTCCGGGAAGTAGTGTACGGACTCCTGGGCAAGCTTCATTATCTCATCTATAACGATATCAACGCCGTTATTTTCAGTCACGCTCACTGGTATGACCGCCTGAAAATCGAGCTTTGTGCTAAGCTCAGCTATCTTGGGAGCGAGCTCGTCCTTGCTTCTGAGCAGGTCTATCTTGTTGAGCACAAGTATCACCGGCATTCCGGACTTGTTCAGAGAATCGAGCAGCTCCGTTTCCTGTTCGGTAAGCTTTTTTGTGCAGTCCTGCATGAAGATAACTGCATCTATATCGCTGACGGACTCCCTTACAGTGTCGAGCATATGCTCGCTCAGCTTGTTCAGCGGCTTGTGAAGCCCCGGTGTATCGAAGAAAACAAGCTGTGTGTCACCGATATTCCTTATCCCTGTTATCCTTGTACGGGTAGTCTGCGGCTTGCTGCTGACCGAGGCTATCTTTTCGCCGACTATTGCATTGAGTAGCGAGGATTTTCCGGCATTTGTGCGTCCTGCTATCGTTATGAATGCTGTTTTTGACATTATTCACTGTCCCCCGGTGCAACAAAGGTAGCATCACGGGAGATACCGAGCTTTTCGAGCACGGATTCCTCCTTTTCACGCATTATCCTCTGGTCGAGCAGACTTGTCTCATGGTCGTAGCCGAGCAGGTGCAGCATGGAATGCACCGTCAGGAAGCCCACCTCACGTTCAAGGGAGTGACCATAGTTCTGAGCCTGCTTTACGGCAGTTTCAAGGGATATGACAACATCTCCGAGCTGCACGGCACCTGTTTCAGGGTCTATCTCCTGAGTACCGTCCTCGCTGGTCAGAGGAAATGACAGGACATCGGTCACACTGTCCTTGCTGCGGTATATCTTATTGAGATTCCTGATCTCGTTATTGCTGACAAAGGAAACGCTCACCTCTGCATCCTTGCCGAATCCCTCGGTCGCAAGGACTGCCTGACAGCACCTCCTTATGAGAAGGCGTATCCCGACGGGCACCTTGACCTCCGACTGGTTGTTCTTGACGTATACCTTGAGCTTAGGCATGGTTCTTTCTCCCTTCGTTAAACTTTTCATATGCTTTGATTATATCCTGGACAAGACGGTGCCGCACAACGTCCTTTTCTGAGAACCTGTGTACAGCTATGTCGTCAATGCCCTTCAGTACCTTTACAGCCTCGACAAGTCCGGAGCGTTTTGCGTCCGGGAGGTCTATCTGTGTTATGTCCCCCGTTATCACCATTCGGCTCTCGTTTCCGAGCCGGGTCAGAAACATCTTTATCTGTTCAGATGTGGTATTCTGGGCTTCATCGAGTATTATGAATGCCTCGTCGAGTGTGCGGCCTCTCATATAGGCGAGCGGTGCGACCTCAATGATCCCCTTTTCCATATATCTTGTAAAGCTTTCAGCACCGAACATATCGAACAGTGCATCGTAAAGCGGTCTGAGGTACGGATCCACCTTGTCCTGCAGGTCACCGGGCAGAAATCCGAGCTTTTCGCCTGCTTCAACTGCCGGGCGTGTGAGGATTATCTTCTTGACCTTATGCTCCCGGAACGCTTTAACTGCCATTGCAACTGCGAGGTATGTCTTTCCGGTACCTGCAGGCCCTATGCCGAGAACTATGGTATTTTCCTTTATCAGGTCGATATACCGTTGCTGACCGACTGTACGTGGGCGGACTATCTTTCCGGACGAGGTGACGCATATCCCGTTGCCTTTAAGCTCCGAAAGCTGCTCCTCAACGCCCTCCTGCACCATTGATGTAACATATCTTATAGTATGCTCACTCAGCGGCTGCCCCTTTTCTCTTATCTCCAGCAGAGCCCTGAGCGACTTCTCAGCTCCGCTGACACCCGGTTCAGTGCCGATTATCTTGATCCTGCCGTCACGCAGTACCACGGAAACGCCGTATTGCTTCTGAATTGCTGCGATATTGCCGTCGAGCTGTCCGAACAGCTCCGAAATTACTCCGTTATCATCTGTATTTATTATTTTTTCTGCCATTTTTCCTCCTGTGGGTATGATCAAACAGTATTTCAGCTATCCTGCTGCTCCGGGAATCTTCCCGCCTTGGCAAGGGCAGCATTCGAGTACGCCTTGTCAGCTGAGATGTCTTTTATAACATTTATATTCTCCGGGAAAAATATCTCCTGCTTCGGGTCTGAAAGCTCCAGCTCAAGGACTGCGTATTCGTCAGAGTACGGGTATATATCAAGCTCGAAAAGCTGACCGGAATACTCAAAGCAGTACCTTGTCTTGATGACCGGAACAAGCTCCCCGTCAGCGTCCCTCAGCCGGTTTTCATATTCTGTCCGGCTGATCTCGTACTCCTCCTCGATACGCTTTATCGGGGAGATAAACTGCTTTTCGGTGTAGTAGTATTTTTCCTGATCGTTCTCACGTATACTGCGGACACGCCTTTGTGTCCCGCTTTTCCCCCGATGGAGATAGGTCTGTACTATATGCTTCTCGCTGACAATATTCAGCTGTTCAAGCTGCTCCTTCACGGGGATGCTGACAAGAAACTTTCTTTCTATCTCAACGCCTATCGACATAGCTCTGTTCAACACTTCCTTCAGAGTAATTTGTTATCATTAAATAATACACACATATTATACTACATTTTTTGATGATTGTCAACAAAAATTTTAGATTACCGGCTTGAAAAATGATAAAAACGTTAGTGCGGTCTGCTGTGTGTGCCTGTGACTGCACATACTGCCGTGTTTTCGTACCAGAAAATCACCGCAAAGCTGTAAGCTATGGTTAATATGCAGTGAAATCAGCAGGATTACAGTTTTTTTATTGTCTTTTATGACAAATAGTATGCGTTTTTATTGTGCAATATGTATATTTATTGATAAATCTATTATTTTTTTTCGCAGACGCTTGCAAAATTCTCCGGTATGTTGTATAATGAAAATGTAAAAAAACTTAGGAGGTAATATCCAATGTCAGTTAAAGTTGCTATTAATGGTTTTGGCCGTATCGGTCGTCTCGCATTCAGACAGATGTTTGGTGCTGAGGGTTACGAGGTCGTTGCTATAAACGATCTTACAAAGCCTTCAATGCTTGCTCATCTTCTCAAGTATGATACCGCTCAGGGCGGCTATGCTGGAAAGATCGGTGAGAATCTCCACACTGTTACTGCTGATGATGAGGCTGGTACGATCACTGTTGACGGCAAGACCCTTAAGATCTATGCAGAGCCTAAGGCTGCTGATCTCCCCTGGGGCGAGATAGGCGTTGACGTTGTTCTTGAGTGTACTGGTTTCTACTGCTCTAAGGACAAGGCTCAGGCTCACATTGATGCAGGTGCTAAGAAGGTAGTTATCTCTGCTCCGGCAGGCAATGATCTTCCTACTATCGTTTACAGCGTTAACGAGAAGACCCTCACTGCTGATGACAAGATAATCTCTGCTGCTTCATGCACTACAAACTGCCTCGCTCCTATGGCTAAGGCTCTCAATGACTATGCTCCTATCCAGAGCGGTATCATGAGCACTATCCACGCTTACACAGGCGATCAGATGATACTTGATGGTCCTCACAGAAAGGGCGACCTCAGAAGAGCAAGAGCAGGTGCTGCTAATATCGTTCCTAACAGCACAGGTGCTGCTAAGGCTATCGGTCTTGTTATCCCTGAGCTTAACGGCAAGCTCATCGGTTCCGCTCAGAGAGTTCCTGTTCCGACAGGCTCCACAACTATCCTTACAGCAGTTGTTAAGGGCGAGAACATCACTAAGGACGGCATAAATGCTGCTATGAAGGCTGCTGCTTCAGAGTCTTATGGCTACAACGAGGATCCGATCGTATCTTCTGACGTTATCGGCATGAAGTACGGTTCACTCTTCGATGCTACTCAGACAATGGTTGCTGAGATCGGCGACGGACTTTATGAGGTTCAGGTAGTTTCATGGTACGACAACGAGAATTCTTACACATCACAGATGGTAAGAACTATCAAGTATTTTGCTGAGCTTGGCTGATCTATCAAGAAACTGATCACAAAGGGGAGCGATTCGTGAGGATCGCTCCTTTTTTATATTGCCTGCACACTTTCGCACAATTATTCGCCGTTTACTGTATTATGACCTGAAGGGAGGGAAATGGAATGTCAGAATTAAGGTTTATTGACACTCATGCACATTACGATTACGCAAAAATGGAAAGCGTCCGGAGCAGCGTATTCCCGCAGATAAAGGAATACGGGATAAACTATGTCATTGACCCGGCGATACACTTTGAATCCAATTATAATATGCACCAGCTTCTTGATGAGTACCAGTGGATATATTTTGCAGCCGGACTTCACCCGAAATATGCCTCTAAATATTCACCCGATGAAGCTGTGGATATACTTAACAAGATAAAGAGACTTGCAGCTGACGGCTGCCGGGTATGTGCGATAGGCGAAGCCGAGATAACAACTGAAAACGCACAGAGATTATTTCATTTGCCATAAGGAACAGCCTTGCCGCAGAGCAAGGCTGTTCCTGTAATAAGAGTTCTGTAATTTCCTGTTCTGTTAAATTCTGAATATTCTCAGAGTGTTAATCACGTTTCCATGTGCCGTCCACAAGAGTGAAATTAAACATAATTACCATTGTTCCGCCGTCGGGTGCTGAGGCACTTTCTTCAAAAAATCCTTTTACGCCAAATTCTGCTGAAAAATGCTCGCTGTCAAACTGGATTATACCAACCGGAATATTTATATCTCTTTCCAGCATAGTGGATCTGCTGCCGGAGTTAAGACAGCAGTAAAGCTGTCCGTTATAGCTGCAAAACCGGGGAGCTTTTTCCAGTGAAAGCGTCATTCCCGGATAAATATCATCGGAAATTTCACTTTCATATATATCTTTTCCACTTATCATTGTTTTGTCGATAAAATCCTTTATTTCGTCAATTCCGGTAAATTTTCCGGTATATCTGGCATAGGTGACTGTCTCGGAGACGTTCTGTGCCGTATCCGTTGAATTATGCTCCAAGGTTATATTGAACGAATCAGTCTGGTCAGTATTGATACTGCCATCAAGATCAAAAAGCTCTGTAAGTGTAAGCCAGTCTCTGAAACCCTGATATGCTATTTCTTCATATTCAGTTCCGTCAGCTGCTGTAGGCTTTGTTGCATTCTCAGGCCGTTCAAAGGTATCAATTTCAACAGGCTGGTCAACGGATATGCTTGTAGTCTCTACGTAACCGCTTACACTGCCGTCCTCGGAATACTCTTCATATTTCAGCATTATACCTGTTCTCAGGTCTGTATACATAGTGAAATCCATACTATACCTGCCGCTTATCACTGCACAATCCCTGCCGCATATATTTTCAGTGCCGACTATTTTCCACTGTGAAAAGTCGTAAAGCCTTGACATTGCGTATGACTGAGGAAAGACGCATGAGTTTCCGGCTAATTGGAGCTGTGAATCATCATTGCGAAGATGTGAAAGTAGTTCTCCGTTGTCCAGCATTACAACTCTGTCGTTGTCACTCATTATTACTTTAATTCTCTGTGCATTCATGTCTGTTCGGCAGCTCAGATCCTGCATATTCAGCGTTATTGTCTTCTCAATATCCGAGTAGATACGCTGCTCTGTATCGCCCTGGACAGTGCGTTCATATGCCATACTCCGGGTCATGTCGCACTTGAAATCAATATATATTGGTTCGCCAAGGGTAAGTCCATATATCATGCTTCCCTCTGCTGTATTGAAATAATCAACGCTGTTCAGCATCATGTGGTAGATATAGCTCTTTGATTCAAGCGAATCGTAATCCTTATCATTGAGGATCGCCGAAATATACGGCTCTGTGTCTATCACCGGCATATCTTGAAGATCCTTGTACCTTTCAGCAGCATCTTTGATAAGATTTAAAGATTTTTCCTCACTGTATACCCTCAGCGTATTTTCATGCAGCTCAAGCTCGGCGTACTCCGTATCAGTAGCAATTTCCGGAAGCGAGCTGTTTTCTGGTTCTGATTCGTCTTCATCAGTGCTTCCCTCAGCCTCCGTTGTTACCATCGGTACAGTCGGGTCGTTCTCTCCGGGTGCGGAGTTATGTCTCAGCAGTGATGTGCCTGCACCTATCACTCCGGCAAGCAGCAGCAGCGATGCAGCGGCACTTGCTATCCTCATTATCCGTGGGCGGCTGTATCTCTCAACTCCCTGTACTCTGTCACCGGATATCTCCCCGTCATCAGCAGTCTTCCGGCTGAGCTTCTTCTCACTTGCAGCAAGTATCCGAGCTGCCGTTTTTTCGTCGATCTCAGGCGTATTTTCAGCTATCCAGCTTATATTTTCGTCATCAGTATTTTCAAGCATATCAAATATTTCCTTTTCGTTCATTACTGCCCCTCCTCAGTTAGTTATCCCGGCAGCATCAAGCAGGCTCCTGAGCTTGTCCATTGCCCGTGAGCACCTTGAACGCACTGCTGATGCGGTCATGGAAAGCTCTTTTGCTATCTGTGCCGATGTTCTGCCGTAGTAGAATTTCCGGATAAGTATGGTCGAATCGGGTTCGCCGAGTGACCTTATCTTCTCAACGATCACCCTCTGCAATTCCTTTTTCTCCGTGTCCTGCTCGACGCTCTCCCCGGACGGAGTATTGGTGATATCCTCGTCCTCGATAGATACAGTGTGTCTGTTTTTCACCGTGAGCCGCCTGAACCAGTCTATCGACACACGTTTTGCTACAGTGCCTGTATATGCCTGTATATCATTGACCTCTTCCTTCTGGAGTGCAAAGAATACATCTGCAAATACATCGCTCACGCATTCCTCGATATCCTCAGCAGTACCACAGCTGCGGAGCCTGTTGAACACTATGGTATATACGTATCGTCCGTACTGAGTGAAGATCAGTCTGTGAGCTTCATGCGGAGAGCTTCTGAGCAGCTTTTTTATTTCCTCGTTTGTCATTTTTTCCCTCCTTCCGGTTTTCTATAAATAACAGTCGCAGCGGAGCTGGAAGGTGTTGCATATTTCTGAAAAAATTTTTTTCAGCTGAATATTATCCCGTAAAAAGTCCATAATATCACCAGACGACCGGACGGCGGCATGAACGGCGGCCGGAGTCACGAAAAATCCCGAATAGAGGTGTTCTCAGATGTGGGACAGACTGGCTCTTATCCTGCTTATCATAGGCGGGATAAACTGGGGATTAGTCGGTATCTTTCAGCTTGACCTCGTAGCGTGGGCATTCGGAGGTGCAGGGAGTCTTATCGCAAGAGCTGTATATATCCTTGTAGCGATATCTGCGGTGTGGTGCATATCCCTGCTTTTCCGCCGCAGTGACGAGCTTGCGTATGATGCCGCAAATAACCGGTAACCAGAAAAAACGCTCCTTTCGATGCCGCAGGAGCGTACATATTATTATACCACATTTCTTTTATCTGAAACAAGGACAGCCGGTGAGTGCTGTCTTTTTGTTTTACTTCAACAAAAACATCATGCGAAAATTGTAGGTATGTACAATTTTATTGTAAGAAATAAGTTTTTTTGTTTATTTATTGACAATATTAGTGAAAAGTGATAAAATAAAGTACGTGGAATCTCGTAAATTGTGCGAGTGTGCATAAACAATTGAATGCCTTTGAGGTGATGAAATATGAATAACTATACCAAGCAATGTGCGAAATGCAGCTGCCCCATACCCGATGAGGATATATTGTGCAGCAAATGCCTGATAGGGGAGATAGCCAGAAAGCTGGGCACCTCTGCTCAGACTGGGGCTGATGATAACGTATTCGGGGAAGAAACGGTGAAGTTAGATCCGTTTAATACAAGAACCATGAAAAAAGATGAGGATGTCTTTGCTGCTGCGGCTGTACAGCCTGCTGCTCCTGCTGTCACTCCCCCTGACAAGCCGTCAGGTGCTGCGTCACGCCCGACGGATAACAGTCCGGGTGCACTGTTTGGCAGTGTGGATACCGGCATTATTTTCGACCCGACCTGACACCGATCACACAGGAGGCTATAACCGTGAAAATGATAAGAAAACTATTCAGGGCTGCTGAAAGAACGGCAGCTGTACTGATATCAACCGTTATTATGATCTCCATTGCTGCCGGAGGTCATTCCTATGCCGAGGATCTCAGCACAAGATACAGGCTGTACGGCAGGGATAATCTTGATGTAGTGTTTGTGCTCGACGGCAGCGGCTCGATGGAGACTGCCGACAAAAATAAGCTTGCCGCTGAAATGGTGGGGCTTTTTATCAGATTCTGTGATTTTGAGACGTGCAGAGCAGGCTTTGTCGAGTATTCACATGAGCTTGTGGCAGAGCACGAGCTGACAGATATGAGCACTGAGGCTGCAAGAAATTCTTTCCTTGAAAGTGTAAGTGCCATTGATTACGACCCTTCAGCCGATACTGATATAGCCCTCGGACTAACTGAGGCCATGGAGATACACAAGAGAGGCATGAGCAAGGACAGGAGCCCGCTCATCATACTCCTGAGTGACGGAAGGACTGATCTTCCTAAGGGACCGAGGACTGTTGAGGAATCTGATGCAGAGCTTGACAGAACGACTGCGGAGCTGAAGGAGCTTGGGATCCCTGTGTTCACTGTGGGACTGAACAGCAGCAAGGATGATGAAAATGTCCCGGAGAGCAAGAAGCTCGATACTGCTTCGATGAGGAGCATTGCCGAAAAGACCGGTGCTGTCCGCATAGAAGGAAATAAGACCGAGCCGGGCACATACGAGGTAACTAAGGCGGAGCAGCTTTTAGGTGTTGTTACTGATATATATTCCCAGGTGGGAAAGGTGAGCATCGAGAATATTGATGCTTCAGAGGAAGGAGAATGGCTTGTATTCCCGTTCAATATAAAGAACAGCAGCATATTCTTCGTGAATATTTACATAGAATCAAAGGCTCCGATCACTGAGATAAAGCTCTCAGATCCGTCCGGAGAGGATGTTCCGCTGAGCAATTCTGATAAGCTCTATTATACCCCGACAAACAATTATACGCTTATTAAGCTGTTTTCCCCGGCGTCCGGTCCGTGGCAGCTGAGAGTAAAGGGAGTAAGCAAAAGCGATATCAGCGTTACCTTCCTCGGTACGTATGATCTGTATGCGGTACAGACACCGAGCTCGAATCAGGAGATAATCACCGGCGGCAAGGTGCATTTTGCTGCGGCTCTTTTCAATGAGGACGGAAGGATCTCCGATGTAGACCTGATCGCCTCGCTGACCGGCTCTGTTGAAAAATACAGAAACGGCGAGGAGCCTGAGGTCATTGCTATGGATTCAAACAACGACGGCTCGTTCAGCAGGGATATCACCTTCAATGTTCCGGGGACATATGTGGTCAGCTCAGTTATTTCGGCTTCTGACGGCAGCTTCCGCAAGGAGAGCGGGTCTGTTTTTGTGACTGTTGTTGAGGCATTTGAGGAGGCTTATGCAGAGCAGCAGCTTTCGGCTGATATGGTACGGGCTGGCTCAGAGAGCGTGGAAATAACAGCCGGACTGTACTACAGATCGGCACTTCTGAGCAAGGACAGCATTTCTGATGATATGACGGCTTCGGTCTATATTGAGCCGTTTGATGACCAGGAGCTGGAGATCGCACCGATACAGGCTCAGCAGCAGGACGACGGTACATTCACTGCGAGCTTCACGCCGCCGAAGAGGGGACGCTACACCATATATACTGTATTCAAGAATACTACTGATCTGAAGGAAATAAAAAGCAGTCAGAGCGTTCTTTCGGCCTCACGTGCCGATATCACGTCGGTAAGTGACACCTATGTTTCGGTTTACTCGCTCCCGTTCTGCACCTCAAAGGAGATAAGCCTGAGCAGGTATTTCAGCTGGGATACGGGAGACAAGACTGAGACTGCTGTATACCCATCAGAGTCGGGCGGATATATCGCAGAGCTTGTGAAGGATAAGCCTGATACTGTAAAGGTATCCGGAAAGGGCTTCGGCAGCGGCAGCTTTATCATCGGCATGAAGTACGCTGATTCCGACAGCGAGACAAGAATGACAGTCCATGTAAAAGTAAAAAATGCTCTGATACCGATATTTCTTGCTATCATAGCCATCATGGCTGTGATACTTATTGTAAAGCTCATTCTCTGGAGACTGCACCCTGCTATCCCGGAGCTTGATCTCACTCTGAGAGTTCCCGCAGCAAGGAGCGATGTGAGACAGCCTCCGCATTTCAGGCTGAATATCCCGGCAGGCACGAAAAAGACTGATCTGATGAGTGCTCTTAAAAACGATGAGTTCAACTATGAGAGCATTTCCGGTGCAATTGCTGATCTGGAGATAGGCGGTCTTCTCAGCAGGATACATCTTGAGGGCGGAAGCTCAGGCTCGCTGATAATCACTACAGATGCCCGGAAAAATGACGGAGTTACCATAGATAATGAAAAGGTCACCGGAAAGAGAAGCGATACTATCACTCAGGACGGCGAGAATGTCTGGGAGGCGAATTATTCATGCAGGGATTCTGCCGGCAATGAGAACAGAGTGACCGGAAAGCTTATAATCAGGCTTATAGATAACAGGTAATATACTGCAAAAAAGGAGTAGGAATATGAGCATTATCAGTGATGCATTTACCCTTTCGAGTGCCGGAGGAGTCTATTTCGAGGGATCAAGGATCGAGTCACAGGCTACCGATATTTTCCTTTTCATAGGTCTTGGCGGAACCGGAAACGAGGAGCTGCTTCATGTCAAGAATCAGGTACACAACAGAATGAAGCTGCCGACTGACAGAAAGACCGGTCTTCCTGTTGCGGATATACCGAAAAATATGGCTTTTGTCGCTATTGATACGGATTACAATGATGTAGAGAATAAGCATTATCTGAATACAAGCTTTTCAAAGGACGGCTCTGAGATACTTGAGATAGGCTCTTCTCCGCATACGAATTATGAGGCTATCGTCAGGTCGTTCAAGCGGTATAAGGACAATGGTGCGGATTTTGCACAGTGGATCAACCCTGATGTGAGGGCAAAGGGCGGTGTAAACGGAGCAGGTGCAAGACGGGCGATAGGCAGAGTTGGCGTGTTCCATAATTACAGCAAGATATCGCAGAGGATAAACAGCGTTATAAACAATCTCAGGGTCGCAAATCCGGGAGCGAACTCGCTGAGGATATTTCTCTTTGCAGGTATTGCAGGCGGCACAGGCTCAGGCTCGTTCATCGACATAGGATATCTTGTCAAGAAGGCTGGAGTTACTGCTATGCCGACAAGTCAGCTTTTCGGTTATTTCTTTCTCCCGGACGTCAATGACAGCCACGGCGGAAACAGTGATAATCATGAGGCAAACGGCTATGCAGCTCTGAAGGAGCTTGACTATCTTATGGAGAGTGCGGAGTATGGTATCACGTTCGAGCAGAAATACTCCGGCTCAGCGTCGGATAAGATATATGCTGACTTTGCTCCGTTTGATTTCTGCCACCTTATAGACCTTGAGGACGTCGGGAACAATGCACATGGCTACAATGACGTATTGGAGTCTGTAGCTTCAAGTGTGTTCGTATATGCTGCAAACGATCCTGGCAGGGGAGTCGATACCCCGACCTCTCTGAAATCACTTTATGACAACGTTGCACAGCAGCTTTCGATCTCGGATTCCGCTTCTGTGTATGCGGCGAATTATGCCTATATCTCGCCGAGCTGTACTATCCGGAGGATCCCGTATATAGAGATAAATACGCTCATTGCTGCACGTATGTTCGAGCTGTTTGAGGATACACTGTTCGTCAATCAGGTGACGAGTGAGAGCTTTGCACAGGATATGCACGCTATGAACCTCGGTGCCGGCACGGAACAGCTTGAATACGATCTCACTGCTGAGCTTGAAAGGGCAAGACCGAGGAGGCACTCGCTTGAAAGTGACGTGTACAAGTACGGCAGCATATGGGCGGCAGGGAACACGTATGACGGGAATCCGGCTTATCGTGATGCGTATGATGATACTGTACAGTACAGAAGCAGCATAAATGCCAGCCTGGGTGCGGCGGAGAGCTATTTTGAGGGCTCGTTCCGTGCATATCTGAATGCCAAGTTCAAGGATCTGAGCAGAGGCCCGATATATCTGAAGGATATGGTAAAGGGGCTTCAGGAGGAAAATCTTGTGGGTCTGCTGCGGGATCAAGCTCTGCATTTCAATGAGGTCAGGATCACCTCCGGAGAGCAGGCTGACAAGGCAAAGCAGAAGCTCGTTAAGTTTTTCGACAACGGCATGGGTGCGAATATGCTCAGAAAGGGTAATGCCAATAATGATTATCTCAATGCACTTTCCTTATGGCGGGCACGCTGCTTCGATGAGGATAAATATGCCAATCTGAGCAGGCTCGCATCCTACCTTGCAGACCGCTTTGAGATCTACTATGACAGGATACTTGAGCCTTTGGCAGCGTGTCTTGAGGAAATGAGGACTGTTTTCAGAGATGACCTGAGGTATCTTACTGTGCAGGAAAGTGCCAGAATGCAGGATCCTGACCCGTCGATACTTATTTATCCTCTTGAATTTGAACGGAAGCATGAGGTGGAGTTTAATTATGCGGTAAACACTGCTGAGAACACCTTCCTTGAAAGACTGCACAAGGATATGAGGTACTGGGTAAAGACGGATATCGACAATGTTGACAGCACGCTTACTGCAAATCCTGATATCCCCGGCTGCTTTTCAAGATTCATCTCAGACTGCTTCACCAGGATATATTCAAGGATCACTATGGAGGACGTGCTTGAGAGTATCTCTGATGCACAGCAGCCGATCGGGGATAGGACGTATGAGCTTATACAGGATATGTTCAACGAGGCGTTTCCGCTCTTTGCGGTCAATACCCATGATGCCGAGACAGGCGATGTCGGAATGATCTCTGTACCTGACAGCTGCCCGACAATACTTGCACAGGCTAAGAATTTTGTGGAGAATACCGGTATAAAGCTGGAGATAAAGGTCAGCAGCGAGAGAAGCTACCTCTCCGTTACAAAGCTGAGAGCAGGATATGCACTGTTTCAGAACAAGTACATCGGTGAATGGGAGGACAGGTACGAGGATTTTGCGGCTCCGGACAGGGATACAGCAAAATATATGCACCTTTATGACGGCTGGTACAGCAAACTGCCAAGTCCTTATCCGAAGAATACATGGATAGACGGACATACCTGTGAGCATACTTCTGACGTAAGTACGGAGCTTGATTCGGATTTTGACAAGTGCATGAGCAGAGGCATCATCATACAGACCTCCGGCAGGCAGGCTGTCCTTATGCTGCCGGATATGACAAAGCTTTCGGGTATTAAGCTTTACGGCACTATTGCTAACAAATCACGGCAGCTCGATACTATCGAAAGAGAGCTGTGGCAGCAAAGGGAAAGCACGATCCCCACGGTATCAGAGATGACCGCAGAGGACAGGAAAAAGTACCTTGTGATGAGCGGAAAGGGCACATCTCCGGTCGATGCTGTGGAGAATATCAAGGCGAATATTGTCCGGCTGCCGCATATCAGCTCGGAGATACACAAATGCTGTGAGATACTTGACAGGCTTGACAGGATACGCAGACAGGAGATCGGCGACCCGTTCCTTTTTGTAAAGGCGATCGTATGCGAGCTTATCAGTGTAGAGCCGAGCACTAAGGACGTAGTTCTAAGACCCTCACCCGGTTCTCCGGTAAGCATGGTGATACTTGACGGTGCAGAGGATACGCTGGTGAGGAGAGACAGCCCTGAGTATTATTATTATTTCTACGTAAGATTTATAAGGAAGATACACGGTGAGACGAATGGTACTGACTGGGGCAAGGCGATATCTGACAGCTGGAGAGCACTGATGGCGAGTGCGAATATTGACGATAATATCCGCTCCGGCGTTATTGATGATATCAAATCCTATGGTACCACGCTCAGAGGATATACGGAGGAGTACGACAAGCTTCGCCATACTGAGCCGGATCCTCGCCAGAAAAAGTATTACGAGGATATCTACACGCTTTATATGTCGTGCTTTGAGGTACTCGGGACACTGTATGCGTCTGTTTAAGCAGCAACGGCGATATATAGGAGAGTTTACATGAAAAATGAGGATATACGCCGCATTCTTGAGGCTAAAACAGATGAGGCTGTCAGGAGATTTATTGACAGCGGGAGCAAGGCTAAATACAGCCCGATGCGGTTTATCATATACACAGTGATCGGAGACGCTGAAGGTGCTGAGGCTGATACAGCTGAGATAGCACTGAGAGAGTGTGCCGGAGAGATACTCCATGAGGACGGCGGATTTGCGTGTATAAGGTTCTCAGGCGGTGAGGCTTCAGCAGAGAGATTTGTTGAGCAGCTTGACAGTGCGGTAGGAACTGCCGCAAGACAGGCAGTGACCCGGAGTGCAAAGATGATAGCGCTTGTGCCTGTATTCGTGCAGCAGAAGGACTTTGAACAGCTTATTGATGAGTTTTCTGAGGCTCTTGCAAGGGCTGAGGAATACTTTTGCGAGCATGAGCTTTCATTGATAACAATGCCGTTCGCAGTCACATTCTATAGTCTTGCAAGGGAGAAAAAAGCCTTTATCAGTATGGTTGACGGTGTCCTCAGGGGGGTGAAGACCTCGCATATGCTGCTGTGTCTTCTCTCTGACAGGGACAGGAGGGGCTTTGAGGTCAGGACAGATGAGCTGATGAGGATCACTGCACACTGTTCGGTCAGCCTTTCCTACCAGGACGATGATGTTTCCGTATACGAGAGTACGGCGAACGGTGCGTATTCCGCAAGCTTTCTGTCGATCAAAATGCCGCTTCATACAATGCTTCTCTCCAGTATAGGCAGGCTGATAGTCAGGATCGGAAAAAAGCCGGATAACGACAAAGAGCGGCTTTCTAAGCTCGGAAGACTTTTTTCTGAAAGCGTAAAGAGGATATTCTGGAAGGATACCTATGACCGGCTGCCGCTTTCGGGCAGCTCTGCCGACATCTCACCGATATACAGTATTTCCGACGATGCCGCAGCTGATGAGCACTATGTCAGCCGGTTCTGCGAGAGGTACTATCTTTCAGCTGTTCCGGTGTCAGACCGGAAGATACAGCGTGATTCCGGAGAGCTGATACAGGCTTTGCTGAATGAGTATACAAGTACCTACGGCAAGGATATCCACGGACTGAAGATGTTCACAAAACAGGGCGGAGACAACATATTCAGGGAATATATTGACGAGATAGATGTGATCGGTACAGAAGCGTTCAACTCGAAAACGCTCAAGGCTCAGGCTGCTGATCTGAGAGACAAGCTCAGTGACCGGATACGTGAGGCTTACCGGCTAATGCTCAGCAGTGAAACAATGGAGGAGCTAAGAAATGGTATCAGCAGAGCTGATGATCTCCTTGAAAGTATAAGCCGGGAGACAATTATTATCAGCAATCAGCAGAGAAATGAAAGGCTGATGACACGGCTCTATCCGAACGCTGTGGAAAGTGACGTTACATCTGATGATATGAAGGAGATAGTCGATGAGTATATCAGTGTTGTCAGGTGCAATGATGTAACTGATGAAGTTGCTGAAAGGATGATAGACTGTATTATCAGGATAGTCATGGCACGTATAGGCTCGGACAGGGAGAATTTTATCAGAGATCTCAGAAAAATGTATGACAGCAGCGATGCCGAAAAAAAGAAAAAAATCATTTCAGGTATCACCAATGGTCTTAGCTCCTCAATGACTGTGGATCTTGTAAAGGATGACAAGATCATGGCAAGGATCAGTGCCGGAGATAACGACAATTCCGGGCTGCTGAAGGATATTATGGCGAGCGGAAAAGCCGGAAGGACGGAACACAGGATAAAGGGAATGAACGACAGGATAGATATACTCTGTCTGACCGAGCCTTTCAGCTATGATGTATGTGAAAGACCTGAAAGTACCGCAGATAAAATGGAAGAGGTGGATTGATATGCCCTTTGAGATCTTTGCTCTTGAGGACGTTGAATGCAGCTTCGGAAACAGCAGCTTCACTATAAGCTGGAGAGATCCCGGCGGCAGCTGCATAGTTGCTGCCGCACCGGTCAGCAATATTTCCGATATCAGGATAAATGCCCCAGAAATACGCTTTGAGAGTGCCGACTGCGGCAGGATAGAGATCAGCTCTAAGGGAGTCGAGATCCAGCATTTCGTGGTTGTGGGGATATCCGGTCTTGAAAAGGACAGCAAGCCCTCTGCGGCATTTCTTTCAGAGGAGTGCAGAAAATATCCGGACAAGGAGTCTATTACCTGCTGCGGTATCTCTACTATTTGCAGGGTGGTGTACAATATTGTTGATATTTCGTCTGAAAAAGGCAATGTATCGCAGAAAAAGCTGTTTTTAAGGACTGATTCGGATATTCCCGCCGGTTTTCTCTGTTATGCGTATACATATCTCGGAAAAAGATTCATGTTTCCGATAAACAGGGTCATAAAAAGCAGTACCGTGTCCGACAAGCCGCTGCTGACCTTCCGTGTGCCGGTGAATGTCAGTGACTGCTCTCTTGAGGCACCGGGAACACAGATAAAGCTCGAAAAAAACCGGGGAGAGCATAAGCTGTCAAAATGGCTTAGTAGACATTTTCCACGGATATTTGGAGGTTGATATGAGTTATTACAGAATAAAGTGTCTCACCTGCCTGAGAAGATTCAGAACCGATGAGCTTCTGTATAATATCATTATTGATGATATAGAGGACAAGGAGGAAGCCGACCCTCCGGAGAGAGTACCTGACAGCACCGACGGCGATGCCCGGACTGAGTCCGGAAAAGCCGGAGAGGAGACTGCAAAAAAGAAGAGATCGACAGGGCGTGCTATGGCTGGCGGCGAAAACGGAACTGAAGTATTCGATACCGACAGGGGCAGGAACAGCTCAGATGCACAGGGCGAAATGGTGAGTGCGTTTGAGCTTTTAAAAAAATGCGTGAAGATAGAGCCGCTCATGAAGGATATCAGTCTTCCGCATGAAGCCTATGTGAATCCTGATCTCAAAGAAAACGGGTCGGAGATCGTTGAGAGCGACAGCGACAGCGTGATCGTCGGCTATGAGGTGGAAAAGCTACGTATAGGCAATACATACTATAACGGAAAGCTCAGAAAGAGGTACTGCCCGTACTGCTGGAAAACAAAGGGAATGAAGACCCTGATACCGCCTGAGGCTGGTACTGTCCCGTTTTTTACGATCGCTATGCTCGGTCATTCAACTGCCGGAAAGACGACTTTTCTGACGTTTCAGAAATACTCGCTGGCTAACGGTGATCTGTTCAGGAAGAGCCTCCCGGACGGGCTGAATCTTTTCCAGATCGACTATTATAGTCATATTGGCAGCTACGATAACGATATCATATTGCAGAAATTCAAGGATGTGCAGAATTACGGCATTATCCCGTCCACAACGGAGAACATAATCCCGCCGACACACTGCCTTGATATACGGATAAAGCCCGATGGAACAGGCGAGGTACTGAATGAATGTATCGTCTGCTTCAAGGACGTTGCCGGAGAGCTGTATACTGACAGGGATACCAACAACAGGGACAAGGAGGAGCTTCACCGTGAGGTCAAGGATTTCTGCCGGATAGCCGATGCTATACTGCTTTTTACCGATCCTTTTTCTCTCAAGATATTCAACAGAACCGTTGTTGAGGAGATACGTGACAAGGTCGTAAGAGATCCGAATGCCTCTCCGAAACAGCAGAATGATCCCGGACAGTCCCATGAGGGCGTCGCAGATGTCATGAGGCATGAGATAATAGATATATTCAAGGAAATGGACAGCCTGAATAAGCCTGTCGTCAATATACTTGCAAAGGCTGACGAGCTTAGTCCTTTAGCCGGTACGATCAGACAGGAGAATCATGTGATCGCAGGATCGGATAATATAGCGTATGAGGCAACACAGACATGGAACGAAATAAGCAAAGATACCTTTGAGGCTGTCGAGATACTTGACAATAAGGGAGAATGGTACCAGATGATAAAGGACAAGTTCATCAACGCATATCACGTACCGGTCTCAGCTATCGGCGGAGAGCTTGTGATCGCGAAGGTGCCGGTGATGGTCAACGACGCTCCTGATTATAAGCAGCTCAGACCTAAGCTTCTGAAAAAGAAAATGTGGGACGACTATATAGGTGTCACGGATACGGCTAAAAAAGAGGAATATATCAAGGAATTTGCCAGATATAATATAAATGACAGGAATGAATCATACCTGATAAAACCGAAATATATCGCACTTCCGCTGATCTATCTGCTCTCTCAGTTCGGAATGATACCGGCATATGCAGACGAAATGCGGTACAATTCTGCTGGGGTCGCAAGATTTTTTAAGGAGAATACGCAGAACAGTGAGGCGGCAGCTGAGCTTATGAAGAAAAATGCGGAAAAAAATCAGAGAAAAGCGGAGAAAAAATCGGCGGACACCGGTACAAAATCAAAGCTGTTCGGTATATTCGGCAGAAAAAAATAAAATGATCCTGCATGACAGGATCTGGAGGAGAGGGATATGATAGGTCAGCATATGCTTATGCGGTGTATCAACGGAGCCTACAGCAGCTCAAAGACCGCAGGCTTCAAGACGGCAGCTGTCTCAAAGAGCATAGCCGCTATGTCGTCAGGTGCCCAGAGTGAGCTTGACAGAGAGATAATCATGAATGCCGCCGTTCCGGATGCTCTGACGGTTGGCGGAACACCGGACAATAATCGTGGTATCGTTCACTGGATACCATACAAGGATCTCATCTTCCTGATGAGGATACGCAGGGTCAGCGACCTTTGTACATACTCAGGCACAGTGTCGTTCGTTCAGACGTATATCCTGAGCGGCAGCGAAAAGCAGGTTCTTCTGAAATATCCTGAGCTGCTCACAGAGCTTGAAAGATTCGACAGATACAGCGAGGTCGATAAACGCTGCGGAGGACTTTCGGGAGCTTCGCCTATATCTGTGAATGAGCAGCTTGATCTGCTCAGCGATCCTCCGGAATTTAACAGCTCCTGTCTTGAGGAGGCAGGCTTTGACAGGGAGAGCTTCGCAAGACTTATTTCTGCGGTATGCGTCAGCATATGCAGAAATACCTACATCGACCTTATACCGAAAAATGTCTCACCCTCTGACTGGCAGACGGAGGGAGGGAGCCTCTCAGGTGAAAGGCTCATCGCAGCAATACTCAGGCTGCTGCCGGATTTTCTGTCGGCACGGCTCAGCTGTACCTCATACTGGAACGATGACCCGGAGTATTCCGGACTTGACGGGATAAAGCTGAGAGTTCTTTCCGGTGCAAGGACTGACGGACTGAAAAAAAGCTATGTGTCGCTTTACGACCTGAAAAATGGCGATATATCCGATACGAATGCAGAGCCGGGAGCGTTCGGACGAAGGCTATGGGAGCTGAGAAACGACCGGGAGGGACTTGAAGGCTTCCATGCGGCTATTGATGAAGTTCTCGGTGAAAAAGGCGGTCAGATGATCAAGCTTCCGGAGGTCATGGATATGCTCACCGAAGCAGTGATGTACCGTGAGGGCAGAGCTGTTGACCATAGGGGACTTCTGTGCAGGCTTCTGAGCAACATCGGCAGCTCGCTGCCTGAATTTCCGGAGCTTGACAGGATAGCAGGGGAGCTTATAAATGAGGCTGCGGCTGACAGCTCAGATGTAGATGAGGAGCTTGAGCAGCTGTTTCTGGAAATGACTGAGGAGTGCGGCGGCAGCTGGAGTCACAGTAGCGGAATGGCTGCGTGTCTGCTTTCACGGATAGAGAGAGGCATCTCAGCTTCGGGAACCGCTGAAAGAATGGCAGAGCTTGTACCGGCTGATGATACAGTCCGCCGTGAGCATGAAAGGCTCATGGACAGGCTCGTTAAAACTGAAAAAAGCGATGTGTCACAGGAATTTGTGAGATATCTGCTCGCACTCGTTCCGGCTGCTGAAAAGGACAGGACTATCGCTCCCGGACTTTTTGAGCTGCTGGACACTATCTACAGTACCCTCCGGAATAACGGGGAGCTTGAAAGGTGCATTGCGATATGCAGCTACAGGATAGAGAGCAGTTCAGATGAGGGGGCAGTGAGCAAAAATGCAGCAAGGCTGATAGGTATTATCAAGGATACTGCCGATAAGCCGGGGATAAGGTCTGCTGCGGCAGAAGCCTTTACCGGACACCTGGGGACTTATGCAAGGTACAGCGGAATGAGCACACAGCTTGCAAAGACGCTGTTCGGGGCTGAGGAGCATTCTGAATATGCTGATGACGGGCTGCTTTTCCCGATATTTGTGCGGCTGCTTGCACAGTGTTCAGATGATGAGGATTACTGTATAAGGCTGTGGACAAAGCAGTACATAGACGTACTTTCAAGGCACCCTGAGGGAGGATATTCCGAGCCGGAGCGGTATCTTGAGGGCGTTACAGGTGACAGCTGGTTTACAGCTATGAAATGTATCGAGCTGTCAAGGGTCGAGGCATTGCCAGAGCACGTTACCTCGTGGGAGACTCTTGATAGAATGACGAGCGGACTTACGGGCAAGAATGAGGCTGAAATACAGAACAAGGCATTCAATATCCTGCGGCAGTTCGTCAATTGGAACCAGAAGAAGAAAAAGGGCGGAGAGATACTTTCCGGGATAAAGGGAACTGACAGGATCTACGACTATTACTACAGGCTCTGCGGCGAAAAGCAGGCTGGTGAGGATGAAAAGGAGCTTGTGCTTTCAGTTATCGGCTCGGAATTGTCCGGCAGCGGGATGCGTCAGGCTGTGCAGGGCTTTGCAGACAATGCAGACACAAGGGACAGGGCGGCATTTCTTGGCAGTGATATTCTGAGCATATGGAATGCGGTATACAAGCCCAATGAGCATAAGGAAGAAAAGAATTATACGATCAATTCCGTACTTGAGCTTGACAGGATATTCTCAGAGAGAAATAACGCAGAGGCTGTGATGAGCAGGTTCGACAGCGAGATAAAGAGGTTCTGCAATTCCAGTGATTCGATCGCTAAGGCTGACAATGATCTGGTGGAAATGCTTTTCAGGGGTCTGGAGCAGTATAACTGGAAAAAGGCTCTGGATAAAAGAGCAACGAGCGACATACTCTTCTGCAGGGCAGTTGATGAGGTAAGCGATAAAAACGATAAAGAGGTGCTTGGTCAGCTGAAGGATTATAATGCTGAGCTTGAAAGATCGCACCTTGACTGCCCGCTGAAACGCTGTGCATTACGTATCCAGTCGTTTATCAGGGATAATGATAAGCCTCAAAATACCAACGATCCCCGCATGAAGGAGCGGCTCACACTGTTTGCAACGGCATATCTACTCGTGGAAAAGCCGGTGGATAAGCATAAGGCGAATGAATATCTCACACTCGTCAGGGGAACTGACAGCAGATTCTATGACGGTGAATACCTCATTCTCGGTATAGCTCATGTTCTCGCTTCACGCAGGGACAGCAGGCAGTACAAGACACTTATCACAAGCATGACTGACGCTCTTGTTAAGGTGATCTCCTCCCTGACGGGTACTGAGGGCGATAACAGGTATCGTTCGATACTCACGTGCAGGAATATATATCGTGAAAGAGTTCAGAAAATGGGCTTTCGTGAGGAAGATCAGAGAAAGCTGAAAAGTGCAGCTTCAAATACCGGACTTCCGGAGCTGTGCGATATTTTTACTATCGAGGTTTACGAAAAGAACGATGACACGGAAAAATCACACAGAATGGATATATCCGCCTCTCCTGTGCTGATCTATACAGCGGCGGCGATATTAGCTGTCCTTGTTGCGATAATACTTATACTGCTCTGGCTCTTCAAGCCCGCATTTTCGGCAGCTGCGGCGGTTGTGTTCTGTGCAGCTTCGGCTGTGCTCTATATCTATATCAGAAGGAGTGATGAACAATGAGAGCCGTAACGATACTGCTCTCAGCTGCAATACTTATGACATCGTCTGCATATTCGGCTGCGGCTGAGACAGGGGATAGTCTTCTCTTCCTTACAGCTGAGGAGGCTGATCTTGTACGTGAGGGACGTCTTGCAGCTGTACCCGGCGAGCTTGGCTATGAGCTGCGTGAGGTGCAGAGGATCAGTATCAATCCTGAAGAGGGTGTGAAGAACTATGTCATCACAAAAAACGGTGATGAATGGGAGCGGGACTACGGCTCTTATATCTGCCTTGACAGCTCAATATTCGGTGAAGGTGCTAACGGGGACGAGATGAGCGGAGCCTGCCGGGCTGCGGTCAATGCCGGAGAGCACGATCTTGCTGTTGCAAAGCATGACGGACGCTATATGTATGTGTTCCGTATTTCCGATCAGAGCTACATCTACACCGGCGGAGAGTCTGCTGAATTTGATGATACATGGGTATACCTTGACCCTGACGGGGCATATGACAAGCTGTGGGGACTTGCGGTGGACGAGAGCAGCTATGAGCTTATCCGGGTACAATATTCGGACGGTATCGGCTCTGTTTGGTATGACGGGGACGACGCAGCTGTTATTACAGCTGATGACCTTGATGATGGAAACAGTGTATTTATATATGAGGACGGAAGTGTTGCGGAGGGAGCTGTATCGCTGTTTTCTGTGCTTCCTGAGTGGGATCACAGTCCATGTTATGTCAGAATTGCCGGTGGTACAGCGTATCCTGTTGAGGGGGAAATGCCAATAGAGGACGAACGTGAGGAGTTTTCGGCAGCTCCGGAGGAAGGTGCAGACACAGAGGCAGTGATTGGAGAGACATCTTCTGCTGTGACAGCCGCCACATATGATGATGAAAAGCAGGCTAAGCCGGATAATGGCAGGAGGAAAAGCAGCGTTCCCGCTGGCGTGATATCAGTGGCGGGCTTTGCAGTGGGTGCAGTGCTGTTATACTTGTCTGCAAAAAGACTTTCGGACGATAAGAAATAAAAGGAGGGTCACAGCTGTGGAATTCAATGCACAGAAATTTCTTGACGCACAGAAGCTGGATTATGACAGGGCACTGAGCGAGATAAAAAGAGGACGCAAGATAACGCACTGGATATGGTATATCTTTCCGCAGCTCGCAGGACTGGGCAGCAGCCTTTTTGCTGATTATTACGGAATAAACGGTATAGATGAAGCGAGGGCGTATATGCAGAATGAAACGCTCAGTCAGCGGCTTATCGAGATAACGACAGCACTTCTTTCACTGGACAAGGATATCGAGGATATAATGGGCGGCTATACCGATATGATAAAGCTCAGGTCGAGCATGACGCTTTTCCGGGAGGCTGCCCCGGATATCGCTGTTTTCCAGCAGGTGCTGGATAAATTCTATGGCGGAGAAGAGGATAGTAAAACTATGGGGATACTTTATGGAAGCAATAGCAGTCAACCTCTGCCGGGCGGAAAGCCCTCACGAGGCAGGCTGATAGATGTGTTCAATGACACGATGAATTTTATCGGGGAGAATGACAGACTTTCTTATTCTGTGACGAAAAGCATCGAAAATTCACGATTTTACAGTGCTGACACACTTCCGGAAATACCGGAAAAGGGACAGAAAAAGGGCGAGGTAACACTGACACGGAGCCGCACCTTCGAGGCGGCGGTAAGACTGAGCGGTGAGCTGCCGGGCAGGAGGATATGCGTACTTAATTTTGCGTCTGCAACCAATCCGGGCGGCGGCGTGAAGAATGGTTCGAGGGCACAGGAGGAATGCCTCTGCCGGTGCTCCACACTGTATCCGACCCTTGACAGGCAGGAGATGTGGGACTGCTATTACAGCGTGAACCGGCAGCTTCGTGACCCGCTTCACACTGATGCTTGTATCTATTCACCGGATATCATAATCTGCAAGAGCGACATCGTATATCCTGAGAGACTTCCGGAGGAGGAATGGGTCACTGTGGACGTGATAACCTGTGCCGCTCCGAATCTCAGAAGTGAGATCATCGTAAGTGATGATGAGCTGAAAAGGCTGCATATCAGCCGTGCAGAGCATATAATGCGTTCAGCGATCGACAATGGTGCTGATGTGCTTGTGCTTGGGGCGTTCGGCTGCGGTGCATTCATGAATGATCCGTATATCGTGGCTTCTGCATATCGTGACGCAGTGGACAGATACGGCACTTATTTTGAGCGGATAGAATTCGCAATATTCTGTGCCGACTATGAATCGGAGAACTACAGGGCGTTTGCAGAAAAGCTCATGTGAAAAGCCCGCAGCAAAAGAGTTTTTGCGTTTGCTGTGCCGCAGACTGAATAAAGCGGCGTATGCTGTGCCCTTAAATGGGCACAGCATAATGTGCAGTATCATTTAAAAACTGAGAGGTGTAATATGAAACAGCTGACTATAGGGATCACAGCACACGTTGACTCAGGAAAGACGACACTTGCTGAGTCAATGCTCTATCTGACCGGCAGTATCCTGAAGACAGGGCGTGTTGACCACGGAGATGCTTTCCTTGACAACGACCGGATAGAAAAGGACAGAGGGATAACGATCTTCTCACATCAGGCTGAATTTGAGACGGGCGATACATCGGTTTGTCTGCTCGATACGCCGGGACACGTAGATTTCTCCGCTGAGACCGAGAGGACTATGCGGGCTCTTGATTATGCGATACTCGTCATCAGCGGTACTGACGGGGTGCAGAGCCATACGTCAACTCTGTGGGAGCTGCTGAGAAGATACGAAGTCCCGGTTTTTATTTTTGTGAGTAAAATGGATATCACTACGGCTGACAGCAGCTTTATATTATCCGGTCTGCAAAGGGAGCTGTCAGCGGACTGCGTGGATTTTACCCAGCCGGACAGTGCTCTTGCTGAGAGCTGTGCGGCGTGCTGTGAGGAGCTTATGGACAGCTATATCTCATCAGGTACACTTACTGACACTGCGATCTCCGGGGCGATTTCAGATAGGCGTATCTTCCCGGTGTTTTTCGGCTCAGCACTGAAAAATGAGGGAGTTAAGAAGCTTCTTGCGGCGATAGACAGGTATGCCTCTGAGCCGGAAAGACCGCAGAGCTTCGGTGCTGTGGTCTATAAGATATCCTACGACAGCAAGGGTACAAGGCTCACGCACATGAAGATCACCGGCGGAGAGCTCGGAGTACGTCAGGAACTGACATATACCGACCAGGACGGGAATACCTTAACGGAGAGGATCACATCAGTGAGGTTTTATTCCGGGGAGAAATTCCGCACGGACAAGCTGGCATCTGCCGGTCAGGCTTGCACTGTCACGGGGCTTACTGCAACCTATGCGGGGTTGGGGCTTGGAGATGTCAGGAATACAGACAGGGCATATCTTGAACCGGTCATGACCTACAGGGTGCTGCTGCCTGAGGATATCAGCCCATACAACGCCATAAAGGATCTCCGGCGGCTTGAGGACGAGGATCCTCAGCTGCATATACTCTGGAACGAGGCTGTCCGGGAGATCCATATACAGCTTATGGGCATGGTGCAGCTTGAAGTCCTTACACAGCGTATCTCAGGGCTTTTCGGGTATGAGGTCACGTTCAGCGAGGGAACTCCGGCATACAGAGAGACGATACGTACTCTCTCAGAGGGTGTCGGGCACTATGAGCCGCTTCGTCATTATGCTGAGGTACATCTGCTGCTGGAGCCGCTGGAGCGGGGACAGGGCATACAGATCGCAAGTACCTGCCGTGAGGACGACCTTGACCGGAACTGGCAGAGGCTCATCATGACTAATATCGGAGAAAGGCAGCATATCGGCGTTCTTACAGGCTCACCGATAACCGATATCAGGATAACACTTGCTTCCGGAAGGGCACATCTGAAGCATACCGAGGGCGGAGATTTCCGGCAGGCGGTCTACCGGGCAGTCCGTCATGGTCTGAGAAGTGCAGAAAGCGTCCTGCTTGAGCCGTACTGCGATTATGAGCTGACCGTTCCGTCCGGATCAGTCGGCAGGGCGATCGCTGATCTTCAGCATATGTCGGCGGATTTTTCCGCACCTGAGACAGACGGCGAAATGTCGAGAATAACCGGAGCTGCACCTGTATCTGAGCTGAACGGATATCTTTCAGCCGTGACTGAATACACTCACGGCAAAGGCAGACTGACCTGCATACCCTGCGGCTACAGGGAATGTCATAATGCAGAGGAGGTCATAAGGGCTTTCGGTTATGACTGCGACAGCGATATTGAAAACACTGCGGATTCGGTGTTCTGCTCACACGGAGCCGGGTATACGGTTAAATGGAGCGAGGTAAGGGAGCATATGCACCTGCCGTCATGCCTTGAGGAGCGAAGGGATACTGAGGAGGAAAGGGAGCAGAAGGCACGGCGTTACCTGAGCACTGCGGCAAGTGACAAGGAGCTTATGGAGATATTTGAGCGTACCTATGGCAAGATAAACCGTGACCCCCGGAAAATGTTCCACAGGGAGAGGGAAAAGCCGGATTACAGTAAGCCTGTGAAGCTCCCGGAGTATGACGGCCCGGATTACCTTCTTGTGGACGGGTACAATGTCATATTTGCATGGGACGAGCTGAAAAGGCTGGCTGAGGTGAATCTTGACGACGCACGGCAGGAGCTTATCAATATTATGTGCAACTATCAGGGCTATGACGGCAGCGAGGTGATAATTGTATTTGATGCATACAAGGTACCCGGAAAGGACAGGGAGATCGAGAAACGATACAATATCAGCGTTGTCTATACCAAAGAGGCAGAGACTGCGGACAGCTACATAGAGCGTGTCAGCCACGAGCTCACAAAGAAGCACAGAGTCCGTGTTGCGACATCTGACGGTGCAGAGCAGATGATAATTCTCGGCAGCGGAGCACTTCGCATCTCAGCGAGTGAGCTGCACCAGAGGGTAAAGGACGCAGAGCAGGCTATACGCTCTCTGATCGACGGAGGTGACATATAAATGAAATACATAAAACAATTCTGCATAATACTGCTTTTCTCATTCATTGGTGAGGTGCTCAATCATTTGATACCGCTGCCTGTACCTGCAAGCATTTACGGAATGCTCCTGCTGTTTCTTGCATTGCTCACGGGTATAGTAAAGCTCGGACAGGTCGAGGGTACAGCACAATTCCTGATCGAGATAATGCCGGTGATGTTCATACCGGCAGCTGTAGGGCTTCTTGAATCATGGGGGATAGTCCGTGAGTCGATAGTGGAATTTGTTGCAGTCATGGCAGTATCCACTGTGGTCGTAATGGCAGCAGCCGGGCTTGTGACGCAGCTTGTCATACGCCGGGGAGGTAAGGACAAAAAGGGGGAGACAAAATGAACGCTGCAAGAGAATTTCTCGAAAATTCGGTGTTTTTCGGAGCTGCACTCAGCCTGTTCGCATACTGGGCGGGAATGCTGCTGAAAAAGAAGACAGGACTTGCTATATTCAATCCGCTGCTTATTTCAGTCGTTATTGTCATTGCATTTCTTGCACTGACTAAGACTGATTACCAGAAATACAACGCCGGTGCGAAGTATATCAGCTATCTTCTCACTCCGGCAACAGTTGCACTTGCGGTACCGCTGTATAAGCAGCTGGAATTGCTGAAGCATAACGTAAAGGCTATACTTGCGGGGATAGGTACAGGTGCGGTCGTGAGTATGCTTTGTGTGCTGGCAATGGCGGCACTATTCCGGTTCAGCCACGAGGAGTATGTCACATTTTTGCCGAAGTCGATAACAACAGCGATAGGCATGGGCGTATCGGAGGAGCTTGGCGGATACCCGTCTATAACGGCAGCCGTAATAATAATCACAGGTATCTTCGGCAACATCATAGGTGAGCCGGTGTTCAGGCTGTTCAGGATAACAGAGCCAGTCGCAAAGGGTGTTGCACTCGGAACATCTTCACACGCTATCGGTACTGCAAAGGCAATGGAGATAGGTGAGACTGAGGGAGCGATGAGCAGTCTTGCGATAATGATATGCGGTCTGTTCACGGTGATCGGTGCGATGATATTTGCTAATTTCATATGACAAACAGGCAGATATAATATAAAGAGC
This sequence comes from Ruminococcus sp., assembly GCA_017475555.1. Lineage (GTDB taxonomy): Bacteria > Bacillota > Clostridia > Oscillospirales > Ruminococcaceae > Ruminococcus. The sequence continues at coordinate 63,364 of JAFVFL010000014.1, forward strand.
ATTACGTCCACGTAATGCTCTTTTTTTTCAGATGAGGTAATGAAAAAGCACCTGCCATGCAGCAGGTGCTTGATCTGTTATCGTTTATAAGCCGTCTCTTACCCGGCAGGCTCAAGAAAGCTCTTCCATGCGTCCCGCCATTCGCTGTCCGGATACTCCTTTCCGCTTTCGTCAGTTTCGGTAGTCTGCACGCTTTCGCTGTACACGATCATATCAAAATCCGTAATATTATCCGTATTTGTACCAGAACCGAAATCAGTTTCGATACCCTCGATAAGACATGGCGTGGCCTCACCCTTTTTCAGTACTCTCGTATAGTAAAAATATCCTCCCAGCAGCCGACCGTCACCGTTATCGCTTTCGGGGATATATTCCCAGTTATCCGGCAGATCGCCCAGAAAATCGCTCCAGCTCTTTTTGAACTGACCCCAAAAAGTTAGACAAAGAATAATAGAAAACATTGTGCAAAGCGACTAAGCGATGAGCTTGGTCGCTTTGCTGCATTATGCAGTGTTGGAGAGGCGGTACTCAACAGGCGACATTCCATCGAGTTTCA
>JAFVFL010000015.1 GCA_017475555.1 Ruminococcus sp.
CAAAGAAGTTCATTAGTTACATTCAACACTGGATGAACAATTACCCAAGGAAAAAGTTTAACTGGCTTTCTCCTTTTGATGTGTCACTTTCACTAAACCTCTCACCTAATCTTTGGTGACATTTTATATTGCAATTTTCATATCCGTTTTTTCTGCCGCCGGCTATTGACACATCAGATAAAATGTGTTATAATGAAAAGGTAATTAAGCTGGAAAATTATAACAATATGTAGATAATCTGCCGTGTTTTGCAGTCGGTTGAACGCCGGAATCCCCTGTTTCCGCCGGTTTCTGCCAATTATGATATATATACCGCCAGCAGCACGGAATTGTCCTGCGTCCCAGTGAAAGGAGCCCTCCGCATATGAAAAAGCATTCAGAAGATCAGGAAAAGCGTATCAGCGTCCATACAAGCACACCGTATGATGTGTATATACGGAGAGGAAGCCTTTCAGACAGCGGAAGTCTCATAGCACAAGCTCTCCGTTCACGCCGTGCAGCTGTTATAACAGACGATATCGTAGGCGGTCTGTACACGGATACACTGCTCAAATCGCTTTCTGACAGCGACATAAGTGCCGGAGTTTTTACATTTCCTCACGGTGAGCAGTCAAAAAGCCTTGAAACTCTCGGAAATATATACGACTTTCTGTGCAGCGAGGGCATTACAAGAAGCGATTTTCTCATCGCACTCGGCGGCGGAGTTGTCGGCGATATCACGGGATTTGCAGCTGCTTCATTTCTCAGAGGCATAGATTTTGTGCAGATACCAACTACCCTGCTTGCACAGGTGGATTCCTCAGTCGGAGGAAAAACTGCGATAGATATAAAGGGAGGAAAGAACCTTGTCGGTGCATTCAAGCAGCCGTCACTTGTGATATGTGACAGCGATACGCTCCGTACTCTGCCGGACGAGGAGCTTTCCTGCGGTATGGCAGAGGCAATAAAATACGGAATGATCCGTGACAAAGAGCTTTTTGAGCTTATCGAAAGCCACGATCTGAGCAGTATCCATGAGATAATGGATGAGCTTGTATATAACTGTATCAGCATAAAGCGTGATGTAGTCGAGGGTGACGAGTTTGACCGGGGAGAGAGAATGATACTCAATTTCGGGCATACTATCGGTCATGCGATAGAGGGCTGGCACAGCTATACTGACTATACACATGGTATGGGCGTTGCAGCGGGAATGTGCATGATGTCTGAAAGGACAGCCCCTCCGGAGATAACTGAGAGGCTGAAAAAATGTGTCCGGAGGTATTCGCTTCCGACCGGCACGGAAGCCCCCCTCGGCGAGCTTATCCCGTTCTGCTCAATGGACAAAAAGCGTGACTCCGGCAGCATAAGCTATATCGTGTGCCCGGAGATAGGCAGAGCAGAGATAATAAAGACCTCAGCGGCTGGATTTGAAGAGCTGCTGCTTTCAGGAAAAGAGGGGGAATAAGCTTGGATATACGTGTTTCACCCTCAGTTCTGCACGGGAGCGTCGATATCCCGGCGTCAAAAAGCTGTACCCACCGTGCGTTGATATGTGCCGCACTTACTGACGGTATATCGCACCTGAGCGGCGTGTCGATGTCTGTGGATATCAGGGCAACTATCGACGCAATGACCGCACTCGGAGCGAAGTTTTCGGTAAACGGCAGCGAAATAACCGTTTCCGGTATAGGCAACGCTCCTGGCTCCAACACTGGCAGGGCGGTAATAGACTGCTGCGAGAGCGGCTCGACACTGCGCTTTCTTATCCCCGTTGCAGCTGCATTCGGCAGAGACAGCGAATTTCTCGGCAGGGGGAGACTTCCCCAGCGTCCGATAGATATATATATCAGAGAGCTTTCAGCTCGCGGAGTGACTTTTAAAACGACAGCAATGCCGTACATCATGAGCGGTCAGCTTTCCGGCGGAAGATTTGAGCTTGAGGGAAATGTGTCCTCACAGTTCATTACCGGTCTTCTGTTCGCACTTCCGCTTCTGCCGGAGGACTCTGAGATAGTCATGACCTCACGGCTCGAATCACGGCCGTATGTGGATATGACCATTGATATGCTGAGCAGGTTCGGCATCGAGGTGACAGACTGCGGCGATCTTTTTGTGATACCCGGCAGACAGTGCTACAGACCCTGCGATATACACATTGAGGGCGATTATTCACAGGCTGCATTCTTCCGTGCTGCCAATGCTATAGGCTCGTCTGTGATTATGAACGGTCTTGATCCGGACAGCGTTCAGGGCGACAGGCGTATCATGGAGCTTGCACCCGTCCCGGATTCCGGAAAAGCTGATCTGCCCGGATTTACGGTGGATTGCTCGGATATCCCCGATCTCGTTCCTATTCTCTCCGTCCTCGGAGCATACAGCAGCGGTGAGTCGGTCATCTACAATGCCGAAAGACTGCGTATCAAGGAGAGCGACAGACTTGAATCTGCTGCGGCTATGCTAAACAATATCGGCGGCGACGTTACGGTTAAAGCTGATGGTCTTGTCATTCGTCCCACAGGTCAGCTCAAGGGCGGCATTGTGGACGGCTGCGGCGATCATCGTATCGTAATGGCTGCTGCGATCGCTGCACTCGGCTGCTCAGGTGATGTTATCATCAAGGGTGCTGAGGCGGTGAATAAATCATATCCTGAGTTCTTCAGCGACTACATCAAACTCGGAGGTAAAGCCCATGTCATTGATCTGGAATAATCGTATTTCGGTATCCTATTTCGGAGAACCGTCTTCATCTGCCATAGGAGTGACAATAGATTCTCTCCCGGCAGGAGAATATATCGACGCAGAGGAGCTTGTGCTTGCTTTGGCACGACGCAGCCCTAAATCGTGTCCCAATCCGACAGCTGCAAAGGGCAGTCCGAGGATAATATCAGGTATCTCAGGCGAGCGAACGACCGGTGAGACTCTGTGTGCGTTTCTTCCGAATAAGCCCGTACAGAAGCCAGAGCAGGAGCAGTCCGGCAGCCTTTCAGGTAAGGCACTTCCAGGTCATGCTGACTACACCGGTGCGGTACGGTATAAGGGCTTCAACGATGTAAAGCAGCTTTATGATACAGCCGGTCTCGTCTGCACACCTCTCTGCTTCGCAGGTGCAGTGTGCTCACAGATACTCGCACGGAGGGGTATCCACACAGGTGCCCATATCCGTCAGATACACAATACAAAGGACAATCCGTTCGACTGCGTTGCACTTTCACGGGACGCTGTGCTGAGTATACGAAAAAAGGATTTTCCGGTAATAAACGACCGCAGGGGCTGGCTGATGCTTGAGGACATCGCACAGGCTGAGGAGGCAGGTGAATCGCTCGGCGGCATAATAGAGTGTGCCAGCGTCAACGTCCCCGCCGGCGTAGGCTCGCCCGTCTCAAGCGGACTTGCAAACAGCATAGCACAGCTCGTTTTCGGGATACCCGGCGTTGTCGGGCTTGAATTCGGTGCAGGCTTCAGTGCAGCCGGAATGGTGGGACACCAGTGCAGCGATGAGTTTTATGTTGACGAGCACGGACGGGTACTGACAAGGACAAACAATCACGGCGGCACTCTCGGAGGTATATCCACCGGAATGCCGATAACCCTCAATGTTGCCGTAAGACCCTCAGCAGCGAGGGACGATGCAGGCGGACAGCCCTACAGAGCGTGCTCTGTACCGGGTATTGTCCCGGCAGTCGAGGCGGCAGTAAGCATAGCACTCCTTACCCATATGCTCGATTATCCGAATTTCTGCTGAGCAGGACTTGTTCCGGCAGCAGCTTCAGAATGAGGTGATACTGTGCAGGACGAAAACATTTTCAAGATGTCAGAGCTTGCGGACACCGAGATAACCGATGTCCCTACGCTGAATATCCTTCTGTGCTATCTGATGTATAAGATAGGACATGAGGTCGAGGCTGACCAGCTGTATGATATAGCGTTCAGCACCGGAGTTGTGAATTATTTTACCTATCAGGATTCTCTCGGATATCTTGTCGAAAACGGTCTGATAGAGGAGAGTAAGAACAGCTCAGGAGCTTTGAGCTATTCGCTTCTCCCGAAGGGCGAAAGCTGTGCCCGCCAGCTGAAAAGCTTCGCACCAAAGTCGTACAGGGATAAGCTCGTGCTTGCGGCACTTAGGTACTTTGCACGGCTCAAATCACAGCAGGAAATGAAGGTGGAGTACATCGGGCTTGAAAAGGGCTGCTATGTGGTAATCAGATGTCCCGACAAGGAGTATGACCTGATGGAGCTGAAGCTCTTTGCCCCGGATATGCGGCAGGCAAAGCTCCTCGGCGAGAGGATAATGCTCGACCCGGCAGGCTTTTACGGAAAGATAATCGAGCTTGCCCTCAGCAACGAGGAGACGAAGTATGATCTTACTGATAACTGAATCAACAGGAAGCACCGGCAGCAGCAGGGCGTTGATGATAATTGTGATACTTGCGGCATTTACTGCTGCATTCGTCATCTCAGGCGTTGTCACCTACAAGCTGCGTATGCGGTCATTGAACGACCGGGTCGGTGCGGATAAGGCTGATACTGCTGACGGCGAGGTCAGCAGTGAGGATAACGATAACAGCTCCGGTAGTACGGAGAAGTGAAGAACTGATAATTATGTATAATGACATAACTGTTTACAAAAACTCCCTGATGCTCGGGTTCTTCCCGGAGGATCTGGTCGAGGATATGCTTTATGAATACCGGTATTCAGCACTCCGGCTGGCAGAGCATATCGAGTGGGATGAGATAATCCTTTATGCAATATGCCAGTATATCCCGGAGACACAGACAACACTCTCTGCCGATCTGATGCTTCTGCGAATGCCCTACCGCAGATATCTTGAATTGTATTCAGAGCTGTCAAAGGACTGCCGGCTTTTCTTTGTACGGAGCCGGGAGGACGGACAGGACAGACCGGATATTGGATGATCTCATAGGAAAAGAACTAAACCAGGAGGAAGATAATATGAAAAGACGCAAACACACAATTACCTCAATTATCTGTGCCGCAGCCGTTATGTCATTCTGTACTCCTGTAGGGGTACTGGCTGAGGACGAGACGCATACCCTCACGCTTCTTGATTTCAACGGAGACGTAATGGCACAGCTCGCCGTTCCGGCAGGAGAAAAGCCTGATCTTGACTCTGTCGATACCTCAGTCCTGAGTGAGTATATAAGCGTTGACACGGAAAAGCGGTTCAGCTCATGGAGCGAGGTGCCGGAAACGCTCACGGAGGATATGACGATACAGGCACTGTACAGACAAATGACGATATCCCTTGAGTCAGCACCTACAAAGACTGAGTTCTACGATAATTTCGGAAGGATCAGACTCACGGGGCTTGTCGTTACTATCACCATATCCACCCAGCTGCCGGAGAAAGATGAGGACGGTTCATTCAGGATAGAGACTGATAAGGTAGATATCAGCAGTGCGTGTACCACATCTCCGCAGACGCTCGATGAGGCATTTGCAGATGGAAATTATCCGACTGTCAATGTATATCCGCCTGGAAGTGACAAGCCGATTGTCAGCTACACCATAAGCTATGTGTCAAATCTCGGCGATGCAGATATGGACGGACTGATAACCTCAGCCGATGCTTCATATATACTTGGTATCTATTCAGACCTTGCTACAGGCAAGAAGGTCACATTTGCAGCTGGTCAGACAAAAAGATGCAATGTAAACGGAGACGGAATGATAGATGCCGGAGATGCAGCACTGGTGCTTGACTACTATTCCGACGCCGCAACTCTGGAAATGCCGAGCTGGGAGGATATACTCAGCCAATGATCCTGTTCAGGGGGGAATGAAATTATGCGTCTCAATATACTGTCTACCAATTCCTTTTATCTGAGAGGAAGGATAGTCGCTCTGAATATATATGCCGGCGGAAAGGCAATGAACGTCAAGGTCGGCGTGGAAAACTCAAACGATTCGTCCGTTATAGTCAACATGAAGTATTTCAATTCCGAACTGTTCGGGCTTCTCAAAAAGGGTATGCCCGTTATCGTTCATGGACATATCGGCGGCAACTCCTATGTTGACAAGGACGGTGTTCGCAGATACCGTGATTCAAACGATCTTATAGCCGACTGCTTTGAGATAATTGAGAGCAAGACCGAAACGAAAAAGCGTGAGCTTGAGGAGCTTTACGATTCGGAATAAAATCGGAATAAAGCAAAATATCCCCGGTCTGCACCGGGGATCATATATGATATCATCAGTCCGGAGAGCATTCCGGACATTTTTTTATCGTCCAGTAGTATTTCCTGCCGGATTCGGGAAAATCGTCCATAACTCCATGCTCCGGGTCGTAGAATACTCCGCCGCAGTAGAGCGACCAGTGCCAGCACCTCGGTGTTTCGAGGCTGAGCAGACACAGCTCCGGCAGCTCAGAGCGGTCGTGCACCTGATTTCTGCTGCTGCCAAGCTCAAATCCTCCGCTGCTGAGCACGCTCCTCATTTCCTTCAGCGTAGTTTCCCTGTCATTGCAAAGCTGCCGGACTATCTCCTCAGGCTCAGTACCCAGTACCATTGCGAGGACAGCCTGACCGCATTGCAGATCGGTAGGCTCATGTATATAACGTATCTCCATGATTATTGATTCTTCAGCTTCATTCCCCTGTCGATCTCACGCTTTGCGTCACGCTTTGCCGCATCAGCTCGCTTATCATACAGCTTCTTGCCCTTGCACAGACCAAGCTCTACCTTTACCCGTGAATCCTTGAAATAGAGCTTTGTGGGTATGAGCGTAAGTCCTTCCTGCCTGAGCGTCCCGTAAAGCTTGTTTATCTCACGTCTGTGCATGAGGAGCCGCCGTGGTCTGACGGGGTCACGGTTGAAGATATTCCCTTTTTCATACGGAGAGATGTGCATACCCTTGACGAAAAGCTCTCCCCTGTCTATCGAGCACCAGCTGTCTTTAAGGTTGACAGAGCCGTTCCGGATCGACTTTACCTCAGTCCCGACAAGCTCGATACCTGCTTCATAGGTCTCAAGGACAAAGTACTCGTGCCGCACCTGTCTGTTTTCAGTTATTATCTTTATGCCCTTTGAACGCATATGTACACCTCCTGCGAAGCTATCTTTCTGCTCACAAGATATATTTTAGCATGAATGCTCAAAAAAATCAAGAGCTTACTGTAAACTGACTGAAAAAAGCTCATTTGGCGGACTTATTTACTTGATTTATAGAGTATTTTGTGCTATAATTGCAGTGAAAGGAAGATAGATATGATTTATACTGTTACATTCAATCCTGCGGTGGATTATGTTGTCCGCACCGGTGAGATGAAGCTCGGCTGTGTGAACCGTGCTGTCTCCGAGCAGATATTCTTCGGTGGAAAGGGTATCAACGTCTCCGCCGTACTTGCAGAGCTCGGCATAAGATCAAAGGCACTCGGATTTACTGCCGGCTTCACCGGAGAGGCAATCGAAAACGGCGTAAAGGCAATGGGTATAGATGCAGATTTCATAAGGCTCAGCTGCGGAAATTCCCGGATAAATGTCAAGATCAGGAGCGATATGGAAACCGAGCTGAACGGTCAGGGCCCTGAGATAACCGAGAGCGATACTGCACTCCTGTTTGAAAAGCTGGACAGGCTGCAAAGCGGTGATACGCTTATCCTCGCAGGAAGTATTCCCGGAAGCCTGCCGGCTGATATTTATGAGAGGATACTCGCTTCCCTGTCGGACAGGGATATCATGACCGTCGCTGATGCGTCCGGGGAGCTGCTGATGAGGCTGCTGAAATACCGTCCTTACCTGATAAAGCCCAATAATTTCGAGCTTGGAGAGCTTTTCGATACCGGGATAGATACCCCCGGTAAGGCTGTGGAATATGCCGGGAGATTACAGCAGCTCGGTGCTCAGAATGTACTCGTCTCAATGGCTGAACAGGGTGCAGTCCTGCTTGAAGGCTCAGGAAAAGTACACACCTGCGGCGTGTGCAGGGGGACTGTGAGAAATTCCGTTGGTGCAGGGGACTCTATGCTTGCAGGCTTTGTCGCCGGTCTTGAGCTGTATACCGGAGAGGAACGCTTCTCACAGGCGCTAAGGCTTGGGACTGCGTGCGGCGGAGCAACCGCCTTTTCAGACGGACTTGCAGACAGAGAGGCGATATACCGGCTTCTTGAACAGCTTGAGGGAGGACTGGAATGAAAAGAATAATACAGCTTCTTCCGTCAGCTGCGGTGCTCTCAGCAGGACTTCTCTGGGGAATGATAAGTCTTTTCGTCAGGGGACTTTCCGCAGCCGGACTTGACCCGGTACAGATAACGATGATACGTCTTGCAGTCGCCGCACCTGTCTTCACCGTTTCAGCTTTGCTTATCGACCATAAGCTGCTGAAAATAAGGCTCCGGGATATATGGATGTTTATCGGTACCGGCATAATCAGCATCGTGCTTTTCAACATCTGTTATTTCTACGCCCTTATACACTCACAGGCTTCTGTAGCCGTCATACTCCTCTACACCTCACCTGCATTCATTATGCTGCTGTCAGCCCTCATCTTCCGGGAAAGGATAACTCCCGTCAAGATACTCTCACTTATCCTGACGATATGCGGCTGCGTGCTTGTTGCCGGATTTTCAGGCGGCAGCGGGATATCCCCGGTCATAGTTGCCGTGGGGCTCGCCTCCGGTCTTTTCTACGGGCTTTACACGATATTCGGACGAGCTGCCCTGAAACGCTACAGTGCCTTCACGGTTACGGTATACACATTCATATTCGGGCTTGCAGGGATACTCCCCCTCAGCCGTCCTGCTGAGGCTGCCCGGACAATATTCAGGTCGGAGGACAAAATAAAGCTGATACTTCTCTGTCTCGGTGTCGGGATAATGTGTACCGCATTGTCATATGTGCTCTACACATGGGGACTGTCCGGAATGGAGTCCGGGAAAGCGGCGGTTCTTGCAGCCTCTGAGCCTGTAGTCGGTGCAGTCATCGGAATGACACTGTACCATGAAAGCAGGAGCGTAACGAAGATCATAGGGATAATCATGATAATCGCCGCCATGCTCGTGCTTGAGCTGCCAAAAAAAGCTAAGAAAGCCACTGATACATGAGGAATCATAATGATATCCATGCCCGGAAAAGCTCCGGGCTTTATTTTTGTTAATTTTATATAATATTTCACTAAGGTGATGACAAATCTGTCGAAATGTGTTATAATATGCTTATATGCGGAGTTATGCTCTGCGGAAAAGGAGTGATTTTATGAGCGCTATGAACAGTCAGCTCGACCTGACAAAAAAGCTTTCGGACACCATTGACGAAGCTGAACGCCTGATGGCCGAGCTTGTCAGCAGAATGGACGATATGTCCGGCACTCTCAGGCAAAAAAAATTTGTCAGCCCTGAGACTGTACAGAATACCCTCGAAGCAGTCACAAGCTATCTGAAAACTCAGACTATACTTACCACTGATCTGCTTCAGTACAGCAAGGAACCGGTCGGGTCTCTCGAAAATGCAAGAGATATCCTGAGCACAATAGGAAAGCAGCTCGAAATGCAGCAGCTTTCAGAGCTTCTCAGGTCGGTCATCTCCCAGAACAAGATGCTGTCAGACATAATAAACACGCTTGCGGAGGAGGTCAGCTCGCCCGACTGCGGCGAGGAAAAGCTGAACATAGCAAAGGCTCTCATCTCAGACCTGAAAAACGGCGGATTCGCTTCTCTTTCCGGTATCGAGGCTGTAAGCAGAAACCCGGAATACTCCATGCTGCTTGTAAATGTCATCATGGGAACGCTTTCTCTGCCTGAATCGGCAGATACCTCCGCTGTCACCGCTCCTGTAAAAGTACCGGAGCCCGTCAGTAATACCAGAGCTATTGAAAAAGCCGAAGAAGAGTCAGTCCTGACCGAAGCTGACGAGGAAACAGCTGCCGTGGAGATAAATATTGCTCCTGAGCCGGAAAACGCAGCTGAAAATGAACCCGCAGATGAGCCGGAAGCTCAGCCTGTGACTGAGGAGACAGTTTCTACAGCCGCAGCACCGGCTGAGCCAGAGGCAGAGCAGGATACAACACCGGCTTCTAAAAAGGAATATGACGAGAATGTTTTAGCATATGCAGACAGGATAAAGGAAGCAAACAAGACCATCGCCTTTGATTTCAAGAAAGACAGCGGCGGCTTTGCACAGTGTTTGAAGAGTGCCCAGGCAGACAAGGGTCTGAAGGCAAAGGAGCTTAAAAAGATCGTGTATATCAGAAACAGGAAGGGTACACAAGAGCCTGACACGATATACCAAGCCATTTTTGAACGTCTGCGTGACTACTGCTTCTGCGATGCACAGACTGTTGCAAACGATGTAGGTATGCCTGACAAGCCGATGATCGCTGAAAACCGCTTCAATGAGCTCTACAAGGAGGGCTACGTCCAGAAATTTATAGACGAAAACGGCAAGGTATTCTATGCCCTGACCTCCAAATCCTTCATGATACCGACAAATAAGGAGCTTTTCAGGATACTTTTCAGCAAGACCGCCCCGGTAGCAATAGCCGATCAGATACCTCTCAGCGAGCTTGCTGTGTCCGACATTACTGACAAGATAGTCTCCCCGAAGATACCACGGAACGGACGCTTCAAGATACTTGAGGGCGGAATGAACCTGAGACTTCTGCTATATGTAAGTCTCGACGCAAGCAAGCCTCACAGACTATATCTCATATCATGCTTTAAATCCGTTGAGGAGATCGCTGAAGCATTCGTATGGATAGATGCAGAGTGCGATGTCATAAAGAGCTCTGTTTCTGACTTTCCTGAGATCACCTTCATATGCCCGGAGGCTGAGGACGCTGAAAAGCTCCGCAGTCTGTATCATGCCGCAAATTCCTGCGGTATACCGGAGGAGAAGACCTGTGCGATAAGCTTTGCTGATGTGGACGATCTCTATACTGATGACGATCTTCCACCAGATGACGGCGGTGCGATAGATGTCAGTATGGCCGGCGACGATACATCTGAGGATACTGAGTCTGAGGAGGAGACTGCCGCAGCTGAGCCGGAGACTGTAGACCAGGCAGCTGTACCGGAGGAGAAGCCTGAGGGGGATACCCCGGAGAAAGCTGAGGAGACAGACGGCGGCAATTCTGATGATACCGGTGACGGTGAACAGAAGGAGGATATCCCGTCTGATAAGCAGACAGATGATGCACCTGTGAACGGTGCGGAAAAGACACCTGATACTGTCACAGAGCCTGAGCCCCCCAAGCCTGAGCCGACCGACAAAGACGATATTATGACAAGCCCGGTAACCGATGATCCTGAGGAGGTCATTCTTAACGTAAGATATGTCAGCTTTGAGGATGCAGAAAAAAACGCCTCGAAAATGATAGTCAACGGAAGGGATTATTGTGCGATATCTTATCTTAAAGTCCTTTCAAATGCCAATAAGCAGCTCCGTGACCTTTACAAGCTGCTCGCCTATGTCCGCAATGCTCCTGACTACAGTGAGCAGTACAGCTCGGATTTCATAATAGATATCGCCGGTAATCAGGAGCTTTCAAAGAGCGGGCTTTCAGCCGATCTCATTTCAGCTGCACTGCTGCGTACATTCTTCTCCAATGATACCAGCTATGACTACTCCATGAAATCAGTGCTCGGTCTTGCGGACGGCTCAGATATACCCGGACTAAAGGACATCGCCAATGATTTTATGGTGTTCAAGAACACCGCCGGTAAGGGCATGGAATACTACAGCGACTATATGCGCAAGAGCCAGCTCAATGCTCAGAGCCAGATAGAGTCTGCGGTAAGCACTGCAAAGTATTACTATCAGCAGAATGTAGAGCTGCCGTTCAACGAATCGACAAGCTGCCAGCGCTACAACGATACTGCCGTTGAGCTTTTCAAGCCGACCGGAGATGTTGCATACTATCTGAAGCTTGCTGCGGATAATAAAAAGAAGGCTCTGGATCAGGTAGAGGAATTCATCTCAGGCTTTATCCGTGCAAAGAGGACACTTTCCGAAAAAAATCTGTCCTCTGACAAGATAAACGACCTTATCGACGAGGCATGGGACAAGGCTAACATAAACCCGAATAAATACAAATCCACAAAGCTCGTTTCCCAGTTCAGGAACAGGCTTTATAAGCGTCTTGAGGATTCCCTGAGCGCTATAGCAAAATGGGTAAGGCTCGTCAGGAACAATGACGTCACCGAAAACAAGCTCTCTGTAAATAAGAAAAATGAGCTTATCGAAAGAATAAATATCGTCTCAGACCTCTGCCGTGACATAATAGCTGAGGCTAAGAGAAAGTCCGATATCAAAAGAGAAGCCGGCGTAACGGTAATTTCCGCCACCCTGAAGGAGATACGTGATATGCTCTCAGGCACCTACGAACAGGAGCCAAGAGACCGTTTCTTCTATACAGGCTATCTCCGTCACAGCAATATCCCTCTCAGGGACGGCATGGGCGATATCCTTGTACCTGAGCTTACAAATATGTGCTCGGGTATAGACGGATTCGATATAGTGAGCCGTCTTGAGGAGCATGGTCTGGAGACTGTACAGAGAGAGCTGCTGACTAATGATGAGTTCTTAGGACAGGATCATCTTCTGTTCGATATCCCGACTGCTGAGTATACTATCGGTTTGCAGGAAGCATATGGTTTTCTGGATATCGAGCTGAAGAACAGCGTTGATTTCTACAGGACAAAGTCGGATAACATATCAGAGGTAGAGAGATTCACACGGAGAAAGCACGGCGAATTTATCGAGAATCTTGAGCTTTCACAGAGCTACGGAAGATTCAACTCCGTGGTCGATTCAAACTTCAAGGAGAACCTTCTCTCACAGCTTGAGGAGGTATTCAGATTTGCACTGAAAACACAGTATTACGGCTTCTACCTGCGTGCTGTCTTCCATGCGAACAGCATGATAGAGCGTATCTCCTCACTTCAGGAGGCTCCCATAAAGGCACAGCTCGTCGCACTCCGCAGGACTATAGAGGCTGACACCTACAAAAAGGTCGATGATGTGCTTTCGGCTGCACTGCATAAGGTAGAAAAGTACATAAGTATACGCAATTATACTGCGGCTGAGGATATGATAAGGCGTATCCAGAACAACGATTACGCCGATGTTCAGAGCAGCAACAGCTATGAGCTTTTGCAGGATTTCCACAACCAGTACGAGACGATATTCAGAAAATGCCCGAAATGGGAGGGCGACCTCGTTGATATATCGAAGGTACAGCAGTACGTAAGACGTACCGCCGTATACAGCAAGGACGAAGCAGGCGGTATAAAGCTCCTGAGTGCATGGTTCAGGACTGGCAGCAATATGACCGCAGAGCGTGCAAAGGAGCTGCTCAGACTGCTCGGACTTCCCTGTGCAACGATACAGGAAGCAGGGATAAAGGAGAATTTCAGCAATTATTATGAGTGTACTCTCGCTATGGAGAATTCTGCAAGAAGCAATTTCTCTCATATCCTCGCTCCGTTCGGCACAGAGGCAAAGCGCACTCCATTCGGCGTACTCTTCCTGCCCGGAAATTACCTTGCTGACAGAATGCTGAATGAAATAGATCAGATCTGCGGCTACGGCAGGCACACTATCATTTTCGTTGACTACCACTACGCAGAGGCTGACAGAAGACGTCTTGCCGATGCGATAAGGATAAAGAACTACGGAAAGATATATATGCTCGTTGACAGAGTGCTCATGACATACCTCGCTGCACACTATGTCAGGACATCAGCTAACGCTATGGATCCGGGAATGCTCATGAAGCTCGCTATGCCGTTCTCATACTATCAGCCATATGTTCCGGATTCCGGAAACTATATGCCGCCTGAAATGTTCGTCGGAAGAGATGAAGAGCTGAACAAAATAAAGGACAGACAGGGCGTTCATCTGCTCTACGGCGGACGGCAGCTCGGTAAATCGGCTCTGCTCAAAAAGGCGAAATTCGACATTAATGGTATCGTGGGTCAGCGTGCAGTCTATGTTGATATACGTGCAATGAACGCAGCTGAGTCTGCACAGGAGGTCAGCACCGAATTTATCAAGGACGGACTGTTCAGTTCGGATCAGATCTATTATGACTGGTCGGAACTCGTTGACGCAATAGAAAGCTGCATCATAAAGCACCACCTGGATTACCTGCTGCTGCTACTCGATGAGGGCGACGAGTTTATAGCAAGCTGCCGGAAGGATATGTACAGGCAGATCGAAAAGCTCAAGAAGCTCACCCTGAGCGACAGAGTATCCTTCAAGTTCGTTATCGCCGGACTCCACAACCTTTCAAGATTCACCAACGAGAGCAAGAGAGCTGCTTCGGATGATGACGTGAATCCGATAATCCCGCACCTGAAATATGAGACGATCAGACCATTCAACTACTCAGATGCCCGTAAGCTCCTTGAATATCCTCTCAGCTTCCTCGGTATCTTCTTCAAGGGCGATGAAAAGGCTGAGGGACTTATCTCCACTATACTCGCAACAGCAAACTACTTCCCCGGACTCATCCAGTTCTACTGCTCAAAGCTCGTCGAGCTGATGCGCACAGTCCCGATAACCCAGCAGCCCTATTTCATTACTGAGAATTACATACAGAGGCTTCTTGCACAGGAGTCCTTCACCACACAGATCAAGGATAAATTCAGTATCACCCTCGCACTCGATAAGGATAATTACTACGACATAATCGCACTTATCATGGCATATCTGTACAATGAAAAGGGACTCAGCACAGGCTACAGTGCGGACGATGTCAAGAACTGCGGCAGCAAGGAGTTCGGTATAAAAAAGATAACCTCGGTAGACAGAGATCACCTTGAGCTTTACATGAATGAAATGGTAGACCTCAATATCTTCCGTAAGGACAACGAGGGCAGATTTATGTTCTCCCGCCAGAACTTCCTCCAGCTCATGGGAAGCGAATCAGATGTCATGAACGCACTGTTCAAGTATTCTGAGGTCTGAGGAGGGCTGGTATGAATAATAACGTATGGTGGACAAAGATAGCCAACGCTGCAAGGCTCATTTCAGATGTGACCGATTCAGTCTCTGACCGTCATTCGGTGATACTCGTCTACAGCGATGATATCCCGTTTTACGACGATATGTTCGAGACACTGCATAAGACTATTTCCTCAACAGATGCAAGCAGCAGATTCACCGAGATAGACTCATCCCAGATAACGACGGACGTTGAAAGCTATATGTTTGATGAATTTTTTGCAGCATCTGCCGGAGAATATTTCCCGACCCCGAATAACAGCCGTACACGCTTCATGGCTGAAAATATCAGTTCAGATCTGATCAGTACAAATATCTGGCTCAAGGCTGAATCTCCTGTACAGCTTGAAATGTGGCGGAAATTTCTCACGGAGTACAACAGCTACTGCAAGAAAGGCAGAAACGCTGTGTTCCTGCTTATAATGAAGGATAACGGCAAGAGCTGGGGAAATATAAAAAACACCAGAATACTGCGGTATGAGGATTATATATCGCAGTATGACAAATATATCTACTGTATGCTTGAGGCAGCTGAGCTGAAGGACTGTACGCCTGAGATGAAAAAATACATCGCAGAGCTTGCTATAGGTCTGAGCGGCGGCGATATGGAGAAATGCAGAGATATCCTGGGCTTTGGAAAGCAGCTGATCTCTGAGACCTTCGGAGTTTGCCGCACCGTCATTCCAAAAATGGACGAAAGAGGTGTAAAGCGGGTAAAGTGGGAAACGCAGATGAAGCTCGTCTTCCCGATACTCGAAAAGTACAGGAGCCAGCTGCTCGATCTGTATCTTACTGATATAAAGAAGGCTATACCGTTTACAACTCCTACTCATGAGGTTATTGAAGACCCGTTTGAGCTTGACCTTGGGAATCTGAAGCAGATATGCGATAACGGCTACTTCAAAATGGATGATAAAAAATACAAAAAGCTGGTATTCTTCAAGGATAGCAGAAATGATCTGGCACATATGAAGCCCATAGATGACAACAACGCACTGAAGATACTGAAAGAAGACTGATAAAATACACCCCGGAAATGAACTGCTCCCCTTTTGTTGGACAATGTGGTATAAGATATACCGATCATGCGTCTGACAAAAGGGGTTGTTTTTTTGGCAGATGTCAACACACCTGATTAGCATATTCCGAAAATGCAACCAGATCTAACATTGATGTTAAAAATGGTTGGTTGACTTCACATTTTCTCCATGATATAATTTTCACAGTGAGGTGATAAATATGGGAATACAATTCAATCAGCTGAAAATGTTCCGTAAGCAGTCCGGTCTTACACAGGAGGAGGTCGCTGAAAAACTCGGTGTCTCCCGTCAGGCTGTGGCAAAGTGGGAGCATGGTGATTCGCTGCCGGATATAGAATGCTGTATCGCGCTTGCTGACCTTTACGGAACAACTATCGACAAGCTTGTGCGTGACATGAGCAAGGAGGCTCATACCGGTGACGGAAAGCATATTTTCGGGATAGTCAAAATGAACGACAAGGGACAGATAACCCTGCCGGCAGGCTGCCGAAAGGTATTTGGGCTTGAATCCGGAGATACGCTGCTGATCCTCGGTGATGAGGAAAAGGGCGGTATCGCTATCGTGAAAATATAACAGGAGGTTCTGAAATGACAGCCGTTGAAGCAAAAGCACTTACAAAGAAATACCGGGACAAAACAGCAGTTGACGGGATAGACCTGACTGTAAACGAGGGGGAGCTTTTCTCGCTCCTCGGTGTAAACGGTGCCGGGAAGACTACTACGATAAGAATGCTGTCCTGTCTGTCCGCACCTACGTCAGGTGAGGCATTTGTCTGCGGACACAGCGTGACCTCCGACATTGCAGGAGTGAAAAGCGTTATCGGCATATCTCCGCAGGATACCGCAGTTTTAATGAATCTGACAGTCCGGGAAAATCTTGATTTCATAACACGGGTGTTCGGGTTCAGCAGCAGCAAAAGGGAACAGAGGATCGCTGAGATGCTCAGGCTTTTCAGGCTTGATGAGGTGGAAAGCAGCCGTGCGAAGACACTTTCCGGAGGGTGGATGCGAAAGCTTTCCATAGCAATGGCACTGATAAGCGAGCCTAAGGTGCTGTTCCTTGATGAGCCCACTCTCGGACTTGACGTAATAGCACGCCGGGAGCTGTGGAGGGTCATAGAGGCTCTGAAAGGCAAAATCACTATAATACTGACGACACATTACATGGAGGAGGCTGAACAGCTCTCCGACAGGATAGCTATTATGATAAACGGCAGGATAGAGGCAATAGGCACACTTGGGGAAATAGAGAAAACAGCCGGAAAGACCGGGCTTGAGAACGCATTTGTGGAAATAGCAGAAAGGAGCATGGCATGAACAGGATAGCCGCATTCACAGTCAGGAATATCAAGGAAATGGTGCGTGATCCGCTGAGCTATATATTCTGCATCGGCTTTCCGCTTGTAATGCTCATCATCATGACCGTCGTCAACGAAAGCATTCCTGCACAGTCGGGAATGACGATATTCAGGATAGACAATCTTTCGGCAGGGATAGCGGTCTTTGGTCAGACCTTCGTCATGCTTTTTACTGCACTCACTATCTCAAAAGACCGCAGCGGTGCATTTCTTGCAAGAATGTATGCGACACCAATGACACCGACAGATTTCACTGTAGGATATATCCTGCCAATGCTCATCATTTCAGTTATACAGTCGGTCATTACATACGCTGCATCGTTCATAATATCACTGATAACCGGTGTCAGTCTGAGTGCTGCCGGCATTCTGCTTTCGGTGATAGTCCTGATACCCTCAGCACTCATGTTCATAGGCTTCGGCGTACTTTTCGGAACTCTGTTCAACGATAAAGCCGCTCCGGGGTTATGCTCGATAATCATTTCCCTCAGCTCCATACTCGGCTGTATCTGGTTCGATGCAGATTCAGCCGGAGGGATAGTGCTGAAAATATGCCGGGCACTCCCCTTCTACTACAGCACACGCTCAGCGAGGGCAGCCATAGTGCCCGACCTTTCTGCCGAAAAGCTGCTTATACCGCTCATGATCGTTGTGGTCTGTGCTGCCTTGCTTCTGATACTTTCGGCTGTTGTGTTCAGGCGGAAGATGAGAGCTGATCTGGCATAAAAATAGCCGGTGACGTCTGTCACCGGCTATGCTTTTTTATTTCGGGCTCTTTTTATTCTTTATCGCAGCAATGATCCTCTTTCCGTAAAGTATCGCACAAGCGATAAGGATACCTGCTATGCTTATCAGTGTACCTATCCTCAGACCCGGAACGTGGTAGCGGTAGGTAAGCTCATGGTGTCCGGCAGGAATGCTTGCAGCAAGCATATTTCCGCATACCATCTCAGTTTCAGCCTTTCTTCCGTCACAGTATACGCTCCATCCGCCGTCCTGAGGTATCGAAGCAAATACAAGGCTGTCCTGAGCAAGATCTATCTCGCCCTTTATCTTTGTATTACCGGCGTATGTCATCTGAAGCTGCTCACTTGAAAGCTTGTTGTAGACCGTGTTCCACACATTCTGATCAAGCGAATACATATTCAGACCGAAGCAGCCGACGCTGATATCGTCCACAACTACCTCTACTGTTATCGTCTCACCTGCTGTAAATGTGCCTGCGTAGATGAATCTGCCATTGCCTGAGCCAACTGTCTTATCAACATTCATGCCCATGATATGAACATTTCCCGCTCTGAAATTGTGCTCGATATAGAACGGACCGTCCTGCTCGACGTAGTATTCCCACCGGAATATAGCCTGTGAGTATCCAGCATCGGTTATGAAATAGTTAGTCTCCCAGTTTTCACTCGGGCTGAATGAAACATTCTCGCTTACAAAGCTGGTCTCATTGACAAGCCTGAACGGATTTATCTCCTCGCCGTACAGTGCGTTCACAAGCCCGTTCTGAGCCGAAACTCCCTTTATCTCATCGCTTACCTCGTAATTCCTTATGCTGTCTGACGCCGCAAATGCTATCGAAAGTGCCGTCGGATTTTTATAGAGTATGCACTCATCGGTGGTCATTGCTGGCTCCTGCCACGGAACAACGTTATTCAGGTCATAATTAAAGTCAAGTATATACTTTATACCGAAGATACTGTTCTGTACAGGCGAGCTGATATTGTACACAGTGCTGACGTTCTCAGCGTATACCCTGTTTCCGAGTGAGCGGAGCAGTCTGTATACCTGTCCGTTCATGGTCGATGAATAGTAGCTCATTCCGTGGAAGCCGCCCGGCATTGAGCTGTTGAAGGTATAGCCGCTGTTCGCCTCCATACGGTAGAACTCGTCCCTGCCGCTGCGGAACTGGTCGCCGTTCCTCATCATCTTGTTTATAGTGAAGGTATAGCCCGTCTCGTCGCTGACCTGAACGCCGCTCTCATTCGGGAACTGTGCCACCTCGATGAAATTGTCACCGGAATCAGTTATCATCACAGCCGCAATAACGAGTGAGCAGATACCCGCACCGACGAGCTTTGCCTTGCTGAAGAAGCTGCGGAATGCAGCGTAATTCTTTCTTGATGTCTCCTCGGATACAGTGTCCTCTTCCTTTGCCGGAGCCTGCGTATCCCCTGTCTCCGCCGCCGGAGCCTTTTCAGCAGTTTCAGACTTTTCCTCTGCCTCTGCGGTAACGGTATCATCTGCATTTTCTACAGCCTCTGCTGCTGTATCAGCATTCTCAGGTGCTGTTTTTTTCCTGAACACCGGCTCCTCCGGAAGCTCAGGGATATGGAGGATAGCAGATGCGATCACCGCAAAGAGCGAGGCAAGGATCACTGTCTTCCATGTACCCTCCGGCAGCTCATATATCTGCGTAGGGCCGATACCATTCGCCGTGACATACAGTGCCCCAAGCCCGATAAGCGAGCCGATGATAACATATATCGGCTTCATATCACGAAGGTGTGCAAGACCTCTTGCCCCGACTGTCACAACGAACAGTGAAAACAGAAATGTCCATCTGCCCGGAAGCTGATTCGGGAAGTGAAATCCGTGCCACATATAGTCGAGGAAATTGCAGCTCTGTGACATGAGCAGGAATGCGAAAAGTACAGCATTTCCGATACGCTCTGCCGCACGTATGCCGTTGTTCATGAAGTAGATCGGAAGTGCCGCAAACACAACAGTTCCCGTGAATATATTAGTTCCGGTATACTGCACCCAGAGGTTCCTCTGCGGCAGCATATTCTGCATGATATAAGTTATATTTCCGTACCATGTGAGCTTCTCAGGAGCGTTCGACTCAGAGGCGATGGTGTTCGATATAGCCAGTCCTATCGGAATGATAACGAGTGC
The DNA here is from genome assembly GCA_017475555.1 of Ruminococcus sp. Taxonomy (GTDB): domain Bacteria; phylum Bacillota; class Clostridia; order Oscillospirales; family Ruminococcaceae; genus Ruminococcus. The sequence goes on from JAFVFL010000015.1 coordinate 20,244, forward strand.
CGATATCATTCCAGCAAGCAGTGAAAACACACCAAAACGCAGTACAGAGCCGAAAAAGTCCTTTATGCCGGTCACTCTCGGCTTTGAGTCCTCCTTATTCACCCGGACGAGCAGCGGAGCTGTCACAGCGTAGTACAGTACGCTGAAGATACAAAGTGCAAATCCGATGTAGAAGCTTGAAATGATCGCAGCTGCAAGAGATACCATGTATACAAGCGGCTTTTTTTCGCTCACGAGCCTGTCAATGCCGAGCATAACGAACGGAGCGATTATCACGCAGTCCGTCCACATAGGCTGCGACATGAATGCAAGCATATACGCACACAGCGAATACGCCACAGCCGCTGCAATGAACACAAAGCTGCGTTTCTTGTTCTTGTACTGCATATACGCAAGGCTTGTCACTGCACTCAGCGGCAGCTTTGCGAGGCAGAATATATCAAGTGCGGCAACAAGCTTTTCCCCCGGAAGCAGCTTCAGCATGAAAATGAAAATGCTGTTGCAGTAATAAGCGTTCTGTGCCCAGCTGTTGAAGCCGAATGCACCATTCCATGAATGCATCAGCCCGCTCAGACCGTGCGAGCCATAGACATCAAGGTACATCGGAAAATACTGTCCCCAGAGATCCATACACAGCAGGGATTTTGTCCCGAACGGAGCGATCTCCTTGATCTTGAACATGATAACTCCGACAGCCGCTGATATTACAGCAGCGATAACGAACGGAGCTATAGCAAGCACCCACCTGAGCAGTCTGCTAAAGTCCTTTTTCTCCTTTTTCTCAGCCTTCTCAGCTGATCTGGCTTTGTTTTCTGTCACTCCCGGCTTTGATGTTTCAGCCATTTTCTCTCCTCCTAAAATATATTACTCCCCAAAAATTATTCCCCTACAGTCACATACTCTGTTATCTCCGCCACCTGCTGCCGGTCAAGCTCTTCAACGAAAAGAAGCTCATACGGATCTCTGAATCCGTTTATTTCCTCCCTGAGCCTGATTATAGCCTCTGCCTCCTCATGTGACACATATGGCAGCAGCATCAGCGTTTCGGTGTCGGCTGTATTGATATTTATCGGAGCGGCGTCCTCAAGCGTGAGCTGCATTTGCTCCCCGCTGTCCTCAGGCACTGTCTCCTGAATGATCTCCGGCTCGTCCTGTATATCCGGAGTGTCTCCGGATATATCTATATCCGGCGGCTCATAGTCCTCATAAACCGGGTCTGCAACATAGATATACGGTGAAATAGCAGAAAATATCCCCTCGCCTATGCCGCTCACCTGCATTATTTCCTCTGTATTCCGGAATCCGCCGTGTTCCTCCCGGTAGGCTACTATCATGCCGGACAGAACATCTCCTATCCCCGGCAGCTGCATAAGCTCGTCCGCTGCGGCAGTATTTATATCAAGATACAGCACCTCAGCTATATATTCCGTAGCTATACCCGTAGCTATACATTCCGTCTCCGCAATTGCTGTCACAACAGATGTCTCACAGGCAGCAGAAGCAGCAGTGGCTGCCGCCGCACTTGTTTCCGGGATCGCTGTATGCTCCGATATTACAGTCTCCCTGACGACCGCAGCTTCAGCAGAAGACGGCGGTGCAGTCTCTGTCACCGGGTCTGTGTCTGTTTCAATGATTACTATTTCACTATTGCTTTTCTTCAGTGCTGAACTGAACAGCAATGCAGCAAATATAAGGGCAAATACGACAGAAACAGCGGACGGCCGGTATTTAGTATCCTTTTTCATACTGTTCACCGCCACATCACTCAGCATACCAGCCGCACAGCCATGCGGCTCTGATTACTATTATACTACATTTCCCGGCATATTGCAATACCTGAAAGAAAATATACTCAAAATAATAAAGGTCATCTATAAAGTTTTTCGCCTGCCTTCCGGAAAGAAAGGCAGGCGAAAAGGAGGTTGTTTATGTAGAAGATGTCATGTTTGGTTCGTCAGCTCTGCTCGCTGACAAGGATAGATACTCTGTTCTGTATAAGGTCTGCGGTATCCTGTGCCGACCGGTCGCCCTTAAAGAACGCCTGTATCTCCTCATTGATTATATTTGAAACTTCCTCGCTGAAGTAATTGGTATTTGTGCCGGAAGCATTCATGATGTAGTCGTAAATGTAGTCTCTCTCCTCCTTGGAAAGATTCGGTATATCTACGGGTTCGTCCATTATGTAATACTGATCCTTGTATGTCTGCTTCTTGCCGTCCTCATCGAGCCAGTATGGATCCTCCATAGCATCATCAAGCTTCTTCTCAAATGCTGACTTGAGTGCAGGTATAGCCCATAGCCTGCCGCTGTTCTGATAATCCTCGGTAAAGAACGAGCTGATGAAGCTCCAGCACGCCTCCTTTTCAGCAGCACTGCTGAGTATGGAGAAGCACATATTCGGACTTATCACAGCACCGCTGCCGGAATCAGAGGGGTAGCCCACGAGTGTTATATCCTCGCCGAAATCGCCGTATCTGCACCTTGCATACTGTCTCATGTCGTAGAATGAAAGATACTGAAGCAAAGCCTTGTCGTTGCGGAGAGCGGCATCTTTTTCGTTCCAGTATGCATCCATTTCGTCCTGAGAAGCTGTTTCCCAGTCTATCTCGTCCTCCTCGTCCGGGAAGCGGTTGCAGAAATCGAGAAGCTTTACGAACTCAGGTGAATCAAACGTGCAGGTAGCGGTTTGCGGGTCGATGAATGACAGTGCACCGTACATCAGGCTGCTGAAAAAGCTTTCCTTTGTCGTTCCGTACTGGAAAAGCTCCATTCCGTCAGGAAGATTATTTGCCACGTCGATGAACTCGTCAAGAGTCCAGTTCTCCTTGTCAGCAAACTTTGTCTTTGCCGCAAGTGTAGTTACCCCGAACGTAGGCGAAAGACCGAGAAGCTTTCCGTCAAATTCGCAGATTGAAAGGATACCAGGCATCAGCTCGTCCTTAGATACTCCACCATCTGTACCGAGGTAGTCATAAAGGTCAGCAAAAACACCCTTTGAAGCGAGCTGTGTCATCAGTGAGGCATCGTAGGAATATATCATATCCGGTGCATTTCCGGAAACTATATCCAGCTTCAGCTGGCTTTCTGCGGAATTGAGCATCTTCTCGCTCTCATCGTCCCAATCATTATACTTGCTGTAATCCTGTATCTTTATGCGGTATCCGTTGTTCTTCTTGTTGAAGTCAGTGACCACGCTTGTAACGTTGGTGTCGGCGTACATCATGCCGAGAGTTATCACCTGAACATTCTCAAGCTCGGAGGGATCACGCTTCGTAAGGCGGAAGAATCCACGGGTATTGTTCGTATAGTCATTCTGGTAAACTATGAAATCCCCGTCCTCAAGTGCAAAAACTCCATTGATATAATCTCCGTTCATATCGGAGTCTATCCAGTTTATAAGCTCCTTGACGCTTCCGTCGTCCTTTAAGCCATAGAGAGATGTCGAGCCGGAAATATACGCTCTGTACTCTCCGGTACCCTTTGCAAAGCAGTTAGCACCATTAAGCTCAGTGCCCGTGAGCTTTATATCGTCACCTGTAAGCTGTGCAGTATCCGGGTCGATAGTACGTATGACCATTCCGTTATCACCATAGGCAAGGAAGCAGAAAGCATTGTCCCTGTCATAGCCATAGGTGTAGAACCAGTTCGTGTCGCCGAGGTCTACCTCCCCGGATATCTCGCCGTCAGTGTTGACAAGTATATACTTATCCTCACTACCGCTGGCGTTGACCATGACCTTGCCGCCGTTGAACGGGTAAATCCCGCCGAGGTAGAGATAGTCGCCTTCCTTGTACTCGTCAAGTCCTGTTATCTCAGCCTCTGTGAGTATTTCTCCGTCCTCGCTGATGCTGTAGAGACGATATGAAGTGTTCGCAGCCTCCTCAAGTGCCTCATAGTCAAAGCTTTCCCAGTCAAAATCCGGGTCGTCATAATCCGGAAGCTCCATATCGCCATAATCAGTGACAGTAGCAAGTACATAAATCACTCCGTCCGGTGAAGCTGCTGCCGACCAGTAGGTCTGAACGTTTCCCTCCTCTTCTATACTGAAATCCACAGGAGTGAACGATGTGAACTCGCTGTCCGCTATCATCATACAATTATCAGTTGCGTCTGAACCGGATATCAGCACCTTACCGGTATCACCGAGTGCAGACATCCTCTCAACATATTCAAAGGAATGATCCCCTGCAATATCCTCGGCAGTGTAGGAATTCACCACAGACTTGTCAGCAGTCTGTGAAGCCTTCTGCGAGGTGCTGCTGTCACCGCCTATACTCGTGCTGTCATTTGTTGACGAGCAGGCAGCTGAAGAAACAAGCATTACCGCTGCTGCCGCTGCCGAAGCCATACGCTTCAGAGCATTTTCTGATCTTTTTTTCATATAAATGACCCCCTATTTATTATTTTCTTTCCTTGTCCTTCTGTTATAGTTTATTGTATATATCTTGTCTATTACTGCACTGACTGCCCGTCCCTTGTTGCGGCTGACAAATCTCCACAGCAGGAATATCAGCAGAAGTGCTGTGAGCACCGGAGGGATAAACAGCAGCCTGCGGATCATATACAGCGTGCTGAGCCTGTATTCCGTTATCCGTGAGGCATTCTCCCACCACGGCATGACCATCGGCATATCATTTACTGCATACCTCCACCGCCCCCTGAACGCCTTTGCAAGCACTCCCGGCTCAAAGCGTCCTGTATTGTCAACTACCGAAAAGCTGTCCTTATACTGCCCCTTAAAGTAATTCTGAAGTGCATTCAGGGTAAAATTTTCCACCGGGTCGGGAGAAATGCACTCATAGACCGTTACCTTATCAAAGCCGCCGGAGGCTGTCCCGTCATCGGATCCGGAATTTGCCGGTACAGCTCTTGAAGCACCCTCATAGCTGATATACGCCCTCGGTGCTTCGCCTGCACAATTTCTTTCAGCCTTGGTGGAGGGAGTGTCGATAACACCGGAAATATAGAACTTCACGCCGTTTATGTACATATTCATGCCCGAAACTCTGTCCGAGCCGTAAAGCGACCACGCAAGCGATCTGTCAATGACCGCTCCGTCCTGCATAATATCGTTCTCCGTAAAGTATGCTCCGTCGATCAGGTCGAAATCCCGGAAAAGGAAGAAATCTCCGCCTGCCGCAGTTATCTCAGCCTCCGCACGCCCCATAGTGTCACATCTTACAGTCGCCGTACCTGCCGGAGCACTGTATGCGTCCGGGATAAGCTCAACGCCCTCCTCCGGAACGACCGAAACGTTCTTCAGCTCTGTCAGCAGGGTATTTCTCACACCGGCTGCCATAGACTCCGTAAACCCGGAATCCTCGGTCAGATATACGCTTATCTGCCTGCACCCGCCGCTGCTGTCCCACCTGTCTGCGGCGAAATTATAGCTCTGTGCTTCTGCTGCCGCCCTGCCTGCCCCGGTAAGTATCAGTATCCCGGCGACCGACAGTGCATTCACACCAGCTGCGGCTGCGTGCCATAGCCTGAATTTATATCTCATATCTCACCGCCCCTGCTATCCTCAGTTGTCCTTCATTCTCACCTGGTCTTTAGGTGAAACGGGCTTGCTTGCAGCAGTGATAACATAGTCATTTGCAGTTATCGCACCCTGTACGGCACTTGAAGTCTCATCTGAAACGATTACCTCAACATTCACTCTCTGAGCGTAATAGCGGTTTCCGAGAGGTGAGCTTTTTGAGGTGACTGTCAGGACGAAATATCCGTCCTTGTCCTGATATACTGCACTTTTCGGTACGATACAGTCGTAATTCCCACTGCCGCATGGTATCGAAAGGTCAAGATTTGTCCCGGACTCAACATCACCGGTAACCTCAAAGACAAGTATCCTGTTCTTCGAGCCTGATACTGTATCATTCTTTATGTCCGTAAGGACTGCCTGTACATTGCCGTTCCAGTTGTTTACGACCTCTGCCTCAGTTCCCTTTTTGAGCTTCTTGGACTTTTCTGCGTCAACAGTTACCCTTACAGTATAGCCCTCATCGGCGATATCTATTGAAGCGAGCGGTGAATCAGGGACTGTAGTATCTCCCGGCTGCACCATGACAGAGCTGACAACACCGCTGTATTTCGAGGTTATCTCGGTTATATCGCTGTCATTTTTCAGCTTCTCTATCTTTTCCTTCTGCTTATCAATAGCCTTTTTCTGAGCCTCAAGGTCGAGCTTGTCAAGCTGCGACTGATGCTCATTATCGGTCTGGGTCTTTTTCAGCGATGAGATAAGCTCATCAAGTGCTCTCTGCTTTGCAGTTACGTCCTCATTGAGTGCATCAAGGCTCATCGTTTCTCCGCTTGAAAGTGAGTCCTCATACGCCGATATCTGTGCAGTCAGCCAGTCTATCTCGTTCTCACAGTCCGTAAGCTGGGAAACAAGCTCTCCCCTCAGCCAGTATTTATAGTTGTCATACTCAGTTTTTGCTGCATCGTATGCAGCTTTCTTGTCCTCAGCGTCAAGCCGTGCAGCTTCAAGCTCCTCCTCTGTAACAGCAGCAGCACTTTCCTCTTCCGGCTCCTCAGCGTCAGTCTGACCTCCGCCTATCGCCGCAAGCATTGCTGTATATATCTGCTGGGCAGCTGTATACTCGCTTTCCGCACCTGTCACCTTGTTTTTGCTCATTATAAGGTCACCGCTGTAATCAGCCGGGGCTGCCGAATATTCGTCCATATCTATGGCAGATATCGTGCTTTGCAGCTTGGTCTGGAGCTTTGTCTGGTACGCAAGAGAGGACTTGTTGTTGTTGTAATCATTCTTCGCAGCCTGCACATTTCCCTGATTGTTCGCAGCTGCGTCACGCCTTGCGATCGCAGTATTCAGATCAGCTCTTGCATTGTTTATCGCCTGATTTTCAGACGAATAGTCCGCAGCGACCGCAAGCTGTGCCTTCTGATATGCAAGCTCAAGCTCGTCAAGTGCGTCCTGTGCGGCTGAAAGCTCGGCATTTTCCTCAGAGGATACAGTAAAGAGCACGTCGCCCTTGCTGACCTCCTTGCCGGTCTTGACCATGATCGTATCTATCACCAGATTGCTCTCAACAGTCACGTCATAGACCTGGTTCGACTCCACGATACCGCTCCCCCGCACACGCTCTGTCAGCTTTCCGGAGGTCGCCCTCTCCGTTGATATCTCAGCAAGCGACCTGTTGAGTATAGTATTCGAGAAAAATGTAAGCACGAGCAGCACTGCAAGGAAGATTATAAGTATAGTTTTTACTATTTCACGCCTTTTTCCGGGGTCACGCTCTTTTTCATCGCTGCCCTTTATCTCGTCCGGCTGTTTTATATTTTCGTTCATATGCTCACTCCCAGATATATAATAATTTGCGGATCAGCCCTTGATACCGCCGGAATATGTCATTCCCTCGACAAGATAATCCTCACCGTAGAGGAACATCAGTATCGTCGGCACCATGTACACCACTCCGACCGCAAAGGCAAGCCCGATATCACCGGTATTTATCTGCGACAGGAACACCGAAAGCGGGTGCATTGCGGAATCCTTCAACAGCACGAGCGGCTGCTCGACCATGTTCCAGTAGTCAATGAACACGAGCATTGCTATCGAAACGAGTGCTCCCTTGCACAGCGGAAGGTATATCCTTGTAAGTATCTGAAATTCCCCTGCCCCGTCAAGCTTTGCGGCTTCGACATATGACACCGGTATTCTCCGCATGACCTTTGTCAACAGGAAAATACTGAACGGGGAGAATATTCCCGGCAGGATTATAGCCCACCTTGTATTGAGGAGCTGGAATTTCTCGGCTGTTATATGGAAGCCCTCGAAATGCAGCCTGAAAAGATTAAGCTTCTCTGCAACGAGAAAATTCGGTACAAGAGTTACCTGATACGGCATTATCATCAGAATTATGTAGGTGAAGAAGATCATGCCCTTTATTTTGCCCGGATATCTCGAAAGCCCGTAGGAGGTGAGTATCGCAATGAGAAGCTGGAAAAATGTTATCGGAACTGTCAGCATCACGGAGTTCCAGAATTTCAGCAGGTAATCCGGACTTTTGAAAAGTACCGCCTTATACTGGTCGAACGTCACCTTGTCCGGTATGAATTTCAGGTTCACTCCGTCTGATATATAGGTCTTGTTGTCCTCTGTCATATTGCTCAGCATTGCACCGTAATTGGCAGATATCTCGCTCGACGTCATAAAGGAATTTGCAATAGTAAGCACAGTCGGCATGAGAAACATTACTGCAGCAAATGCAGCAAAAATAGTCACAAAGGTATTGAAAAGTCTTGTTTTCTGCTTTCTTGTCATCAGCCTTCCACATCCTTTCCGAAGATGTTTTCGGCGATGAGGAGTATCGCAATTATGACTATCATCACAAGCGAAAACAGGACTGCTGCTGCTGAAAGCTTCTGGTAATCGAGGCTGTTGAAGGTGTTGTTCATGAAATGCTGGAGCATATACATCTTATCGAACGGATAATCACCTGTAAGCAGGTACACCTCACGGAATATCTTGAAGGAATTGATAAGTGAGAGTATCAGTACAAAAAGTATCGTCGGTGAGAGATATCTCAGCTTTATGTGGAAGAACTGGTACCACTTCCCTGCACCCTCAAGCTCTGCGACCTCGATGATATCCCTCGGTATACCGGCAAGAGCCGACATGAAAAGTATCATATTGTACCCGATGTTCTTCCATAGGAACATCATTATTATAATGAGCTGTCCGTGTGAGGATTTCATCCAGTCTATGCCTGTCCCGCCGAAGTGCTCAATGATCTGGTTCAGAGTACCGTGCGTATGGAACAGTACCTGCCACACAAGGACGACCGACGCTGTAGGCACCATAAGAGGACTCAGAAAGAACGTCCGGAATACACTTCTTCCGGGGATATTCCTGTCAAGCAGGACAGCAAGTCCGAGCGACAGAACAAGTGCGAGCGGTACGGAAACAAGCGAGAAAACAGCAGTATTCTTTGCCGCTCTCAGGAATGCGACAGTAGTAAAGAGCTTTTTGTAATTCGCAAGTCCGACAAATTCATGCATGACCGGGTTATTGATGAGCGAATAATATATTACTATCCCGAACGGGATAAGAAAGAATACAAGGACACCGATCACGCTTGGCAGCAGACACAGATCGCTGAATATCCTCTCTCCTCTTCTGCCGCACTGATCTCTGAGTCGTTTCATTGAAACACCTCTTTTGAAATTGATTACAAATATTACAGTTTTTATATTACAGGCTTTTTCAAAGGCTCCTATATATAAGTGATTTTAAAGGGCAAAAAAGACGATGCCCGGAGAAATTTTTTTATTTTAACTTTTATCCCTTTATATCATGATCCGGAATATCCGCCGAAATACAGGGATATAGCTGATATACAGCTCCTACATTTAAACATTCGATGCAGCAGCATTTTTTCAGACTTTGTTGCACATGGTTAACAAATCGTCTTATCCGGAAGAATTTGTGTAGCTTTGTGTTGTGTGTACTAATTTCATTAATACATCCCATATACACATGATATCACATTGTTTATTGTTTGTCAAGACCCTGAAGAATTTTTTTCTGATAAATATAACGAACCCGAACGTGAAAATGTGACACGCCTTTCATGAACAACAACATATTTATTTTTCTGTCAATTATGGCTATTTGTGAAGTTTTACCACAGAGCCTCTTATTTAAACACGATTTATTGTTGGATATGACTGTTTTTAAAAAAGCACTTGACTTTTTTGTGCGGCTGTGATATAATTTTATCTGTTGAAACGGCATAGGAAACATTGCGGGTGTAGTTCAATGGTAGAATTCCAGCCTTCCAAGCTGGTTACGTGGGTTCGATTCCCATCACCCGCTCCATATTTTTGTCTTCACGGACAATATTTTTAATGCGCCTTTAACTCAGCTGGATAGAGTAACTGCCTTCTAAGCAGTAAGCCGCTGGTTCGAATCCAGCAAGGCGCGCCATTCCGAAGCCTCCGTTATGGCTTTACCAACAGCTGCGTAATGGGGACTTCGTTTTTATTTATTGATCTGTGTTCTGTATTCCCGTATATGGCCCGTATATGGTAGGTGTAGCTTAGCTGGTTAAAGCGTCGGATTGTGGTCCCGAAGACCGTGGGTTCGAATCCCATCTCCTACCCCAGAAGAATAGGCACTTTCGAGAGATCGAAGGTGCCTTTTTTTGTCATTCTTTTCGTTAGTTTTCAAGAACCCGTTCAGTATCCAGAGGCAGCCGTATGCTGAGGCGTGCTGACACTAAACAGACTCTAAATAAACAGCAATACCATCCTCGTCATTTGTGCCAATTACAATATCAGCAGCTTCCTTTACTTCATCTACTGCATTTCCCATTGCTATGCCGATCCCGGACAATTTAAGCATTTCAATATCCGCATGATCGTCTCCAAAGGCTGTGATATCTGATACTTTGATCCCGCATTTATCGCAGATCATTTTAACAGCACTTTCCTTCGTTACGCCTTTTCTTGTGAATTTATACCAGAATCCGTCTGAGAATCTTATCATATCGCAATCAGCCAGGTGCCTTTCCAAAGCCCTCGCATTTTCATCTTCAAAGATCTGCACGCAGATTTTCAAGGCTTCTCCAGAAAAATCTTTATAATCCGTCCAGATACTCTCACCCCAGCTTGTATCCGTCTTTGTAGGGTCAATTTTGTAATTCCAGTAATGCTTATCTATTGTATCAACGGTTATTTCAACATCATTCCCGCATACTGCCCTGAACGTTTGTATCAGCTCTTTCGTTCTTTCATTTGAAAAAACATTTTTGTTGATGTAATCATTACCGTATCTGATCAGTGCCCCCGCACTTGAGATCAGAATATCGGGCTCAATTTCTTTAAGAAACGAAAGGCAGTTTTGTTCGCTTCTTGAAGTAGATATGCCTATGGCATATCCCATTTTTTTACATTTCTTCAATGCTTCGACAGTCCTCGCTGATATCGTTTTATCTGACCTCAGCAGAGTTCCGTCCAGATCAAATAATAATAGCTTTCTCATATCCTGATCTCCACAATATAGCTCCGGGTTTTACGAACAGCCAGATAATGGCTCTGCAAGCGAAATACCCGGCACTGCCGGAATATCAATAAGCTCCGCCCAGAACTGCTTTGTGAAGCATTTTGCTCGGCACACTGCACCCGAATCGTCCCTGAACCATGACGGGACAGGAACACAATGGATCCGTGCAAACGTCATAAACAGATCGAGCTGTTCAAGCATCTGAACCGGTGAGTTCATCGGAGAGATATCCAGATAGTTCAGAACAGGCTCGCCGTTATATTTCAGTATTCTCATAAGTATGCCTCCCTTGCCGCCGGTACTCCGCATTTATCAGTTTATTGGATCAGCAATGATTTTTTATATTTTATCATGACTGCTGCAAAATGTCAAGATATTTTTGTGCAATCTGAGCAATATGATTTATCACGTTCATAAATATGTGTGAAATTCAGCAATTCAGACAGCGGAAAGGGCTTAATATTCCCAAAAAGAGTTGACAATCTTTATAAAATATGTTATAATTACCTAAAGCATCAGGTCAGGTGCTGACAACATACGCTTTTCTATTCGCCAAAGGAGGGTTGACTATGAAATTCAAGAAAGTAATAGCGGCAGCATTATCGCTGTTTATGCTTGGCGGCGTGGTGAGCTACAATGCTCCGGCGTTCAGGGACTTCGCTATCGTTGCTGACGCTGCCGGAGAGTGCTACACCTTCAACAGCACAACAGGTCTGCTGACGCTGAAGGGCAATGTGGTGCATGATGAGATGACAGGCTTTGAACAGAAGGACGCTGTAAAGAGTATCAAGGCTGCGGAGGGGACTGTGCTACCGGGAGACTGTACGGAATTGTTTTCAGGTTATGGATACTGTGAAAAAATAGATCTGTCCAATGCCGATGCAAGCGGCTTAACAAATATGAATGGTATGTTCAGCGGGTGTTGGGCACTTCCTTCCGTTGATTTGAGTGGCTTTGATACACGCAATGTGACAGATATGGCGTATATGTTCAGTGGGTGCAGTTCCCTGACTTCTCTTGATGTGAGCAGCTTTGATACAAGCAATGTTACTAAAATGGATGCTATGTTCCAAAAGTGCAGCAAACTCGAATCTCTTGATCTGAGCAGTTTCGATACAAGCAGTGTTACTAATATGAACTCTATGTTCAACGGCTGCCAAATGCTCAAAACTATCGACATGAGCAGCTTTGATACAAGAAATGTTACCGATATGGGCTTTATGTTCTATCTTTGCGACAGCCTGAGTTCAATCGATCTGAACGGCTTTGATACAAGAAATGTTACCGATATGGGAAGTATGTTCAATAGATGTTTATCACTGACTTCTCTTGATCTGACCGGCTTTGATACAAGCAATGTCACAAATATGACCTGTATGTTTGCAAGCTGCCAAGTTCTCACAGCACCTGACCTGAGCAACTTTGATACAAGTCAGGTGAAGGAAATGCGTGGTATGTTCGGCTTTTGCTACAAAATCACAACGCTTGACCTGAGCAGCTTTGATACGAGCAGCGTAACGGACATGAAAGGTATGTTCTGGTTCTGTTCCTCCCTCAAAACTCTCAATCTGAGCAGCTTTGATACGAGTAACGTTGAGAGTGCAGATGAAATGTTCCTTAACTGCACGAATCTTTCACTGCTCACCCTCGGAAAGGACTTCGGCGATATTTCTGAGGGGCATAAGCTGCCAAACGGAAACGGCTGGGTCAATGTAAATGACCCGTCAACCGTCATAAGCGGCGAAGGAGATTATGCAGCTATCAATAACGTCGGCGAAAACACCTATATCCAGTACGGACAGATCGTCATTACCGAACAGCCCCCGGAGGTCGTGTACTTTGAGCCGTATGAGCCTGCCCATATCACGCTAAAGGCATTGGGTGATGACCTGATTTATTCATGGTACTTCAAAACTACGGACAGAACCACATTCCTGCTTGACGAGGAATTTGAAGCAAATGAATGGACAGGCAGCTATGACTTTTACGGTCTGACCGGCGGCAGCGGTCTGACAGATAAATACGACGGCACCGAGATGTACTGCAAGGTCTGGAACAAACAGGGTGCGGAGCTTGAATCCGAGCATTTCACCCTGAAAAAATATCAGGGCGATGTGGACAGGAATATCACTATCCGTCTGCCAAAGGTCGGCGAAACCTATGCGGACTACATTGCAGACGTGAACAGTATCGTCCCGGCAGAGCTTATTGTCGGTGATGAAAACTTCGGCATTGTTCCCAAAAATTCAAACGGAAATTATATCCACGGTGTCAGAAGTATGAACGATGACGATGTGTTCAAGGCGGGTTATCGCTATGAGTTCTGTTTCAATATGTATCTGCCGGAGTATGTTTCAACAATGGCGATCTACCAGTTCTACAGCAAGGGTCTGATCGTCAACGGCGAAGAACACGGCGGAGCAGATTCTGTCTACGATGAAGAACGGTATTTTGTGGACTTCTGGACAACTCCAGTCCTCGAAGGCGGACTGCTCGAAGGCGATGTGAATGCAGACGGTTCGTTCAACATTTCAGATGTTGTACTTATGCAGAAGTGGCTGCTTGCCGTTCCGGATACCGCACTCATCGACTGGAAAGCCGGCGACCTCTGCGAAGATGGCAGGCTCGATGCGTTTGACCTTAGCCTTATGAGAAATAAGCTGATAAACACCTGATACCGCACCGCTGCACCGGTGCGTGTCATAAATAAAATGTTCTGTAAGGGGAACAAATCACGGCTCTGAAAGCGATTTCAGAGCCGTTTCACATTATATCTCCTCCGGGGCACACAAAATGTCAGCTTCCGGCAAGAGCCTGTTATTTGCACCTCTGCCTCCGGTACTCCGCCGGTGTCACGCCATAGACCGATTTGAAATGCCGGCTGAAATATGAATCGCTCCTGTAGCCTACGAACTTACCGATGTATTTCACCGTCAGCCCGTGGTCATTTTCCAGAAGCTCCGCCGCCTTTTCAGCTCTTGCCTTCATAACGTCCTGATTCACGCTTATGCCAAATATCCTCTTGTAGCTATGCTGAAAGTAGGACACGCTTATCATCAGCTCCTCTGCCATATCTGCCGCTCTCCACTCTCTGCCGGGATAGGTGTGTATAAGCTGCCGTATCTCAAAGAGTCTGCCGCTGAGCATATTCCTTTGATCCGTCTGCACCGCATTCTCCATAAATAATTCTGTTTTCCCCTGATCCGGACGCTCTGAGCAGGCCTCGGCAAGCTTGAACATAAGCATCTCAAAGCACCTTTCTATCGTCTCTGTGTTATACCTGTTCCCGGAATAGAATTCATACATCATATATTTCAGGACCGAGGCAAGCTGCTTTGAATTATATGCAAAAATCGGCGTATTCAGCGGTATCCGCAGCCTGTGGATAAGCTGTATATCCTCTTCATCAGGAGTGAAGTGCAGCCAGTCGTTTATATACAGGTCTGTTTCAGCATAGTAATATTCAGGAATGCCGGGGGTGTATATGATAAATGAGCCGGAAACTGCATGGATATTTTCATGTCCGACAACGAAAACAGCCGGTGACTTGACGAGGAGCAGCAGCCAGTCCCCGATACCCTCCGGGCGGTCTATAAGAAAGCTGCCGCTGTGCTTGTGATTACAGCCGATAGCGTCTATGTTCATGATTTTCCACGCTCCTTTCAATAATATTTTACATCGCTGCGAAGTTTGTGTCAATATTTTTCTGTAACTTTTCTGCACTTTTTTAAATTTTCTGCTATTTATTATATTTTTCTGCTATTATTGAGCAGGATTTTTCATTGACAAATTATAATATATATATTAAAATAATCATAGTTGGTTTAAAATTTCAGATAATTCAAATTCTATTCTGAAAGGAGTTTTTACAATGAGCAAACTGAAAAAGTGCCTCCCTCCGGCACTTGCGGCAGCTCTGATCATACAGGCTTTCCCCTCTCTGCCTGCTTCTGAGTCTGTAAATGCCGCCGAGGGCTCGTATCTCTACGGCGACATGGACGGAGATGAGATCCTCAGCTCGTTCGATCTTGTACTTCTCAGGCAGGCTGCTGCCGACGGTACAAGGCTCAGCGATATCACAAAGGTGACGTCAGACCTGAATGCTGACGGAAAGCTGGACAGTGCCGATCTGACGCTTTTGCAGGATCATCTCCTCGGCAAAAAGGTGAAATTCCCGGCCGGAGTATGGTACACGCCTTCAGAAGAGCAGCCGTATAATGGACAGCGTGTGCTCACCGGAAGCCGTATGTATGAGTATCTTGACCGTGGTACATATGCTGTAAACGCCGGAAATTCCGCATTTGTAAGCTGGAGACTCCTTGCCTCGGACGAACCTGATGTCGGATTCAATGTGTACCGTACAACCGACGGCGTTGCCGTAAAGCTGAACGATGAGCCTGTCACCGGCGGTACTAATTACACGGACACGACCGCCGACCTCACAAAGGATAACACCTACTACGTCACCACGGTCTACAACGGCGTGGAGACACCCACCGACGGCGATTACACCCTCAAAGCCGGAGATTCGATATTCACCAAGGGAAATAATGGTGCGGCAAAGGTGATACCGATACACGAGGGCGGAACTATCCATTTCGTATGGGTCGGAGACTTTAACGGCGACGGAGCTTATGACTTCCTCGTTGACCGCACGACCGATGACCACCAGAAGCTCGAAGCGTATCTCAACGACGGCACATACCTCTGGACGCTCGATTTAGGCTATAACTCGGAAAACAAAAACAATATAACTCCCGGAGCCTCTACCATTGATGTCGGTATGTGGGACGGTGCGACTGTTTACGATATCGACTGTGACGGAACAGCTGAGGTGCTTGTACGCATAGCTGACGGAGTTACATTCGGTGACGGAAAAACATACACGAACAATATCACTAATGGTCAGGCTATCGCCGTGATAAATGGCATGACAGGCTCTCTTGAGGCGAGTGCTGCTGTGCCGGACGATTATATCAGCATAGGGCCTATGGCGTGCATGATGGAGATAGGCTACCTTGACGGCGTTCACCCAAGCCTCGTGTGCTGGCTGAAAAACCGCAATGCCGACAAGAGCTTCAACAGCATTATGGCGACCTACGGCTACGGCGGCGGAGATACCTTCAAGCTTGAGTGGAAGTACAACGCTAATGCTATGGGCGGTGCTGAGGCTCACCAGTTCCGTGTTGAGGACGTTGACTACGACGGCAAGGACGAGGTTCTCCACATGGGCTACGCTATCAACGGTGACGGCACTCTGAGATATCAGGTCAAGGACGTTGTTCACGGCGACCGCTGGCACGTTACAGCATTCTCCAATGCTCAGAACGGCAAGGAGATGTGGGGCTACGGAGTACAGCAGAGAAACCCGAATACTCTTCTGGAATACATCTATAACGCCTCTACCGGTGAGCTTTTGTGGACAAATTACGGCGGAGACGGAACTATCGACATCGGCCGTGGTGACATAGGAGATGTTGACCCGACACATGAGGGATATGAGGTGTGGTCGTTCCAGGGAATGTACGACATGAACGGCAATAAGATAAGCGATACGAATGCTTATCCCTCGCTGAAGCTCTACTGGGACGGCGACCTGCTCAGCGAATCCTACAACGACAGCAAGATCGAAAAGTGGAATTATCAGACGCAGGGCGTTGAGAGACTTGCAACAACATGGAAGATAACCGGCTGTTCGTCCAGCGACAGAGGAGCACCGATGTTCTACGGCGATATCCTCGGTGACTGGCGTGAGGAAGTGATCTGCACCGGAAGCGACTTTGCAAGCCTTGTCGTTATCTCCACGACCATGCCTACTGAATACAGATTCAATACGCTTTCGCAGGATCCCGCCTACCGAAACGACATGACCTCTAAGGGCTATGTTCAGTCGAATATGCTCAGCTACTTCCTCGGCACGGACATGGAAACTCCGCCTCAGCCGGATATCAATATCATCGGTCAGGTCGCACTTGACGAAAATTCTGTCTACGCCCTCCGCAACGTAAACAGCGGAAGATGTATGGACGTTTACAAGTCCGGTACAGCTGACGGCACCAACGTACAGCAGTACAGCACAGTCGCCAACAAGGCGAACAATACATGGAAAGTAAAGAGCACAGGCGACGGATATTACTACATCATCTCTCAGCTTTCAGACGGCACCTCTGGCTACCTGACTGTTGCAGGCGGTGAGAACAAGGACGGCACTAATATTGAGATATCCTCGT
Source organism: Ruminococcus sp. (assembly GCA_017475555.1). Taxonomy (GTDB): domain Bacteria; phylum Bacillota; class Clostridia; order Oscillospirales; family Ruminococcaceae; genus Ruminococcus. The sequence goes on from JAFVFL010000015.1 coordinate 37,503, forward strand.
TCACCGGCGGCGACTCGCAGAAATTCGCACTGAAACGCAATTCAGACGGCTCGTACATGATACTTACGAAGGTATCCGGCGAAAAGAAGTGTGTGGAGGTCATCAATGCTGAGACCGAAGCCGGTGCGAATGTACAGCAATGGGTACTCACCGGCAGCACCTGTCAGAACTGGAAATTCGAGAAAGTCTGAAAAAGCTGTAATAAGGACTAACGCCGTATCTGCACTTTCAGCGTATGGTTCTGATATTTTAAATTTAAATAGTAAGGGACAAATCAGAAAGCAGCTGTACCTGACCGGTACAGCTGCTTTGCTATATCCTCATATTCCTTGTATACCCTGCCTGTCTGTTCTCTACGGCATCAAGCGTTTTTTCAAATTCCTTATACGCCGCTGTCTCCATAGTTCGAGAGAACTCTTGCGGAGGGATCGTTTACATTGCAGCCCTCCCAATCCTTGTTCGGCATCCAGAAATCAACTATCATGCCGCTCTGACCGGGGTAGTATTTCTCAAATATATCCCGGTACAGCAATGATTCCTTTGTGAACGGCTGTGCATGGTCATACTCAGCTGCACGTACCTCAAGCTCCCTGTCAGAGTATATGCTCTCTGCATACTCCTTGAGGTCATCAACGAGCGAATGCCCCACCGCATCAGAAAATGCAGCCTTTTCCCTGTACAGGATATCGTGCGGAAGATAGTCGCCCTCAAATGCACGGCGAAGGAGGTATTTTCCCTTGTTGTACTTATTCAGCTTCATCTCCGGGTCAACAGCCATCACGTACCGGACAAAATCAAGGTCGCCGAACGGAACTCTCGCTTCGAGAGAATTGACTGATATACACCTGTCTGCACGGAGAACATCATACATATGCAGCTCCCGGACACGCTTTGCTGATTCCTCCTGAAATGCCTCCGCAGAGGGTGCAAAGTCGGTATATTTATAGCCAAAAAGCTCATCAGATATCTCACCCGTCAGAAGCACCCTGATATCAGTCTGCTCATGTATCGCCCTGCACAGCAGATACATACCCATGCTTGCACGTATCGTCGTAATGTCATAGGTGCCAAGCAGCTTCACGACCTCGTCAAGTGCGTTTATAACATCGTCCCTTGTGATGATGACCTCTGTATGCTCACTGCCTATATGGTCAGCGACCTGCTTTGCGTATTTCAGGTCGATAGCATCTATATCCATTCCTATCGCAAAGGTCTTTATCGGCTTTTTCAGCTTTTTCGCAGCGATCGAGCATACAAGCGATGAATCAAGTCCTCCGGAAAGGAGAAATCCGACCTCAGCATCTGAATCGAGCCGCTTTTCAACTCCTGCCGTAAGCTTGTCGTGTATATTCCTGCAAACCGTGTCGATATCGTCACGGATAACGCTTTTCACCTCAGTTATATCGCAATAGCTTATAAACTCTCCGTCCTTGTAGTAATGTCCCGGCGGGAACGGCATTATCCTGCGGCATATCCCCACAAGGTTCTTCGGCTCGCTTGCAAATACTATATCTCCGCCGCTGTAGCCGTAATAGAGAGGGCGTATGCCTATCGGGTCCCTTGCCGCAATAAAGCTCTTTTTCTCTCCGTCATAAATAACACACGCAAACTCCGCATCGAGCATTGCGAACATATCCGTTCCGTATTCCCTGTACATCGGAAGTATTATCTCGCAGTCACTGTCGCTCCTGAAAACATATCCACGGCTTATGAGCACATCCCTGACCTTCCTGAAGCCATAAAGCTCGCCGTTGCAGACCGCATAGCTGCCGTCAAGCATAAACGGCTGCATTCCCTCCGGAGTAAGTCCCATGATAGACAGCCGCTGAAATCCGAGAACTCCGCCGCCTATATCAATGATGCGGCAGTCATCAGGGCCTCTTGAAATAGTCGCCTCAAGTCCCCTTGTGACCTTTTCCATGCCGCCCGCAGCACCGCAGTACGCCATTATTGTACACATCTGCTATTCCTCCATCAATTTCAGAAATTGGTATAACCCATAAGGTATCTGTCGACTGCGGCAGCACAGTCACGTCCCTCACGGATCGCACGTACCACGAGCGACTGACCTATGTGCATATCTCCTGCCGTGAATACCTTGGGTACGCTCGAAGCGAAATCTCCCTCAGCTGACGCAACTGCGTTTCTCCCCGTAAGCTCAACGCCGAATGCCTCGGCAACATAGCTCTGACAGCCGATAAAGCCTGCTGCGATAAGGCACAGCTCGCACGGAAGTATCTCCTCGCTGCCCTGTATCTCCTGCGGAACGCTTCTTCCGCTCTCATGGTCACGTACAAATTCAAGCTTTACTGTCTTTACTGCCGATAATTTACCCTCTCCGTCCTTGATAAATTCCTTCACTGTCGTGCAGTAACGCCTCGGATCCTCCCCGAATACAGCAATGGCTTCCTCCTGTCCGTAGTCAGTCTTCTTGACCCTCGGATATTCCGGCCACGGATTGCTCTCAGCTCTCTCCTCCGGCGGCTCAGGCATCATTTCCAGCTGAATAACTGAGCTGCACCCGTGTCTTACAGATGTACCAACACAGTCGTTTCCGGTATCACCGCCGCCTATGATCACAACGTTCTTGTCCTTTGCGGATATGTAATTTCCGTCGCTCAGTCCGGAATCAAGAAGGCTCTTTGTCGTCGCTTTCAGGAAGTCCACAGCGAAATATATACCCTCAGCATCCCGTCCCTCAGCCTTTATATCCCTCGGCTGTGACGAGCCGCACGCAAGCACTACTGCCTCATTTTCGCTCAGCAGCTCCTCAGCTGTGATATCTCTTCCGACGTCACAGCCGAGGACGAACCTGACACCCTCAGCCTTCATAAGCTCCGTCCGTCTTTCGATTATGTGCTTTTCGAGCTTCATGTTCGGTATCCCATACATCAGCAGTCCGCCGGGTCTGTCAGAACGCTCATATACAGTGACGCTGTGTCCCCTCTTGTTAAGGGTGTCAGCTGCCGCAAGACCGGCAGGGCCCGAACCGATGACTGCGATACGCTTTCCGCTGTGCATATGCGGTATCTCCGGGGTGATGAGCCCGTTCTCAAAGCCGTATTCTATTATTGCATTTTCATTTTCCTTTACCGACACCGGGTCGCCGTAAAGTCCGCAGGTACACGCCTTCTCGCACAGTGCCGGGCATACCCTCGATGTGAACTCAGGAAAATTATTCGTCATCAGCAGCCGTCCGAGAGCCTGCTCCCTCTGATCCTGCCAGAGCAGGTCGTTCCATTCCGGGACAAGGTTGTTCAGCGGACAGCCGGATATCATACCGCAGAGCATTTTTCCGTTCTGACAAAACGGCACTCCGCAGTCCATACATCTTCCAGCCTGCTCCTTTCGCTCCTCCCAGCTGAGCGGCTCGTGGAATTCATTAAAATTCTTTATTCTTTCAAGAGGCTCTGCTGCTCTGTTGTCAGTCCTCGTAAAATCCAGAAATCCTGTAGGCTTTCCCATGCTCACGCCTCCTTTGATGTTATGTAGAACGCTTCTATCTCTGCCTGCTCGCTGTTCATGCCCTTTTCCTCAAGTGCTACTATAGTGCTCTGTATTCTGGCATAATCATGCGGCAGTATCTTCTTGAAGCTTGTGATATACCTCTCAAAATCGCTGAGTATGCGTTCTGCCTTTTCTGAATGAGTAGCCTCGTAATACTCAGTTATAAGCCCCTTCAGCTCTAAGATATCGTACTTGTTCGTAACTCCCTCAAGAGAAACGAGCGACTTGTTGAGCTTCATGTACAGATCTCTGTCCTCGTCGAGAACATAGGCTATACCGCCCGACATTCCGGCAGCGAAGTTCTTTCCTGTGCTGCCGAGAATAACGACCCTTCCTCCGGTCATGTACTCACAGCCGTGGTCGCCTATTCCCTCACAAACTGCATACGCACCGGAATTTCTCACGCAGAACCTCTCTCCGGCGATACCGTTTATAAATGCCTTTCCAGAGGTCGCACCATAGAGTGCAACATTTCCGGCGATTATATTATCCTCAGCTCTGAAGCTGCTGTTCTCAGGCGGACAGAGGATCAGCTTACCGCCGGAAAGCCCCTTGCCGAAATAGTCGTTGCTGTCTCCGTGAAGCTCTATCGTAAGTCCCTTTGGTATGAATGCCCCGAACGACTGACCGCCGCTTCCGCTGCATTTTACAGTGATAGTATCGTCCTCAAGATTGCTGCCGTGTCTCCTTGTTATCTCAGAGCCGAGAAGTGTTCCGAACGCCCTGTCAGTATTGGAAACGCTGACCTCTATCGTCTTTTTAGTGCCGTTTTTCAGTGCAGTACCGAGCTTCTTCATGAGCTGCTTCTTGTCCGCAGTTTCCTCAAGCCTGAAATCGTATATATCCTCCGGCTCAAAGTGTATATTCTCCGGCTTTCCGCCGATAACAGCTGAAAAATCAATGCTTCCGCTGTCCGGTCTGCTGCTGAGAAGATCAGTCCTTCCGATAAGCTCATCAACAGTCCTTATGCCGAGCCTTGCCATATACTCACGCAGCTCCTGAGCGATAAAGTGCATGAAGTTGATTATGTACTCCGGCTTGCCCCGGAACCGCTTTCTCAGCTCCGGATTCTGTGTTGCTATTCCCACCGGACAGGTGTCCTTGTTGCACACCCTCATCATCACGCAGCCCATAGTTACCAGCGGAGCTGTCGCAAAGCCGAATTCCTCCGCACCGAGAATCGCAGCGATAAGCACATCACGCCCTGTCATGAGCTTTCCGTCAGTTTCAAGGACTACCCTTGAACGCAGACCATTGAGGATAAGCGTCTGATGAGCCTCTGCAATACCAAGCTCCCACGGAAGTCCTGCATTGTATATCGAGCTTTTCGGTGCAGCACCAGTTCCGCCGTCAAAGCCGGAAATAAGTATCACCTGTGCTCCTGCCTTTGCAACTCCGGCAGCAACAGTACCAACGCCAGCCTCCGAAACGAGCTTTACGGATATCCTTGCATTTTCGTTGGAGCATTTCAGGTCATATATAAGCTGTGCAAGGTCTTCGATAGAATAAATATCATGATGCGGAGGCGGAGAAATAAGCCCCACACCGGCAGTAGAATGGCGTGTCTTTGCTATCCACGGATAGACCTTTCCGGACGGCAGATGACCGCCCTCTCCGGGCTTTGCACCCTGAGCCATTTTTATCTGTATCTCCTTTGCGGATACAAGATATTCGCTCGTAACACCGAATCTTCCTGAAGCGACCTGCTTTATCGCAGAGCCTTTGTCAGAATGAAGTCTTTCCGGACTTTCTCCTCCCTCACCGGAATTAGATTTGCCGCCTATCCGGTTCATCGCAAGAGCCATGCACTCATGAGCCTCCTGAGATATGGAGCCATATGACATGGCACCAGTCTTGAAGCGGCGGCATATACTCTCAACGCTCTCTACCTCATCTATCGGAATACCGCCGTCCTCACTGAAATTGATATCGAGCAGGCTTCTGAGTGTCAGTCCGCTGTCCTCACGGGTAAGGCAGGCTGAATACTTTTTGTAGGTATCATAATCTCCGGTGCGTGCAGCCTCCTGTAGGAGATGTATCGTCTCAGGTGTGTAGAGATGCTCAGTTTTTCCGCTGCGGAGCTTGTGGGTACCTGCACTCGTTATGCCGTTCCTTGTCGTAAGTCCGAGCGGGTCGAATGCAGCATTGTGCAGCTTTTCAGTCCTGCGGCTTATGTCGCTGAGGGTTATTCCGCCTATCCTGCTGACAGTACCCTTGAAGTATTTCTCTGTTACCTCCTGGGATATGCCGACAGCCTCAAAAAGCTTGCTGCCCTGGTAGGACTGGATAGTGGATATGCCCATTTTCGAGGCTATCTTGATTATCCCGTGAAGCACAGCGTTGTTGTAGTCCGTCTCTGCGGCGTAAAAATCCTTATCGAGCATACCCACATTTATAAGATCACGTATAGTCTCCTGTGCAAGATACGGGTTGACCGCACACGCACCATAGCCTAAAAGTGCCGCAAAGTGATGTACCTCTCTTGGCTCTGCACTTTCGAGTATCATCGCAACAGCTGTACGCTTCTTGGTGGAAACAAGATGCTGCTGGAGTGCTGAAACCGCAAGGAGCGAGGGTATCGGAGCATGGTACTCATCTACCTCCCTGTCCGAAAGGATAAGGATATTCGCCCCGTCATGGTACGCCTTGTCAGCGTCTATAAACAGCCTCTCGATCGCCTTTTCAAGCTGAGTACCGATGTAATAGGTTATCGATATCACAGCCGGCTTCAGACCCTTCACGTTCATGCTCTTTATTTTCAGCATATCCGTGCTTGTGAGTATCGGGTTCTCTATTTTCAGAACGTGGCAGTTCTCCGGCTTTTCCTCAAGGATATTGCCGTCCTCGCCGATATATACGCAGGTATCCGTCACTATCTCCTCACGGATAGCGTCGAACGGCGGATTGGTCACCTGTGCGAAAAGCTGGCGGAAATAGTTGAACAGCGGCGGCGGCTCCTTATCGAGCGGCGGCAGAGGTATATCCGAGCCCATTGAAGCTATCGGCTCAGCACCGTTCTCAGCCATAGGGAGAATGCTGCTCTTTATATTCTCATATGTATATCCGAATGCCTTTTGCAGCCTTTCAAGCTCCTCATGGTCATAGGTGTGTACATTGTGGTTGGGTATACGGAGGTCGTGCAGCCTTACAAGCTCAGAATCGAGCCATTCACCGTATGGCTGCCGTGAAGCGTAGCTGCTTTTAAGCTCATCATCGCCGATAAGTCTGCCCTGAACAGTGTCTGCAAGCAGCATTTTTCCGGGGTGAAGTCTGTCCTTTTTCACTATCTTCTCAGGCGGAACGTCGATACAGCCTGTCTCGGAGGAAAGGATCAGAAATCCGTCGGAGGTTATGCAGTATCTTGACGGGCGGAGTCCGTTCCTGTCGAGAACAGCTCCCATAACGTCGCCGTCTGAGAAGAGTATCGAGGCAGGGCCGTCCCACGGCTCCATCATTGTTGCGTAATACTGGTAAAAATCACGCTTTTCCTTGGACATAGTGCGGTTGTTTCTCCACGGCTCCGGAATGGTTATCATTACCGAAAGCGGCAGCGGCATACCGGACATTACCATAAATTCAAGTGCATTGTCGAGCCTTGCTGAGTCCGAACCATTGACATTTATCGCCGGAAGTATCTCGTTCATATCCTTTTTCAGCACCTCGCACGACATTGTTTCCTCCCGTGCGAGCATTTTGTCGGCATTTCCGGTGATAGTGTTTATCTCGCCGTTATGCACCATAAGGCGGTTCGGGTGAGCCTTCTGCCAGCTCGGATTTGTATTTGTCGAGAATCTGCTGTGTACCATTGCGATAGCCGAAACGAAATCCCTGCTCTGAAGGTCACAGTAAAATCTTCTCAGCTCGTCAACGAGGAACATTCCCTTATAAACTATCGTTCTGCTCGAAAGCGAGCATACATAGGTGTACTCATTTGCCTGCTCGAAGATACGCCGTGCGATATACAGCCTGCGGTCGAAATCTATCCCTTTTTTGCAGTCTGCCGGTCTTTTCACGAAGCCCTGCATGATATACGGCATACTCTCCCTTGCCTTCTGACCGAGTACATCCGGACATGACGGAACATCTCTCCAGCCGAGAAAATCCAGACCTCTCTTTTTCAGTATCATTTCAAAGAGCTTTTTAGCCTGATTCCTCCTCAGCTCATTCTGCGGGAAGAAGAACATTCCCACTCCGAAATCGCCTCTCTCGCCTATCTCAAAGCCAAGCTCTCTGCATTCCTTTCTGAGCAGCTCAGCCGGTATCTGAGAAAGTATACCTACTCCGTCTCCGGTCTTGCCCTCAGCGTCCTTTCCTGCACGATGCTCAAGCTTCTCAACGATAGTGAGTGCATCGTCGATCACACGCCTCGAACGCATTCCGCTGATATTGACTACAGCCCCGATACCGCAGTTGTCGTGCTCAAACGCCGGGTCGTACAGCCCCTGCTTTTCAAACGGAGCTTCATTTCTGAAATCGTCTCTGAAATCGTCTCTCATTATTTCTCCCATTATTCTCAAACCTTTCTACGAGAATATTTTGCAAAACACAGCAAACGATATGTCCCTTGCTGTCTGCCTGCCGCACCAGGCGAGTGCAGATGAGCGAATGTGCACAGGCAATAAAAAAAGGATGCCGTGAGGGTACAAAATACCTCACGAACATCCTTGTTCTGTAAATAGTTTATCACTTCTTCTCCGGATTGTCAAGCAGTAAAAGAAGATTTAGTAATATTGCACAATGTTTATCAACTAATATATCGTTTGTCTTACGAACGAATCCCAATCAGCATAGCTTTCCTGTATGATACCGGCATCTATTTTCTGTATCTCACAAGCGTATGGCGGTACAGGCTCATTGAAGCGGCTGCAATTGCAGAAATTATTTTTTTCATTTTTACTCCTCTGTTTCCGGCGATTGAAACGCCCTTGCATATTGGCCGTTTCAGGAAGCAAAAACTCCCACAAAAAACAGCAGAGAAATACTCTCTGCTGTTGGATATCACGAACCTATCAATCCCATATCGTTACTATGAAGCCGTCCTTATAATTGCCTGATACCTCATATCCTCCGTCATTCGGCACCTTGATATCAGTATCCGCATCAGCTGCACTTACATAGTACATACGCCGCTCAGTCCCGTTGAGGTAGAATACATACGGAGCCTCAAAATAGTATCCCTTCACAAAGCTGAGAAGCTCCTCAAGACAGTAATTATTTTCAGACATCGCAGCCGCATTCAGCCGTCCGACATACCTCAAATGCCACGGAACGTAGTCATATCCCGTATATTTTTTCTTGCCCTCAGGGAAACGCACAACAAAGCCGTATTCCGCACAGTGCTGCGATATCCACCCCTGTGAATCAAGCCCGTTATACGAAAGCATTCCGTTATCTGTGATGACTGCGATATCGACTGTACACCCCGTCAGATCCTCTGTGAAATACATCGGACAGGGCGAGCCCTCACCGGCATAGGTATCGGTAGTCCCGTACACGACAAGGTCTGCAACTCCGGAGTATGAATAGTAGTCCTCCATCATCTCATTGAGAGCCTCTGCCGCTTCACTGTTGAGCACTATATCCTCATTTTTCAGAGCATAGCAGCTGTTCATCACTGCCTTCAGCCTGACTGTATCCCCGGCAGCTATATCGCCCGGAGGCGTACCCTTTCCGACATCGACGAGCAGTCCGCTCTTCACAGCACCAGCCGCCATACCCAGCCGCCTGTAGCCGATATCGAGCACGCCGGAGGTTATCGTTTCCTCACGCCTTGACGGGTCGTAGGGAATGGTATTCTGCGGCACAGCCACCTCCGTATTATATGAAGGCATCGAAGCGAAATGTCCGTGATTATCTATTATCTCAGCTGTGCTCTTCTTGAACACGCTGCTGACTATCGCACCGCCCACAGCGAAAATATACAGTGCCCACAGCATCGCATTGACAATGCTTTTGTCACCTCGCCTGTGCCGTGAACGGCTGCCAGTCCTGCCGGCTGCACCTGCACCCTGTCTGCCCGGAGCTGCTGCACCTGTATAAGCATAGCTGCCGTGTGTGCTGCTTCCGGAGGAGCGTCCGCTGTAGCCGTAATTATACCCGGAGTTATATCCAGAGGCACCGTTATATCCGGTACCCATTATCGTCCCCTGCCTGCTGTTCTTTTCTGTGATCGGAGAGTAGGTGTAGCTATCCCTCCGTTTTCTTATATCTGGAAGGCTCGTAGCTATCACCCCCCGCACAATATACGCTGTAAGCACTCAGCGTACCATATATAGCATTCCAGTTTGTCCCTGCCTTCGCAAGCACAAGTATATATGTATCCTCGCCAACGTCAGCAAAGCTCTCGACACAGTTGCCCGACTGGTCGGTATACCCGGTCTTTCCGCCGTGTATGAGCACTCCGGGCATCTCATCGCCGTACATACGGCTCAGGAGCGTGCTGTGCAGCTCTATCCCGTCCGGGTTGGACTCGTTCGCCGCAAGCATATACGTCTCAGTTGAGAGTACCTCCCTGCAAATGTCGTTCTGAATGGCATAAGCAAGGATAACAGCCATATCCGAGGCTGTACTGTGATGTATATCGCTGTGAAGCCCTGTCACATTGGTGAAGTATGTATCATGAAGACCAAGCTCCGCTGCCTTTTTGTTCATCATTGCGGCAAATGCCGTTTCTGAACCGGCAATATATTCAGCCGCAGCAAGTGCAGCGTCCGCACCTGAGGCAAGTATCATAGCGTAGAGCAGATCTCTCACAGTCGGGGTATCACCCGGCTCAAAGCCTGCAACAGCAGCCTGCTCAGCCATCATCGGAGCTATCATGTCATATGTCATTTCAACTCTGTCATCAAGGTCATCTGCATTTTCAACAGTCACAATGAGGGTCATGACCTTAGTAAGTGAAGCCGGAAATATGGCATCATTTTCATTTCTTGCCGCTTCTATCTCCCCGGTGGAGACATTATACAGAACGGAATATTCAGCGTCTGCGATATCCTCGGACATCTCCTCGGTCTGCTCTGTCCGGAACGGATAGACCAAAAAAGGCACAGACGAAATCACCCCGTCCTTATCCGTGTCCCCGGAGCTTTCCCCGGAAATATCACCATAATCATGCAGTGCCGTATCTGAAGCATCAGAATCGGGCGTATCGACCTGCACACCGGAGAGTATCCGGCAGCCGGTCAGCATAAGTATGGAAAACACAAGGATAAATGCGGTCATCGCTGTGCCTGTACGCTCAAAAAAACTGCTTTTCAGCCGTTTTCCTGCTCTCCTGTATTCTCTCTCTTTTGCAGTTCTACACGATCTTGCGGCTCTGTTTCTGGATTTGAAAGTCTGAAGCAGCCTTAAACTGCTCCCGTGATCTTTGATCTTCTTCATTTTCATGACGTTTTATTATTTTATAAGGGTATTTCTTTATTTGTTATTGTCCCCTTACGTTTAATTATACCCCCAAAAAAATTATTTGTCAATAAAAAATCCCAAAGTTATTTTCAAATCTTCAAAAGTCTACATAATGCACAAACTTTCAGGAGATTATTCAAGCAAAGCTACAAAAACGGAGTTGAAAAGCTGTTAAAAAGTGTAGTTATCGAGGAAATTATGCACTCCACTGCCGTCCTTGTAGGCAATAATAGTGCTTAAATTGACATTTTCCACGCTGCGGAATATATTTTTCTCCACCTGTGGATTGACCTTTTTCAGCTGTGCTATGAGGTTTTTGACCTCAAGCCGCTTTGAAACGCTCCTGCTGTCCGGGTCACAGGTGGTACACGTATCGGTAAATTTACACGCACACTGGATAAAATGCAGTCCGTTATAGTCCCTCCAGTGCTTTATGTCGTCCTCCCTGATGAGATACATCGGGCGTATAAGCTCCATTCCCTCAAAATTTGTGCTGTGCAGCTTCGGCATCATCGTCTGCACCTGTCCGCCGTAGAGCATTCCCATGAGGATAGTCTCTATGACATCGTCAAAATGGTGTCCGAGAGCTATTTTATTGCATCCCAGAGCCTTTGCACGGCTGTAAAGATATCCCCTCCTCATCCTTGCACAGATGTAGCACGGATTTTTCTCGATGTTATATACAGAGTCAAAGATATCCGACTCGAAAACAGTTATCGGCACGGACATAAGCTCAGCATTCTTCTCGATCACTCTGCGGTTTTCCGGGCTGTAGCCGGGGTCCATAACGAGGAATACCACCTCGAACGGGAACTTGTCGTGCCTTTTCAGCTCCTGAAACAGCTTTGCCATAAGCATTGAATCCTTGCCGCCGGAAATACAGACGGCGATCCTGTCACCCGGCTGCACGAGCTGGTATTCATTTATTGCCTTAGTGAACCTGCACCATATATTCTTCTTGAATTTCTTGATAATGCTCCGCTCAACGTCCTTTGTTTTCTGCACTATCTCCTGTCCCTCAAGCTCACGCCTGAGCCAGCCGGTATATCCGCCGGAAAGGCTGTATGCCTCCGCACCCCTGTCTGAAAGTGCCTCAGCGATATCTATGCTTAGTGTACCGACACGGCAGTATATCACTATTTTCTTATTCTCCGGCAGCTCAGCAGAAAGGCACTCCTCTCCCGGCATATTTACCGCACCTCTGATATGCCCGTACTCAAAAGCCGTACTGTCACGCATATCAATGAGCATATATCCGTTCTCCGGCAGCATCTCAAGCTCCTCCGGACTGATAATATATCCCTCAGCCATTCTTATCCCTCCATAGATTGATACGCTTATTATACCACACTTTTTTCCGGTTGTCCACAAAAAAAGAGCCGCACAGCAATTATGATAATTACTGTGCGGGCAAATCATATCATGTCACGCAGGCTTACGTCCTGTCAGTCATGTCTGCGGCTCCTGAGAACGAATGCAGCTGACGCAGCAAGTGCAAGGACTGCTATTGCAGCACCTACGCCGTTATCGCCGGTCTTTGGAGCGTTCGTCTTTGCGGTAGTCGCCGCAGTCGTTGTGGTGGTCGTTGTAGTCGTTGTTGTAGAAGCAGCTGTAGTCGTGCCAGTTGTTGTGGCAGCTGTAGTCGTTACCTCTGTCATATCATCGACCATAGTGACTGTATTGGAATCAGATGTTACTCCGACCTCGCCGGTCACCTGACCATTTGTAATTGTGAATGTTATATCTGTTGCTACCTCGTAGCCGCTCGGTGCAGCGACCTCATGAAGTACATAGGTACCGTCCACAAGATCTTTTACGAATGTAGACTCTGTTCCGGATATCCATGTAAGTGTCTCTCCGGACTCTGTTGAAACGAGCTGTGCTCCGCTTCCAAGATCAACGTTGTCAATGCTGAATACTACAGCATTTCCGCTGAAGTCAGTACCAGTGAGCGTGAGCTGTGCTCCTGCTATCTCGCTTCCGAAGATATTCTGCTTGCTTATCTCAACGTCAGTGAAGATAAGTCCGTCAACGAGAGTTACAGAATTGCTGTCGGTGTCAACACCGATCTCGCCGGAAAGCTGACCGTTTGTTATTGTAAATGTAATATCTGTCGCTACCTCATATCCGTCAGGTGCAGCCACCTCATGAAGAATATAGGTTCCGTCTGTAAGGTTCTTGACGAATGTGGACTCAGTGCCGGATATCCATGTGAGAGTATTTCCGGACTCAGATGTTACAAGCTCTGCACCCTCACCAAGAACAACGTTGTCCAGTGAGAATGTTACCTCGCTGCCGGTAAAGTCAGTTCCGGTAAGAGTGAGCTGTGCCCCGGCGATCTCCTCACCGAGTACGCTCTGCTTGCTTATCTGAACATCTGTGAGTGTCATATCATCAACAAGTGTTACAGAATTGCTGTCAGTGTCAACTCCGACCTCGCCGGAAAGCTGACCGTCTGTGATAGTGAAGGTAATGTCAGTTGCCACCTCATAGCCGCTCGGTGCAGCGACCTCATGAAGCACATACGTGCCGTCAGTAAGGTTCTTTATGAATGTGGCCTCAGTGCCGGAAACCCATGTAAGAGTATTTCCGGACTCAGTTGAAACAAGTCTTGCTCCGTTTCCGAGCACTGCATCATCAAGGCTGAATACCACTGTATTGCCGTTAAAGTCAGTGCCTGTGAGAGTGAGCTGTGCTCCGGCTATCTCGCTGCCGAAGATATTCTGCTTGCTTATCTCAACGTCGGTAAGTATCATATCGTCAACGAGCGTTACAGTATTGCTGCTGCTGTCAACGCCGACAACACCATATACCTGTCCGTCTGTGATAGTGAAGCTTATATCCGTAGCAACCTCATAGCCGCTCGGTGCAGCTACCTCATGGAGAACGTAATTTCCGTCAACGAGATCTCTTACAAGAGTAGCAGAATTACCCGATACCCAGCTGAGTGAGCTGGTCGCACCGTCAGAGATAAGTCTTGCGTTATTTCCAAGCTCGACCCCGAGTATATCGAATACTATCTCATTGCCGTCTGTGTCAGTACCGGTGAGAGTAAGCTCTGCACCAGCGACCTCTGTTCCGTAGGTATCTGCCTTGCTGAAATATACAGCAGCCACAGCTGTAGTCGTAGTTGTTGTAGTGGTAGTTGTAGTAGTTGTCGTTGTAGTTGTTGTAGTGGTAGTAGTCGTAGTAGTTGTTGTGGTCGTAGTGGTAGTAGTTGTAGTGGTAGTCGTCGTGGTAGTGGTAGTAGTTGTGACGATATTGTCAGTCATGAGCACTATCTCTACCTCATTGCCGTCAACCTTCACCTTGCCGTCCTCGATAACAATTGTTATGTCGGTAGCGACCTCATATCCGTCCGGAGCTGCCTGCTCGTGGAGAAGATACGTTCCGTCCTCAAGACCCTTGATGTTGGTCGTTCCTGTACCGGATATCCATACAAGTGATGTACCAGAGCCGGTAATAACAGAAGCACCCTCACCAGCCTCAAGTGAGCCGGAAGCAAATTCTATCTCCTGTCCGTCATCTGTAACTCCTGTGAGAGTAAGAACAGCACCAGCGACCTCAGTACCGAAGTTATCGGACTTATTGATCTTCAGGTCTGCCTTTGCAGATGTAATGATCGGAGCGGTGGTAGTCGTAGTTGTTGTGGTCGTAGTGGTGGTAGTAGTTGTTGTAGTCGTAGTTGTTGTGATAGTAGTAACTATCTCGTCTATCATAACTACGCTGTCTCTGGTCACGCCGTCTATAGTGACAACGCCCTCATTGACCGTGAATATGATATCGGTAGCGACCTCGTAGCCATCCGGAGCAGCAAGCTCGTGGAGGAGGTATGTTCCGTCCTCGACGTAAACGATAGTTGCCTCAGTACCGGATATCCAGACGAGAGAATCGCCTGTGCCGTTTACTACCTGTCCGCCGTCGCCTATAGTGATAGAGCCCTGAGCGAACTCAACGGCAGTTCCGTCAGTCCTTGTACCTGTAAGGGTAAGAGTTGCACCTGATACCTCAGCACCGCCGACCTCAGCCTTGTCTATCTGCACCCTTGACTTCGCCGCAATTTCAGTTGCAGTGGTCGTAGCCGCGGTAGTAGGTGTTGTAGTGGTCGTGGTCGTCGGGGTGGTAGTTGTTGTTGTTGTTGTGGTGGTAGTAGTG
>JAFVFL010000016.1 GCA_017475555.1 Ruminococcus sp.
AAGAAGTTCATTAGTTACATTCAACACTGGATGAACAATTACCCAAGGAAAAAGTTTAACTGGCTTTCTCCTTTTGATGTGTCACTTTCACTAAACCTCTCACCTAATCTTTGGTGACATTTTATATTGCAATTTTCATCCCCGTGAATTAATGATAGTTTCTATTGACAAATCATATATTTTTTGGTATAATATATAAATGTATAAAAGTGAAAGAGGAAGTTGTTATCCATGATATATAAAAATCCAGTGCTGAGCGGATTCTATCCGGATCCGAGCGTTTGCAGAGCCGATGACAGATATCCGGGAAAATATTTTATGGTTTGCAGCAGCTTTCAGTATTTCCCCGGTGTTCCGCTGTTTGAGAGTGAAGATCTTGTCAACTGGAGACAGATAGGCAATATCCTTAGCCGTGAAAGCCAGCTGCTGCTTGACGGTGCACAAAGCTCGGCAGGTATATTTGCACCCACTATACGCTATTATAATGGTGTATTTTACATGGTGACGACGAATACCACCACAAACCGGAATTTCTATGTGTATACCGATGATATTTACGGCGAGTGGTCTGAGCCGGTGAACGTTGAGCAGGACGGTATCGACCCGTCGCTGTACTTTGAGGACGGACACGCATATTTCATGTCCAATGGTACAGACGATCACGGAGATCATGGTGTAGTTCAGTGCGAAATAGATATCCGCACGGGAAAAAAGCTGTCAGACAGCAGTACACTATGGCACGGCTCAGGCGGAAGATTCCTCGAATCACCGCACCTTTACAGGATAGGCGGCTGGTATTACCTGATGGCGGCTGAGGGCGGCACTGAGTACGGGCATATGATAACGTGTGCAAGGAGCAGGCTGCTCTGGGGTGAGTACGAGAGCTGTCCGTTCAATCCGGTACTGACAAATCGGAATCTCGGTGGATTTGAGATACAGGGTGTCGGGCACGGCGACCTGATACAGAAGCAGGATACCGGTGAATGGTTCGTTATACACCTTGGTTTCAGACAGATCGGTCAGTGGGCGACATATCATCATATCGGCAGAGAGGTCTTTATGTCTCCGGTGAAGTTCAATGATGACGGCTGGTTCACAGTCGGTAAGAATGGCACGACTGCATCTGAATTTGAGATACAGGGGAGCTTTGAGCAGAAGCCGTGCAGGTCTGCGGGCTTTGCGGACAAGCTTGACTGGCTGTATATACGCAGGAACGCTCCGGAATGCTATGAGCTTTCTGACGAGAGATTCATACTTCATGGTACTGAGCAGACGCTTGATATGATGTATCCGACTTTCGTAGGTATACGTCAGACCGGGCTTTGCGGCAGCTGTGAGTGCAGCGTCAAGGTAAGCTCCGGCGAGGGCGGTATCACGCTGTATATGGACGAGCAGCACCACCATGAGCTTGCTGTACGCAGGACTGAAAACGGCTTTGAGGCTATACTCAGGCTGAATATAGGAGATGCGAAATATATCCGCAGCAGCGTTCCGCTTTGTTCGGATACGGCACAGCTGCACATTGATTTTTCAAACTATGTATACACGTTCTCGGTGATCGATGCAAAGACCGGAGTCAGAAGCGGTCTTGGCACGGCTCAGACGAGGTACCTTTCAACAGAGGTAGCCGGAGGATTTACCGGAGTTATCATTGGTCTTTATTCGCAGGGCAGCGGCTCTTCTTCGGAGTTTACAGATTTCCGCTGCGAATACTGATATATATTGAATTACGGAGGAATTGAAATGGCACAGAAATTTTTCACTGACGGCAGCAATATCCTTGCACTTGTGAGCGGAGACGGCGAGCTTGGCACACTGAAGGAGCTCAGAGCCGGAACGACTGATGCAGCCACAGAGAAGCACGTACCGGTCTACGAGACAGCTAACGGAGTATGTACAGTCAAGATCGGCTCTGCCGCTCACCCGATGCTTGAGGAGCACAGCATAAACTGGGTGGTCGTTGTTACAAACAAGGGTACATATACAAAGTACCTTGCTCCCGGAACTGAGCCTGCTGCACGCTTTCTTCTTGACGAGGACGAGACAGTAGAGAACGTATTTGAGTACTGCAATCTCCATAAGCTCTGGAAGGCATGATGAAACACAGGGCTGCACCGCCTGGTGCAGCCCTATTCGGTTTTTTTCAGCTGTTTCCGTAAAGTGCATAGCCATTTGCGGTTGAGTCTCTGACGAGCTGTATCTCTCTTTCAAGTACAGTCGGGTCATCGAGCCATTCATTCTCTCCTGCTGTACCAGCCCATATATCCTCCTGACCCTGCTTGTACTCTGCAAGCCCTATCACCAGCTGTACTGTGCTGCTCTCAGTGAGAGCCTCCCATTGCCGGAGAGTCGGCTCAAAGGGACAGGTCTCGTTGAGAAATCCGAAGTATATCTGCGGAACGATATAATCGCAGTAACCGGGAATGCCGCTCCATAGCCGGACGTCCGCATATTGCTTTGAGTAGTCGGCGTTGATATTTCCCTGAGGACTTATCCCGAAAATGATACCCTCATCATAGCTGTGAACAGTATCGTAAAGCTCTTTTACCATTGCTGTGCAGTTTTCAGTTCTCCATGCTGAAAGGTCACTGCTGCCGGAGCTTTCAAATTCTGCATGGTCAAACTCAGTATCCGTTGTGGGATAGAAATAGTCATCAATATGGATTCCGTCCGGGTGATATTTTTCGATTATCTCAGCGGTGCAGCGGCAGATCAGCTCCCTTGCCTCCGGATATGACGGGTCAAGATACCACCTGTCTCCGACTGTCTTGATACAGCCGCAGCTGCTGTCCTCAGCCCATTGTCTGAGTATGAAGCTCTCCGGCATTGCCATCATCTGTCCGGTAGTCTGACACCGGAGCGGATTTATCCACGCATGGGCGGAAAGACCGGTATCATGGGCTTCTTCAATCATGATCGCAAGCGGATCATAGTCTCCGTCAAGGTATGTGCCGGGCGGGAAGATATCTGACTGGTAGTATGCGTCACCGCATGGGTGAACATGGAGATAAACAGTATTCACTCCCTCTGCGGCGGCTGACCTGAAACGTTCACGGATATTCCGGCGGAATTCCTCTTCCGTGCAGCCCTGCATATAATCAGCAAAGTGCATATAAGGAAACCAACGCCCGACCTGATAGCTGTAATTTAGTGCAGTGCTGTCCGGCTTGTCCAGATAAAGCTGCTCCTCACCCTGAATATATGACTCAGGCATATCTCCCTGAATATCACCGTATTGCGGAGCAGTACACCCGGTAAGCATAAGTATTCCCAGAATAATACATATCCTTTTCATTTTCCTCACCTCAACAATGATTATATGCACCATAAATTAAGATTATTTCAAGAAATTGCGGATATTATTATAATTGACAGAATATACCAATAAGGAGATGATAGTATGGATCACAGAAAATTTATCAGAAGAGCAATATCAGCTCTTACGGCAGCGGCGGTATTTCTGCCGTGTGGCGGCTGTCAGAAAGGTGAAGGAGATACAGTTTCTGATACACTTTTGACGGTAACGTTTCTTGACGTAGGAAAGGCGGACGCAATTATCCTGCACTCAGATAATTCAACAGTCCTGATAGACTGCGGAGAAAAGGGCGATGGCAAGGATATTCTCGCAAGACTGGAGGAACAGGACATAACGGCGGTCGATTATATGATAATCACACATTTTGACAAGGACCATGTCGGCGGTGCGGCAAAGGTGATAAACAATATTGAGGTGAGGAACGTGCTTACTCCCGATTACGAAAAGGAGAGCGAGGAAATGGACAAATTCCTCAATGCACTCAACAATACAGGAACGCCGCAGCAGAAGCTCACCGAGGATATTTCCTTTACTCTCGACAACATCAGCTATACCGTTTACGCCCCTCTGCTTACGGATTACGGCAAGAATGACGAGAATGATTTCTCTCTTGTGACAAAGGCAGTCTGCGGCGAAAATACGCTTCTTTTCACAGGAGATGCAATGGAGCAGCGGCTTGCTGAGATAATGGATATCGGGGAATGTACGCTGCTCAAGGTGCCGTATCACGGCAGGAAGATAGACAATCACTCAGAATTTCTTGACGCAGTAAAGCCGAAATGTGCGGTCGTGTGTACTTCCGTTGAGGATATCGCCTCAAGCGTGTGGGAGCTGCTCAGCAGCAAGGGCATAGCCTCCTATGCGACCTGCTATAACGGCACAATAACGGCAGAATGTGACGGAAAGAATATAAGCATAACAAAGGAAAAATAAAATAACGGCTGTATTCCGCAGAATACAGCCGTTTTTTTAGAACGGAACGCCGTCGTCGTCAAACAGGGAATCAAGGTTATCAGGGTCGAACAATGGATCATCATCATCGTTTGAGTCATCGCTGAAGGTAAGAAGATCATCGTCGATGACGTCATCGACGGAGATATCGTCATCATCGAGAGGATCCTCGAATGCGTCATCTGAGCTGTCATCTCCGAAATCGAACTCCTTGTCGATGAACTCCTCGAACTCTCCCCACTTGTCAAGCGTCATAACGTCCTCTTCAGTGTCACCGACCGGTATCTCAATGGAATAAGGACGTATCTTGTCGCAGAGCTGAGCCTTTTTGCCTCTTTCGATAATGTACGCTTTGTCGAGCGGCATACAGAGTATCCTCTGTACAGGCACATCAGCAAAGCATGAGATATATCTTGCGGTATTCAGGTCATTTCCGCCGAGGTAAAGGATATGGTCGCAGTTGCTGACGATCGTGGCAGCCGCAGCGTCCTGATACATCGTGTTGAGCTGAGTCAGGTTCTGGAGGATAAGGCTTACAGAGATCTCTCTTGAGCGGATAACCGAGATTATCTTGTCAAAATCCGGTACACGGGTATTTGTGGCGAAGTCGTCCATGATTATCCTGACGGGGACAGCAAGCCGGCTGTCCGGATTCTTGTCAGCCTCACGGCACAGTGCCTGTATTACCTGGGTATAGAACAGGTTGTTGATCTTGTCAAACGTCCTGTCGGTATCGCTGATATTAAGGAAGAGGGCTATCTTTCTCCTGCCGAGATCCTGAAGAAGAAAATCGCTATTTTCGCAGAACAGCCGCCTTGCCTCACGGAAATCGAATATATTCAGTGCCGAGGATACGTACTGGGCGATACAGCCCCATGTTCGCTCCGCAGCGAGGACGCTTCTGAACATCATGTACTTCTTTCCGGCAAAGCTGTCCGGGTGCTTTTCAGTCCATTCCTCAAGGAACGGGACTACCGGAACGTTAGAGTCGCCGACTCTTCTTGTTGAAGAGCCTACAGCGGCGGAAAGCTGCTTGTACACCTCAACAACGGAGCCTAAGTTCTGCTTATCCTTCGGATAAGCCTCCTTGACATATGAAACGAGGCAGGCAACTACGCCCTTGGACGAATACTCCCAGAAGGGGTCGTCCGGTGTCGAGAAGTCCATGATAGCGTTGGATATCGTCATGATATCCTGCTCACGGAGATTTCCTGTACGCTCGTCGATAGAGATATATTCGAGCGGATTGTAAGGTGTAGACTTCTCCGGGTTCACAAGGTCTATCGTATAGATATCGAAGCCCTTCTGACGGAGTGCATATCCGAGCTTGCGGCTCAGATTCCGCTTGGTATCGGCGATAACGATGCTCTCCTGAGCCTGCATTATGTTCGGGATAACGTATCCTCCGGTCTTTCCTGCACCGGAGGGTCCGAGGATAAGGTCGTTATTGTTAAGACCTGTCTTGCGTGTGTCGTTTGAAACAAAATAGTCAGCCGAGAATACTCTGACGCTCTCTGTAGAGATATTGTTCTCCATCATATCACTCTCCCCTCATTATCTTCGCCGCCGACAGATGTGATGATACCTGTGGCAAGACCGAATTCAACAGCCTCCTCAGCACTGAAATAGCTGTCCTGTCTTGTCTTTGCCTGAACGCTCTTGAGCGGCTTTCCGGTACGCTCAGCGATTATCTCACAGAGCACCTTGCTTATCTTCCTGAGGTTTTCAAGATCCTCCTCGATCTCGTTCGGCTTTTTCCCCTCGTATGTAGCACCGCTGCCGGAGTAGTGGGGGTCGTGGATCATTATGCGTGAATGCGGCAGAAGCTCTCTCTTGTCCCCTGCGAGGAAGAGAATAGCCCCCATGCTCTCAGCACCGCTGACGCACACAGTCCTTACCGGCGAGGACATAAGGCGGATATAGTCGTATACTGCAAGTCCGTCATTTACTGAGCCGCCGGGACTATTGATGACGAGTGTGATCTCCTTGCCCGGCTCCTCAGACTCAAGGAACATAAGCTGCTTTACCAGCTCTACGGCGGATTCTCTGGTCACTGTCTCTGTGAGGAAGATAGTGCGTCTGCGCATAAGCTCGTCCTCAATGGAAATGAAACGTGTACCATCGGCGGTCTCTCTTACGATATTCGGCATAGCAATAGCTCCTTTCTGCCCGGTATACAGCCGGGGCTGCGGCATAGGTCGGTTTTTGTCGTATTTTTCATTTTAACACAACCGCAGACGGTTGTCAATAGTTGTAAAAAATATTTCTTATTTAACAAAATCACGCATTTTGTTGAGCGTATGAGTATTTTTTTCTTTCCGTGTCAAAAAAATTTGCGTCAGGTTGTTGCAAAATCACGGATAATGTAGTATAATATTCTGGGATATAAAAGGATATACTTAGGAGGAATGCTCATGTGCGGTATAGTCGGATTCACAAACCATATAGATGACTCGAATGCAGTCATCGGAAGGATGATGGACAGGATACGCCACCGTGGACCAGATGCTGAGGGAAAGTATATTGATGAGGACATCGCTCTCGGTCACAGACGGCTCAGTATCATTGATGTAAGCTCAAGCGGCGACCAGCCCATCTTCAGTGAGGACGGCTCGCTTGTCATAGTCTTCAACGGAGAGATATATAATTATCGCAGTATCCGTGACAGGCTCATTGACAAGGGATACAAATTCAGGACAAAGACCGATACGGAGGTGCTTGTCCACGGTTACGCTGAGTACGGCGAGAAGCTGCTTGGAATGCTCAGGGGTATGTTCGCATTCGTGATATGGGATAAGAAGAAAAAGGAGCTCTTCGGGGCGAGGGATTTCTTCGGGATAAAGCCGCTTTACTATGCAGAAATGAGCGGCACATTCATGTTCGGCTCGGAGATAAAGAGCTTTCTGGAGCACCCGCATTTCAAAAAGGAGCTGAATACAGCCGCACTGGAGAATTACCTTACGTTCCAGTATTCTGCGGCAGACGAGACGTTCTTCAAGGGTGTCTTCAAGCTCCCTGCGGCACACTGGTTCAGGTATAAGGACGGCTCGCTCACTATAAAAAGATACTGGGACGTACATTTCAGACCCGATGGAAAGCCTGAGCTTGACGAGTGGGTTGAGCGTATATCCGACACGTTCCACGATTCAGTCGAGGCACACAAGATAGCTGACGTTGAGGTGGGCTCGTTCCTTTCAAGCGGTGTGGATTCAAGCTATGTTGCTGCGGTCGCTGACGTTGACAAAACGTTCACAGTCGGCTTCGGCAAGGACGAAAAGTATAACGAGATAGGCTGGGCGAAGAATTTTTCAAAGGCGATAGGCAAGGAGAACACCAGCAAGGTCATCTCACCGGAGGAGTACTGGGGCAGTATTCCGATGATACAGTATCACATGGACGAGCCGCTTGCAGACCCGTCGGCGGTCGCACTGTATTTCGTCTGCAATATCGCTTCGGATAAGCTGAAGGTCGTTCTCTCCGGCGAGGGAGCTGATGAGATATTCGGCGGATATAATGTATACAGCGACCCGGACGGCACGCTCTATGACAAGCTGCCGAGAGCGGTAAAGCGGGGGATAGGCAGCATCGCTGCAAAGCTCCCGGCAAAGAGGGGAGTTAATTTCTTCGTCCGCAAGGGCAGGGACGTTGAGGAGAGGTTTATCGGAAACGCCTATATGTTCACACCGGAGCAGCGGAAGGCACTGCTCAGGATCAGGACTGACGCTCCTGAGCCGCAGGCTCTTACAAAGCCGTTTTACGACAGGGTAAAGGGCAGCGATGATGTAACGAAAATGCAGTATCTCGACCTGCATATGTGGATGGCAGGGGATATACTCCTCAAAGCCGACAAGATGAGCATGGCTAATTCGCTTGAGCTGAGAGTGCCGTTTCTCGATAAGGAGATAATGGCACTTGCAGAGCAGATACCTACAAAGTACAGAGTGACTCACAGCAAGGGTACAGACGAGACTAAATATATAACAAAGTATGCTATGCGGCTTGCCGCAAAGAAAGACACGCCGAAGCAGACTGCAAAGACTGCCGCAAAGAAGAAGCTCGGATTCCCGGTACCGATAAGGGTATGGCTCAGGGAAGAGCAATATTATAATGTGGTACGCAGTGCATTCGAGAGCGACAGTGCAAAGCAGTTCTTCAACACCGCACCCCTGATAAAGCTGCTCGACGATCACAGGTCGGGAAAAGCAGACAACAGCCGGAGGATATGGACAGTTTATATTTTCCTCGTATGGTACAAAGTCTACTTTGAAAACAACGGAAGCTACTGAAAAAACGGAGGTAAAAAGCCATGCAGTCAGAGTATCAGCACCTTATAGATCTTAACGATTATCCGGTATCGTGGTGGAAAAGAGTTGTAGAGCTTGGAGAGGAGATAAGGAATGACCCGGACAGATTTGCACATGAGTGCGACGGAAAGGTCATGGCTACGCTGTTCTACGAGCCGTCTACACGTACTCAGATGTCTTTCCAGACGGCTATGATCCGCCTTGGGGGAAAGATAATCGGATTCGACAATCCAATGAACTCATCTGTCTCAAAGGGTGAGACTATAAAGGACACGACAAAGATCGTCAGCAGCTATGCGGATATCCTTGTAATGCGTCACCCTACAGCCGGTGCGGCTATGGCTGCGGCTCTCACGGCAGAGTGCCCGGTGGTGAATGCCGGAGACGGCGGACATCTTCACCCTACGCAGACACTCACTGACCTGCTCACTCTCAAGATCGAGAAGAAGTCTCTTGACGGGCTTACTATAGGTATGTGCGGCGATCTTATGAACGGAAGGACTGTGCATTCGCTCTGCAAGGCACTCAGTCAGATGAAGGGCAATAGATTCATATTCATATCAACTCCGGAGCTGAGAATGCCGGAGTACATAAGAGATATCATAAAGGCGAGCGGCAGCACCTTTGAGGAGGTGCATACTCTTGAAGAGGTCATTGGCAGGCTCGATGTACTTTACATGACCCGTATCCAGGAGGAGCGTTTTGCAAGCAAGGAGGAGTATCTCGCACAGAAGAATACCTATGTCCTTGACCGCAGGAAAATGCAGTTTGCAAGGCGTGATATGATAGTAATGCACCCGCTGCCGAGAGTTGACGAGATAACGGACGAGGTAGACAATGATCCCCGTGCGATGTACTTCAGACAGGCTAAATACGGTGTATATGTCCGCATGGCACTGATACTCACGCTGATAAAGGAGAACCGCCCTTTTACACTTCTCAGGGGAAAGACCTATGCCAACGTGAGCTGCGGCAATCCTAAGTGTATAACGAACCACGAGCACTATCTCCCCAAGAGCTTCCGCTACAGCGGTGACGAGACGCTGCTTGAGTGCGAATACTGCGATGAGAGAAAGCTGATATAAATCTGAAAAAGCTATTGACTTTTTCTGGGAAATTGTGTATAATAGTTTGTGGCAGGTTATAATGCTGCATTAATAATTATAACAACTAATAATATTATATCTAAGTATGCAATGATGGGTCTGACCGCTGCAGCCGTTCTTACAGAGAGGAAGCGTTATGCTGAGAACTTCCGGACGGCGGGCGGGTGCTGTCCCGGAGCATCTCCGGGAAACCGGAGCGCAGCTCAGCGTTATGGGGCTAAGAGGGGAGAGCAGTGCTTTCCTGAATTTGGGTGGTACCACGAATGCCTTCGTCCCATATTGGCGGCGGGGGTGTTTTTTATTCGCTTTTTATTTTTGTGCCGTTAGCTCAGCTGGCAGAGCACTTGACCGTTTCTTACTTTGAGAAGCGGATAACGTCTTGATAAAGACGCTGACAGCACATTATACATATTATAATGCGTCGCAGGTTCGAGTCCTGCACGGCACACTAAGTCAAATGATAAAATTAAAAGGAGATATTAAGATCATGGAATGGACAGGACTTAACGACCTCAGAGAAAAATATCTATCTTTCTTTGAGAGCAAGAACCACACAAGAATGGCGAGTGCTTCACTCGTGCCGCAGGGAGATAAGAGCCTGCTGCTCATCAACTCCGGTATGGCACCGCTCAAGAAGTATTTTCTCGGTCAGGCAGTACCGCCGAACAAGAGAGTTACCACCTGCCAGAAATGTATCCGTACCCCGGATATCGAGAGTGTAGGAAAGACCGCAAGGCACGGTACTTATTTTGAAATGCTCGGCAACTTCTCCTTCGGCGATTATTTCAAGTCTGAGGCGATAGATTGGGCATGGGAGTTCCTTACCGGAGTGCTTGCTATCCCGGCTGACAGGCTGTGGGTGACTATATACGAGAGCGATGACGAGGCAGAGCAGCTGTGGCTCAACAATATCGGCATACCTAAGGAGCGTATAATCCGGCTTGGCAAGAAGGATAATTTCTGGGAGCATGGTTCAGGTCCGTGCGGCCCGTGCAGTGAGATACACTTTGACAGAGGTGAGTCCTACGGGTCATTCGAAAGCTTCGAGCAGGCAAGCGATATTGACAGAGTTATAGAGATATGGAATCTTGTTTTCAGTCAGTTCGACAGCGACGGAAACGGTCACTATGAGGAAATGAAGAGCAAGAATATCGACACCGGAATGGGTCTTGAAAGACTTGCCTGTGTAATGCAGGGCGTTGACAATATCTTTGAGGTCGATACTGTGCAGAATATCATGAAGCACATCTCGAAGATAGCGGGTGTTGAGTACAAAAAGGACGCAAAGACCGATGTATCCCTCAGGGTCATCACAGATCATATCCGCAGCACTACATTTATGGTCGGCGACGGGATAATGCCGTCGAATGAAGGCAGAGGTTACGTGCTCAGGAGACTTCTCCGCCGTGCTGCACGCCATGGCAGACTTCTCGGAATTAAGAAGCCGTTTCTTTGTGAGGTGTGTGACACCGTCATCAACGAGAATGCCGGAGCATATCCTGAGCTTGCAGAGAAGCGTGACTACATAAAGAAGATAATCGGTGTCGAGGAGGAGGCTTTTGCACGTACTATCGACAAGGGTACAGAGCTTCTCAACAAGTTCACAGCAGAGCTTACAGAGAGCGGAAAGACCATACTTTCCGGCGAGAATGCGTTCATGCTCTCAGATACCTACGGCTTCCCGATAGACCTTACGAACGAGATCTGCGAGGAGAGAGGCTTAAAGGTCGATACAGAGCGATTCACAGAGCTTGCAAAGGAGCAGAGAGCGAGAGCAAAGGCTGATCATCTTGCAAAGGCAGGCTCATCGTGGGCAGACAACAGCATAAGGATCGACGCTCCTAAGACAGTATTCACAGGCTATACAAGCATGATCGAGAAAGAGGTAACTGTTCTTGCGATATACAAGGACGGACAGGAGACGGAGACTGCTGCCGAGGGAGAGGACGTAGTAATACTCCTTGACAGAACTCCGTTTTATGCTGAGAGCGGCGGACAGGTCGGCGATACTGGCAATATTTTCGGGAACAAGGTATTAGCTGAGGTCGCAGATACTATAAAGTCTGAGGGACACTTCCTTCACATAGCTACTGTTACCGAGGGCAGCTTATCCAAGGGTGACAAGATGACTGCAATGGTCAACATTGCAAGAAGAAGTGCGATTATGCGTAACCATACCTCTGCACACCTTCTCCAGAATGCACTCCGCAAGGTACTGGGTGACCATGTACATCAGGCTGGACAGCTTGTCAATGAAAGAGCTTGCCGCTTCGACTTCAATCACTTCTCCGCAATGACTGAGCAGGAAATAGCCGAGGTAGAGATGATAGTCAATGCAGCGATAATGGCTGCGGTACCTGTAACAATGGAGGAAATGCCGATCGAGGAGGCTAAAAAGCTTGGTGCAATGGCACTCTTCGGCGAAAAATACGGCGATACAGTAAGAGTTGTTACAGCCGGTGAATCAATAGAGTTCTGCGGCGGTACACACGTAAGCAACTGCTCACAGATAGGTCTTTTCAAGATAGTTTCTGAAAGCTCCGTAGCAGCGGGCGTAAGGCGTATTGAGGCTGTTACCGGCACAGGAGTGCTTGAGCTTCTTAACGGGTATAAGGATACTATCGCACGCTCCGCAAAGGCTCTGAAGCTTGCGAACGTGAATGAGCTGCCTGAGAAATGTGCAGCAGCTGCGGCTGAAATAAAGGAGAAGGACAGAGAGCTTGAGTCTCTCCGCCAGCAGATAGCCAATGCACAGGCTGCTGCTATATTTGACAACGCTGAGGAGATAAACGGAGTAAAGGTCGTTTCAGCGATGATAACCGAGGCAGGAGCTGATGCTCTGAGAAAAATGGGCGACAGCATAAAGGACAGGGACGATGCAGTAATAGCTCTGTTTGGCGGTCTGAGCGGCGAAAAGGGTACATTCTACTGTGTCTGCACACCGGCTGCTGTGAAGAAGGGAGCACACGCCGGAAAGATAGTCCAGAGAGTTGCAGCAGTTACCGGCGGAAAGGGCGGCGGACGTCCTGACAGTGCTATGGCTGGTATCGGAAAGACCTATATGGCAGATGAAGCACTCATGGATTTCAAGTCCATAGCAGCTGAGTTTATAAACTGAAAAAGGAGCAAGGAAAGATGGATTGTTTATTCTGTAAGATAATAGACGGGGATATCCCGAGTACAAAGGTGTATGAGGACGAGTACGTATACAGCTTCAAGGATATCGCACCTATCGCACCGATACACTATCTTATTATCCCGAAGGCACACGTATCGAGTGCAAATGATATAACAGGTGAGAACTCCTCACTCGTTGCGAAGGTATTTGAAGCCGCAGCAAAGATAGCAAAGGCAGAGGGCATTGAGAGCTATCGTATCATCAACAACTGCGGTGACGACGCAGGACAGACTGTGAAGCATCTGCATTTCCATATGCTGGCAGGCGTAAAGATGGGCTGGGGACCTGAGTCTCTTGGCAGGACTGAATAAGAGGTGCAGAATGTCAGGTACATATAAAATGACTATCGCCGGACTTGAGAGGGAGCTCCCTCTCTGTCCGCTGAATGATAAGATAGATATAGCGGCATTTGTAATGTTTTCGGATGTCGAGCTTACTGTGAAGGCTGCTGAGGAGCTGCTGAAAAAATGCGGTGATTTCGATGTTATACTTACAGCTGAGTCAAAGGGCATACCTCTTGCATATGAGATGTCAAGACAGTGCGGAAAGCCGTATGCTGTCGCAAGAAAAACTGTAAAGCTCTACATGACAGATCCGATCTCGGTCAAGGTAAAGTCGATAACCACAGCTGCTGAACAGACTCTGTTTCTGTCAAAGGAAAAGGCAGAGCTTATCAGCGGAAAAAAAGTGCTTCTCCTTGATGATGTTATAAGCACAGGTGAATCGCTCATCGCTTTGCAGAGGCTCACAGAAGCAGCAGGCGGTGAGATAAGTGCAATGGCGGCAGTTCTTGCTGAGGGTGACGCAGCTGACAGAAATGATATAGTATTCCTTGAAAAGCTGCCGCTGTTTTTCAAATAAGCTGAAATGAAGCGGAAGATGATCGGCATTTCCTCGGCATATATTTCGGGATTGTTTTTCGCTTCTCTCATTGTCGGTGGCTCAGGGACAGGCTTTTGTATGCTCGTGCTTGCCGCCGCCTTCGCCGGTATCATGTATCTCCGTGTCAGAGGAGCGGTCTTCTGGTCTGATGTATTGCTGATTCTGATAAGCTTTTGTGCGGCTGCTGCGGTGTTTATCGGTTACACACGATACAGTGCTGACAAAATACGCAGCTATGCCGGGAGTACCGGCAGCTTTTCCGGAGCTGTTGAGGATATCACGCTGTACGAGGGCGGATTTGCTTCATATATCCTTGACGGGGAAATAGACGGAGAGCAGAGGGCGAGGATAACGGTGTATATCAATGAGCTTGACGCTGAGTACGGCGACAGGGTGAATATAGACAGCTGCCGGTTTTCCATACCGGAAAAGGATTATCTTTTTGATGCACAGAGCTATTACCGCCCGGAGAGGGTATTTCTGTCTGCCGGGAGTGTTAAGGGTATAAGCGTTGAAAGTCTCGGAAAGCGAAGGCTGAAGAACCTGATAATGAGCTACCGGAGCCGCATGATGATGAGATTCAACAGCTATCTCGGAGAGGAATGCGGCGGCTTTCTGTCGGGTATGGTATTCGGAGAAAAGCAGTGGATAGACAGGAGCACGAGAACTGCACTCTACCGCAGCGGTATTGGTCATATCATGGCGGTTTCAGGACTTCATGTCTCGCTTGCCGCAGCGTTTCTCATGTTTGTGCTGAAATGGCTGCGCGTGAACAGAGCGGCGGCATTTGTCCTTCTTCTTGTCATGATATCGCTTCTTGCTACAGCAGCGGACAGTCCGGCATCTGCCGTCAGAGCAGCAATAATGACCGCAATTCTGTACCTTGCATGGTTTCTCAGACGCATAGGCGACAGCCTCAATGCACTGGCAGTTACCGCACTTGTTATGTGTATCCATAACCCATATGTGATATACTCTCCCGGATTCATGCTGTCTCTTTCCGGCTCGTTCGGGGCAGCCGCTGCAGCTCCTTATCTGACGAGGAATATACCGGCTGATACTCTTAAAAACCGCATAATAAAGTCATTTATGACGGCATTTTACATATCCCTGTCCGTCTTTCCGCTGAGCTTATACTATTTTTCTGAGGTTTCGCTGATATCTCCTCTGACAAATGTTATCATAATACCGCTGTGTACATTGGCAATGCTCTGCGGTCTTATTTTCGTACTCACTGGCGGGCTGTTGAATTTTCTTCCAGTAGTAAAGCCGATGATAAGTGCGGTCATCTTCATATCAGACAAGATATCAGGAGCTGGAGTATTCACGATATCCTCTGGCGGAAATATCCTGCCGCCAGCTGCGATCGCCTGCGGAGCGGCAGTAATGACAGCGTATATCATTTCCAAGGATCCTGTTTCCGTAAAGCACTCAATGCTCATCACCGGTGCTATATTCGCTGTTTCAGCTGCGGTCAGTGCCTATATCAGATGGGATACTTGTACTGTGGCGGTGCTCGGAAAGGACAGCAATGCAGTTGTTGTGGTAAGCTGTCACGGAAGTGCGGATATTATCGATCTCAGCGGTCATTATAAATCAGCGAGATATGCAGCAAGGTATCTGTCAGAGTATGGTCTGACCAACATTGATTCAGCAGCCCTTATCAAAAATGTTAATTCACAGTATGCTGCCTATGCCAATGAGCTCGGAAATGAAAAGCCGGGATACTGGGTAGGCAGTACGGAGATAATCTGCGGTGAAAAGATAAAGAAGACCACAGCCGGGAGCTTTTTTACTGTAAGCAAGGGCGATTATACGATAAACTGGCAGAATGATGTGCTTACCGTAGATACAGGAGAGCTGAGCATCACATTTGCACAGGCTGGCTACAAAGCAGAAACGGAGTCTTATCCGGACAGTGATCTGTATGTATTTTACGGTAAAGTACCCTCCGGTGCTGACACGGTGCCCGGAGCGGTGTATCTTGCAGAGGCTGGCACAGAAGCAGGATATTCCGGCATAAACAATTTCACTATAGTATGTGATGCGATAGAAAACGGCAAGGTAAAGCTAAGGAGGCTCTGATGCCAAGGATCGACCCGAGGACACTGATATCTAAGGTAAAAAAGGACGGACCGGACAGGCTGTACTATATCTACGGCACAGACCTGAACAGGGTGGAAAAGCTGACAAAGCAGCTTATTCGTGCAGTTGCCGGTGAGGACGGGGAGCTGTCTGTGAACCGCATACAGGGAAATCAGCTTGACCTTTCCGAGCTTGAGGATATGATACAGCTTTTTCCGATGATGTCGGAATATAACTGCGTATTCATCAATGATTATAACTGTGAAAAGCCGCTTGAGAACATGAATGGCAGGACTGCCGATACAATAACCAAGGGACTTCTTGCGGCACTGAAAAATATCCCCCCTCAGACTGTTGTTATCTTCAACGTCACCGGCTTTGAGATCAAGGTCAGAAAGGGTGCTGTTGCCGATAAAAACAAGAAGCTTGCGGATTTTGCCGAGAAAAACGGAACTGTATGTGCGGTCGATATAAAGACACCCGGAGAGGTCGCACGTGACATATCCGCAGGTGTATCTGCACGAGGCGGAATGATATCTCTTGCCGCAGCAAGGGAGCTTGCTGAGATGTGCCTGTATGATACTCTGATGATAGGCAACGAGATAGACAAGCTTTGTGCGTATGCAGACGGCAGTGAGATAACGAGTGATATGCTTCATGAGCTTGTCCACCAGCAGAGCGATGTTACAGCATATAAGCTCGCCTCAGCAGTTGCGGCAATGGACAGAAGGGTAGCATTTGAGGCGATAGACGAGATGAACATTGACAATGAGAACAGGGGACTTGTCCTGTATGCAATAACAAATACATTTCTCGACCTTTACCGTGCTTCGTGTGCGAAACGCTCCGGAAGGAGCATTGCCGATATGACAGGTGATTTCGGTTACACACGGGATTTTGTGGTATGGAATGCCTTCCGTGACTGTGCAAGATTCACACCCGAACGGCTCAGACAGTGCATAAGGATACTCCGTGATACAACAATGCAGCTGAACTCCACCTCTGCTGACCCGAAAACGGCACTTGAGCTTGCAGCGGCGAAAATGCTGACATTGGACGATAACAAGAATAACAGAGCATGATACAGATCAATGAAGCGATAATCGTAGAGGGAAAATACGATAAGATAAGGCTGTCCTCAGTCGTTGACGCAGTGATAATCCCGGTGAACGGCTTCCGGATATACAAGGACAGCGAGACTATGCAGCTTATACGCAGCTTTGCACAGAGGACGGGTATCATAATACTTACCGATTCTGACAGTGCAGGCAGACGGATCAGGGGATATATCCGTGGAGCTGTCGGGGACGGCAGTGTAAAGGATGTATATATCCCGGATATATTCGGCAAGGAAAAGCGTAAGGAAAAGCCTTCTGCGGAAGGAAAGCTCGGAGTTGAGGGTATATCGCAGGAGCTGCTTCTTCAGGCGTTTGAAAAAGCCGGGATAACCTCAGAGCAGCGTGACAGAAGGCATGATATAACGAGCTATACGATGTATGAGCTCGGACTGAGCGGCACAAGCTCAAGCAGCAGACTCAGAAAAAAACTACAGTCCGCACTCGGTCTTCCGGAGATGATGTCTGCCCATGCACTGAGGGATGTGCTTGATTCGATGATGGATTCGGCAGAGCTGAGGGAGACGGTCGAAGGGATAAAAAGGGAGGTTGCAGACAGCGATGATATATAGCAGTCTTCTTTTTATATACGGCTTTTTTCCGGCTGCACTGCTTCTCTATTCTGTGACACCGAGGCTGCACCGTGAGAAGACTATGCTCGTATTGAGCATTATTTTCTGCTGCTCCTTCGGTTTATTCACAGCCGGGATACTGACCCTGAGCATTTTGCTGAATTACGTCGCCGGGCGTATCACGGAGCGTTTTAGCAGCGGAGCAGCAGGAAAGGCTGTGCTATGTCTTATCATACTTGCTGATATAGCCGTGATGTTTCTGTTCAGGGCTGATGATCTGCCTGGGAAGACCGGAGAGCTTTTCCTGAGCATTGCTTATCCTCTCGGTATATCCTTTTTCACGCTCTCTGCTGTCGGCTATCAGCTCGATGTGTTCCGTGGCAGGTGCAGTGCAGAGCATGATATCATAAGGTTCAGTCTGTATCTCATCATGTTCCCGAAGCTGATAATGGGGCCGCTTGTAAGCTATGGAAATTATCTCAGGATAAGCGGGAGAAGAAATTTTTCTATAGGCAGTATTGGCGGCGGACTTGCAGTATTCGTCAGGGGGCTTGTCAAGAAGCTCATCGGAGCAGACCTGCTGTATATGCTATATTCGGCTGTACGCAGCACAGATACAGGTGAGCTTTCTGCACTCTCCGCATGGCTTGGGGCGGCAGCGTACCTTCTCTGTGTGTACTTTGAGCTTTCGGGCTTTTCAGATATGGGCACCGGACTTGGGAGATGCTTCGGCTACAGCTTTCCTGCGGCATTCAGACACCCTGTATTAAGCAGCAGGATAACCAAGTTTTTGTCAAGGTGGCATATGCAGGTTCTTCATTGGTTCAGGAGGTATATTTTAGAGGAAATCTTTCCGTACACTCCTCATCGCTGGCTAAAGGCACTCGTAACAGCAGCTGTATGCGGAATGGCGGGATTTTTGTATACATTCACTCCAAACGGAATGGTCTGCGGACTTATCATAGGTGCGGCTGCGGCTGCGGAGCAGCTGCCGGCTGTCAGAAGACTCCCACGGGCAAGCGGAGCTGCTTATACCTTCATTATTATCCTCTTTTCCGGAGTGATACTGTCAGGCGATACGATAACCGGGTCACTCAGCTATATGCTTGCAATGCTCGGCAGCAACCACAGTCTTGCGGATTCTCTTTCGCTGTATCTCCTTGGGTCATACGTGCTGATACTGATAATAGGGTTTTTTGTTTCCTCAGAGCTTATGAGGAGGAGCTTACAGCGTGTCAGAAGAAGCCGTCTTTACTATATAGCACTTGCAGCAGAGCCTGTGATTACTCTGGCATTTCTTGCACTGTGTACCGCAATGATGTCATACAGCGGAAGCTCGGCTATGCTGATGTTCAAGCTGTAGGAGGTATGCCATGAAAAGGATCACTGACGCAATAACTGCGATATTGGTATGCGGCTTCGTACTTCTTATAACTGCTGCAACGGCATTAAACATCATAAAGGGCGGTATAGCCCTTCCCGGCAGCGGTATATCCGCTCTGCTTTCAGACGGCAGCTTTGTACGCAGCATAAGCAGCGGATTTACGGACAGCTTCACTGAACGGCTTGAATGGATATCAGCAGATGCAAGGATAGGCTCTGCACTCGGCGAAAGCATTGTCAACGGAGTATATATGACCGATGAACGTCTGCTTGATGCAGAAAATACGCCGAAAAAAGCATTCCCCGGAACGGCGTCGGCTGTGCTTGGCTTTGCGGAGCGTTATGACGGAGCTGTGTACTTTGCGGCGATACCCACCTCTGCCGGAGTATACGGAGAGCTTCTGCCTGAATATCTCAGTACGCTCAGCACAAATACAGAGAAGCAGGTCATTGACGAGCTGTATTCTCAGCTTGAGACCGGAGTCAGGAAAATAGACGCATACAATATACTCAAAATGGTGAGCGATAACTATATTTATTTCCGCACTGATAATAAATGGACAGGCTATGGGGCATACTGTGTGTACAGGACAGTTGTACAGAAGCTTGGTTTCCAGCCGATAGCCTACGACAAGTACACGATTGAGCACCTGACAGACAGCTTTTGCGGAGAGCTTTACAGCAAAACGAGATATATGAAGTGTAAGCCGGATATCATAGATATCTATGAATATACCGGCGGTGCAGAGGTGACAGAGTGTACTGCTATAGACAGTGACGGCAGGGAGTATAGCTGTGAGCTTTATGACAGATCGGCAGCCCAGGGAGAGGATATGTATAATATCTATCCGGGTGCTGTCTCGGCATATTTCAGGATAAAAACGACCGTGACCAACGATAGAAGGCTGCTTGTGATAGGTGATGATTTTGCACCTGCATTTCTCCCTTTCCTTGTACAGCACTACAGCGAGATCGTTATGCTCTCGCCTGAAAAGATAAGCGGTGGTATCACGCAGTATGCAGACCCTGACGATTTTGAACAGACTTTATTTCTTTTCGGAGCAGACACCCTCTGTCAGAGCGGAGAGCTTGTCAGACTGCTTGATGATGTTAAGGAGGAATAACAATGAAGGCACTTATAACCGGAGCTACCTCAGGAATAGGAAAAAGCATGGCGTATAAGCTGATTGAAAGGGGCTGGGAGCTTATCCTCACCGGCAGAAATGAGGAGGTACTAAATTCTCTGAAGGAGGAGCTTGGCGGCTCTGTGGAGATAATTGCAGCTGACCTTGCTGACCGCAGCGAGGTGTTCAGGGTATACAGCTTCTGTGAGGGAAAGGGCGTTGATATGCTTGTGAATAACGCAGGGTACGGGCTTTTCGGAGCATTTGACGAGACGAGCCTTGATGCCGAGCTTGATATGATAAGTGTCAATATCACCGCTGTCCATATACTGACAAAGCTGTTCCTGCGTGATTTCAAGAAACGCAACAGTGGGATAATACTAAATGTTGCTTCTTCCGCAGGATTTCTGACAGGCCCGCTCATGTCCACCTATTACGCCTCAAAGAATTACGTGGTGCGTTTGTCTATGGCGATAGCAGAGGAGCTTCGGCGTTCCGGCTCAGGCGTGAGCATTACAGTGCTGTGTCCGGGGCCTGTTGATACGAGCTTTAATGACAGAGCCGGAGTGACATTCAGTGCAAAGCCCATAACGGCGGATTATGCCGCTGAATATGCCATAAGAAAGGCTTTTGCCGGACAGCTGCTCGCAGTACCGGGGCTTGCCATACAGGCGGCACTTTTCGCTTCCCGGTTCGTACCCCACAGGCTTTTGTCCGCCGCTGTATACGAGATACAGCACGCAAAGCGTCCGTCAGGTGCGGCAGCGTCTGACAGAAGAAAATGAAGGATATAAGCTATCGTGTTGCTCTCGGCGGTATAGTATCTGCACTATGTCTTGTGACCATGTTCCTTGCCGGGATACTTCCGGCACTTTATCTGCTCCTGCCGATGATAGCCGGAGTTCTGCTCATGGTCATAGCATCAGAGGTCAGTACCCAGTGGGCAGCACTTACATACACAGCTGTAAGCCTGCTCTCGCTCATCATCACCGCTGACAAGGAAGCAGCACTTGTCTTCATCATGCTTTTCGGGCATTACCCCATTCTTCGGTTCTATATACAGCGTATCAGTATCAAGTGGCTCAGATTCACAGTAAAGCTTATAGTCTTCAACGTCTGTGCAATAGCGTATTTTTTTGTTACAGTCTATCTGTTCGGACTTGTCGGGATGCTTGAGGAAATAAACGATATCGGTCAGTACGGCAGTATCATCATGCTGCTGGTCTGCGACCTTATTTTTTTAATGTATGATTTTAATTTGTCGGCTATATATTCCACCTACATAAAACGTCTCAGACCAAAATTCAGAAAAAAATAGCTTTTGTACCGCATTTTTCGGCAGCTGATATATACGCTGTCCGGTCCGGGTATAAGAAAACCGCCTTGATCACTCAGGGCGGTTTGCTTTTATTCTTCTGACTTTATTTTTTTGGAGAGAGCGAGTATCTGGTCACGATATTTCGCTCTGCTGCGTTTAGTAACGGCTTTGCTGACGGGAGCAGCGGCAGCGGCGAGAGCTATACCGGCGATACCGGCGGTCATGCCTGCTGCAAAATAGTCAAGGCTGAGAAGGAGCATCACACCGGCGATCAGCACGAATATTCCAGCCAGACCTACAGCTATACCTGCTGCTGTTCCGGGAAGCTCTGCTCTGCGGTCGAGCTTTCTTAATTTTTCAAGGTCACTGTCGGGTTCTTTGGTATGCTCGATATATTTTGCAGCTATCTGATCTGCTTCGCTGTTCCTTGCAGGTGAGTAGCTGTAGGTAAATTTGTCATTATCCATATCATCACGCTCCGTTTTCGTTCATTATCACAGTAAATGTGCTGCCTCTGCCAAGCTCCGAGCTGACTGTTATCTCGCCGCCTGTGATGTCGATTATCCGCTTGACCAGAGCAAGTCCGAGTCCGTTGCCTTTTGCGGCATGGGAGGTATCTCCCTGATAAAACTTGTCGAATATATGCCGCCCGGTCTTGCTGTCTATCCCGCAGCCGGTATCTGATACGCTGACAGAAGCTTTGCCCTCATGCTTTTGTACGCTGACGCTGACAGTACCTCCCTTTTCAGTGAACTTGAGTGCATTTGAAAACAGATTGCTCCACACAATGCTCATCAGCTCCGGGTCGGCACAGATCATGATACCCTCACCGATATCAGTATCTATATCTATACCCTTGCACTCCCATTCGCTCTCAAAGGCAAGCAGGCACTCACACACCTGCTCTCCGAGATCATAGCTTTTCACCTCAGGGTAGATCTGCTGATTTTCGAGCTTGTTAAGCTTGAGTACATTTGTAATGAGTGAAGATAGACGCTTGGTGGAATCGCTTATCGCACCGGCATACTCTGCTCTTTCCTCCTCGGAAATACCGGGAGAGCGGAGAAGTGCTGCATAATTCTGGATAACAGCGAGCGGAGTTTTCATTTCATGTGAGACGTTGGACACGAAATCCGTCCTCAGCGTTTCCACCCCCGAAAGCTCATCTGCCATTTTATTGATACTTTCAATTATGATATTATACTGATTTCCGCCGAGAGGGTCAGCAAATGGCTTTATTCTTTCACTGAGATCTCCGCCGGTCATTCTTTTCAGCCCCTCAGAGATACGTTTTACCGGGCGGTCTACGGATATTTTCTTTCTTATCCTGTTCGTCAGCCAGACAAGAAAAGCGATGAATACCGCATTGAAAAAAGTGAGCACAGCTCTTTTTCTTATCGTATTTTCCGGTACCTCAACTCCCTGAAAAAACAGGATAAATGAAGCGGTAAGGATAAATGCGATGAAGAACAATATCGACAGAAAGTGCAGTAAGGACAGAAGTACACCACGCCAGTCACGCTTCATTTCAGCACCGCCTTATATCCCAGCCCGTGGACGGTCACTATCTCAAAATCCTCACAGCCTTCAAACTTCTCACGCAGCTTACGCATATACACCTCGACCGAGCGCAGCCCTGAGCTTGATTCGATATCCCAGAACTCGTTCATGAGCTGAGAGCGTGTGAAGGTCTTTTTCGGATTCGACAGCAGCTTGTAGAGCAGATTGAATTCACGCACGGTAAGCGGTATCTCCTCGCCGTCAAGAGTGCAGCTCTGCTCCTCCTCATTCATGGTAAGTCCGCCGACAGTCAGCGACTTACCGGCATTGATGTTTGCCCTGCGGATAATAGCACCGAGTTTCAGGACAAGCTCCTCCAGATCGACCGGCTTTACCAGATAATCGTCTATACCGAGCCTGTAGCCATGCTGCTTTGATACTATATCGTCCTTTGCAGTCATAAAAATAATTGGTATTTCTTTATTGAGGCTCCGCACCGTTTCAGCAAATTCAAAGCCGTCTATTTTCGGCATCATTATATCTGAAATTATGATATCAAAGCTGCTTCCGTACATCGTATCATACGCTTCGACCGCATCAAGGCAGCCTACAGCCGAAAAGCCGTTCAGCTCCAGATATTTGCATACAGTTGCATTCAGCTCCTTATCGTCCTCGACTACTAATATCTTCACCATACACATCGCCTCCGGCATTATTTCTATGTTCTGATTATATCACATTTTTTCTGAAATTTCAATCATGTTCTGCATTTTTAACAATTCTCAAACATTTCAGAAACACATCGCAAACAGTTGGCGTGTATCATAGGATCATACCAAACAGATGAAAGCGAGGAAATGATGATGAATACAACAGCAGTACATGAAAAGGTAAGAGCAGGTCAGCCGTATCTCTACAGAAAGAACGGGCTGCCGAGCGAGGTTTATGAGGTGAGAATGAAGGACACTGTAGACCATAATGCTCTGAGCACAGCACTTGAAGCAGCTATCGAACGTTATCCGTATTTTAAGGTCAGATACGAGGAGCACTGCGGAGATTTCTTTACTATAGAGAATGAGCTGCCTATAGAGGTCTATGAGACTGACGAGCTTATCCCTCTTGGCGGAAGAGAGAATAATTATTATCTTGTCGGAGTAACACATCACGGCAGGAACATTGATATCTCATTCCACCACGGTCTATCAGACGGCAGGGGAGTCAAGAGCTTTGTTGAGACACTGGTATACTATTACTGCCGGGAGGCATACGGCAGCTGTGCTTCGAGTGAGGGGATACTGACCTGTGATATGCCGGTATCTGAGCGTGAGACAGCAGAGCCGTGCGGTGAGAAATATACGGCAGACCGCAGCAGGCTCGGACGTATAGAGGGTATATCCCGCAAGGGCTTCACTCTCCCTGAGACTAAGAGCGATAAGACCGCTCACAGGCGTTACGAGCTGAAATTTCCGCAGGAGGATTTCATAGCATTATGCAGACAGTATGGTGCTTCTCCGGTGGTAATGCTCAGCGTTATGATGAGCCGTGCGATACGTGAGCTTTATCCTGAGAGCAGCGAGGTCATCAACAGCAATTTCCCCGTAGATGCAAGAGCAGCTCTGGGCTGCGAGGGGACATACAAGAACTGTGTTAAGAGCATAAGCCTGCCATACGGTGCGGCAGAGCAGGATATGACAACAGAGGAGCTATGCAGGCACTATAAGGCTCTCATGAACGAGCAGAGAGAGCCTGAACGCTGCAAGGACGAATTCAACAAGATAATAATGCTTCTGAATGCCGTAAGCGGTCTGCACTCATTCAGCAGAAAGCGTATGGTAATGAGATTTCTGGATAATTTAAAGCTTGACACGTATCTGATAAGCTATATCGGTCAGTTTACATTCAATGAAAATTCAGAGTATGTTGAATCGGTACATCTTTTCTCGGACTGCTCAGACGGACTTGTAATGAATATGACCTGTCAATGCGGATATTTCTGCATTGACCTTGTTCAGGATTTTGAGGGAGATAAATATGTAAATGCACTCTGCCGCCAGCTGGAGAGTGCCGGTATAGAGACTGTTAGGTCTGGTATGATAGTATTTTCAACACCGCATGACACCCTTATGAGGGATATGCCGCAGGTCGTTACAGATGATCCAGAGCTCGTGAGCTTTTGGGACAGATATATTGCAGCACACAAGAGGCTCGTGCAGCATTTTAACATTTCTCAAACATTTCAGAAACACATCGCAAACAAAAGCCGTGTATAATACAGACAATGAAAAAACCAAAACGGAGGTAAATACAAGGGAAAGAATGTATCTTGTAACAGGAGCAGCAGGTTTTCTCGGCGGAACGATATGCAGACAGCTCATCAGCCGGGGCGACAAGGTGAGGGCATTCGTACTGCCGAATGATCCGGCTATACGGTTCGTACCGAATGAGGCGGAGATAACTGAGGGCGACCTTTGTGACACTGAGTCGCTGGAAAGGTTTTTCACAGTCCCTGAGAATACCGAGACTATCGTCCTGCACATTGCGAGTATCGTTACTGTTGACCCGGATTTCAGCCAGAGGGTCATGGACGTTAATGTAGGCGGAACACTGAACATTATCGACAAGTGTCTTGAGCATAAGGAGTGCAGAAAGCTGGTGTATTGCAGCAGTACGGGAGCTATCCCTGAGAGCGGAAAGGGCAGTGCTATCCGTGAGGTGGACAGATTTGATGAAAGAAGGGTAGTCGGCTGCTACAGCCAGTCTAAGGCGGCAGCAACTCAGGCTGTTCTTGATGCGGTAAAGGATCGTGGACTTAATGCGTGCATCGTACACCCAAGCGGTATCCTTGGGCCGGAGGATCATGCTGTAGGAGAGACGACCGGAACGCTTATCAGGATCATAAAGGGCGATATGCCAATGGGTATCGACGGCTCATTCAATCTGTGCGATGTTCGTGATCTTGCGAGGGGAACTATACTCGCAGCGGACAAGGGAAGGTGCGGAGAGTGCTATATCCTCGCAAATGACGAGGTGTCCTTCCGTGATTTTTCAAAGCTTGTCAGTGAGGAGAGCGGCTGCAAGCCGGTAAAGGCGTTCCTGCCGCTGGGTATTGCGAATATGCTCGGCAAAGCTATGGAGAAGCGGGCAAGAAAAACTGGTGAGAAGCCGATGATGACGAGCTTTTCGGTATACAATCTTGCACGCAACAACAGCTTTGATTCAGGCAAGGCAAAGCGTGAGCTTGGCTACACAACACGCTCCTACAGGGAGACGATACATGATGAGATCTCATGGCTGAAGGCGGAGGATAAAATATAATGGCAGACGTATGCGTAATTACAGGCGGCGGCAGCGGAATGGGACTTGCTGCGGCGAAATATATGCCTAAGGATAAGATAATACTTATCGCAGGCAGGACGGAGTCAAAGCTTAAAGCTGCCGCAAAAGAGCTTAAAGACCTCGGCTTCAAGGTTTACTATAAGACCTGCGATACCTCTGACAGAGACAGTGTACGTTCGCTTGCGGAGTATGCCGCATCACTGGGAACAGTAAGAAACGTGATAAACGCCGCAGGGCTTTCTCCGGCAATGGCAAAGCCGGAACAGCTTATAAGGGTCAACGCTCTTGGAACTGTGTACGTAGATCAGGAATTTTCAAGAATCATGGGCAGCGGCAGCGTGATAGTAGATGTCTCGTCCAATTCAGCGTATGCTATTCCGAAGATGTTAGTACCGAGCAGGGCGTACAAGCTCGCTGATACGGACGAAAAGGAGTTTCTCAGATGTATGCTTAAACGCAGCAGTCTTCCGAGAGGTGACTATCAGCGTTCAGGACTTGCGTATGCTCTTTCAAAGAATTTTGCAGTCTGGTACGCTCAGAGGTCTGCATTTGAGCTTGGGGAAAGAGGAATAAGAGTTGTATCCCTGAGCCCTGGACTTATCGCTACTGATATGGGAAATCTTGAAGCAGGCGAGGGGGCAAGAATGCTCAGAAATGGTGCAGAAAAAAGAATGGGAACACCCGAAGAGCTTGGATTTGCGATAGCCTTTGCAGCTGACGAGCGTAACGGCTATCTTGCAGGTGTGGATATCCTGTGCGACGGCGGCTGTACTAACGGCAGGCGGTTCAGGTCATGATACGGACGGATAGGAAGTGTCAAAAAAAGGAAAGCTTTTCAGCTTTCCTTTTTTAGTCGATATTGCTGTAATACTCCTCAAGCCTCGGACGGGCGGCAATGTAATATGGCTCAAGCCGTTTGTCGAACTGCTTTCCCATACCCTCCATTATTATACTGTCTGCCTGCTCAAAGGACATACTCTCCTTGTAGAAACGCTTGCTGACCAGTGCGTCATATACGTCCGCAATAGCCATTATTCTCGCCTCAAGCGGTATCTGTTCGCCCTTCAGCCCCTCCGGATACCCTGAGCCGTCCCAGCGTTCATGGTGGTAGTGAGCCACATTTTCGGCTAATACACGGAAGTCCTCGTCATCAGTACCCTTGAGTATCTCATGCACTATCCTCGCACCCTCAGCTGCGTGAGTCTTCATGATCGCAAATTCATCTTCGGTGAATCTGCCCGGCTTACGCAGTATCGAGTCTGCTACGGCTATCTTTCCGAGATCGTGCATAGGTGCAGCCTTGATTATGTTGCTGCAAAACCTCTCACTCAGCTCAAATTCACCGCCGTGCTTCATTTCATCTATAAGAATGCGTACCCCCTCACTCGTTCTTCTGATGTGACCGCCTGTAGAATTGTCACGGCTTTCGACCATCATCGCCATGCTGAGTATGAGGTTATCGTGCATTTCAACGATATGCTCCGTCTTTTGTGCTACCTCAGCCTTCAGCTCGGTATTGAAGCTGTCGAGCAGGGCTATATACTGCTGATCCTTAGTATCGTCCGTAATGAACATCTGATACCCGCGCTTGTGACTTCCGTCTGACAGATAGCTGATGTTTATAAGAAAGGTCTGATCGCCCTTGCTGTAAAAGACGTTGTCACACGTATTATCACGGCTGAAATCTGTCAGCCACTTTATAAGTGTACTTTTCAGGCTTTCTGTTTTGATAGTTTTGTCTACAGTAAGCTCGCTGAGCTCAGGGAAGATTCCCTTTGCAGTCTCGTTGCTGCCAAGATATCTGAATCCCCAGTCGAAAGAGATAAATCCCGTATCGCCGTTCTGCACTATAGTATCAATGACCGTATCCGGAAGATTGTACAGCACGAGCTTGTGGGTTATTATGAGATATACTATCAGAGCCACATCATAGACAAGCGGTATCAGCTCTGCATTCGGGAAGAAATCAAATGCACGGAGCAGCGTTCTTCCTGCAAAGAAGCAGATATACGACAGCACCTCAGGAAGTGCGAGCAGTGCGATGAACCGGTTCGATACCTGATTTTTTCTGAAAAAGCTGTAGGCGATAGCACCGATACCGAGCATGAAGTATGCGACCACCATGATGTAATAGATCACATGAAGAATGCCGTACTCTTTGACAAGAACGAACGAACCGTTGTCATTTACTATGGTCACGCTTTTGTAATAAAGCTCATTCCTGCCGATCTGCTGCGTGCAGATGAACACTCCCGTTGTGATAAGGTAGAGCAGCAGGCGGATATATCGGTTGAGCTTTATATCGCAAAGACTGAAAACAGCAAGGGTGACCATAAGTATGAGATAGCAGCCTCCGATGTACATTATTCTGTTCGCAAGCAGTGCCGAGCTGAGGTCGTCATTCTGGCTGATGAGAAGCTGAGCAAGATTGCTTATCGGGACAAGCACGAAGATCAGCGAGATATGTACATCATAATGTCTGTGATACACAAAGGCATATACAAGCATCAGTATCACCGACAGCCAAAATGCAGCCGAATAATACCCAGCGATCACAGCTTTCCCTCCTCTTTGATCACATCATTCCCGCAGGAGGGCGAAGCAGTTGTCTGCTTTGTGATGACAGCGACTGCACAAGGCATTCTGCCGCTTACAACATGATAAACAGCGTCACTATATCCAGCATTCAAAAAGAATTCTTTGTATGTTTTCAGGTCAAACTGCCGCTTGAAATCCACTCCGAGCATTTTTATGAGCGATACTGCCCTTCGCTGCTGAGTTCCCTCGTTATTTATGTAAGTAGGTATGATGACCTTGCCTCCAGGCTTGCAGACCCTCATCAGCTCCCTTACCGCAGCCTCAGGGTCATCAAGGAGATGTATCACATTGCCTGCAACGACCTTATCAAAGCTGTTGCTTCTGCAATTCAGGTGAGTCATATCAGCCCTTCTGACTATAACGCTGCTGAACCCTTTGGTCTTTCTTGCGGTATGCCTGAGCATTCCGGGCGATATATCAGTTGCAATAAGCTTCCTGCATTCAGGTGCGATATACACGCTGACAGCACCCGTACCGCACGCACATTCCAGAACGATATCGTTCCGGTCGATCTCCTTTGCGACTGTTTTACCCGTCATGCTGTAGACTTTGCCATTGTAGACGTTTTCAAAAATATCATAGACTCCTGCCATTTTATCCCAGATCATATTTCCTCCGTCATGCTTAGGGTGAACACACCCTGATGATTTGTCTGAATCTTTTGTGACAGTATCATTATAACATCAGCGGCAGAAAAAGTCAAATATTATTATTCAGGAATAAAATATTTTTATTTTTTAATGATAAAATGCAGGGTATAGTCAGATGTGAGGAAATGCTATTTACAAATCAATTTATGTGTGATATAATGATATTAAGCTTAAATGACTACAGGTCATTCCTCGCTGTCCTCATATTCAAACAGATCGCCCGGCTGACAGTCAAGGGCTTTGCATATCGCACACATCGTCTCAAATCTGATACCCTTCATTTTCCCGGTCTTCAGATTTG
This sequence comes from Ruminococcus sp., assembly GCA_017475555.1. GTDB lineage: Bacteria > Bacillota > Clostridia > Oscillospirales > Ruminococcaceae > Ruminococcus. The sequence continues at coordinate 29,720 of JAFVFL010000016.1, forward strand.
AAAGGTTCACATTGGTCATACCAACTCTTTCCGCAAGCTCGTTCAGGGATATTTTTCTGTCAGCCATCACCCTGTCGAGGCGTATAATGATTCTTCCCATGCTCATGCTATCAGATCGTTATCCTCCTGAAGCTTTCTGCCGTACACGAATATCTCAGAGATAAGCAGAATGATGAGAGCAACTACGATCATAAGCATATTTTGCAGGTTGAAGCTCGTAACGATCGCCTTTGAAGTGTCACTGACCGGTATTTCGATATAATTAGGCATATTTCCTGCGATGAGGAGGATAATTGACATTATGCGAAGCCGGTTTATAACAGCCCTTGCGAATGGCTTTCCGTTTTTGCGTATATCTGCAAAGATACAGCTCAGAATCAGAAGCTCGGCGGCTATAGTAAAGCTGTAGACGGCATTTGTCAGGTATTGCTTCGCTGCATTGTCCGATAGCTTCACGAGGCATAGTATACCGATAACAAGGGCAAGAACGGAAATTATCCCTGAGAACCACATTTCAGCGGAGGCACGTTTTCTGAGCCTTGAAAGATTATCCTGTTTCATTGATATCCTCCTTAAATTTAAAGTTTGACTTTAAATTTTTAAATTTTCATCAGCTGATGATGCTATTATAAACCGCAAATTAAACTTTGTCAATAGATATTTAAAGTATCACTTTAAATATTGTGCAACCAAACAAATCCTGCTTAAATAGATAAGTATTTTTATCTAAATTATACAACTCAGGAGGTACATCATGAATATTTTTCTGATACTGACATTTTTATTCGCAGTCGGCGGTATGACCGGGTGGGGGCTGGAGGTCTTTTACAGAAGATTCGTTTCACAGAAGCATTGGGTAAATCCGGGCTTTCTTACAGGACCGTGCCTGCCGCTGTACGGCGAGGCACTCTGCATACTTTATACTCTCTCCAAGCTTGAGGATCATATCCCCGTAGAGCAGCTGTGGCTCAGGAAGCTGATACTTTTCTTCATTATGGCGGCGTTCATAACCATGCTTGAATACTTAGTCGGCGAGGTAATGCTTTCACTTACCCATGTAAGACTGTGGGACTATACAAATCAATGGGGCAACATCAGGGGTATGATATGTCCGCTTTATTCGTTTTTCTGGATGCTCCTCAGTGCATTTTACTACTTCTTCATCAATTCTCACATACTCGATGCTCTGAACTGGCTGTCGCAGAACCTTGCTTTTTCGTTCGGTATAGGCTTCTTTTACGGTATATTCGTCATTGATCTTGCATATTCAGCAAATCTGATGGCAAAGATAAGCCGATTTGCTGATGAAAAGCAGATAGTTGTACGGCTTGAGGAGCTGAGGGAGGAAATAAATGCCGATATAGAGAAGCGTAAGGCGAAATTTCTGCTCTCTCTGCACACAGAAAGACCGCTGCGTGAGATCCTTGAAAGCTATGTCGAGAACAGGCTTGACAGGATAAACCGCAGCGGTTTCAAAAGAAAATAACTTAAAGCTCTTTTTTCTGGTATATCTTTATCGACAAGAGCCACGAAACGCAGAACAGAGCAAGGACCGTTACAACTGCGATCAATGCTGCCGCAGAGGTGATAGGCGGTGTGGTCGGCTGCGGCGGATCATCAGAAGTTATAAAGAATGTGCTTGCAAATCCAGCCGCAGCACCGCTAAGAATAAGTGCGGCGATCCTCGCTTTTCCTGTTCCAAGCTTGAATATCAGCGGAAAATTAATTGCTGTGAAAAGGAGGGTAAAGGCAAGCGGAAATATGATCATCGACCTGATGCTCATATCGGTATCCGAGTGGTTCGTCACATATGAGACTATGTAGGATATGACGGACACAAGCTCAGCGGCACAGCACAGAATCACAGTCAGCATATACTTTGATGAAACTATCTGCGTTCTGCTGAACGGCATTGTAAGACAGTATATGTTCCAGCGGCTCGTATCATCGAATGTCATGCTGCTGTATGGCAGTATCCCCAGCAAAAGCGTTCCATAGAAGCTCATGAATAAGTTTCCGCTGAAAGCTCCGAATACTACAAGAATCAGCTCAATTAACAGAAGTATCTTATAGTTTTTCCATATCTGGATAATATCCTTCAAAATAAGCCCTTTCATTCTTTTACCTCCTTTGCCATGAAAACGAAAAGCTCCTCGATAGTTATTGGTGCAGCGTTGTACCCGTTTGGAATCATGCTTCTGTCTGCAAGCACCTCAGTGCTGTACTTATTGACTCTTTTACGTATTATCGCCTCCGCTCTCATAGCCTCAAGCTGATCGTCAGAGAGCGTCAGGAAGCAGTATTGCTCAAGAAGCCTGTCCTTTTCCTCAAACAGCATTAGCTTTCCGTCGTGCAGAAAAGCGATGTAATCGCACAGCTTTTCAAGATCGCTGACTATATGTGATGAAATGAGTATGGAATGCTCCTCGTCCCGTGTATACTCGCTGAGGATATCGACTATCTCATCTCTTACAAGCGGGTCAAGTCCGCTCGTCGGCTCGTCGAGAATAAGCAGCTTCGGCTCGTGCGACAGTGCTGCTGCGATGCCGAGCTTCATCTTCATACCCTTTGAAAATTCGCTGAATTTCTTCTTTTCCGGCAGCTTGAACCGCCGTACATAATCGAAAAATACCTCGCTGCTCCATTTTGTATAGGTGTTTTTCATCACAAGGTCGATATCCGAGGTATTGAAGTTCATCGGCATACCGACCTCATCGAGAACAACTCCGATATCATCGTGTATGGTATTGTCACCGACAGCTTTTCCGAGGATCACAGCACTTCCGCTTGTTGGTATAGTTATTCCGAGCAGTGATTTTATCAATGTCGTCTTGCCTGCACCGTTCTCACCGATCAGACCAAGTATGCACCCTGACGGCAGAGACAGCGTGATATCTCCGAGTGTGAAGTCTTTGTATTCTTTTCTTAGTCCGGTTATCTCTATTGCATTCATGATTTTCTCCTTTTGCAGTTATTCATCGAGGATATCGAGCATTTCAGCGATATCCTCCTTTTTCATTCCAATTGCAGCCGCAAGCCGTTTTATCTGCGTGAGATGCTCCTCGATCTGGCGTATATTCTCCTCTCTCAGCAGCTCCGTATTTTTTGGAGCAACGAAGCAGCCTTTACCTGGGAGAGTATAGATGAAGCCCTGACGCTCAAGCTCCTCATATGCACGCTTTGTCGTGATAACGCTGATCCGGAGATCCTTTGCGAGAGCACGTATAGACGGCAGGGAAGCGTTCTCCTGCAATTCACCGGATATTATCAGTCCTTTTATCTGCGTGAATATCTGGTCGTATATAGGTGCTCCGGTGCGGTTGTCGATCAATATATTCATTTTTCACCTCGGATTCTAAGTGTGTATTCAGCGTTTACTGTATATCTACAGTATACACAGAATTCACACATTTGTCAATAGCTGAGATATATTTTTTTATTTTAACCATAAATCGCAGCAAAAAATCCCTGTTACCTATTGACAACAGCATTTGTATGTGATATAATGAATACAGAACATATGAATACTTGTTCATATGTTTGCAAATGGATCTAAAGGGGCGATATTATGGAGCGATCGTATGAGATATATAATCTTGATTGTGCTCATTGCGGTGCGAAGATAGAGGAGGCTATAAATGAGCTTGAAGAGGTGGAATCTGCTGTATTGAATTTTCCGCTGAAAAAGCTGAAGGTCAATGCAGAGCATAGCGATGAGCTGCTTGAAAAGATGAACCGTACTGCAAGGGCGATAGAGCCGGATGTGGAAATACGGCATTATCTCGGTTCAAAGACCTTTGAATTTGAAGTCAGGGAGCTTGACTGTGCTCATTGCGGTGCGAAGATAGAGCAGGCTGTGGGCGAAATGTATGGTATAGAGTCGGCAGTGCTGAATTTTCCGCTGAAAAAACTGACCGTCACCGGAAATGTCACAGATGAGACTATAGAGCTGATGAACGAGCTTGCACGCTCTATAGAGCCGGGGGTTGAGCTTGTAAAAATTGAACAGACAACTCACTCGCACAGTCACGGGCATGAGCACGATGAGTCACTGAAGGGTGAGTTTATCTTTCTTGGCGTCGGGATCGTTCTGTTTATCATAGCACTGCTTCTCGGCAGTGGAGAGCATACCATATCGTCACTGATGCTCTATATTGCTGCATATATCGCACTCGGCTGGGAAGTCCTGCGGGCAACGTGGAAAAATATTCTCTCGAAGAATTTCTTTGACGAGAATACGCTGATGACTATTGCGACAATAGGTGCGTTCGCTCTTGGAGAGTATTCCGAGGCGGTAGGTGTTATGCTGTTTTTCAAGGTTGGTGAGCTGTTTGAGGATATCGCAGTATCAAGAAGCCGCAGAGCGATAACTGATGTGGCACAGCTCAGAGTAGATAAGGCAGATGTCCTCCGTGACGGCAGCTATGTAACTGTATCCTCTGACGAGATAAAGATAGGCGATATACTGCGTATCAAGGCAGGTGAGAGGATCGCTGCGGACGGAACTATAGAATCCGGAAGCCCTTTCATTGATACATCAGCGGTCACCGGAGAGCCTCTTCCGGTACAGCTTTTCGCCGGAGACAGCGTAATGTCAGGCTGCATAAATACATCTGAGACCTTTACTATGAAGGCTTCGGCAGCAGCAGGAGATTCAATGATATCGAGGATCGCCCGTGCAGTTGAGGACGCATCTGCGGAGAAGCCGAAGATAGACCGGTTCATAACTCGGTTCTCAAAGGTGTATACACCTATCGTAATAGCTGCCGCAGTTCTTACGGCAGTTCTCGGAACGCTTATAACCGGTGACTGGAGCAAATGGGTCTATTCTGCACTCACATTCCTTGTTATCAGCTGTCCGTGTGCTCTTGTACTGAGCGTGCCGCTGGCGTATTTTTCTGGTATCGGTGCAGCGTCTAAGCTTGGGATACTTTTCAAGGGCGGCGAGTCACTTGAGGCTCTTGGAAAGGTCAGGGCGGCGGCATTTGACAAGACAGGAACACTCACGACCGGTACGTTCGGTGTTACAAGGATAGTCAGATATTCAGATATGACAGATGATGAGCTTCTGGAGCTGTGTGCAGCGTGTGAGCAGTCATCAACTCACCCGGTGGCAAAGAGTATCGTTTCGGCGTGCGGCGGCAGAGAACTTGCACAGCCGGAAAGAGTTACGGAGCTTGCCGGGCGTGGTATCAGTGCAGTGATCGGCGGCAGGGAGGTGCTCTGCGGGAATGCTGTTCTTATGAGTGAGAAAGGTATATCGCTACCGGAAGCTGACAACGAACCGGGAACTAAGGTATACATTGCAGCGGGCGGTACTCTATGTGGAATGATAAACGTTTCAGACACCTACAGAGAGGGTGCTGCGGAGGCAGTTTCAGGATTGAAGTCACTCGGAGCTAAAGTGGCAATGTTCACTGGTGATTCACCGGAAAATGCTGAATACTGCGGAAGACAGCTTGGAATACCGGATATTCACGGTGGACTTCTTCCGGAGGATAAGCTCAGGGAGCTTGAAGCAATGAGAGAGAAATACGGAGCTGTGATGTTTGTCGGTGACGGGATAAATGATGGCCCGGTGCTTGCCGGAGCAGACGTAGGAGCTGCAATGCAGACAGGCTCAGACCTTGCACTTGAGGCGGCAGATGTGGTGTTCATGAACAGCGACCCCGTATCCGTGGTAAGGGCAAAGCGTATAGCTGATAAGACGCTTCGTATCGCCTATGAGAATATCATCTTCGCACTTGCGGTAAAGGCGGCAGTTCTGGTACTTGGAATACTTGGTTTTCCGAATATGTGGTTTGCAGTTTTTGCAGATTCCGGAACAGCAATGCTCTCTATCCTCAATTCTATCCGTGTGTTAAGGACAAAGCAGTACAGATAATAAAAGCCCGGAGGCAGGATTTCTGCTTCCGGGCTTTTGAATTGATCGTCAGTGATCTTTTATACAGCCGTGCTTGTCTGAACTATAAGCTTTCTCATCGCAGCGAGGTCGAAGGTATCAACCCTTCCGTCGCCGTTTACATCACCGTTTACGGATTGCTCCTTAGTTATTCCTTCAGCACCGAGAAGATATCTGTGCATGAGGACAAGGTCGGCAACATTTACCGATTTATCGAGGTTTATATCGCCTATAACAGCAGTTGGAGCCGTCTCTGTGGTTGTGACTGGGGGAGCAGTTGTCGTCGTTGCAGCCGCTGTAGTTGTGGTCGTAGTAGTTGTCGTAGTTGTTGTTGTCGTAGTAGTAGTTGTTGTAGTAGTCTCTGTTATGAGCTGCCACCTCTGACAGTCGTTATTTGTCGGTTCATACTGCTGTACATTCGCACCGCTGTCAACAGAAGCGTTTGCTATCTCAACAAGGCAGGTATCCTTTGAAGCGTGAGTGAGTATGCTGTACGAGCCGTCAAGATTCTTGCTGAAGCGGAACAGCTGAGAGCTGTCCTTTGAAGAATACTCAGCAAGGTCGATATTGCTGCCGTTTGCACTTCCCTCAGCCTTGAGGGCATAAGCATCGTCCTGGAGTGAGCGTATCCAGTAATAATTGCCCGAACCGAATGAGCGGAGGATCCACTTCTGGCAGTCAAAATCATTCGAGCCCCACTGCTGAACATTCGTGCCAGCCGTCATAGAGCCGTTTACGATATCCATTACCATACCTGAATTCTTATTCTGGAAGGTGTAAATAACGCTCGTGTCCATTGCTATGCCCGGATCGGTAACAGATTCAAGTATCCAGTCCTGACAGGTAGCACCATTTACCTCCCACTGCTGAACATTTGCACCGGAGGTAGTGCTTGCGTCCGCTATCTCGACAGCCGAAGCCTCGCCGGTAACTCTTGTGCGTATCTTATAGCTGCCGTCATCGTTCTTGGTCAGCATGAACTGCTGGTTTGTACCGCCGTTATAAGTGTATATGTCGATATTTGTTCCGTTTGCAGTCTTTTTGCCCGCAACATCGAGTACATACGTACCGCCGTCGCCGACGCATGAAGCGATGTAGTAATACCCGTCACCTGCACTGTAGAGCTTCCAGATATCGTGAACAGAGGTACCGTCCGTGCCCCATTGCTGTACATTTGCACCGTTTGCAGCCTCAGCACCGGCTACCTGCATATAAATTCCGGAGTTCACATTCTTGATCCTGTATGCCGAGCCCTCGGAAAAGCTTGCCGGAACTGGTGCGACCGGCCCGCTCGGAGCTTCGGTATAGCCTGCACTCGGTATTCCCGGTGAAGCGTAGCGGAGGTACATCCAGTTGTTCTTTGAGCTCTGGCAGCCGCTGTACTTTGATGTATAGGTCTTAGCATCCGCAGCCGAGAGCTTCACGTAGCTGTAATTTGATGTAGCCTTCCATGTACCTGTCTTTGCATATGAAGGATTTGATGAAGTACCGGCACCTGCGGTAAGACGATTTACCTTGCCTGATGACTGCGAGCCGGAGTCGAGGAAATAGCCGAGATTCTGGTCAGTAGAGCTTGGAGCATTCCAGTCGCAGCAGACATTTCCGCTCTGGGAATTATTCTCATAGTAGCAGTTTTCGGCGAAGATATTGGTATTCGCCTGAACAGTGTATGCCATAGAGAACTCGCTGACATAGTTATTGAGACTGTGGAAGTAGCCCCAACGCATAAGTCCCGGAGCACGTGTCAGGGTCTTGTAGAATTTATTTGCAGCGAGGGTCATGCGGGGATAGCCGTTGTACTTTGAGTAATTGCTTGCACTGCTGTCCGGGTAGCCGAGGATAAGTCCGTACTCATGCAGACCGAACGAGCAGTCTGAAACTGTGCAGTAATCCGCATCATAGCAGCAGGCGAGGAACTTATCCCAGTCCGGACTTGTATCGTATCCAAGCATATTGTAGTCATCGTGACCGGTAAATGTGACATGATCTACCCAGAGATTCTCACCTGAGCGGAAGTATACGACGATAGAATCGTTTCCGTTTGAGCGGTAATCATGCTGCATATCAAGGTTCTTGATGATAACGTTGTTTCCGACTCCGTCATTTGAGCTTGTGAGGAACTGAACGTTATACAGGGTATGAGAACTGTAGCTGCCGATGATGGTCTTGTTGCTGTGGACGTTTATGCGTCCTGCTGGGCAGTATTTGTGATTTCCCGAGGAGTCATCGGTAAGCTCCGTTACCTTGATGTCCTTAGTTATCACGATAGTGTACGGAGTATCTGAGGTAGCGTACTTTTTCAGCTCATCGAACGAAGTTGCCTCAACTACCTCGCCGAAGAGTCCGCCGATATCAGCAGCCTTGATGTTGCCGGAGTTATCATCGAAGCAGTAGCCGGCAAAGCCCTGTAAGCCGTCAGCATTGAGCAGCCACAGCTGATTGTCCGCGCCGGTATAGCTTGCAAGTGTCATGCCGCTGCTGCCCTGTGTGAGAGCAAGGTCGGTATTTGAGTAGTTCACGATCTTGTAATACAGGTTATTGCCGAGGTGGTCGGTCTTGACCGGTATCACATACCAATGCTGTGATTTAGCTGACTCGCTGCCGTACATTATAACGCTTGCACCGGCAGTAACATTATAATTGAGCGGGGTGAGCAGTCTGCCGGACTGAGCATTGGTGAGCTTGAAGTAGGTACCCTTTGAGTCAGAACCTACCATATCGAAACGCCATGAGGGAGACAGGTCGCTTCCGAGAGCCTTGACGGAGAGGGTAGAGCCGTCAGTGGTACCATTTTCAGTGAGCACCTTTGAGTTGTCCTTGGTTGCAATGGTCATCAGCTGGGGCGGATAGTCAGTCGATATAGCCGAAGCGGTCATGCCGCTGTAGGCTGTACCGAAGAGGGGGACGATCCATGCGATGAGCATTGTCAGCGACATGAGGACGGCACGCCGCAGACGAGTGAATTTTTTCATTCAGAAGACCTCCTTGAAATAAATTTGATAAAAAATATAACCCCGACATATTTAATCACATTTATTATAGCATATCATTCACAGATTGTCAAGATACGCAGACTATCATTTAATATTTTTACAAGAAAAATGCGGAGCATAAAGCTCCGCATCTACATTTATTGGTATCTGATATCACGGTCTATTGAACCTGAAGCAGCTCAGGTATTATCCGGCTCAAGGAGAGCGTATCCGCCGTCGTCACGCTTATACACAACATTGATATCACCTGTCTCAGCGTTCTGGAACATAAAGAATTCATGACTGAGCAGATTCATCTGGAGTATAGCCTCATCAACGTTCATCGGGCGGAGCTTGAACTTCTTGTCCTTGATTATCTCATAATCCGGAGCCTCCTCAACAGGCTCAGTGAATGCGTCCTTGAAAGCCGTATCCTTCAGCTTTTTCTCGATCCTTGTCTTGTTCTTTCTGATCTGTCGTATAATCTTGTCGATAGCATCATCGAGAGCAACGTACTTATCAGGAGCTCTTCTCTCAGAGCGATAGATCATATTATTGTACTTTACAGTAAGCTCAAGAATGATATCGTTCTTCTCCTCAGCAAGAACGATCTTCGCATCAGCCTCGTCTCCGAAGAACTTTCCGAGCCTGGTGTTTATCTTCGGCTCTGCGTACTCAGTGAAATTCTGGGGAATCTGCATCTTCTTTGCTGTGATGGTTATTTTCATATTTCAGCGTCCTCCTTTGTTGTCCGGACGTAGCCGGATCAGTATATATACACCTCGTGATAGAGGTAAGTATAAGCTTCTGCTTATGTTTATATTATACCACATCTTATGTTGGATAGCTATAGATTTTTGTGAGTTTTGCATATTTTTTATAGATTTTGTTTACTTTGTACAATTTCACGACTTGTTTTTATTGACTATGAACAAAGTGAATCAAGCATAGTTTTGAGTATCTGCTCCGCTGTGACAGGTGTTCCGTACTTGTTTTCAAGCAGGACGCAGAACGCTATCGGGTGTCTGTCGTCAACGATGAACCCGGTAAGCAGGGCATTTTCCTCAGCTCCCTCAAGCACCTGGGCAGTACCGCTTTTCACGGCGAGAGTATACCCCGGAACTGATACGGCGTAATGATCTGCACCGTTCGTCAGGAGTATCTGTCTGACAGCCGAAGCAGTATCCTCAGAGAAAAGCTGCTTGCTGAATCTTGTGCTGCCGAGCACTGATACATCACCATAGGTATCACTTGCACGGTCGATGAGGTACGGCATTGTCATTTTTCCCGTACCATTGGCGATAGCACTTTCCCACATCATCATCTGCACCGGGCTGACGAGAGTCTCTCCCTGACCTATACAGCCCCACTGGGTATTGAATTCATCTGTATCCGTCAGTACCGTAGAGGCTGTTTCGCACTGAATACCATTTATATCTATATATTGCGGCTCGTCGTCATTTACAGAGTATCCGAGTGTGCGGTATATCCTCTTTATCCCCTCAAGCGGCATATCCGGGTCTGCAACGAGCTGAGCAAAGAACGGATTGCAGCTGTTCTCGATCGCCTGCTGTATATTCTGCATTCCGTGACCGCTGCTGTAGTGACAAACGATCTCATCTCCATAGGCGTTGACATATTTTCCGCTGCAGCTGTAGGATTTCGAGAAAAGCTTTTCCGTGCCCATAAGCTCCAGTGCGGTTATCAGAGTCGGTATCTTCTGTGTAGAGCCGGGAACAGTGCCGTACATTGCCTTTGATATCAGTGTTCCTGACTTCATCTCGGCGATATTTCCATACCCCTTCGTGACATCTATCGAGGGTACGGACGCACACACCAGCAGCTCCCCGGTCTTGTAGTTATACGCACACGCACAACCGTCAGCACCCGCATAGGCATTATAGACAGCTCTGTTGGCATAGTGGTCGAGTGTCGTATATATCGCAGCCTTTCCGCCTTCACGGATAAGTCCCTCTGAGAATGAATAGTTGTTGAGCAGGTCAATATTTTGTGCTATAAGGGTATTCTCCATTTGCCCCTTGTCGTCGCCGATGAGATTTCCCACATCAAGAAAATGATTTTCTTCATATTCTCCTGTGCCGGTGCCGTCGAACAGTACATCTCCGCTCCGGTCGTAGACGATACCAAGCTCATGATCCTCAGAGTGCATCATATAGAACGGGGCATCCCGGTCGATACGGACAACGAGTACAGCCATACCAATCAGGAATAGCATTATGAAAAGCGTTATCACTCTCTGGCATCTTCTTATGCTCTTCATACATTAGCCCCCCTTTTCTTGCCGGGGATCCTGTGAAACTCCGGCGACTGAGCAGCTGTGAGCATACCCGTCATCAGTCCGCTCGTCACCATAGAGCTTCCGCCTGCTGAGATAAAGGGTATAGTAACGCCTGTAAACGGTATAAGATTGCATGAGCCGAAGATATTCAGAGCCATTTGAACCGTGAATGCCGCACATACTCCGGCTGCAAGCGTACCGTGATAGTACGAACGAGGTGGGTCAAAGAGGGGAGCTGATATCATTATCAGTAGTGCAAGAACTGTCATAAGTGCGGTGAGAAGCCCCCATTCCTCCGATATCGAAGCGAAAACTATATCATTTTCGTGTGCGAAAATGTCACACAGGAATCCTTTTCCAGGGCCCTTTCCGAACCAGCCGCCTTCAGCGATAGCGATCAATGCCCTCGACTGCTGATAGCCTCCGCCGGAGGTATCGCTCCATATATCGGTGAAAAGGCGAGCCTTGACATAGTCCGGTGCAAAGTAAACTCCGACGCAGGCTATGACGAACACGGCGATAGCAGCGGCAATGAGGGTCTTTTTGGAGAATTTCGCCTTCGGATAGCAGATACGCAGCAGGAATCCGGCAGCATATATCGCCGCAAACGTTGGTATGCTGCCAAGATCCCTGCACCACCACTGTAAAAGGCATATCGCAGCGGTCATAATGAACAGTATAACATTTTCCCGGACGATGTAGAATTTCCAGACCCTGACCTTATTCTGCTGCTCAGTAATTGATGTAGCACACGCAAGCACGAGCAGGGGCTTTAAAAACTCAGACGGCTGAATCGAAAAATTGCCGATGTTGACCCACATACTGCGGCTGCCGGTAAGCGTGACGATAGCGATCATGACAAGGATCATGCAGATGTATACGATCTTTTTTTCGTTCTGGATACGCTTATGACTGCGGCACAGGAGAAAACCAATCTGACACGACACAAGTGCAGCGATACCGGTGACATAGTGCTTCACATCAAGGCTGACTCCACCGAAGCATGACTGGAAGATATTGCTCATATTGATAATGAGCAGCAGCATGAAGTTCACGGTAAAGGTATGCTGCCGGAAGAAGAGCATGACAAAGCTGTAGGCTATATCAAGCCCGATAACTGCGGCAGCGAGTATAAAAGCATCGGAGCTGCTCTCATAGCTGCCGCTGCTGAAAACATTGAACAGCATGACGGCATGGGCGGCAATGACGAAGATACAGGAGAAGAGGTAGGAAAATGGGTTGCTCATTTCACGTCCCTCCTCTTTCTTAGTGTGAGCCTGCGGCTGCCGATACTTATTACGTCGTTTTCCCGGAGCTTTTTTCTTTTTATCTGCACTCCGTTGACGAAAACCCCGGATTTTGAGCCGAGATCGGTTATAGTCCACACTCCGTCAGCGACAGTGAGCAGAGCATGATAGCGTGAGACGGACATTTCCGGCAGCCTTATATCAGCCGAGGCGTGTCTGCCAATGAGTATCTCATCGCACAGAAGTCTGTGGGTATGCCCCTGCTCGACAAGCTCCATACCGGAGGATATCTTGTTCCAGCGTTTTTTTCCGGTACTTCTTTCCCGGTACGCACAGAGTATCAGTACGAGAGAGCAAATATCTATGGCTGCGGCAGTTGCAGCACAGAGTAAAAGCGGCGTAAGCTCCATATATAGCTCCTTTCTTTGTCATCATTCATATATCATGAGTATATTATATCACAATCCTCTGAAGATTTCAACCATGTACGCTGATAAAGGAAAAAGCTGCAAAATATCCCGGAAAAGGGGAAGATATCCCAAAAAAATCGCTGCCATTATCTGACAGCGACGATTTATTAAGGTATTTAGCTTTTCTTCTTGAAATAAAGTCCGACAGCCTCACTCGCCGAGAGTATAACGACAACTCCGGCGGTACCGAGGAAGGAAACTGCGAAAAGAAGTCCCGCAAGCCCTGTACTGCCCTCATGCTGCGGAAGCATGGGAAGTCCCGGGAAAAGCTGTGCCACAGCCGAAACGACGTACACAAATGTAGTCAGTGATTTAAAGAACGGTATACCGCTTATCAGGAGCAGTCCTGTAACAGCCATAGCAATAGCGATATACAGCGAGGAATTGCTGATAACGCTTGCGATACCGCTCAGTCCGTTCTTGTAATCGAGTCCGAGCGACCCGGAGTACAGCAGATAGAATGCAACAGCCGCAATAACTCCGATGACCGCAGCAACTATTGTTATCACAAATCCCTTTGAAGCAAGCTCTGCACGCCGCTGCTCTTTAAGCTCCAGCATCATTCTCAGGCTCTCCTTGGAGTCCTTCTGCTCGGAGACAAGTGCCGCCGATACAGCCTTTTTCGCACCCTCCTGCTTTGCTCTTTCGAGATCCTCGTCAACGAACTTCGGCACATACTTCGGCGGCTCAGGCTCATCATCGAGTATCGGGGCAGTTATCGGAGCCTCCGGCTGCTTTGGCTCTTCCTTTTTCGGCGGAGGAGTGTAGTTGTCCTCGTCGAGTACAGGTGCCGAAATGGCAGGTGCAGGAGCCTGTGCACCGAGCTGAGAGCGTCTCATATCAATGACCTGACGCTTCTTGTCCTCAGGGAGCCCGTCGAACATGGTCCGCAGCTCAGGAGTAAGTCCGGCGATTATATCCTCATCGCTCAGAACGAGCTTTTCAGGCTCAGCAGGCTTCTGCTGATAGTTGAATGTATCATCATCAAGCACAGGTGCGGCAACTCCTGTCGGAGCACCCTTTTTTTCACCGTATGACGGGGTATAGTCGTCCATATCGTCCAGCACTGGTGCAGCGACACCGGTCGGAGCACCCTTCTTTGCAGACGGCGGTACATAGTCTATATCGTCCAGAACCGGAGCCGCAACTCCTGAAGGGCCGTCCTTTTTGTCAGCCGGGGCAGAGTAGTCTATATCGTCCAGCACCGGTGCAGAGAAATTATTTTCATCATTCATATCTTTCACCTCTTGGTTTAAGGTATTTTAGGCTCGTAAAGCAGCAAGAAAGTCCGAAATACTCATAGTCCCACCGGTTGCGAGGTGAGAATAATACATGAGTACATATGTGGCGTCAGCGGAATCAACAAGGCTGTCTCCATTAACATCAGCAGCACTGTTCTGTCTGTCCGTGAAATAAGAAGGCTCTCCGACGGATAAAGCCGCATATGCCTGAAGAATGGCAGAGGCATCAGCCGAATCAACGAGACCGTTACCGTCAACGTCACCGGTCGAGAATGCAGCTCCGGAGGATATGATATAAGCTGTTTCGGACATAGGATAGCTCTCGAAGAAACTGTCCGCAATATACTCCGAAAAAAGAGCACTGTCCAGCTCGTCCCAGTTTGAAAGATCGTGAGACGAATTGGGAGCGGCGGAATCGAAATCCGTTGTACCTCTCAGGAAGAATGCACGGCTGGACGGGGAGATATTGGAATCCCACGTAGAGTCGAGCCAGTAGTAAACTCCGTCTATCGCAGCGATATTCCACGCATGATCACCGCCGTTCCCGCATCCGGGGATAAATCTGCACGAAATACCGCAGTCCCTGAGCATTCTGTACATCAGCTGTGCGTAGCCGTGGCACACGGCATTCCCGTTCACCGCAGCACCATAGGCAGAGAATATATCCCGCCCCGTCAGATCTGTAGAATAGGCGACAGATGCTGTAATAAAGGAGTATACCGCATCTATCTTCTCATATTCACTTTTGCCGGAAAGGTGCATATCCGCCTCGATCCTTGCGAGCGTTTCATTCAGCACAGTTTCCTTGGCGGAATCGGTATTGTATCCGAAATTGAATTTCAGCCCGGTGAGACGCCGGTTCGTGTACACCGGCTCATAGCCGTAGGACGATATGCTCCACCGCAGATAATCACCCTCATCGCTTCTGTCTGTTTCCTTTACTGCCATGGCGATAATGTTGCTTATATCCTCATTCGTTGACACAAAGTCACTTGATACAGCAACAGTGAACTCCTCAGTCCTGTCCCTGAGACAGCTTCTTATCTCCTGTGCTGCTTCCTCAGCGTTTGAAGCGGTATGATACTGCGTGAGCTCCGTTTCGGGTGCATCGTAAGCCGCAGTCTGCACAGCAAGCACCGGCAGAGACACTGATAATGCACATAGTACAGCTGAAAGGACGGCTGCTGCTTTGAGCTTCATTTCTTATCTTTCGAGTATCTGAGCTCTGTCAGGGCCTACGCCGACCATGCTCACACGGCAGCCGACAAGCTCCTCAAGTCTCTTTATGTAGCTCTGGCAGCTCTCCGGCAGCTCATCAAAGCTGCGGCAGGCGGAGATATCCTCTGTAAAGCCCGGAAGATCCTCATATACCGGCTCACAGCCCTCAAGCTCCTCAAGAGTAGGCGGGAAGTTCTCGATAACGCTGCCGTCCGGCATTCTGTAGGCTGTGCATATCCTGAGTGTGTCGAGCCCTGCGAGAGTATCGAGCTTATTGATAGCAAGGCTGTCGAGTCCGTTGACTCTTACGGAGTGGCGGACGATAACTGCGTCGAACCAGCCTGTTCTTCTCGGTCTGCCGGTGGTAGTGCCGAACTCGCCGCCGATATTTCTTATCCTGTCGCCTGTCTCATCGTCAAGCTCCGTCGGGAATGGACCCTTGCCGACTCTTGTGGTGTAAGCCTTTGCAACGCCGATTATATTTGTTATTACCTTAGGGCCGACACCTGTACCAACACATACACCAGCTGAAAGCGGGTGAGAAGAAGTAACATAGGGATATGTTCCGAAGTCGATATCGAGCAGAGTAGCCTGTGCTCCCTCGAACATTATTGTCTTTCCGGCCTTGTCAGCCTCAAAGGTCAGCACAGAAACATCGTCCATATAGGGCAGGAGCCTCCTGCCGTACTCTGTATACTCAGCAGTTACCGCATCAAGATCGAAAGCCTCACCGCCGTATACCTCAGTTATTATCTTGTTCTTGAGCCTGCCGGTGGACTGTATCTTCTCGGCGAGCACCTCCGGATGAGTGAGGTCGTACATACGGATACCGCATCTCTCATATTTATCCATATAAGTGGGGCCTATGCCTCTTTTCGTGGTACCGATATCCTTTCCGCCCCTGAAAGTCTCAGAAAGTCCGTCGAGAGCGATGTGCCACGGCATAACGATGTGAGCACGGGGATCGACCTTGAGATTTGCGGTGGATATACCTCTTGCCTCAAGTCCGTCAAGCTCACCGATGAAGTCCTTCGGGTCAAGCACGACACCTGCACCGATAAGGCAGAGCGTATCCTTATAGAGGATACCGGAGGGGATAAGGTGGAGCTTATAGACCTCTCCGTTGTTCACGACAGTATGACCGGCGTTGTTTCCGCCCTGAGAACGGACTACGACATCAGCACGGGAGGAGATAATGTCGATTATCTTACCCTTTCCCTCGTCTCCCCACTGAGTTCCTACAACGATATTAGCAGGCATTTACATTCCTCTTTTCTGAAAATTTATATTCTGATCGCCTGTGAAAACACAGTTACAATTAATTATATCACATTAAATTACAGATTTCAAGAGCTTTGATATAATTATTTTATTTAATCATATTGCACAGCGAAAAGGGCGGTCGCCCGCCCTGTGATTCGTTTATTCAAAGCTGTATTCGCCGCTGTAGGTACGCTTGAACTCCTCATAAACGTCAAGTAGCAGCTTTTCGTCCTCCACAGATACGAAATCCTCATAGTCCGGATCATCGCTCTCGACAAGCTCCAGTATCACTACTCCGTCATCGTCCTCATCAAAGGGCAGCATGACTGCGAAACGCCTGTCACTGTAATCGACCACGCTGAGTATCTCAAAGGACACCTCCTCGCCGTTGTCGTCGATCAGCGTCACATAATCCTCGTTGTTATCCTTTTCAAGATCATCATCAGGAAGATCGTTGGGGTTCTTTATATCGTTATCACTCATTTTTTCACCTCCGTTACGTTTACGATATGAACTATTATAACATATTCTGCCGGAAAAATCAACAGCTTCGCAAAAATATTTGCATGAGGGTCGATAAATTACGAAATATTTTTGAGGTTGACTGTAAAATAAGCCTGAAAGGGCTTGATTTATTTTATTTTATGTGATATAATGAAATTTAGCCCCAAATGATCAGAAGGCAATTTTACAGAAAGAAGTGTTATTATGACAAAGATAACTATTTTCTCCGGCTTCCTCGGTGCAGGCAAAACTACTCTCATCAAGAAGCTCATAGCTGACGGCTACAACGGCGAGAAGCTCGTGCTTATTGAGAACGAGTTCGGTCAGATAGGCATCGACGGCGGATTCCTGAAGGACGCAGGCATCGAGATAACTGAGATGAACTCCGGCTGCATATGCTGCTCACTTGTCGGAGATTTCGGAAAGGCTCTTGAAAAGGTGCTTGACGAGTACAAGCCCGACCGCATACTTATCGAGCCGTCAGGAGTCGGCAAGCTGAGTGATGTTATCAACGCTGTACGCAATATAGATGCTCATGATGTTGAGCTTGACGGATTTACAACTATCGTTGACGCAAAGAAGTGCAAGATGTACCAGAAGAATTTCGGCGAGTTCTTCAACAATCAGATAACCTATGCAAGCTGCCTTATCCTCAGCCATACAAGCGGACTTACTCAGGATAAGATAGATGAAGCGGTATCACGTCTGCGTGAGCTGAATCCTGCTGCACCGATAGTTACTACAGAGTGGGACGAGCTCACTGGTCAGCAGCTCATTGATGCAATGACGCAGAAGAATACTCTTGATGACGAGCTCAAGGCACTTCTTGAGGAGGAGAATCATCATCACCACCATCATCATGACCATGACGAGGACGAGCATGAGCACCATCACCACCACGATCATGACCACGACGAGCATGACGAGGACGAGCATGAGCACCATCACCTCCACGATCATGACCATGATGAGCACGATGAGGACGGACATGAGCATCATCACCACCACGATCATGACCATGACGACCATAATGAGGACGGTCATGAGCATCATCACCACCACCACGATCACGATCATCATCATGCTGACGAGATATTCACGAGCTGGGGTGCTGAGACTTCAAGACCCTACACAGCTGAGGCTATCACTGCGGCACTTAACGCACTCAGCGATGAGGCAGTATACGGCGTAGTGCTCAGAGCTAAGGGTATAGTTGCAGGTGAGGACGGACAGTGGATACACTTCGACTACGTTCCCGGTACACCAGATGTCCGCACCGGAAGTGCCGAGACTACCGGAAGACTCTGCGTTATCGGTGCAGAGCTGAAGGAGGACGCTGTAGCGAAGCTGTTCTGTCTGGGAGAGTAACCTCCTGACCAGAAAGGAGAGTATTTATATGCCGAATAAACAGCCGGAGGAAATACCGGTCTATATGTTCATGGGCTTTCTGGAATCGGGAAAGACCAAATTCATAAAGGAGACTCTTTCCGACAAAAGGTTCATGACCGGCGAGAGGACTCTGCTGCTTGTATGCGAGGAGGGCATAGAGGAGTACGATACCTCTGATTTTGAGAAAAACAATGTAGTTATGCGTGTCCTTGAGGATAAGGACGAGCTTAACGAACCGAATCTGATAAGGCTGACAGTTGAGACGCACGCAGAGAGGATACTTGTGGAGTACAATGGAATGTGGCTGCTGAATGATCTGTTCCAGGCAATGCCGGAAAGCTGGCAGCTGTGTCAGTTCATGTTCTTTGCGGACGCACAGACCTTCATGCAGTTCAATGCCAACATGAGGAGCCTTGTCGTAGACAAGCTGAATATGTGCGAGCTTGCGGTCTTCAACCGCTTTGAAAGAAGCATGGATCCGCAGGAGTACCACCAGATAGTCCGTGGAGTGAGCCGCAGGACTGACATCTGCTATGAGTATACTGACGGCGAGATAGCATATGACGATATTGAGGATCCTCTGCCGTTTGACGTTGAGGCTGATCATATCGTTATCGAGGACAAGGATTTCGCCCTCTGGTACAGGGATATCATGGAGGAGCCGGGAAAGTACGACGGAAAAACAGTGACATTCAAGGGACTTGCGGCGAGAAACAGGAAATTCCCTGAGAATACCTTTGCAATAGGCAGGCATATCATGACCTGCTGCGTAGAGGATATCCAGTATTGCTGGTGTGTTGCACAGTATGGGAAGGCGTTTGAGCCAAGACCTAAGCACTGGGTAAATATCACAGCGAGGATCAAGGTACAGCGTCACAAGCTGTACAAGGGTGCAGGACCGGTGCTGTTCGTAACGTCCCTTGAGGACACACAGCCGCCGGAGAAAGAGGTCGCAACATTCTATTAATAGCTAAAGCTCCGTGTACCGAACACGGAGCTTTTTTCGCAAAGTTTTTTAAATGATAAAGAGGGAAATACATGGTATCATGGTATTAAAGAAGCCCGAAATGCTCAAGTGCCTTGAAGATACCGTCACTGAGCAGGGGAGCGGTTATGTAGGAAACATAAGGATACAGCTTTTCCGCACCGCCCATTGCTATGCTGTTCGGTACGGCTTCGAGCATCGGCAGGTCATTGAGGCTGTCGCCTATGGCGTATGAATTATCAGTCGAAACACCGGTATGCCGGAGAATGACATCAATTGCAGTCGCTTTGGAAAAGCCTTTGGGTACACACTCATAGAATCGTCCGCCACGGTCGATGATATCGAAATACGGTGCTATCTCGCTTCCCAGGATATCGTAGTCGGTCTGCTCCGATACCCAGTATACGAACTTATCGAATGCGAAATCCGGGTCTTCGGGCTGACGGTCGGTGCGTATCCCCTTAGGAACGAAGTATTCCCGGAAATGGTCAACAAGCGGGTCATGAACGGCACTGTCATCGAAGAAATAGCCGTCTCTGTGCTCATATACCGGGGTCACTCCAGCTCTTCTCAGGGCATCTGCTATCCGGTCACATTCAGGACGGCTCTGTGTGTGATAGAGTATATTTTCACCGCTGTATTCGATATATGTACCGCAGCCGCACAGTATCCCGTCAAAGCCCAGTGAAAGCACCTGAGGACTGACGTTGAAGCGTGTCCGACCGGTATTGATGAAGGTCAGATTTCCCTTTTCACGGGTCCTGGCAATAGCTGTCCTTGTGCTGTCTGGTATCAGCATCTTATCGTCTTCAGTTATCAGAGTGCCGTCAATGTCAAAAAAAATAACGTTTTTCAATCATCTCACCTGTCTGCATTAAAATTCTGTAACTATTATACCCGAATCCGGCTTAAATGTCAAATCCTGAGGCAATAATAGTTACTTTTTACATAACAAAAGGTTGACAATGTGAGAAAAAGACGAAAATTACAGAATAAGCCCGCAAAAACTTGAAATATGTTACAAAATGTGTTAAGATATACTGTATAGAGATACAGATAATTATCTGAAAGGAAGTGCTGCGGAATATGTTCATTAAGAAACTGCTGAGATCAACAGCCGCTGTTCTGTCTGTGCTCATGCTTGCCGGGTGCAGCAAGGATACCGGAAGCGGTGCAGCTCCGCCTGAACTACCGGAGGATACTCGTATAGACTTTTCAAAGGGCTATGTGAGCATCAGCGACTATAAGTACAGGTATTATGAGGCAGGAGATCCTGACAGCCTGAGATTCTACGGCGATATCATACCTGATGCCAACAGACTGATTTTTTATTCCGGAGCCGGTTCTGACGTTGGCAGACTGAACTGCTGCTTCGATATCCCTGAATCCTTTACCAAGGTCTATGATGATAAGGAAAGCTGCCTCATGCAGTATGCTGACCCGTCCGGAGCGAACATCATCACTGTTGAATGCTGGAACGGCTATAATTATGACGAGGTTTACAAAAAGCTCCGCCACGACCTTGCCGGTACATACAGCGAGGATAACATGAAGCTCATAGAGGACGACAGGGTCGGGACAAGCGGCTACAATGCACATACGATCTATCTGAAGGACGAATCCGCTGATAAGTGTATGCTGATCTATGTTATACAGAAGCCTGTGGAGGATGATGAGTACGTAAGGGAAAATGACATTATCCAGTATTACACGGACGAGGTCACCGGTGAAAAGAAACCGCAGATCGCCTATGAGCTTTGCTTCACCTATGCGATAGAGGGAACTGCGGAAAACATCGAGGGCCTTGCAAAAACTATACTTACCTTTGTGACTACGGAGGACGACATGACCGCAAGAGGTATAGAGCTTGGCGTAAAGAAGGAGGACAAAAGCTGATGAGTACGAGAGCAAAAAAAATATGGTTCAGACTTCTGTGGACTATGGGTGTTGTACTGGGTACGGCGTTTGCCCTGACTCTGCCTGTGGAGAAGCTCGATCTGCCTGCACCTGAGCCTGCTGCAGAGGAAACAGCTGAGCCGGAGACGATATCGTTCGGAGACGTGAACAAGGACGGAGTTCTTGATACTCTTGATGTGAATGCACTCCAGAACATCTACCTCAAGGGTGAGACGAGCCTTACTGAGGAAGAGCTTTACACCATAGCTGACATAAACGGTGACGGGATAATAGATACGAATGATACAGCTATACTTATGTCTTATCTGGCAAATGCTGACAGCAGCACACAGTCTCTCAAGGCGTATGCTGAGAGCTACAGCGGCTGAGTACAGGTGAAAGGAGAGATCGCATGAAACTCAGGAGCACCGCACTTATACTTGCGGCGATGATAGCATATGCTTCAATGCCCGGCTGCGGTAAAGCAGAGGAGGCTGAGCCCCTCCAGCCGCACCAGATAGACGGCACAGTTGACGTGAGCTTCTTTACTGAGCGTCCCGAGACAAAGCCTGCCGAGACGCTGCCGCCGGATCCACGGTACGACACAAAGATAACTGACAGCGACGGAATAGTGCTTGCTGATCTTGATAACGGCAGATGGAAGTTTTCGGAGACCGGAGACAGCCTGGGCTATGTGCTTGACGAGCTTACTGAGAGAGCGGTCGTGGGGCCGGGACTTACTTACGGACTTACGATCTCCTCAGAGCTTTCGCAGGATATCACTGACTCTATGGAAAGCTTCACCCTGAACGGTCATACCGGTGTAGAGGGTGCTGCGATAGTCAGCGACATAAACGGAAAGATACTCGGAATGGGCAATATAACAGCTGATGATGAAGAGGACGAGCCCGCAAGCGAGGGTGAAAACGCAGAGGACAAGGACGAAACGAAAAAGAAGCACAAAAGCTATGTAACTGCACCTGTACTTGTCGGCTCAACAGCAAAGATACTCGTCTCAGGAGCAATGATAGCAAGCGGAGCTGAAACATACTATGAGGACGAAGGAAAGCTTGCGATATTCGACCACATCTTCACCAACTGGGACTGCGGCGAGGGCGGCTACGGCGATTTAGTTGCGAGAGAGCTTTTCGGCTATTTTAACGGTACTAACTGGAGCTTCGGCGCATTTGCATTCAGTGCTAATACCTACTTTGTAAACGCACTGATAACTATGGGATATGATACCTTTTCTGACATATATAACCGCTACTTCGGCTTCAACTCTGACGGCGATCCGATGAAGGGCTATATCCTCAGGACTGACTGGAAGAGCGTGCCTATGCCTCATCTTTATCAGCTCAAGATAACGGATACAGACGATGAGGAAACTATAGGCAAAAAGAATAAAATGACCGGCTATTTTGCTATTGGTATGGCAAACAACGAGGGCATTGACGAGCGTGTTTCACCGCTTTATATGAACGCAGTAACAGCTGCGGTAGCCTCTGGTCAGATGCACAGACCATATATCAATTCAGTTTCCGAGCCACAGCCGGTTGAGGGAACAGAGCCGCTCACAGACGAGATGAAGCAGGGACTGCGTGACCTTATGTATGAGGATGCTGTCTATTCCAACTGCACCTCCGAGGATTACACCTTCTGTATCAAGACAGGCTCGGCAAGCACCGGATACTATGAGACAGACGAAAACGGAGATCTTATATACGATGAGTACGGCAATGAGATATACGTCCCTGTTGAGAATCTGAACATCACCGGTTTTATCGAGAAGGACGGAGAGCCTATAAGAGTGATCACTCTTTATGTATATAATGGAGCAGATTTTTCAAATACATATGTAGATGAGAACGGATATGAGCAGAACGAGATCTACGCATCATGGTTCGTTCCGTTATACAAAGAGATAGCGGCTCTTGCAGCAGAAACGGAGGGCTGATATGTTCTGGACGATCTTACTTTCACTGGTGCTTGCTGCTGTCGTTCTGTGGATATTCTGGACACGGAGCATTCGCTATGAGCCCGGCAGATATATTTTCCTGAAGCACGGAAACACTCCGCCGTATAAGATCAAGCTCCCCGATAAGGGAAGTGTGAGCAGACAGACTGGAGGACGCACTTGCACTTTTTATCGCAGCGAGAACAATACAGTGTGTATCAGCTATGGCGACTCTAACGGAGAGCTTCACTGGCACGGCAGCTATCGCTTCAATGACAACGATAAGAACCCGATACGTTTCCTGGGAAGTGCAAGGAAAGCCTCTATCCCGTACAGAACGTAT
The DNA here is from genome assembly GCA_017475555.1 of Ruminococcus sp. GTDB lineage: Bacteria > Bacillota > Clostridia > Oscillospirales > Ruminococcaceae > Ruminococcus. Next base: position 53,406 of record JAFVFL010000016.1, read on the forward strand.
ATCATCGCATTCGGGATCGCCGCAGCTCTGATCCTGGCAGGCGGAGTCTTCGGTTATCGCCTGCATAAGGTCGGAGAGCTTCTTGACAGAACGCAGTATTCAGAGCCTGGGCACTCCGGATCACCGGAGGTCATAAAGGATAAGGATATAAAGGGCAAGTCCAACGATTACGTTACAAACATACTCATCACAGTGACCGGCAGTTACGGAGAGCCGGGAATGATGAAGATAGCGTCATTCGACCGTCAGAACAGGTCAATGAAGCTTATTTCCCTCCTCGGAGATACTCTTGTTGACTACAACGGTACAAGTTGCAGGCTCAGAGAGGTCCCGGTCAGCTCCCTGACTGAGACGATAGAGGGCTTTTTCTACATACATATAGATGATATCATAATGCTCGACGAGGGTACAGCTGCTCAGCTTGCGGACATAAACGGCGGGTCGGACTTAGCGATGACTTACGATGATATTCAGCTTACAAATGCCTCCCTGACGCAGAAATACGGCGCCGGCTGCACACTTATCGACCCGGCGGATTATTTCCCGGAGGGAGCACCTGCTCCGCAGCAGCCAGACGCTGAGCCTGAGGAGAAGCTCGTACACCTTACAGGGCAGCAGGCTGTGGCGTTCGCAAGTGCATACAGCCGCTCGGATGCCGTGATATCACCGGAGAAATGTGCCGCAAAACAGACTGAGGTCATGAGTACGGTCATATCCGATGCAGGCATTTTCGGACTTCTTTTCAAAACTGACAATTATACCTCAGCCGCAGAGGGAGTGACTACGAGCCTTACAAAGTCAAAGCTGTGGAGACTTGGCTTCCGCACACTGTCATTCTGGAGAAACTATGCTTACAGCTACACCCTCTACAATGACATATGCCTCCCGGCAGAATACGGGACACTGACAGATTCGGACGGCAATGTATCGCTTTATACCGCTCCAGGCTCGTTAAGGCAGTCGGTCTACAGGATCATCTATTACGATATGAAGGGGTGAGTTTATGTTTATGGCTGTAAAAGACTTTTTTGTACGCTTACGTTTGGCTGTAAAAGGCTTTTTTGTACGCTTACGTTCAGCTGCCGGGTCTGAGGCACGCAAAGCAGATATCAATTTCCGGGATGAGCTGAAGCAGTTCAAAATCAAAATGTACCTTTTCCTGCCGGAGTTAGTTCTCGCATTTATATCGCTGATCTACTTTCCAAAGAACTACTCTCTGCTTTCGATACCTGTTTACATAGCTGTGTTTGCAGTTACCCTCGCCGCTATGATAGTGCTTAAAGGTATCGTGCTTATATACGCTCTTGACTTCACAAGAGACGATCTGACACTTGCATTCGTTGCTTTTTTCAATGCGATGATAGAGATCGGCATCTTCTTTCAGCTCTACATCAGAACACTTACTCCAAACGAGCGGATTAAGCTGATCGAGCTTGTCATACTCGGCGTTACTACGATGGTTTTACTCATAGTGTTTCGTGCAGCCAGGGTCTGGCGGAAGATCAGAAAGCTGAAGCTTATAAAAAAATTGATAAAAAATGCTCATAATAATCCAGATGGATTCTGGCTCGCAGTATCCGGGCTGCTTTTTGTTGGAATTTGTGTTGCGATTGTTGTGGGAAAGCTTGGTTCGCTCAGGTTACAGATAGCAATGTTAGAGGGGAGCAGGCTGCTCCTGGTTTTGCTTGTTTCTGCACTTGCCGTCCTTGAGGACAGAGTTACCAAACCTTTTCCAAAGGTGATTCTGTCGCTCAGCTTTGCAGCAGCAGGTGCTGTAGCGTGTATGTTTATTGCAGTGACCGGAGAGATGGGTACTATCCTTATAGTGTACCTGTTCACAGCATTCGGACTTTTACAGCGTGGACAGTACAGACTGTTAGCTATACAGCTGTTCGTTCTTGCTGCGGTAGTTGCATTCGTTGCGGTATTTTATGGACCCGGAGACCACTACTATCAGAGAATATTTGGTCTCACCTCACTTCCTCAGGTAAATCAGGTAAGGGACGAGCTTGTGAATCGTACATATCTGTTCCCGAATCCGACAAGATACGCTGTCAGAGTGGACGGAGCCCTCGCCACACGCTGCGAGGATTTCAGCTTTCTGAATTTTCTTACAGTCTTCGGAAAGATAATCGGAGTTGTTGTGCTCTTTGCTTATGCGATACTTCTTGAAAAAGCAGCTGTAAGATCAGACAGGATGATCAGCTCCCGTCTTGACCCGGAGCAGGTATTTGCACGCCGGTTCAGTCAATATGCGTCTCTAATGCTCCTCAGCTCATGCGTTATCCATGCAGCTTCAAACACGACAGCACTGTTTTTCACGGGAGTGAATATGCCATTTGTAAGCGACGGATTGACCACTATGGTAATAAATGTGATATTCCTGCTCGTGATAAGCTGTACTCTGAGCCGGAGAAAGGAGACATCCTATGAAAATGTTAGAAAAGATACTCGCGTATCTGTCCGCTAAGAAGAAATCTACAGAGCAGCGTGGAAAGACATTGACTATTGTCCTTGTGTGCATACTTTTGGCTACGGCATTCAAAAGCATTTTCCCTTCAAAGCCGGCTGCTTCTGATACAGCTTCACAGATCGTGAATGACAGGGCTGTTTCGTCTGCACTTTCCGCAATGCAGCGTGCAAGGAGCGACCTGAGAAACGAGAGATATTCCCGTACCTACAGCGGAGAAGACGGCAGTATCTTCCCCGGACGTGACGCAGTATACAGCGGCACCGGTGAGATACTCTACAGCGAGGACACTGTTTTGAACAGCATATCAAAGATCGATCCGGCACGAAGCAGGGCAATGGTGTGCAGATATCTTTACGGTGACTGTGATACCTCCGGTATATCCGGATATATGAGCTATCTGAGACAGGCTGGCTCAGCGAAATATAAGGGAGTGGATCCCGTCGGGTGCAGTCTTTACCTGACACTTGATCTTCCCCTTGAGGACGAGCTTTACTATCTGCTGAAGAGAAACGGCATACCCGGCGGCTGTATCATAATGGACGTAGAGACCGGAAAGCTTGATGTGTTCACATCGACAAGCACCGCACAGATCGACAATGAGCCGAGCCAGCTTACACAGCTTGAAGCGAATATCAGCGGCAAGGCATTTGTCCGGCTCGGAATAACCCCGGAGGAGGCAGCGGAGTATTTTGATTATCACCGCTATCACAGCACCTCAAGGGATAAGGACGGCACGATAATGGCGGACAATTACTGGTATACCACAAGCTTTGGGCTTCTTGCGGAGCCGGTAGACGGCAACGGAAAGTCTGTGCCTGAGACGGAGCTGGCGGCAGTTGACTTTGAAGCAGGATGTATAAGTCCGCTGCACCTTGCCGGAACTATACAGCGTATATTCTCAGGACGTACAGATGAGCCGGTGCTTGTGGATCAGGTAAAGGACTCAGGCGGAGAGGATGAGCCGCTCCCGGAAACGGTTTCTGTGCAGATACCAGCAGAGGTCACTGACAGGATAAAGGAGACGTTCAACACTATTGATACCAGCCACGGAACTATTTACTACATCATGAATGACGGCTCAGGAGTCAAGTACGCAGCCGGAATGACGGAAGCAGACGGAAAGCAGAAAGCATTCGTTATCTACTCGCAGGAGGACGAAAGGGTAACTATGCTCATGCCGTGTCTGGCGGATTTCATCGCCGGATGCACAAATTAAGGAGGGGTCAGAGCAATGACGGCAAAAAGAAGCAAGGGCGGAGGTATCTTCGGCTCGATCATCTTTGCGATCATTACGGCACTTTTCGGAGCGGTCGTGATAGGGATACACGCCATGTATTCCACGGACTTTATACAGGAGGAGTTTTCAGTCCGTTCTCTCGTGACATTTTTCACAAAGGGCAGCAACATCATACCGGCTGACGATTACAGATTTGACGCATATTATTCGCTTTTTATTTCCACAGTGAAGAATCATCTCCTGTATCTGCTGCTGGCACTTCTGACAGTGGTGGTGATCTATGTTCTGATACTTTGTGTACACTGGTGCATAAGTATCATAGCCTCGGCTGCAAAGAAAACGAGAAAGCCTGTTGAGGATACAGACGACGAGCCGGACGACAACACAAGGCTTTTCGATTACGATGAAGACGATGATCCGTTTGCGGAGGAAAGAAGCAGCAGAGATGACAGCAGCAGTGCTGCATTCAACAAGAAGGATCCTTTCTCATCGCTTGCAAGCGGAAGAGGAAAAAGAGAAGCTGCGTCTGATGATGATATTGCAGAGAAATGGAATAACGCTAAGAGCCGGAGAAAAACAGCTGAGAGAGCTGCACGAAAGGCAGAAAAAGCTGAGGAAGGAGGTATGTCGGAAAAAATGGGACTTGCAATGAACACACTGAAAGACGGAAAGAAGAAGCTGTCAGATAAGAGGGCAGCCAAGAAGGAAGAAAAGGAGAAGCAGAGAGCTGTGCCTGGAGATATCCACGAGTTCCTCAGGGGTGCAGCCGTGATAGTATCGGTTTCCGGAACGGTAGAACCTGATCTGCCGGAGTTTGACGGCATAACTGACACGAGAAAGCCTCTGACATATTATATGCTTGACACCAGCCCGAAGCTTTTATTTGAAAACAGCGAAGATTACAGAAGAAAAGGAAAATTCATGAACATAACTCCGACCAATGCCCTGTTCATAGCCGATGACGGGAGCGGAAGGGTGGTATCCTCGGACAAGCTTTTCGTTAAGAACGCTGACCCGGACAGCGATGAAGAAGATGAGGATTCAAGTACCACTATGCTGCCTGAGCTGTATCTGCAATATGATAAGAGCAAGGGCAAGGGCGTTATGCAGCTTTGCTGTGCAAAGCGTGTTTTTGAAAATACTGACGGATACATGGATAACACGGCTGAATTCGAGTTAATTGAGGACGGACGTGCCTATGGCAAGAGATACATACTGGATGTAAAGATATATGGCAAAAAGTTTCATTTTGAGATAGTAAACTGAGAGGTGAGCGGATATGGTTAGAGATAATTTTTATACCGGATTCGACATTGACGGCAATGAGAATGGATTCCTTTGCCCCTACTGCAACATGAGAATAGAAAAGCCTATTTTTGCAGTTACTTATGATGTTATCAGGAACAGATTCAAGGGGGATACCAGCTTTGACAGCAAGAAAAATTCCTTTATTGATTCTACACTTAAAACAACCCTCACCGGCTATGGGATATCAGCTACAGATGATGAGTGCATCAGAGCAGTGTTCGATCCGGAGAGAATTCCGGCGTTCGTAGAGGACTGGATAATAGTGAGGAGGGAAGACGAAGTAAACGACGGAAGGCATATCGCAATAAACGGTTATGTGGCTGACATAACGAATGAAAGCGGTATACCTGTCGAGCCGGTCAGCACGATCGCGTGCGAGAAGTGCCACCTTATTCTTCCGAATGAGTACGCAACAAGGGATTTTAACAGCATTAATAACTATACCATAACTCTTCTTGGAGCCCCCGGCGGCAGTAAGACAGCACTGGCGATCTCACTCTACAACAGCTTCAAGGAGATACAGGGTGCGATCGACATTGTTGAGCCGTTTTTCCTTAAATATTACAGAAATCACCTGAAAAATCTTTCTCACGGCACAGCACCGGAATCGACCAAGGAATCAATCACTCCAAGCCTGACAATAAACTTATCACATAATGGTATCTCGTCAAAGGTGCATATTATGGACACCGCAGGTGAGAATATCAAGGACGAGGAAAAGAACTGGAGCCGTAACCTTGCCCCCGGACTCAGAGCGGATCTTCTTTTAATACTGATAGACAGAGAAGATAAGAGAAAATCCGGTGATCTGTATAATTACATACTGGATCTGAGAAACAGGCTTCTGAACAGAGGGAGGAAGACAAAGGTCATTATCTGTTTTTCCAAGTGCGACAGATATCCCAACCATGCGAAGGAGTATATGATAGCTGACTACAGAAAATGGGAGAGAGAGATAAGGCGTGAGAACAAGGGGCTTGATTACAATGCACTCATGGATCTGAGAAAGTACCGGATCACTGACACTGATTCATACTTTATGAATCCTGAGTTCTACAAGGGCGAGCGTATTGAACCGGAGAGTGATGCTGTAGCTGAGGAGGAGAATCCTGTGACACCGGAGGCAGGGGCAAGCAATATCCGTGCGATAAGAGCGGAAGCCAACGCCATCTCCGGCAATACCACCAAATACGTGATCATAGCACCCTTTGGCACGACAGTAAAGGATCAGAAGCTCCAGGGGGCATATTCACCGCAGTATATTGATGATCTCATTGAGACGCTAAAGATCTATGGAGGCATAAAGTAATGTCGCAGTTTTTTTATACAAGACTCACCAAGGAGACAGGCTGGACCTGGTACAAGGGTGATCCGGGCGGCAGGAATACCTATGAAATTTATCCCTACAACACCTACTCCTTTCTGATACCTGTGTTTCAGGAGCTTGAAATAAGGGATAAGCCGTATTTTATCGGCACACAGGGTCACTGCGTACTTCGTCTTGACAAAACCATTGGAAAAAAGGTCGATGAGAGAGAAAACTATATCTACTACGTTAATACATTCTCAAAATTAACTCCGGATGAAACTGACAGGATATATGGTATTAAGCTGATACTGACGCTTCTCAGGGGCGGCGGCAGGTTCATAGTTCCGGAAAACAGGCTTCGTGAAGCGATAAGCTATGCTGCCAAGCATCTTCCGCCGCAGTACGCTGAGAGACTGAGGGTAAGTCAGGACGAGGAAGCACCGGGCATGATAACCGCAGTAACGGACAAGCAGGAGGTTAAGGCTGACGCAAGGCTGCATCGTGATGAGACTCACTGGGTAAACTATCTGCCGGAGTTCACAAAGGATGACGATGATCTTGCTGAGACACTGTGCAGTGAAAATTTCGGCTATACACCTGAGTATATGCTCCAGCTTTTTGCGTATAAGAACGGTGCGGAATTCTGCAGTGACTGGCAGAAGCCGTTTTTGAAATTCTTCAGAGGCAATGGAAAACTTAGCGATGATCTTAAGCTGAAGTACGTTAAGGACGTAGGTCAGGACGCAATAGATGCAGACGAGCTTCTACCGCTTCTGAAACATCGGCCGCCTGAGCAGTGGAGTCAGCCGTGGATCAACATAAAGCTGAGAGAGACTGATTCAAAGCCGCAGAAGAAGCTTCCGGAAAAGGAGCTCAAGGACTATGAAAATGCTTATATAGCACGGTTCAGGTATGCTGTAGACCGTCGCACACCGCAGAGTATAGACCTGTCAAACGCTACACCGTATGAGGTATACAAGATATACGAAGAGATCGAGTACAGACATCTCACGCTTGAGGAGGTGTCAGTGCATCTTGGACGTGATGACAATTCCCGGTCGATAATCAGCTACATGAAGTGGGATCCTAATAACAAAAAGGAAAAGGTCAGAGGCTATCTCCCGGCGATACTGTATCTGTACAATATATTGTCGCTGAATGATTGTATAAGGGCATATGGGGATAAAAAGACCGCCTTTGACATCATAGACAGCATGACCGAGCAATGTCTGCCGCCGCTTTTACAGGTAAGGGCACTGAAGAAGATATTACCCCTGATACATAAGGAGTGAAGAAAATGAGAAAGGGATCATTGGCTGTGCTTATGTCGGTATTAGTTCTCACAACAGGCTGTAGTATGGGAACTGCGGGCAATACAGGGAACGATATACCGGTATCCGTCACAGTTGAGGAAAAGGATACACTCGCACTGAAGCTGAGGTTTCTTCCGCTAACCGAGGTCCTATACGGAGCGGAGCCGACAGACGAGCAGCTTTCGGGGCTTTATGAGAGATTTCAGGCACGGTGCAACGGATATGATGCGGTTATGCCGGAGCTTTGCAAACCAGAAGACCCGAACTGTGTGACAACGTTTATTCCGGACAATTCTGTATCGCCGCTTGTAGGCTCATCACCGCTTGCGGCAGCACTGTACGGCTATCAGGAGAGCGTAGTTGTGAATCCGACCAGACTGGTTGACGATCTGACGCAGGGGAGCAGAATGGTCGGTGAGGTGTACGACAGCACTGACACGCACATGGACTACAGCGGCAATACCCCGGTGGTTTTTGCTGACAGGGGAACGTTCATGACTGCGGCACTGGGGGATATTTACAGCGGAAAGCAGTGCAGTGTGTACCAGCATTCTTCGGGACTTTATGCAGCGAATATAGTTGATGTGGGGAGCGATATCATCACGACTGCAGTATATTTTGACTATACGACCGATGAAAAAGGGGAGTATACTCTGACCAGAGCGGGAGTAGATCAGGTCATATATACCGGGCGGGAGCTGCTGCTTGACGAGAGCGATAAGGGGGCACGCACGAAGGCGGCGATAGATTTTCCGGGCGGCGATTACATGGCATATGACAGCACATTCAGCAGCCAGAAGGTGAGCGAGATGATAGTGCGGCTTCTTGGCAGCTCGTCGTCGCAGGATTCAGTGATATCAGGCGGAAATATAAAGACGGAGCGTGAGGAATACCGTCTTGACCCGATAGATGACACCGATTCGGTCAAGGGAATACATATCGTGCGGTGGTATTATATTGATAACTGAATCAGCTGCCGTTTCGGCGAATAATAAGGAGTATAGAAAGGGCAGACGTGATCGTCTGCCCTCAGATTTTGATTTATTGGTCATAAAGTCATCACAACCGGAAATTCCGTGTATATACCGATCCTGAAAGGGGAGTGCAGAGAATGAGATACAGAGAATATGAGCAATGCCGTTTATGCCCAAGAGAATGCGGTACTGACAGATACGAGACAGCCGGTTACTGCGGAATGAAGGCTGGAGTGACGGCTGCAAAGGCTTATCTTCATCAGTGGGAGGAGCCGTGTATTTCGGTGAAGAATGGTGCCGGGACAATATTTTTCACTGGATGCAGCCTGCATTGCTGCTATTGTCAGAATAATGCGATAAGCCGTGAGCTTTTCGGTGCGGAGCTCAGCACTGCGGCACTCTCAGATATCATGCTTTCACTGGAAAGTGACGGTGCGGACTGTATTGAGCTTATAACCCCTACCCATTTTGTACCGGAGATAATCACCGCACTCGACAGTGTAAAGCACAGGCTGAGCGTGCCAGTTGTTTACAACACCGGCGGCTATGAGCTTGTGAGAACTCTCCGTCAGCTTGAGGGGTATATCGACGTATATCTTCCGGATATAAAGTACCTCTCTCCTGAGCTTTCTGCCCGGTATTCAGCCGCACCCGACTATTTTGAAAAGGCAGCTGAGGCAGTCCTTGAGATGATAAGACAGACCGGTGAACTGCGGTATGATGAGAATGGACGGCTTCTGCACGGAACTATTATCCGTCATCTCGTTCTACCCGGAGGACGGCATGACAGCATGGCGATACTTGACTGGATAGCGGAGAACATTCCGGAAAATAAACGGCTTGTGAGCATAATGAACCAGTACACTCCGTTTGATTTTATCCCGGAAGATTATCCTGAGCTGCACAGACGCACCTCAAAGCTTGAATACAACAGCGTAGTCCGCCACGCACAGGAGCTTGGCATAAACGGCTATATCCAGCAAAGCGGCACGTCTGACAGCGGCTATATTCCCGAATTTGACCTGACTGGGATAGCCCCTGAGAACGGAATCATCAGATAACAAAATTCATGAACGAGCCAAGCAGCAGAGGGTGATCGAACCTAAAGGAATACTGCGGCTCAGAGAGCTTGTTGAGTACGACTGAGCTGCTCTCGATACATATTTGCACATTTCCTATCTTCCGCCGGATACTGTCCTCAGACGGCTCCTGTACGCCCTGCTCTATCTGTATCAGCGGACGGCTGAATTCAAGCAGATACTCATACTCCTCCTGCCTCAGGGCAAGCATATCCTTATCAGTTATATACCTGTATTCGCAGCTGTCCTCAAAGCTCCTGACGCAGCTGCCCTCAATACAGGCTTTTTCTTTATCAATAAACATTGTCCGGCAGAATCTTTCCCCCAGACGCTTTGTGCAGTAGAAAGGCTCGATAAGTCCGGACATATACAGCGGCAGCCAGCTTGCGATCGCTTCAAGCAGCTCTGCGGAGCTTCTTTCAATGTTGTGGATTATCTTTATCCTTACGCCGTTTCTGAGTACACCGCCCATAAGCGTGAGCCATTTGAGGTGATAGTCGCCGTTCATCCACTCCATACTCTGATCTGAGTACAGCAAAAGCTCACTGCCGCTCCGGCAGCAGGCACTATATAAAAACCTCACGACAGCCTCCCGGAGACCCTCTATTCCTTTGTACCATTCGCAGTCCTCATTCAATAGCTGGCTGAATTCATCTTCATTCATTTCAGGCACAGGCATTTCACTGTCAAAGCCCATAAGCTCTATCCGGCTGATGAGCTGGCTGAGAGGATTTTTTCCGACGCTGCTGTGAGTATCGAGCAGCCAGTCAGCAAGGAGCAGCGGGCTGCTAATGAGCTGATCCGCAGGTATCCCGACGAGCTCCGCAAGCTTTGCCTGACCGAGCCGCTCTTTGATCCGGTCGATCAGCACACCGCACATCCTTTCGAGCACCTTTGACCTGTTATTCAGAAGACGCTTTCCGCCTCTCATACGGCTCAGGTACGACGGGTCGATATTTACAGCCTTGCTGAGTGCTGCACCTGAGAAATCGGCTATCTTCATCACGTTGTTCAGCTTGTCGCCGAACATGGTTCCGGCTTCGTCGTATTTTTGAGTTCTCAGCCTGACAGCTGGCTTCGTGTCCTCATACAGCCAGTCCATGAGCAGATCTCTCAGCTCACCTGCTTCAGAGTCGGCAGGTATACCGACAGAGCTGCAAAGAAGCTCGGTTTTTCCGGTATTTTCCGCAAATTTAAGAACGCCGTCAAGAAATCTGTTGATACTTTTTCCGTTTCTTGCCGGAGCTCTTGCACCGCTTCTCATACGGCTGACGTTGGATTGATCGAATCCTGAGAGCTGAGCGATATCAACGTTATCGGCATTCAGCACCTCCATAAGATAATTAATTCTGTTATTCAGCATTTTTATCCCTCCATAGTCTTATTATACCACATGACATCGAAATTGTCAATGACAATTTCATGACATTACTTGTTTTTTACAAAAAAGTATGTTATAATGTACATATTGGTATACGCCAATGAAATAATTATGGATGTAATGCTTATGAAAAAACGACTATTTGCCGGATTGACTGCTTCTGCACTTTCAGTCACGGCAGCTCTTGCAGCTTTCCCGGCTGGGAGTCTTGCTCTTCCGGTCAGAGCCGCTGACCCGATAACCGGCGAGACGAGCGACGGCTTCACCTACGAGATAACCGACGCGTCTGTGAGTATCACAGGCTGGACGGGCGACAGGGAAACTGTAACATCACTGGATATTCCCGACATGGTGAATGGTCAGAACGTCAACACCATCGCAGGAGGGGCGTTTAAGAAAATGCCCGCTCTTACCTCAGTAACTATCCCAGAATCCGTAACGTCAATAGGCGAGAGTGCATTCGAGAACTCCGTAGGCCTGACAGAAATGGTACTGCCGGATTCTATCGAGAGTATCGGACGTTATGCTTTTCAGGGCTGCACAGGGCTTGAAAGCGTACATCTGCCTGAATCGCTGACGAGTATCGGCTGGAAGGCTTTTTACGGCACTGAAAGCCTGAAGGAGATAACGATTCCGAAAAATATCACATGGTCAGAATCACCGTTTGAGGGTTCATACATTGAAAGTGCAGTAATTGAGGACGGTACAGAAAAACTGTCTAACAGTTTGTTCGGCGGAGCAGATCATCTGACAGCTGTCGATATTCCTGATTCTGTTACTTCATTTGGAGATCACACCTTTTACTACGCAACAAGCCTTACGGAATTTACAATTCCTAAGCAGATAACCGAAGGAACACGTGTTTTTGATAGGTCAGGATTGGAGACTGTTCACTTTGAAGCGGGATTGACCGCCATTCCCGATAGTATATTCGAGAATTCGACGAATCTGAAAACTATTGACTGGACGGACGATATAACCAAAATCGGTAATCGTGCTTTTTATAGCTGTACAGCCCTTGAAACCCTCGATATTCCCAATACAGTAAAGGAAATTGGCAATTCAGCATTTGCAAGCTGTGATTCCCTGACTACTATTCATCTTCCCGAGGACGGCTGTCATATCGGCTCGTATCTGTTCGAGTACGACAATGCTATCAGGGAGGCATACGTCCCCGCAGGTCTTTACGGCGAGGAGGGGCAGGACACATACTATATGTTCCATTCCTGCAACGGACTTGAAACCATTACCTTTGCTGAGGGCATTACGGAGATACCGCAAGGTACTTGTTTTACTTGCGGTTCGCTTACGAAGATAAACCTTCCTGACGGATTGGAGACTATCGGCTTCGGAGCATTCTCGGATTGTGCCTCACTGACAAAGGTGACCTTCCCTGATTCACTTAAGAGGATATGCAACTCGGCATTCCATGTTGACCCCGTTCTTGCTGAGGCTATCCTGCCTCCGAACTTAGAGGCGATAGAGCTGCACGCATTCCGCAACTGCCCGAATCTGCGTAATATAGGCACTATCCCCAAGAGTCTCACTGAGGTAGGAAGCGACGCTTTTCAAAACAGCGGACTGACTGAGGTTTCTTTCGAGGACGGAACCGAAACTATCCCCAAAGGTATATTTGCATCTTGCTATCAGCTTGAAACAGTGCATATCCCTGCATCTGTAAAGGATTTAGGTGCTGATACGTTTTATAATTGCATTAATCTGAAAAACCTCGATATGCCCTTTGAACCCGGCGACTTGCAGCCGTGGGTGAACTTCCACGGCGGTACATTCAGCGGCTGCTATTCCCTTGATGACGAGCGTGTAAATGTTTACGATTCAAAAGAGACCTTTATCAACCGTGTAGAAACTGCACAGGGCGAAAACGGCCTTATCAACTATACTGCATACTATGCAATAAATCCCCTTTACGCTGAACGCTTCAAGGACGGCTCAATAGAGATAACCACCTCTAAAACAAACCCTATTGCCGGAAGAAGTCTCCCTGTAGGTCTGCGCCCGGAGGAAGAGAACACTACATTTATCAGATACACATTTGGTACTGACGAGCCGCAGGGCGTGTTCCGTTTCAGCACAGAGCCCCAGGAAAATGCAGACACCGAGATAACTGTAAATATGGGCGTGCAGTATGAAAACTCATGGTATTATTCTATGTGGCAGCGTGTAAGGGTCAATAATGATTCCTCCTCATTGCAGAAGGTCTCACTCTTCACCCCTAAAAATGCCTCTGTAAAGGACGGCACAGCTTCATTCACTGTTTACGGCTATGCTCCAATTGACAAAGATGTTACTATCTATGTAAACGGCGAAGAAGCTGTCACTGCTACTCCCAGTGTTTACAACGGAAGATATTCCGCTAATATCTCTTGTGCCGGCAATATCGGCGATACTCTCACAGTCTATGCACAGTCCGGCGAGGATAAGTCCAATAAGCAGAGCATTTCCTGCCGTGCCAAGAGCATTGAGGTGGAAAAGGTCATTCTCTCTCACAACAATAACCACACAGGCTATACATTGGACATAACCGATGCGTTTACCTCAGGTCTGACTCCGTATATAGCCTACAATCCTTCAAAGCCGCTTTCATTTGAGGTAACTCTTTCCGATAACGACTGTTATCTCGTTTTCGTTTCATCAACTGTAAACGGCGAGTCCTCCGCTATTCAGCTCTTCTTTGACGAGGAGACCGGTACATGGAAGGGCGAGGGATTCTTTGCAACAAGAGTTCCAGGAACGCTCAATATAAATGCTGTTCCCATAGAAACATCATACAATCTGACAAAATCAAGTGACGGTTCATTCATGATCGACGGTCATAAATTCCTGGGCGAGCTTGACGAGAATGCCATTGATATCGCAGATGATATCCTCGCAGATACAGACCACGTCTTCGCCTATGACGACACAGGCGTTGTTGCAGCCTATGATTTCTCAGAGGCTTTAGGCAGACCTGCCGCTATGGCAAATTATATAGGCAGACAGAAAACTCTCGAAATCGACGGCAAGACCCTGACAGCAGAAGATGTCTACACTTCACCTGAGACCTACGGCTTCGTTGAGTCTCCCATGACTTATACCGATGAGGACGGAGATATCCACCACTACTGCGTAAGAATTGTCGAGGACACCGATGAGGCTACTGCTATTCTTGACCAGATACCAGCCCCGGAGGAGGAGACTGCTGATCCTCTTGCAGCTCCCCGTTACAGAAGCCTGTTCAATAATTCCGTAACACAGTGGATATTCAATAATATGGCTGAATACAGCAAGGAAATTGAAACAACAAACAAATTCATCAATGGAAGTCTTGCTGTTGAATGGGTCGAAAACGGCGTAAGCCATGCTGTAAGAGGCGATAAGGCAAACGACTTCGTTGTAAATATGTCCACCACGACTGAAATGCAGCTTCTGGATATGTACGCTAAGGACAAGGGCTATAATAAGGCTTCCAGCAGATATGGCACAGCTACAACTTATCTGGAGGTATTCACTCAGAGCTGTAAAATGATGCACGAACTGAGAGATATCGCAAACTCCGACGACCCGAGAGTTCAGGAACATCAGACAGAACTTGCAGTCGTTACTACGGGCACACCCTACGCACCACCTTATCAACAATAAAAAATGCCGAAATTCCGCACCTTTTTCAAATGCTGAATTTCACTTCAATACCTGTTTCATCGGATATAAGCACTACCTCGATCATAGCTGCCGCCAGATCGTGCTTTTCCTGCACCGTCAGCGTATCCCACTGTTTCATAGGCTTTTCCAACGGCTTTGTGTC
>JAFVFL010000017.1 GCA_017475555.1 Ruminococcus sp.
AACAACAACTACTGTTACCACAACAGAGGCAACAACAACTACCACAGTAACAGCACCTGCTGGTGCTATCATCTGGCAGATACCTACAGTAGAGGCAAAGCCGGGCGATACAGTTACAATGGCAGTAACAGTAAATGACGTACAGAATGTTGGCCTTTCAATAGGCGGTGCTCAGTTCGTTATCACAAATGACGAGGGTGTAAACTATGTAAGTGCAGCGGCTGGCGACGGCTATGCAACAAAGAAGTACAACATCAACGACACAACAAGACAGAACGCATTCTCAACACCTATTGGCGGTGCAGCAGCACCTGACGGTGCTACAGTCATCACTCTTACCTTCACAGTTCATTAGTACTGTCAAGACGGAACATATCCTGTAACATTCTCAGACAAGGCATTCAACTTCGTGGCATCAGCTGACGGCGTTGATATGACATCACAGATCCTCATGCTTGACGGTGCTATCGTAGTAAAGGCAGAGACAACTACCACAACTACAACCACTACAACAGAGGCTCCTACAACAACAACTACAGAGGCTGCTACAACTACAACAGCAGCTCCTACAACAACAACAGAGGCTCCGACAACAACTACTACAGAGGCTGCAACAACTACAACAGAGGCTCCGACAACAACTACCACAACTGTAACAACTACTACCACAACTGCTCCTGAGACGACAACAACAGAAGCTACGACAACAACAATTCCTGTTCCTGATGGTGCAGTAGCATGGATCCTTAACAATGTTGAGGGCAGACCGGGTGAGGAGGTAACTCTTACACTTGTAGCTTCAGACCCGAACAACTCAGGTCTTGAGGTAGCTGGTGCTCAGTTCGTACTCACAGTTCCTGAGGGCTTCACGATCACAGGCTATGAGGGCACACCTTATGACAAGACCAACCTCACGATCAACGGCGAGACTGGTCAGGTAGCATTCGGCGACAACGTCGGAACACCTACAACAAACGGCACGCTCTTTACTGTAACATACAAGATCCCTGAGGATGCTACACCGGGTACAACATATCCGATCAACTTCAGCGACCTGTTCGTATCAAATGCAGTAGGCGACGGTCAGGATATCACCAGCAACATCTTAGCAGTAGGCGGCTCGATCAAGGTACTGCCTCCTGAGGAGACAACCACAACAGCTCCTGCAATTACAACTACAGAGGCTGAGACGACTACAACAGCTACAACAACAGCTACAACGACCGCTACTACAACAGCACCTGAGACTACGACAACAGCAGGTACAACAACTGAGAGACCTCTCCCGTATGTATATGCGGTAGGAACAACTCAGGATGGATTCTACTTCAACCACGACCTCAGAACACTGAATATAGGTCACGTTGACGGATTCCAGATCGTAACTGTAACAGCTGAGGGCGAGTCTGATCCTGTTGCTATCAACACTGATCTGGTAACATTCAAGGATGTGAAGAATGGTGCTGATAACCCGAACGATATCTATCGTGAGGATGAGGTAGACTTCACTTATGAGGTTCAGGTTTACTACGACGGCGAGCTTCTGACATATCAGGACGGCTCACCTGTTGAGTTCAAGGTCTACATCGGTGTCAAGGGTGATACCAACTTCGATAATCTCGCAGACGCAAACGATGCTTCAAATGACCTCGTTTACTATGCACAGATATCCACAGGCGGAACACCTGAGAACACGATCCTGACAAACAGAACAACAGACTTCGTAAACGTATATCCGGATCTTGAGCTTGATGAGCTCGCAGCATTCCTGGGTGACGTTGACAAGGATGTTTACGACGATGACAACTGGAAGACACGCAAGGACGGAAGACTTATCGACGCTACAGATGCAAGCTCTATCCTCGTATACTATGCAGAGGTTTCTACAGGCAACGACAACAAGTACAATGCTTGGAACATCGCTGTAACAGGTAGAGAGGAGAAGATCAAGGACTTCCCAGTTGACAAGAGCAAATAATTTAAAAAGCCGGGCTTCTGCGAGGAAGTCCGGCTTCCTTTATGCCTTGAAGCTCTGCCGGGGGTTATATATTTATAATAGTATCCGGAAGCTGTATAATTGCATATCTTATCGCTGGGAAATAAAGGTTTTACTTGACAAATCAGATATCAGGTGATATAATAGTGTTTGGTACATAAAATAACTGCTGAAAAATACATTTAGTTTATTGAGACCGGCAGAGAATGTACGCAGAATAATTGCAACGCAGGCTTCAAAAATGGTCAGGAAGAACGCAAAATAGCCTGAAATTGTGAAATACGTACAAAAAAACAACGTATTAATCGTCAATAATTTTTTAGAAAAATACGCTCTAATTCTTGACTTTATGAAATTTGTGTGATAAAATGTAGTTATGAATTTTCGGATAGTGCGTAAATGGGACTATATCCCGTGATATGCTCATCTGGGAATATATCCTTCGGCACCGGAAATTCCGGGATTCACGGGATCCTGAAAGCTTACGGCAGATGAAGGAAAAAATATGTTAGAGAGGTATAGAACAATGAAGAATTCATTATTCAAGAGAGTAGCTGCCGCAGCTGCTGCTGCACCGCTTGCTCTCACACAGTGCCTTACAGCTGCTAACGCTGCGAACATTAACAGCTCAGTAGATACTGCTGCTGTAGTTGCAGCCGGCAATTCCATTACCCTTGAGAACGAGGGCGGACTCACCTATATCGCACCTGGTCTCCCTGCTGGAGCTACCGAGGACGGATACATAGAGGTTGAGGAGAAGGCACGCTACGAGAAGTATTCTGAGTGGAATGACACTGTTTTCACTGCTCTTACAGGCGGTGCAAAGAGCGGCGTAGTTGATGCTCAGAACATCATTGATTCCGTTGTAAACGCTGCTCCTGCTAACTACAAGCAGATCGTTTCTGAGCTTGCTGCTAATCTCGGCGAGATCAAGTACAGCGTTGCAGCAAACGGTGACATCACCATCACAGCTGACATCGCAGACGAGTCACCTGTTCTTACAGGCTCTGCAAAGCTTGCTCTCGGTGATTCTATCAAGAAGATAGCTGATGACTATGTTTCCCGTGGAAACGCAGAGGCTATCGGCTTCTATGATGAGATCATCGCAAACAGCAAGAATGCTAAGCTCGGTCTTGGCGGTACTGTAAAGCTCACAATTTACTCAAGCAGCCTTGAGAACGGCACTGAGGTAAAGGGTGAGGTCGAGTTCACAGACCTCGACGGTGTAACACACAAGGGCACAGACGATATCCTTGCATGGGTATCAGACGGCGTTGAGGAGCTCAGAGCATACGAAAAGGCTCAGGTCGATCAGTATGCTGACAAGTACGGCATTAACAAGGAAAAGGCTTACGAAAAGATAGACAAGTCTGCAAACTTCTACGCAAACAAGGTTACATACATCAAGAACAAGATCGATGCTGCACTCAGCAAGCAGGTCGCTTCTAAGGAGTATGGCACTGTTTCAAATCTTATCAAGGCTGTAAACAACAGAACCTCCAAGATATCCAAGAAGCTTGTTCTTCCTGAGACAGCTTCAGGTATCGCTGGACTGAACAAGGTTCAGACAGTTTACAATACTATCCTTGACACAGCTAACGATGCACTCACAACAAAGTCTGTTGACATTCAGGCTTCAGAGATCGGTGCTCTTGCAGATACATTCTATGATGTAACAGCTGGACTGAGCAACGGTGTTGCAGAGTTCTCAGCTAAGTTCGAGGACAAGGAGACAGAGGACGCTAAGGCTTATGTTTCCGAGAAGTTCGAGGTAGAGGCTACAGAGAGCTGGAAGGAGATCACCATAAAGGTTGATTTCGCAAACATCAAGGCTGACACAGCTGCTACAGCTGACATTCAGCTCAAGAGAGTTGTAATTGCACAGGAGACAACCACAACAACATCAACGACCTCCACAACTACAACAACAACTACTACAACTACTGACGAGACAACTACAACAACAGAGAATCCTGAGGACACGACTACAACAACCACAACAACAGAGAATCCTGAGGACACGACTACAACAACCACAACAACAGAGAATCCTGAGGACACGACAACAACAACCACAACAACAGAGAATCCTGAGGACACAACAACAACCACAACAACAGAGAATCCTGAGGACACAACAACGACCACCACAACAACAGAGAATCCTGAGGATACGACCACAACAAGCACAACAGAGAATCCTGAGGACACGACCACAACAACTACAACAACAGAGAATCCTGAGGACACGACTACAACAACTGTAACAACAGAGAATCCTGAGGACACAACAACAACAACTATAGGAACAGTTACAGCACTTCCTGGTGAGACAGTTACTGTAGTTTCAACTGTTGTTCACTTCAACAACACTGAGACAGTAGGCTTCTACCTGAACATAAACACTAAGTTCAAGGAGGAGCAGCTCAAGGATATCACATACTCCATCGACACCTCTATACTCACGATCGACGAGTTCGGCGAGATCATCGGCGACGTAGTAACTGAGAAGGGTGCTGAGATAGCAATTTCTGACAAGGTTGACTTCGGTGAGCAGACTCCTGAGTCACTCTACAACAAGAGAGTTGCAGAGCAGCCTTCACTCTTCGCATATCAGGTAGACATCTACGCTACAGAGGACATTATTGATGAGGCAACTGGTGCAGTTATTGCTTCTGAGGGTAACATTCTCAGAGCTGTCAACGGCAGCACAGTTTCTGTAACAGCTTACATTGGTGTTAAGGGCGACAGCAACTTCGACTTCCTCGCAGACGCTAACGATGCTTCAACTGTACTCGTTTGGTATGCAAATGTTTCTACAGGTGCAAATGCTGAGACAACTCAGTTCTCAAGCAACGACAACTTCGTTGTAAACGATGACGGCAGCCTCAATATCCTTGATGACCTCGCTGCATTCCTCTGTGACGTAAACAACGAGCAGGACAACAACAACTGGAACGAGTATAAGCCTGCAAGACTTATCGATGCTACAGATGCTTCTTCTATACTCACATACTATGCTGAGGTTTCAACTGGTACTGAGGGCGGAAGACAGACATGGAACGACGTTCTCGGAAACTTCGCTCCTACAGAGTGGTAAGCTCTGAAAAAAGTAAGTCAGGTCTGCCGTCAATACGGCGGCAGACTGATATAAATCTAAAATGAAATAATTTATCTGAAAGGAAAGAACTAAAATGAAGAAGAATTCATTAAAGAAGGCTTTCTCTGCAGTTGCTCTTACCGCTGTTGCTGTTACAGCAACATCAGTTTCCTCTTTCGCTGCTGAGGAACAGGTTTTCGACCCAAAGCAGGGACTGAACGACGACCAGATTGCAGCTTCTGAGGTTAAGCCGCTTACAGATGTAACTAAGGTGGTTATCCCTGCTTCAAAGGCAGGCAGCACTGTAGACGTTGAGATTTCTGTATCAAATGCAGCATATCAGTATGCTTCAACTGGTGTTCACTTCTACTATGACGAGCGTCTTAGCATTGCAGTTAAGAACCCGATTACTGGTCAGCTCGACATCACAAGAGGTGCAGGTACTGAGAACCTCGACGTTCTTAAGATTCAGGCAGACCCGACAGCTTCTGACTACAATACTGATACTCAGAAGTGGAGCGGTGTGTTCTTCACAACTGCTTCATCAGAGAACTGGGGTGATGATGGTGTAATGTACACTATCAAGTTCAACGTTCCTGCTGATGCTCAGCCTGGCGATGTATATCCGCTCGATATTATCTATCGTTCAAACCCGAACGCTAAGGACCTCTTCAACAACAAGGAGCAGGATGATAAGGGTACAGCTATGCAGGCTTACTACTTCATAAAGGGTATCTACAATCCTGAGAGACTTTATGAGTCACCTGCTGATGAGCCGGCTAACGTACAGGCTGTTATGAACGGCAGCACATACGACGGCTACATAGCTATCGAGGAAGAGACTACAACAACAACAACTACAACAACTACTACAACTACAACTACAACCACCACAACAACTACTACAACTACAACAACAACTACAGCAACAACTACAACAGAGCCTGAGACTACAACAACAGAGCCTGAGACAACCACAACAGGTACTCCGGCAACAACTACAACAGGCGGTCCGACAACTTCTGGCACAACAGCAGCTACAACAACAAAGACAACAGCTTCTACAGCTAAGACAACTACAACAGCTAAGACAACAGCTAAGGCTACAGACTCACCTAAGACAGGTGTAGCTGGCGTTGGCGTTGCAGCAGCTGGTCTTGCAGTAGCAGTTGCTACAGCATTCGCTCTCAGAAAGAGAGAGGACTGATCAAGTCTGATTCAGACCAGATAAATCGTTAAACAAGGCTCTCCGTTATGGAGAGCCTTTTCTTTTTTGTGTGAACGCTGGCGGCTGCCTGTCATACTTACCACCCGTCTATCCCTGAACGGACAAGTGCCCCGAATATCCTGTCCTTAAAGCCCTTGTCCTGACGCTCCATTCCGGCGATGAACTCCTTTGTTTTCTGCCGGTTGGTATGTCCGTCTGCCGGACAGACCGATCTTACTATCGGCAGTTCATTCCGCACAGCACAGCGGCGTATCTCCTTTTCCGGTGCGAGCACAAGCGGACGTATCAGCGTGATATCTCTGTCCGGGAGATGAGTTACAGGCGAATAACAGCCGAGCCGCCCCTCGTTGAAAAGATTCATGATAAAAGTCTCAATAGTGTCATCAAAGCTGTGACCGAGTGCGATCTTATTGCACCCAAGGTCAGACGCAGTATTATGCAGAGCACCCCGCCGCATTCTTGCACACAGGCTGCACGGATTCGATTCCTTACGGACGTCAAAGACGATCTCGCCTATCTGAGTTCGTTCGATGTGGTATTTTATACCGTGCTCCAGGCAGAAATCCTCAGTCGGGCTGTAATCGCCGGGAGTGCCGCCGAATCCGGGGTCGATCGTCAGACCGATGACCTCGTAATCTATACCGATGAACCGCCTCAGCAGCGAAAGCCCGTAGAGAAGCACCATGCTGTCCTTACCGCCGGAGACTCCCACAGCTATCCTGTCACCGTCGGAAAGCATATTGTAGCGCTGAACGCACTTTCTGAGATATCCGAGAATTTTTTGCATTTTGACCTCCTTATGTGTCGTATTGTTGATTATATTCTACCACAATTACTGGAAAATTTCAATTACATCTTGAAAAAATCACCGGAATGTATTATAATAGATTTATAGTTTCAATTTTCGGGCGAAGCCCAAGCGGAAAGGAAAGTGTATATGACGCCTCAGCTCAGAAATCTTCTGATTCTTTTATGCGGAATTGCTGTAGTCCTGCTTCTTGTTGTGCTGCTGTTCGGCGGAAACGGCCCGCTGACACGTTTTCTGTCGTTTTTCCTTGAGGAGGACGATTCCATACCCCATACAAGGAACACCGGGCGTTCCGGGGCAAGAAAGTCACGCCGGAGCAGTCAGTCTTCCAGAACACCGGCATATACAGGCGGTGCGGATACCGCTCAGGCGGAGGATACTGGTGAACAGAAAAAGACGAGCGAACCGGTCGTTGAAATGGCGACGCTGATACAGCGGAGTGACGACAGGCTCAGAGTTATCGAAAATTCGGGCAGGATACGCATGATCGACGAATATTACGAGCTTCTTTTCATCAACCGCAAGGGTCAGAAGCTCAAGATCCAGTGCTCGCCGGAGGTTTACGAAAAGATACCCTTTGACGTTCAGGGCTCGCTTACATACCGCCGCAGCACGCTTGTAAAGTTCAAGCTTTACGACAAGACATATTTCAACGACGGCAGGGTAGAGGACAGCGGAAATCCTGTCTACAGCTCAGCCGGCGGGAGCAATGATAATTCATCAGACGAACAGACATCAGGCAGCTAAGCTGCCTTTTGTTTGATATTCAAAACATAGTTTACCTGTAAGGATTAAGAAAACGAGGTGAGGTCAATGGTAAGCTTCGGGAACGACTGGGATATCCTTCTGAAGGACGAATTTACAAAGGATTACTACCTGCGGCTGAGGCAGTTTCTGATACAGGAATATCGAACGCAGCGGATATTTCCCGGAATGTACGATATTTTCAACGCCATGAAGCTGACAGCCTACAGCGACGTGAAGTGCGTGATAATCGGGCAGGACCCGTACCACAATGAGGGTCAGGCACACGGGCTGAGCTTTTCCGTCAGAAAGGGCATAGCACCGCCGCCGTCGCTTGTGAATATCTTCCGTGAGATCAAGGATGATGTCGGTATCGACAACACCGGGAAGCACGGTGAGCTGACGAGCTGGGCGAAAAATGGCGTACTTCTGCTCAATTCCGTGCTGACTGTCCGGGCTAACCAGCCGAGGAGCCACCGGGGAATGGGCTGGGAGCAGTTTACAACGGACGTAATACAGCTGCTGGATCAGCGTCAGAAGCCGATGGTATTCATGCTCTGGGGCAGTGACGCAAAGGCAAAGCAGCAGTACATAACCTCCCCGCAGCACCTTGTTCTGAAAGCCGCACACCCAAGTCCTCTTTCGGCATACAACGGCTTTTTCGGGTGCAGACATTTTTCAGCTGCAAACGATTTTCTCAGACGAAATGGTATAGAGCCGATAAACTGGGAAATTTAGGCTCACAGAAAGGGATAGAGATGAAGATAAGAGATATATTTCAGAAAAAAACAGTATTTTCGTTCGAGGTATTTCCGCCCAAGAGGACAAGTCCGGTCGAGTCGATATACAGCAAGCTTGACGAGCTTCAGGCACTTGCCCCGGATTTTATCAGCGTGACCTTCGGTGCAGGCGGCAGCGGAAACAGCGTCTACGCACTTGATATCGCTTCACGCATACTTTCCGGCGGCACTACGCCAATGCTCCATGTTCCGTGCATCAATTTCACAAGGGACGAGATCGACGACACTCTCCGCAGGGCAGGTGAGCTGGGCATTGAAAATATCCTCGCACTCCGGGGCGATATCAACCCGGATATACCGCCGGTCAGAGAGTTCGCACACGCAAGCGAGCTGATAGAGTACATCGTGCCGAGGGGGAATTTTGACATTGCCGGTGCGTGCTACCCGGAGGGGCACCCGGATTCCGACAGCCTTGACGAGGATATCGACAACCTGAAAATAAAGGTCGAGGCTGGAGCAGATCATCTGATCTCGCAGCTCTTCTTTGACAATGAGTTCTTCTACAATTTCCGGAACAAGGCGGTGCAGAAGGGCATAGAGGTGCCGATAGAGGCTGGTATCATGCCGGTCGTGAACAAGAACCAGATCGAGCGTATGGTGACGACCTGCGGTGCAAGCCTGCCGCATAAATTCGTCAAGATAATGCAGAGATATGAGGACAATCCGGAGGCTCTGCGGGACGCAGGTATCGCCTACGCCGTAAATCAGATAGTCGATCTTGCGGCGACCGGTGTTGACGGGATACATCTTTACACGATGAACAATCCCTATGTTGCACGTAAGATAGATGAGGCTGTCAGAGGAGTCCTCGGTGCATGAAGCTGCTGCCGATATCCAAATCCGAAGCAGCCCGGTATATGGGCATAAGAGGAGAGCCGGACAGTGCGGCGGCGGAGATAATCGACAGGTATGAGGAGCTTGTGCGTGAGCGTATGTCTCCCCGGTATGTCTACAGGCTCTTTGACATCACTGAGAAGCTGGAGGGCGTGTGCATTCCTGCTGCGGAGCTGCTCCTGACGGGAGAGAGCATACGCAGGCACCTCAGCGGCTGCCGGAGCGTAGTTCTCCTTGCGGCAACGCTTTCAGCGGAGGCGGACAAGCTTATCCGTCAGGCTCAGGTGGACGGAATGGCGGAGGCACTCGCTGCGGACGCACTGTGCAGTGCAGCCATCGAGCAGGTCTGCAACCGGGCAGAGGAGGAGATATTCTCGCAGGTCGAGGCTCCGTTCAGGACATGGCGTTTCAGCCCCGGCTACGGTGATCTGCCGATAGATGTACAGCAGGGCTTTGCGGCTGCACTGAATGCACAGCGGCGGATAGGGCTTACTGTGACGGAGAGCTGTCTGCTTGTGCCGACTAAGTCTGTAACGGCGATAATCGGGATATCTGACACGCCTCCGGCGGACACCGGACACGGCTGTGCAGCCTGCAATATGCGTGACAGGTGTGCATTCTCGCATTCCGGCGGCTGCGGTAAAAAGTAGAATATATACAAATAGTACAGATTTGAATTTGGTATACAGCATAATGACCATAAACCAAACTAAAATATAGGTAAAAATGACATTGACATTGCAGTGCGAAAAATGATATAATATAATTGACTGATATTGCGGGCGTACTCTCAGCGTCTGCATGAAACGGGAATTTTTTATCAAAATATCATAAAAAGGAGTTTTTTAAATGAAGAAAACCAAGGCATTTATCTCCGCACTGCTGATAGCGGCTCTTTCGTCATCATTCTGCGTTGCCTGCGGAGGCAGCAGCTCTTCATCAAGCTCGAACCCCTATGCTGATGTAGATGTTGATTCTGAGGTGCGTGACGCTGTTAATCAGGCGGCTTCAAGCTCTGATCTTCTTCCGGACGTTGAGCTTGAGAATAAGAATATCAAGTGGCTCTCACACTGGGATATCAACCCTGATTCCTCCGGAAAGAACAAGCCCACTGAGCTTGTGGTATTTGAGGAGAAGTACGGCGGAACTATCGAGTGGGTACAGTGTACATGGGACAACCGCTATGAGAAGCTCGCTGAGACTATCAACAGCGGCGAGGGCGTTGACTTCTTCGCAGCCGGCGACGGCGACGCATTCCCTAAGGGTGCGGTAAGAGGTATGTTCACCACAGTTGACGAGTATATCGACTTTGATTCGGAGCTGTGGGAGGACGTTAAGGATATCAACGACACTATGCTCTGGCAGGGCGGACACTATCTGCTTATCCTTCAGGCTACCGGCGACAACGTAGCCTGCGTATACAACAGGAAGACAGTTGAGGAGGCTGGACTTGAGGATCCGGCTGAGCTTTACGAGAAGGGCGAGTGGGACTGGAACGCATTCGAGAGTATGCTCCAGAGCTTCGTTGACGTTGATAAGCAGCACTACGGTATCGACGGCTGGTGGTTCGAGTTCGGACTTATGAAGACTACAGGCGTTGCTCCTATCAGCATTGAGGACGGCAAGCTTGTAAGCAATATCGGCGACCCGGCAATGGAGAGAGTGCAGAATTACCTGTACGACCTCTACACCACAAACTGCATAGCTATCGGTGTCGGCGACTACGGCTGGACAGCTCACCCGGAGTTTGTCGGTGAGGGCAAGGTGCTCTTCTATCCTGTCGGACTTTATGAGTTCTACACCGACGAGGAGACCTGGAAGCAGAAGTACGGCGAGGACGCATTCTTCGTACCGATGCCTAAGGATCCTGAGTCTGATGAATACTACATACCGGTAGGTATGGAGGCATATACATTCGTAAAGGGCGGTCAGAACCCGGAGGGTGTAGCACGCTTCATGGACTGCAAGAGATTCGCTATACTTGACGAGGATACAAAGGCAGTTGCAGACCAGCAGTTCGTTGACGACTATGGCTGGACTGACGAGATGCTTGAGATGAAGGACGAGATGCAGGCACTCGCTGACGAGAATCCGTTCTACGATCTCTCAAGCGGCGTATCGACAGACTGTGCGAGCCTGCTCGATTCCAACCTCAGAAACGCTGCAAGAGGTATCCCGTGGAACGAGACCTATGACTCGATCTACGCTACAGTTGAGACATATATCCAGGAGGTCAACGACAATCCTATAAGCAGCACAGTTGAGTAAAAGATGATCGTCTGCCGGGTATGCAGCCGCAAACGTGACGGGAATGTTGCGTGCGGGTAACATATCCGGCAGGTATTGCAAGTATCAGCAAAATATGATATAAGCGGCGAGCCGCCGCCCCCAGCTTCGGGGCGTAGTTTTTTCTGCGGAAAAATTTTCCCGCGTCTGTTGATTTATTTGCAATAATATGATATAATAATCTGATGAGGGGAACAAGCAGCAGACTCCGTGCCTCTCCGGTGAACACCGGGCATTGCGGAGCCTGATTATCAGAAAGGAGGGTAAGTATGGCAGAATTACAGACAGTCCTTGTCACTGGAGGGTGCGGTCTTATCGGGCAGCACATATGCTCCGGACTTCTGAAAAAGGGCTGCGAGGTCATCGCAGTTGACAGAGAAGAGAACGGCTACAACGAGGGAAAGCTCCATTACACATTCGTTCAGTGTGAGCCTACAGACAAGAATAAGTTTGCAGAGATATTTGAGCAGAATAAGATAGATGTCCTGATCCATGCCGCTTGCACCGTCGATAACGATCTTGGACCTATCGTTACAGATACGCAGATGAGCGAGTCAAAGGCGTGTGATAAATTTCTTTACCGGTACGCAATGACGGAGGACGTAGGAAAGATAATTCTTCTCAGCACCGATCAGGTTTACGAATTCCCCAAGACACGTGAGCCTATCAGGGAGGACAACGATCTCAAGCCGACTACCAATTATGCGTCGATGAAGCTTGCTTCTGAAAAGGAGCTGGTGAGTGAGATGCAGCACCACAGAACCTGTATGTGCTGTATCGTAAGGTATTCGCCTGTATACACGCTCAATTTCACGGATAATCTGGTAGCAAAGATAACCGACCCGAAGGACGGCTCCAAGTTCGTCTATGGCAAGGGACAGTACGGCTTCCAGATGTGCTGTGTACACAATCTTGTTGATTTCATACTCTGCTACGTCAAGAATGCTGATGATCTCAGCTTTGCCGGGGTATACAACGTAAGTGACAAGCTTCTGACCACGGCTTCGGATATAATCGCCTTTATGAGGGAGAATCATCGTCTCGGAGCGGTAGTACAGAAGTCTCCGGGAGGAGCAATATCGAAGATAAAGGGTCTTTTCGGAGGAAACAAGGAAGAAAAGACGAATTACAGGTATCTTGATATGTCGAAGCTGGAGAACAACAATATGCTTGACAATACCAAGGCATCGAAGATAGTGAACTTCCGCTGGGATATCCACAATACAAAGTAAAAGAAGGGACTGCACAGGCAGTCCCTTTTCTCATATCACTTCATAATTATCAGCAGCGTTCTCCTTAGTGGCGTGCTCCTTGACATTCAGAACACGGACTTTAAGAGGACGGGTGCCCATATTTATCTCTATCACGTCGCCGACCTTGACATCGTATGAGGCTCTGGCGACCTTTCCGTTTACGGATATCTTCTCAGCGTCACAGGCTTCATTTGCAACAGTACGCCGCTTTATGAGCCGTGTGACCTTGAGGTATTTGTCAAGACGCATATTCTTCCTCCCTGAAAAAAGGGCAGACCGGAGTCTGCCCCACAAATCACTTGTTTACAGCGTCCTTGAGAGCACGTCCAGCCTTGAAAGCAGGAGCCTTGCTCGGGGGAACTACCATCTTCTTCTTGGTCTGCGGATTTACGACAGTCTTCTCGCCTCTCTCACGAACCTCAAAGGTACCGAAGCCTGTGATAGTTACCTTATCTCCGTTTACGAGGGCGTCCTGTATAGCCTCAAGGAATGCATCGAGAGCCTCGCCGACGCTCTTCTTAGTAGCACCTGTCTGCTCTGCGACCTTATTGATGAGTTCAGTCTTAGTCATTTTTATTCTCCTCCGAATCAATTATTTGTTTAGCCTTGTCCCAGTAGATGTCCAGCTTTTCTATTGGCTGCGACTTCATGTCGATACCGTCATCTCTTGTGAGCTGCTCAGTGATCCCGAAACGCTTTATGAACTTCTCGGTCGAGTCTTTAAGTGCCTGCTCTGCGTCAACGCCAAGATGTCTTGCTGCATTCACGCACGAGAACAGCAGATCGCCAAGCTCCTCATGTATCCTGCCGCTGTCGCCGGAGGCTGCTGCCTCGTCAAGCTCTGCCTTTTCTGCGGCGATACAAGCCACAGCGTCCTGCGGAGTCCGGAAATCCATACCTGCCTTTGCAGCTCTCTTGCCTACCTTCTGAGCCATCATGAGAGCCGGGAGAGACTTTGCGACGCTTTTCAGCGTGTCGGTATACGTCTCCTGCCCCTTTGTCTCCATTTTGATCGCGTCCCAGTTGTTCAGGACTTCACCTACGCTGTCAGCCTTAACGTCGCCGAAAACGTGCGGATGACGGACAATGAGCTTTTTGCAGACCTCGTCGCAGACATCATCGAAGCAGAAATTGCCTGCCTCCTCCTCAATGCGGGCGTGAAAAACCACATTTTCCAGAACATCGCCAAGCTCCTCACGCAGCAGCACTGAGTCCTTATTGTCGATAGCCTCTATGACCTCGTAGACCTCCTCAATGAAGTCGCTGCGTATGGATTCATGTGTCTGGACGATATCCCACGGACAGCCGCCCTCACCCCGGAGCAGACGAACTATATCGCAGAGGTCATTGATGTTATATCTATCCTTCTGCTGGTATTCTACCATTGGAAAAGCACTCCTTTTATGATACCTTAATTTCCGCCAAAATGCAACTGCTTTTGAGATTTTTGTAGCATTGGCGGAATAAAACAAGGTTTTGTGACAGTATTTGTAGATTTTTACTGATACTATTGCAGGCAGACTTACTTCAGATCGACAAATCCGACCTTGTGATAAGCCTTTAAAACGATACGCTGTGAGTACCGCAGAGCCTTCTCAGCTCCGGCAGTATAGCACTCCTTCAGGTATGCCTTGTCGCCGCTGAGCCGGGCAAATTCGGTGCGTACAGGCTCTAAGTGGTCTGCGACAGCCTCACCGACCGCAAGCTTGAAGTCTCCGTAGCCCTTTCCGGCAAATTCGGATTCGATCGCAGCGAAGTCCTTTCCGGTAACGCTGGAATAGATCGTCATGAGATTGTTTATTCCGTCCTTGCCCTCACGGTAAGCCACCTCAGCCTCGCTGTCGGTAACAGCTCTCTTAAACTTCCGGATAATAGTATCCTTATCGTCGAGTATGGAAATAACAGCATTCGGGTTCTCGTCGGATTTTGACATCTTCTTTGTCGGATCCTGCAATGACATTACCTTAGCACCGACCTCAGCGATATACGGCTCAGGGAGCGTGAAGAAGTCACCGTAGCGCTGGTTGAACCGCTGAGCGATGTTTCTTGCAAGCTCAAGGTGCTGCTTCTGGTCGATACCGACCGGTACAAGGTCAGCATTATACGCAAGTATATCCGCCGCCATGAGCACGGGATACGTGAAAAGACCGGCATTTATATCGTCCGGGTGCCGCTGGCTCTTTTCCTTGAACTGAGTCATGCGGCTCAGCTCTCCGAACTGTGTGCAGCAGCCGAGTATCCAGTTCAGCTCTGCGTGTGTTTTAACGTGGCTCTGAATGAAGAGTATCGACTTGTTGATATCAATACCGCACGCCATGAGAAGGGCATACGAATCGAGGGTATTCTTCCTCAGTGCAGCCGGGTCCTGACGGACAGTTATAGCGTGCATATTCACGACGCTGTAAATGCAGTTATACTCGTCCTGGAGCGGGCCCCAGTTGCGGACAGCACCGATATAGTTGCCGAGAGTAAATGTACCGGTTGGCTGTATACCGCTGAAAATAAGCTTCTTATCGTCCATTCTGCTGCTCCTTACTGATATGAATTATTTTTTTCAGCAGCGTCCTTGAGCTGGCAGGTGCGAAGCTCACCGAGAGCCCTCTGATAGAGCACATAGAATGTCCTCAGCTCCGGCTCAGTTTCCGGGATAACGCCGGGCTTGATGACGGTCTTGTATATGCCGTTCTTAGTGAGCAGGAACACGTTCTGAGCTCTTGTTGTCGGGATATCGTATGAGGTTACCTTCTCGCACTTAGGGAGGAGCTGATTAGCGTTCACAACGAGATTGTGAGCTGCCTGAACGAGATTTCTGTATCTTGTCGAAGCACCTGCATACTCGCCGCCGTTGTTGAAATAGAGGTTAGCTGCTCCGTTCACGAAGCATACCATAGTTGTGAGTACCTGAGACGGCATGGGGATATCTATAACAACGCCGAAAACATCGTTCTTTTTCAGGTTCATGTTGCTGAAAAACTTTGCCGGGAAGTTTATAGCCTGACCTCTTGTCATCAGGTATTTCTGGGTTACTGGGTATCTGTCTGCTGCCATTTTTATCAGCCTTTCATAAATATTTTATAGTTTTTTTGATGATTCAGTCAAGCATATCTCTTGTCATTTTTGCGAGTATCTCCATTCCGGTCTTTATCTGCTCATTTGTCGGAGTTGAGTAGTTCAGGCGGAACGAATGGCTCACCTCGTTCTCGTCAATGCTGAACGAGTTTCCGGGGACTACAGCTATCTTGTACTCCTGCACAGCTCTGCGGCAGAAGTCGTTCATATCGCAGCTGTCCGGGAGGGTACACCAGATAAAGAGTCCGCCCTCCGGCTTGATATAGGTTATCTTGTCCGAGAAGCCGTTGTCGATATAGCTGCACATCAGACCGCATTTTTCACGGTAGATATCTCTGAGCTTGTTGAAATGAGCCTCTCGGTCAACGGTCGTCATGAAGCGGTGGGAAATTACCTGAGCCCAGATATTAGAGTGTACGTCCGACACCTGCTTGCAGACCACTATCTTCTGGATTATCGGAGCAGGAGCTGATACAAAGCCCGTGCGGAAGCCTGAGGAGATGAGCTTGGAGAACGTGCTTGAATAGATGACCCTGCCCTCTGTGTCAAGGCTCTTTATCGTGGGGACATTCTCACCGGCGAATCTCAGCTCGCCATACGGGTCGTCCTCAAGGATAATGAAGTCATACCGGCACGCAAGCTCGTATACAGCCTTTCTTTTCTCGAACGACATCGTTCTGCCTGTCGGGTTCTGAAAGTTCGGTATGAGGTAGAGTATCCTTACATTCGGCTGAGTTTTAAGGGCATTTTCGAGCTTCTCGATATTTATTCCGTCGTCGTCCATGTCAACTCCGACGAGATTGACGTTGTATGAGCGGAAGGCGTTGAGTGAGCCGATGAAGCTTGGCGACTCACAGAGGAGGGTGTCGCCCTCGTTGAGCAGCACCTTACATGAAAGCTCATTAGCCTGCTGACCGCCGGAGGTAACGATGAGATCGTCAAATTCCGGGTGGAAGCAGCCCTTGCTGCCGAGCCATTCCTTGAGGAACTCACGCAGCGGAGTATATCCCTCAGTAACGCTGTACTGGAGAGCGAGGATAGGGTCATCACGCAGCAGCTCTGCGGAAAGCTCGGCTATCCTTTCCTTTGGGAAAGCCTCAGGAGCGGGATTACCGGCGGCGAAGGATATCACCTCCGGGTCAGCGGTGAATTTCAGTATCTCACGGATAGCTGAAGCCTTCAGGCTGCTGACTTTATCGGAAAATTTATATTCCATATGGTATTACCAGCCTTTCTGTTATGTTTCTGTTTATTATGCTGTAGCAACCCTATTATAACATATTATCACAAATAAATCAACAGACGCGGGAAAATTTTTCCGCAGAAAAAAACTATGCCGCGAAGCTGGGGGCGGCGGCTCGCCGCTTATAACATATTATCACAAATAAATCAACAGACGCGGGAAAATTTTTCCGCAGAAAAAACTACGCTGTGAGGCTGGCTGCACCGGAGTACATAATTCTGACCTTTGCGACATATATTTTTTTGAATATTATTGCTGACAGGAGCGTAATGGCATTGAAAAAACAGAATTTTCTCAAGGGCTCGGTCATTCTGATGCTTTCAGCAGCCGCTGCAAAGCTGCTTGGGGCTATATTCCGCATACCGCTGACGAATATGCTCGGCGGTGCAGGCATGAGCTGCTTCAGCTGTGCATATACAGTATTTCTTCCGGTCTACGCACTGACAACCGCCGGTATATCCTCCGCCTCTGCGAGAATGACGGCAGAGTGCAGGGCACTCGGTCTTGACGGCGATGTGCAGCGTATCCGGAGGGTATCATTTATCCTTTTCTCGGCATTCGGTCTTGCCGGCAGCGGAGCAGTTATACTGCTTGCGGTTCCGTTCAGCCTGTGGAGCTGCGGCAGCTATGAGGCTGTACCGGCTATACTCATGATATCCCCGGCAGTGCTTTTCGGCTGCATGACGGCTTCTGAGAGGGGGTATTACGAGGGGCTGAGCAATATGTACCCCACAGCCGTATCCCAGACCATAGAGGGCTTCATAAAGGCGGGAGCAGGGATAGCTCTGTGCGTCTGTGCGGTGCATAACGGCGAAAGGCTTGCAGCTGTCATTCCGTGGACGGACGATACACGCTCGATAGCCGCAGCTGCCGGGATACTGGGCGTTACTCTCTCGTCTCTCGGAGCAGTGGTATTTTTTGCAGTCCTGAAGCTGTTTCAGCCGGGAAATACAGCCGGAAAGCCGATAAAAAGCCGGAAAAGCACAGCCTCTGAGCTTCTGAGGACATCGTTCCCGGCAGGGCTGAGTGCAGTAGTTACAAACCTGACAGCGATAATTGATATGTGGACTATCATAGCCTGCACACAGATACCCGATCGCCTTCCGGCTGGTGTAAGTTCGGCGGATTATCCGCAGTTTGTCTACGGCTCATTTGCAGGCATAGCCCTGACGATATTCAATCTTG
This sequence comes from Ruminococcus sp., assembly GCA_017475555.1. Taxonomy (GTDB): domain Bacteria; phylum Bacillota; class Clostridia; order Oscillospirales; family Ruminococcaceae; genus Ruminococcus. The sequence goes on from JAFVFL010000017.1 coordinate 18,547, forward strand.
TCCCATCGGTCACTAATATGCTCGGAAAGGGCGTTATACCGGTAATAACCGGTGCATGGGCGGCGGGGGACGGCGTATCGCTCAGAAGGGGGACTCAGCAGGCACTTCTCACGGCAGCGGTGCTGTCAGTACCATGTGCGGCTGGGCTTGCGGTACTTGCTCCGCAGGTGCTTGCATTTCTCTTCCCGGAGCGTACTGCCGAAGCGGAGCTTTGCGTTATGCCGGTGCGGCTTCTCATGCCGGGAATGGTCATGCTGTGCCTTGCCTATCCGGTGTTCGGAATGCTGCAATCCACCGGAAAACCGGCTGCACCGCTGAAAATAATGCTGATCGGGGCAGGAGTAAAGCTTGCCGGAAATCTTCTTCTTGTACCGGCAATGGGTGCAGACGGAGCAGCAGCGGCAACGACTATATGCTATGCAGTGATACTTTTCTCGGCACTTGCGGCGTATTTCCGGCAAGCCGGGGTGCGGCTGGATATACTGCCGTTTGCAGCGGTGCTGTATTCCGGGGGAATGTGCATGGGTGCGGCGTATCTTGCGGCAGACCTCACAAGCCGGGGAGGTGCAGGAGCACTTGTGCAGATAGTATCTGCCGCAGCAGCAGGCGGTATGCTGTATATTGTCTGCCTGTGGCTTGCGGCAGGACGAAAAACGCTGAATTTCCGGGGTGTTGCAGGAGAATGAAATGTGTGGATTTTCTCGCAGCCGCACTTGACAAACAGCTCCGGAATGTTATATAATATGTTTATATTCCGGAAAAGGAGATGTAAAAATGGACATCGTAAGATATCCCTCTGAAAGTGCAGTAAACGAGGCTGTAAAAATGGATTCTCCGCTTATCGCTGCCGTGTCCTTTGACGGCGGCTGTGCAGTTGTCGCACCGCTTGAGGAGGTCGGAGAGCACAGCATAATGCTCGCCTGTGCCGATTCACAGCTCAGAGATATCGACAGCTGCTTCCGGCTGCTGTTCGATACTCAGTCGGCAAGCTGGAGCTTTGTCTGTCCGAGGGTATATAAAGGCATTTCTGAGCGTCAGGAGGCTCTGAGGAGCTTCTATCAGGACGGACTGAGCATAATTCCGGAGTTTCTGACTCTTATGGGGTATTTTACTCAGATAAAAATAAAGAATCTCACCGGAGAGATATGGGATTTCTGAGAAAGGATAGATGATATGTATATCTACAATTCTTTAACGCATAAAAAGGAGCTTTTCACACCGCACGAGCCGGGAAAGGTGAGTATGTACACCTGCGGCCCGACAGTGTATCATTACGCTCATATAGGCAACCTCCGCACTTACATCATGGAGGACGTACTCGAAAAGTACCTCAGATATACCGGGCTTGACGTAAAGCGTGTCATGAATATCACCGATGTGGGACATCTCACAAGTGACGGCGATACCGGCGATGACAAAATGCTGAAGGGTGCGAAAAGAGAGCATAAATCCGTCATGGAGATCGCAAAGTTCTACACGGACGCTTTCTTTGAGGACTGCCGCAGGCTCAACATAAAGATACCGGACGTTGTCGTTCCGGCAACTACATATATCGACGAGTTCATCAGGGTAATCAGCTCTCTTATGGACAACGGATATGCCTATGAAGCAGGCGGAAATATATATTTCGACACCTCAAAGCTCGATAAATACTACGTTTTCAACGATTTCAGGGAGGAAGATCTTGCTGTCGGCGTGCGTGAGGGCGTTGAGGCTGACGAGAACAAGCGTAACAAGGCGGACTTCGTTCTCTGGTTCACAAAGTCAAAGTTCGACGATCAGGAGCTTAAATGGGACAGCCCGTGGGGAGTAGGATACCCCGGCTGGCATATCGAGTGCAGCTGCATAAGCATGAAGAATCTCGGAGAGTATCTTGATATACACTGCGGCGGTATCGACAATGCCTTCCCCCACCATACCAACGAGATAGCACAGTCTGAGGCGCACCTCGGACATAAGTGGTGCAGCTACTGGTTCCATGTCCTGCACCTCAATACAGATGACGGCAAGATGAGCAAGAGCAAGGGCGAGTTTTTGACAGTATCGCTGCTGGAGGAAAAGGGCTATAAGCCGGTAGTATACCGCTTCTTCTGCATTCAGTCGCACTACAGGAAGTCACTCGTTTTCAACTGGGAGAACCTCGACAATGCTGCTGTGACGTACAACAAGCTCATAGCGAGGATAGTTCCGCTTCTTTCCGCAAAGGGTGCAGAGCCGGGCGATACGGAGGAAATGGAGCGTCTCAGGCAGGAGTTCAGGAACGCGCTTGACTCAGACCTGAATACTGCACAGGCGGTCACGGTGCTTTATGATGTGCTGAAATCCGGTGCGGACAGTGCTTCAAAGCTTGCACTCATCTCAGAATTTGACACGGTTTTAGGGCTTGACCTTATTGCTAATGCTGAGGCTGCTGCTGCGGAAAATTCTGCGGCTGAGAGCGATATCCCGGCAGAGGTGCTGGAGCTTGCGGAGCAGAGAAAGGCAGCACGAAAGGCAAAGGATTTTGCACTTGCGGACGAGCTGCGTGATAAGATAGCCGCACTCGGATATGAGGTGCGTGAGACACGGCAGGGAACGGAGATCAAGAAGGTATAGGCTTCGGCTCTGACCTGTTCAGGACGGCGGTATATCGCACTTCTGACACAGATATCCGAAACCAAGATCAAGGAAAGGGACATAGAAATGAATAAAAAGGAAACAGCGGAGCTGAAAAAGAATTTTTCCGACAAGAGCGGATTTTTTATAATGGAAAGGGTGCTGACGGGATTTGTGGACGCTGAGAAAACTGTCCGCTGCCATTCGGTAAATTCGTGCCTGACAATGCCCATAGAGGAGCATTCGGTCTATGACGAGACTCTTAAAAAAGTCCTGAACACGAACGTAGGGAAGAACTTCATTGAGTACGAGTTCCCGAATGAGGCGTATGACGAGGGCAAGCCGCAGGATATCCTGTATACGCTGCTTAAATCAGAGCTGAAGGACGAGGCGGTCTGCGAGAGCTTTCTGGAGCATATCGCAGCAAATATCGCATATGAGGGACCGTTTACAGTCATAACTGCGTACTGCTCCTACACGATACGCAGAAAGAACAAGAATGACGAGTACGCTGAGGGCGAGGACGAGATATTCAGGTACATACTGACCGCTATCTGCCCGGTAAATACCGGAAGTGACGGGTTTTTCTTTGATTCCGACAGCAACGAGATATCCAAAAAGGTGAATACAGAGCTGATAATCAGCAAAGCCCCCTCGGACGGCTTCCTCTATCCGGTGTTCAGCAACCGCAGCACGGACGTGAACCATGTGATGTATTACGCAAAATCCGCCGCAAAGCCCAATATTTCTGTAGTTGAGGACGTTCTCGGCTGTACGTTCGTAATGTCTGCGGAGAATGAAAAGGCAAGCTTCCAGAGCATACTCAAGGGCGTTGTCGGCGATGACCTCGACTATATGGTCATAAAGACTGTGAACGAGAAATTGCAGGAGGTCGTTGACGAGAACAAGAACGAGACTGACAAGACGGTGATAGACGATTCACGGCTCAAGGATATCCTGAGCGATATAGGCGTTCCGCAGGAGCGTGTCGAGATGGTCAGCCCGGTGTATGAAAAGGTCTGCGGCAGCACACCTCTCACGGCTTCAAACCTCGTCGAGAGTAAGACCGTGCTCTCCGCACCTGGTATTACCGTCAATATCAAGCCGTCTGCGGCGGACAAGGTACGCACGAGCGTTATCGACGGCAGACGCTGTCTGCTCATAGATATCGACGACCCGACTATCGAGATAAACGGGCTCCCCGTTACACTGAGCTGATGCCGGAGATACTGAAAAATGCTGCGGACGAGATAAGGCGTGAGGAGCTGCCGGAGCTGAAAAGCCTGTGCAAGTGGCTCGTATACGGCACGATTTCCGGGCTTATCATCGGACTTATCGGTACATTTTTCCACCTCTGCTCGTCGTCGGCTGAGTTTTTTCGTGAACAGCACCCGTGGGTGCTGTTTTTCCTGCCGCTTGCCGGTGCAGCGATAGCGATGTTCTATGATGCAATGAACTACAGCCACGATAAGGGAACGAATCTCGTTTTGCTTGCAGTCCGGGACAACAAGGTAATGGGTATCCACCATGCCGTCTGCATATTCGTTGCGGCTGTGATCACACACCTTTTCGGCGGTTCGAGCGGCAGAGAGGGTGCTTCTCTGCAAATCGGTGCGGCTCTTGGGTCATTTACCGGCAGAAAGCTGAAATTCAACGAGCATGACAAGCGTATCATGACGATGTGCTGCATGAGCGCTATGTTTGCCGCAGTTTTCGGTACACCTGCGGCGGCGGCACTGTTCTCTATGGAGGTCGTGAGCGTCGGGATATTCTATTATTCAGCGATAGTGCCATGTGCAGCTGCGGCTCTTACTGCAAGCTGGGTATCGTCACGGTTCGGGATATCGCATATAGCTGTGAGCGTAACGTTCCCGTCGGCTGACCCGGTGAGCTTTCTGAGGGTCGCAGTCCTCGGAGCGTTGTGTGCACTGCTGAGCGTTGTATTCTGTGCGTCAATGAGCGGTACGCTGAAGCTTTTCCGGCACATAAAGAATCATATGCTGCGTGCGGCTGCGGGCGGTGCTTTAGTTGTCCTGCTGACGCTTGCCGCCGGAGATCAGACCTACAACGGAACGGGCGGTGCATTCATAGTTTCGGCTTTTTCGGAAAGACCATTCGTCCTCGCCTTTGCGGTGAAGCTCATTTTCACCGTAATTACGCTCGGATCGGGCTACAAGGGCGGCGAAATATTCCCGGTATTCTTCATCGGCTCGGCTTTCGGGAGCGTGATGTCGGCAGTCCTCGGACTTCCCCTGTCGGCAGGTGCGGCAGTTGGCATGATATCGCTCTTCTGCGGCGTTACCAACTGTCCGGTGGCGTCATTTGTCCTCGGAATAGAGCTTTTCGGCAGCGGAGGACTTCCGTTCTGTCTGCTTGCCTGTGCGGTGAGCTATATGCTTTCCGGCTACAGAGGGCTTTACAGTGAGCAGAGGATAGTTTATTCAAAACGCCGGACGAAGTATATAAACAAGCGTATAGGTGACGAAAAATAGGTAAAGAATATTAAAGGGGACGCCCTGCATGAGAGGGCATCCCCTTATTTATTTGGAAGAAATTCACTTCAAAAGTCCCGATATTCCCTCCTCACGGAATACCTCACGGTAATACACAAGCTCGTCCTGTATCAGATCATCAATAACGCTCATACCGAGCAGCTCGACCGGAGCTTTATCATCTGTCAGGATATTGTCCCCGGCAATGTACTCCGTGAGCGAATCATTCACTCTCCCCATCATAGCATGAAGCTCACCGTCATCAAGCTCCGCCGCCCTCTCACGGAAACGCTCCGTTATCCGGCTGTCCTCGGAGGCGAAAAGCTCACGGTTCGTTGACCCGGATACGTCCACAGTCCACACCTCCGGGAACTGCTCTGCGATAGTGTCAGAGAGACAGCTGTTTATGCCGTCTGAGTCCTTTGACCGCATATTCATATTCACGACCATCACTCCGCCGGGCTTTAAATGGCTCTTTACGAGTGCGAAAAATTCACGGGAGGACATCTGGAACGGAATGGTTATATCCTGATACGCATCGACCATGATAACGTCATACTTCTTCTCGCAGACATTGAGGAACGCCCTGCCGTCGTACTCTGTGACGTTCACGCTCTCTGGCAGACCGAAATACTCTCTCGCAAGATCGGTTATGCTCCTGTCTATCTCTACTCCCTCGACGGAAACGCCGCTGTCATCGAAATACTTCATGCACTGTACCGCATAGGTGCCCGTACCCATGCCGAGAATGAGGATATCCGCACTTCCGTCGGGCTTTTCAGCCATGAGAGGTGCGGCAAGTGCATAGTCGTAATACATACCGGTCAGACCGCCGTTTTTCATGCGTACTGACTGCACACCGAACAGAACATTGGTCGAAAGTGCGACTTCCCGGTCGTCCTCCTTGACCTGTAAATAGTTGTACACCGATTCGCCCTCATACACAAGGTCATTCTCCCAGAAAGCAAACCCGACTGACGGGGCTGCGAAACAGCACACAAGAAACATCACTGCCGCTGTCACGGACTTTGCCGTGCCTCTGTGTGCAGCGGCGAAGTAAATTATGCCGAGGATAAGCAGAATACCGGAGAATATCAGGAACGTGACGGCTGTACCGACCGCCGGGATAGTGACGAAGGTCGGGATAAATGTGCCGATTATACTGCCTATTGTGTTGAATGCACCGAGAGTACCGACGGTTTTTCCGCTGTCGTCAAGGCTGCTGACGGTGTACTTCACCAGCGAGGGCGTTACAGTACCCAGCAGGAACAGCGGGAACACAAAGACCACCATACAGGTCGCAAATGCTGCCCATATCAGGAAGTCTGTGCTGACTGTGAATACGAGAAGTGCCGATATACCGAGGATAACGAACTTTCCGGCAAAGGGTATCGCCGCAGTCCAGACCGCCGCAATGAGTATCCTGCCGTAGAGCCTGTCCGGGTCGGGATCCTTGTCAGCCGTTCGTCCGCCGTAGATATTGCCCAGAGCCATAGCTATCATGATAGTGCCGATTATGATAGTCCAGACTATCTGAGACGAGCTGAAATATGGTGCAAGGAGCCTGCTTGCACCAAGCTCGACCGCCATGACCGACATACCGGCGAAGAACTCCGTCAGATACAGATACCATTTATGCCTGAGCACCCCGGAGGGTGTCTTGCCTTGTCCGCTTTCTTTTCTGCTCATAGGATTATCCTCCTTTTAGAAGTATTACACAAAGACTAAACTTGTTTTTTATGCAATTTCACTTAACAAAATAATCTGCAATAATCTTATTATACCACCAGAATACAGCCTTGTAAAGACATTTTTCAGATTTTCCGCCCCTTTGTTCGTTATTATTTTGTCTATCTATACAAAATTTACATTTACCCCTTTATTTCACAGACGCTTTGTGATATAATGTAGCTGATATAGAAGGGCAGAAAAGCACGGCAAGGGGGACTGTGTATGGAGTATTGTGCGATCGTAAGGGCGATGAGTGATTTTCTTGTGAGGCTTGACGAGCTTCCGCATACCCTCTCGCCGATGATGCAGGACGCCTGTGAGGATATTTTTGAGCTTCTCAGGGTCGGCAGGCTCGATGTTACCCTATATGAGAACAGAGGTGACGAGGCTGCCGGAAAGGGCAGGAGCATGACCCTCTACAGCTCCGGCTTTGCGGACGAGCGGCATTATGAGACGTTCCACAAGGTAAACGGCAAGGGCAGTCCGGTCGTGTACAAGGTCTTCCGCAGGTTCGGCGAGCCGCTGTGGAATGACAAGGAGCTTGACCATATAGCTATGGCAGTCTCGCTCGTGTTCCTCTTCAATACAAAGAGCTGCCTTACCGATAATGTGGAATACCTTACGTTCCACGATACTGACCTGGGGGTATATAATCTCAAGCACTTCATGAGATATACCGGCAGGCTGATAGAGAGCGATGAGATATACGGCTATACTGCGATATATTTTAATATAAAGAAATTCTCAGCCGTCAATCAGAGGCTCGGCAGGCGTCTCGGAACTCTTATCATGCACCGCTTTATTGAAGCTGTTTCGTCACTTCTCAGCCCGGACGAGATGCTTGGCAGGATAGGCGGCGACAATTTCATAATGCTTATCCGTCAGGAGGATCTGAATGTTTTCCTTGCGGCACTCAGAGGAACGGATATAGTATATGACGACCGCACAGGCGAAAGCGTTTCCATTTCCGCAACAGTTGGTATCTATGAGATAAAGCGTGAGATACCTGTGCATTCTCCGCCGGATATAATGGACAGGGTGAGTATTGCGGAGAGCGTGGCAAAAAGCCGCACAAAGCACGATTTTGCGTATTATGATATGAAGATGAGGGAGGACAGCCAGCGGGTTATAAATATAAATGCACAGTTCGAGGGTGCCCTTGCGAATGAGGAGTTTCTGGTGTACTACCAGCCAAAGGTATCCATGAACGATTACAGGATAGTCGGTGCAGAGGCACTGTGCAGGTGGATGCACAATGGCGAGCTGATACCGCCGAACGACTTTATCCCGGTACTGGAAAAGGGCTCGGATATATGCCGGCTCGATTTCTATATGCTGGACAAGGTGTGCAGAGATATTCGCAGGTGGCTCGACAGCGGCATGGATATCGTGAAGGTATCGGTGAATCTCTCACGGAGGCATCTTGCGGACGCACATCTGCTGGAGCATATCGTTGGGATAGTTGACCGGAACAATGTACCGCATGAGTACATAGAGGTAGAGCTTACTGAGACGACCACAGACGTTGAATTCAAGGATCTGAAGCGGGTCATCGGCGGATTGCAGGCTACCGGGATATCGACCTCGGTGGACGATTTCGGTATCGGCTATTCCTCGCTTACACTGATAAAGGATATCCCGTGGAATGTGCTCAAGGTGGACAAGAGCTTCCTTCCGCTCGATGAGAACAAGCTTGACGACAAGAAAAAGGTGATGTTCAAGCACATTGTGGCAATGGCACAGGCTATGGGGCTTGAATGTGTTGCGGAGGGCGTTGAGACATGGGAGCAGGTCGAGCTGCTGAAGGCGAACTGCTGCAATATCGCACAGGGCTATTATTTTGACAGACCGCTGCCTGTAGCGGATTTTGAAGGCCGCCTGAGAGGACATGACTACCGGAAAAAGCTGTGAAAGCATAAAAGTCCAGACCGTTTTCAGGTCTGGACTTTTTGATATGTCCGGGCATTTACTCGTTTACAGCTACAGCCGTTTCAAGTGCAAGCTCCATCATAGTGCGGAAGCTTGTCTGCCGCTCCTCGGCAGTCGTTGAAAGCCCTCTGAGCGGACAATCCGACACCGTGAGTATCGCAAGAGCGTTCTTTCCAGTCCTTGCGGCGTTCATGTACAGTGCCGCAGCCTCCATTTCGATCCCGAGAACGCCGAGCTTCTGCCAGTCCGCAAGACTGTTTGCATCGTCGTAGAAAGTATCGCTCGAAAAGATGTTCCCGATGTGATACCGGCAGTCAAGCCCCTTAGCAGCCTCAGCAGCAGCCGACAGGAGATCCCATGAGGCAGTCGGTGCATACGTTCCGGGGAGGCGGTACTGTGCGGCATAGGCTGAATTTGTGCTCGCACTCATTCCGATGATTATATCCCTCAGCTCCACGCTGTCAGCTATCGCACCGGCAGTCCCGACACGGATTATATTCCCGACCGAATACTCCGTGAACAGCTCATAGGAGTATATCCCGATAGACGGCATACCCATTCCGCTGCCCTGGACGGAAACCGGCACGCCCTTGTATTTCCCGGTATATCCGAGCATTCCCCGGACTTCATTGTAGCAGACCGGAGATTCAAGATAGTTCTCCGCAATGAATCTTGCCCTCAGCGGGTCGCCCGGCATAAGGACGGTATTTGCTATATCTCCGGGCTTTGCGTTGTTATGTGGTGTTGGCATAGAATTTCCCTCCCTTATCTATCCTCGTTTGAGCAGCTTTTTCGCCATTGTCAGTACCTCCTGATAGCACCCGACACATACAACGAGCGTGAGGGCTGTCTGCCAGAGCATATATTTCGGCGGTGCAACGATGACGAAGCCGCACATTATCAGAAGAACGATGGTATTGAAGATGTTTTTTATCATGTTGAAGCTGAAAGGAACGTAGTAGCGTGCATCTATTATCCTCAGCCAGAAGCATATAAGGTAGCTTACGAGTGTTGCGATCGACGCTCCCTGAATGCCCCACTCCGGTATCAGCAGTGCGTTGAGCACAAGGTTTGTCACGCAGGCAGCAAGTGCTGTCCAAAATGAATTTTTCGTGTGCTTTGTGGCATTGTAGATACTGCCGAGGAACTGGTCGAGCGAGGTGAACAGCACGGCTGCGATCAGTATCGGGACATAGATGTATACAGTGCTGTATTCCGGGAAATTATCGGTATTCGTCAGCAGCATGGTGACGGGCTTTACAAGGAGTATCAGCCCTGCACAGGCAATGAAGAGTATGGATTCATAGGCTGAATACACCTTTCCGTAGAACTGACTGCGGTCGTCGGATTCGTTTTCCGTGATCGCAGACATATTCCACGCCTGGAAGAATATCGTAGATACCATAGATATCAGGTTCGGCACACGATTTGCGATACCATAAAGTCCGGCTGCGTCCGCACCGAGAACAGCCCTGTCGCTGTGCATTTCCCTTATGAACACTCTGTCCGAAAGGCTCGTTATCGTCCACATGACGATCGTCGGGATAAGCGGCACCGAGAAGCGGAGCATAGTCTTCATCATGGGCACGCTGAAGCTCTTGATACTGAGGAATTTGCCGAGCTGTCCGGTGATGAAAAGGAATATAGACGAACAAAGGTCGGAGAGAATGACCGAGAGCATGAAGCCCTTTACTCCCATGTCGAGTTTGGCAATAAACAGCACATTGAACAGGAAAAGGGTCAGTGTTGCAAGAATGCCGTCAAGGGAGAAGAGCTTTACCATATCTCTTGCCCTGACGAACTGAGCACACAGCATCCGTATGGTAGAGGTGCAGGTGTAGATGATGAGGAGTATCGTAAAGCCGTCGATAAATCCGAGAAACGGAATGAATTTCAGCAGCGGCACGATGACAGCCATCGCAGCAAGTCCGGCAGCGGTCATACCGGCGGAGGTAGTAAATACCTCCTTTTTGTCGTAGTTATGGTCAAGTGCGAAGCGTATGAGGTATTCCTGCAATCCGAATGAAAAGATAGGGATAAGGAACAGAGCCATAGTTTCGAGAAGATCCTTTGTACTGTTCCCGGACGGGCTGATATATTTGGTGTACAGCCTTGTCAGGAGCAGGAGGAGGATCTTTGAGCCGAAGTTTCCTATAGCGAAAACGATAGTATTAAAGGCTAATTTTTTGTATTTGTTCATCAGTTCATACTCCGTGAATTGTTATTAATTATATTATATCATCTTGTTACGGATAAATCAACAGACGCGGGAAAATTTTTCCGCAGAAAAAACTGAGCCGTGAAGCTGGGGGCGGCGGCTCGCCGCTTATATCATCTTGTTACGGATAAATCAACAGACGCGGGAAAATTTTTCCGCAGAAAAAACTGAGCCGTGAAGCTGGGGGCGGCGGCTCGCCGCTTATATCATCTTGTTACGAATAAATCAACACGTGCAGGAAAATTTTTCGCAGAGAAAAGCCGAGCCGGGGAAAATGCTCTGTGGTTTCATGAATATTCCTGAATACGGGAGCATATAATACTAATGCAACTGATTCTTCATCTCTCTGACTTCTTGTATGTTTTTTCTTCCGGCAGCCGATTTGGCTGCCATTTTTTTGCTGTCCGCCACAGGCGTACAAGCGTATTCACCAAAAACACATTTTCAGACCGGTAAGATTTGGAAGATATGCCAATTGATTTTCCTTTCCAAAAGTTATATAATTAATATTGCTACATGGGAGCAGATATTGATAATATTTTATCAATATACTATTATAATATAATATAATATAAACATGAAAGAGAGCATAGCTATGAGTGATAATATCAAAACAAAAGTCGTTAAGTTCGGCGGAAGCAGCCTTGCAGATGCTGACCAGATAAAAAAGGCTGCCGCTATAATCAGGGCGGACGACAGGAGACGCTTTGTTGTCCCGTCTGCACCCGGCAAGCGGTTCTCCGATGATGTCAAGGTCACTGATATGCTCTATAGGTGCTGTGAGCTTGCAGGCAGCGGAGTGGACTTCACTGAGGATTTTCAGCTGATAAGGGACAGGTATAACGGCATAATCGAGGGGCTTGGGATCGGGCTTTCGCTTGATGAGGAGTTTGAGACTATAGTCAGGGAGCTGAAGGCACGCCCGTCAAAGGACTACGCCGCAAGCCGTGGAGAGTACCTCAACGGAAAGGTGATCTCAGCTTATCTCGGATTTGAGTTCATTGATGCAGCTGATGTTATAATATTCGATACTAAGGGCACTCTGCTGCTCGATGATACTATCGAGGCGGTGCGCAAGAGGCTCAGAGGCGTTGAGAGAGCTGTTATCCCCGGATTCTACGGCAGAACTACCGAGGGCTTTGTTAAGACGTTCTCACGGGGCGGCTCAGATGTCACCGGTTCGATAATCGCCAACGCCGCAAGAGCAGAGCTTTACGAAAACTGGACGGACGTTTCGGGATTCCTTGTTGCCGATCCGAGGATAGTCAGAGAGCCGGATGTGATAAATACGATCACATACCGTGAGCTGAGAGAGCTTGCGTATATGGGTGCTTCTGTGCTCCATGAGGACGCTATATTCCCGGTACGCTCGGCTGGGATCCCGATAAACATAAGAAACACTAACCGCCCGGAGGACGCCGGAACTATGATAGTTTCCGATGATTACAGCTTCACGGGGGAGAGCCTGGAGCATACCATCACTGGTATTGCCGGAAGAAAGGGCTTCAGCACGATAAATATTGAGAAGGCGATGATGAACAGCGAGACAGGCTTCGGCATGAAGGTGCTGAAGGTGCTTGTTGACAACGGGGTATCGTTCGAGCATATGCCGTCGGGTATCGACACGATGAGCATAACGGTCGATACGGCGAGCCTTGAGCCTGTGCGTGATAAGGTGCTTGCCGGTATACGCCGTGAGGTATCACCGGACCATATCGAGATCGAGGACGGGATAGCGCTGCTTGCGGTAGTGGGCAGGAGAATGAAGAACACAAGGGGTACGGTTGCACGTATATTCGCAGCACTTGCCCATGCAAGGATAAATGTCAAGATGATAGATCAGGGCAGCAGTGAGCTGAACGTAATAGTCGGCGTGAGTGAGCATGATCTTGCGGAGGCTATCCGCCGGATCTACGATATGTTCATCAATTCCGAGAAGCAGCCGGTGTAATGCCGGACAGATATGATAGCGGATATTATAATGAGGCGGACAGCAGGGCTGTCCGCTTTTTTTGCATTTTTCTCGGTCAGTATAATAATATTGGAAATCAACAGACGGCAAATACTATTTGTATTTTGCACAAAGAAACAGAGGGTCAATAGTTAAAAATGACGTTTTTTCATTCATATTAGTACAAATTTGCTGCTGGTTGTTGACTTTAAGGCTTGAATATTGTATAATATCTTTGTAATTCTATATCATAAGCATTGTACCGGCGGATAGTATCACTTTTAATTCAGGGCTTTAAAGCGATACGCCCGACTGGACATGAATAAATTATAAAGGAGGATAATGATATGAATGCACACAGCAGCATGACGATCAGAAAAAGAGCCGCAAGTATCTTTCTTTCTGTTGTCATGATCGTAGCGAGCGTATTTACTTCGTTTACGTCTGTGCCTGTTCGTGCGGGAGCTTTCGGAATGTACGGTTTCGGTGCTTTTACTGATGTAAACTCGAACAATAAGATCGAGTTCCGCAATTCAGCAGGTCAGGTAATTTCAGAAGTGGATACCGGCGAAGACTTCACGATGCACGTGGAGCTGTCAGGCAGTAATGTGTATCAGTTCGGCTTTGGTACGACATATATGATCGAGCTTACGAACGATAACATACAGCTGACAGATTTTGCCGGAAATGGTACGAAAAATGGTGCGAAGTATGCAGGCTTCACCATTTCTATCGTTGGCGGCAAGCGCTACCTGATGTACACTGTAACAAATGGTCAGACAAGGGCACTTGACCTGAATCTCAGGTTCAAGAACGGAACTACACCTGATGATACCAAGGTCACAGCCACGCTTTCTACAATGGGTTCATTTACCAGTAAGAAAGCAACTGTTACAGCCAACGCAGACATCAAGTGGGCAAATACAAAGAGTGCATCGCCTACGGCTATCGATATCGGCACACCTGTTACCTACACCGTCAAGGCGTATCCGGACAATACAAGTGATACCGGAGTGTGGTATGCAGGCAAGGTGAAGGTAACTGATACCATTGAGCTTCCGAGTGGACTAAGCTTTACTGATACCCCTACCATAACAGTAAATGGATCCCCTGCGACAATAGTAAGCTCAGACAGCAGCTCAGTCACATTCACCTATGAGGCAGAAAGCTCAAACAAAAAAGGTGAGATGTCACCGCAGGAGTTCACTGTCACACTTAACACAAGCACTCTCAGCGGTTCATCAGGCGGAACCTTCACCAACACGGTAACGACTGATGTATGGGGCGTCGGCAACGAGAGCTCTTCTACACCTGACTTCACAACATCTCCTGCTTCGGCTGACGTTTCTATCAGCGAGCCGACACCGGCAGATGTAAATCTTTCAAAGGATGTTAAAAGTCGGACGGGAGAGTACGTAAGCAAGGGCTTCCTTACAGATGGCGACACAGCTGTTTTCACTATAACTCTCTCAAACAACGGAGATTCCCCGGAGGAATATGAAGCTGGAAAGCTTGTCCTGACAGATGTTCTTCCTGAGGGTCTTGTATACAAATCAGCATCTGCTGAGGGATATACTGTCACACAATCCGGTAAGACTGTCACCTTCACGAATGATAGTAAGGTTACACTTACCAAGGGTAAGGTTATCACGTTCGATGTTGAGTGTACAGTTGAAGGAGCTACGGAGACATTAAAGTCTCTCGTTAATACTTCCTACCTCGGTACGGCAGATAATTACACCAAAATGGCTACCGCACTTGTAAGCGTGAAGAAGCCGGGTAAGGATTATTCCGTAAGCAAGAGCGTAGACAAGAGTGTTTATACTCCTGGTGATACACTGACATATACAGTTGTGATAACAAATACCGGTGAAGATACTCTTAAAGAGGCGGATTTCGGCAGCGTAAGTGATAGCCTTAATTCAAGTCTCTCTATAAGTGATTTCAATATTCCTGCTGACGGACTTTCAAGCGGCGAATCGGTTTCAGCGACGTATAGTATCGCTGCCGGAACTGATGACATAACTACCAACACCGTAAAGGTCGGCGATAAGTCAGCTACAGCTACTTCTGAGAAGAGTCAGTTTAGTCTGGGAAATGGAGACTTCAGCAAGCGTGCTGATTCGACTGTAACTCAGGCGGGCGGAACAATTTCTTATACATTCAAGTATTTCAACAACAGCCGTTTCGGCGGAACAGTTACAGGTCTGGAATTTGGCGAGATAACAGTTCCGGCTCAGCTGAACAAAACCGGCATTGTTGTAAAGGTCGGAGACACAACTCTGGAAACTGGAAATAATGAAGTAAACGGCGATAATTACAATCTTTCAAGTGATGCTAATAATCTGCCGCTCGTTAAATTCTCCGGTGATGTAGGAGCTTATGAGACGATCGCTGTAACGTATGTATTTACAGTTAATGATACTAAAGGCGAAGAAAAGACAGACGGAGAAGGAAATTCTCTCGGAGAATTTGTCGGTTACAACGTTGGACAAATTGGCGGAAAAGAAGTAACAGCCGATCAGGACATTAAGATATCAAAAATATCCTTTGAAGTAGATAAGTATGCATATTCTGAAGGAACAGGAACTAACATTCCTGACAAAGCAGCTGACAGAGCAGCACTTTTAGGGTATGATACTTCAGAACTTACAAAGATAGATTATCCTGTGGTTTCAAGCGGTACCTATGGTACGGTTGAACCCGGTCAGCTGATGACGTACTACATCAAGATAACTAACACTGGTGCGGAGCCTATAACAAGACTGAAGCTTACAGACCAGATGATAGGAATCCACCAGTTGGATACTGCTGTTAAAGTTTATCTTGTTGACAAGAGTGAAAATGTCACTGCTAAGTTCGGTAACGACAGAACGGACGATAATGCAGACGGAATTACAGAGGATTCGCCTGTTGCTACGTTCTGGGCAGCACAATATGATTCTGAAACACAGCCTGGCGGCGGTACAGCATATATGGGCTTCTATGAAGATGAATATGGCTGGAAAGACGGACAAGATGGACAGTACTTAGGCAGGAAAAATACATCGGGTGATAATAATCAGGCACTTTATGTATTGAATATCCCTAAGGGTGAGTACATTGTTCTTGCATATCAGATTCATCTTGGAGATGGCGTATATGGATTTGACAAGGGCACGAACACTGCAATTGTTGAGGCTAATGAAGAGGTATCTGTATCTGACGATATTCAGTATCGTGTACAGCAGCCTATCATAGAAGTAACGAAGGGTGCTAAGTTCGACCCATGGATCTGCTCAGATGATGTTCAGACTATTGAGCCGGTGATGACAGACGGCAAATTCGATTTCGACAAGACATATGAAGCATTAAAAGATATGCAATTCCGCTGGTATCTCGAAATAGCTAACTACTCTAAGTCTAATGAGGCTTATACAGAGGACCTTACTATTACAGATACGATTCCGGAGGGAATGGAGCTTTATGTTGAAGAAATAGGTTTGACAGTCGTTCATCATGAATGGGGGGACGCCACTACTCCGTATGGAAGTACGGAAACATATCCTACTCTTTACAATATAAGAGGAAGAGTGGAGAACACACTTCTTTATGATGATCCGCAGATCAAAAAAGAAATTGGCAATACTGGTAGTGGAGAATACAATACAAGCCGTCTTAATTATGTGGTTAACGGGAACGAAGTAACATTTTCACCGGCATATGTGAAAAAGAATTCCACAAATGACGGTGTCGATACTTTACCCTTGAAATGGCGTTTCCAGACAGATTCAAATGGAAATGTAGGTACTTTAGTCTACAGCTACGTAACAAAGCTTACAGATAAAAAGGCTGCGGCAATAGCTGCTGAGCTTGGTTCATATGTTGCAAATGGCAATAAGGACTATCAGATAAGTGCCTCAACATTTGATAACAGCTACACTCTGAAATCTGTTAACGAGTATCTTGAATACAATAACGGAACCGTTAATGCGACAAAGCAGTCTACTGCTGACTCCACACTTATCCTCAAGCCCAGCGAGAACAAGCCTTCCCCTGGACTTACAAAGACAGCAGACCCGGAAATATTCTCTGGTTATGTTGATGATGTAGATACAGGTTTCCCGACGTTCCCGCAGTGGCAGATAGTTGTCAGCAACACTGCAACAGGTACTGATGACGGGAAAATGTCTGGCATAAAGGTTGAGGACTCACTCAGCGACAATATGCAGTGGCTGCCATCAGACCAAATGGACTTCGACAACTATGATGATGAAGACGAAAAAGAGAAATTCCAGGCAGCTGCGAACGGTTATAAGATCGTTGACATCAGTAACCTGAGCAATGCTAAGAGCGACATCGAAGGTTGGCAGGCTATTGGCACAGATGTTACTATTGAGAGTACCCCCGGTAAGGTAACTATTGAGTATAAGGGCGAGCTTGAGCCCGGCAAGGCACTCATAGTAAACTTCGCTACATACAAGCCGGGTGAGGAGTCAAAGGACAAGAGCTATTCTGACAAGGCTCTTCTCTCCTGCGACGAGACTATCGACAAGGACAGAGTGACAAACGGTACATACGTAGGCGGCAAGGTCGAGGCGACTGCTCAGAATGGTATTGGCGGCGTTGAGACTACCTCCTACAAGACTATCCAGACATTCGGAGAGGACGGAATCGCTCTTAATGACCATTCTGACAGCTCCGATGCTTATGAGAGTTCAAACATGAGCAGCGGTCTGCCGCAGGGCAATAACTTTAAAGAGGGCGATATCACAGACCACTATGCACAGGGCAACTGGTCAGGTACAAAGTCCGCTGATAACTATGTTACCGGTCTTCAGGGCAAGAAAGTGCAGTATACCATCAATGTTCAGAATGATGCGACTGACAGAGATCTTCACGATTTCGTAGTTATAGACCGTCTGCCGTTTGAAATGGCTGACCCCGGAATCATATCCGGCTACAACCGTTATTCTGCATTCAGCGTATACCTTAACAGCACAAGCTTTGATGTGTACGTTGACGGTGAGCTTAAAAACGATGTGCTGAAGCGTGTGGATTATTCCACAGACATGACAGCAGTTATTGACGAGACTGCGAGTGACTGGGACGGCGAAAGCTCAGGTGCAATGAACTGGAAGGAACTGACGGGTGACGTTGACCTTACAACTGTTCGTGATCTGAGATTCGTATTTGCTGATGGTTTCATTGTCGGCAGGAAGGGCAGCGAGAACAACAGCATTCGTATCGTCATTAATGCAATTATTCCGGAGTATGTAGCTAATACAGGCGAGGAGAATATCGCTTGGAACAGCTTTGCTTACGGCTATAACTATTATCTGACCCTGAAAAAACGTGTGGACGGAAAAATGACTTACACGGTTCAGGACGGAACAAACGGAACTGAGGCTGTAATGTCAGATGAGCCTATGGTCGCTGAGCCTGCAAAGGTCGGCGTATGGGTACCTGATGTTGAGAATCCGCTGACTCTTGAAATAACCAAGGATTATATCAGCAATAAGGGCGACACTCAGACATTCTATTTCACACTTTACAAGGGTACAAGTGCTGATGAAGCAGAGAAGTTTGGTGAAACAAAGAAGCTTGAAGTAACAGACAAAAGCAGTGCTAAGCTGACAATGGATGGGATATCCTCTGCACTCGGCACGGGCGAGAGCTACTTCCTGTTCGAGACAGACTCCGTTGGAAATAAGCTCACATCAGACAGCTCTGATTATACTATAATCATGGGTGACGGTGCTGAGTTCAATAACGGACAGAAGCTTGAATTCACTGACAGCAAGGCTGCTGTAAATGTTAAAAACAAGATAACTCTTGGTTCAATAAAGGCTGAAAAGACCTTTAAATCGGTATTTGAGACTACTGATACATTCTACCTTGCACTCTTTACAAAGAACGGAGAGGACTACGAGCTCTACAGCAAGGATCAGATAAAGGCGGTTACTGTCACTGGTTCTGAGGAAGGAGCAACGGAAGAGGTAGAGTTCAAGGATCTTCCTACAACAAAGGACTTCTACATACTTGAGACTGACAAAAACGGCGAGCCTGTTGATGATAGCTATAAGTATGAAGTGACTTATGGTGATAACGCAGGTAAGGATAATTCTGTAAAGGCTAAGGCAACAGATCCTGATACAGCTCCTGTTACAGCAAAGGTCACAAATGAAGAGAAGGCAGAAGCCGCGATCACAGTAAAGAAGACATCTGATGATATGCAGCTTAACGGCGACTCAATAAAGTTCGGCTTGTTTGAGGCTGTAGCCGACGGCGAAAAGTATAAGGCTGGCGATAAGGTCGATGATCTGACGCTTACCCTTGAGAAGAGCGGAGATACTGTTACAGGCTCTGCGGCATTTGATCCAAGCAAGATCGATGCAGATAAGCAGTATATTGTTCTTGAGCTTGATGCGGAAGGAAATATACTGAATCAGGACGATACTGACGAAAACGGCAATACTGTAAACTACAACAGCTTTGATTCTAAGGACGGCGAAACATACTATTACATTCCTGTTGAGTTTGTGACGGATTCTGCTGAAGATAACACGACTGATGCGGAGAGTGACGAAAAGTCGGTTCCGGTTCCTGAGGACTATAAGAAGACAGTTCCGGTACTGGATAAAGCTCCTGCAAAGCCTGCAAACGGACAGATAACAGTAACAAAGGAAGTTCTCGTTGATGGTGCTTCATCTGATGATTGGGAAAGCTTCTATGTAGGCTTGTACACGATCGGTGAAGGGGAAAATGCCGAGCCGGAATTAGCCGGAACAGCTGATAAATTTGTAAAGGAAGTAACTCCTGAAAATCCGACAGTTACCTTCGACGGGGTCGTTGTCAAGGCGACTGAGGACGATACCAGCGATTCAAGGACATATTATGTTGCTGAGTGTAAATCAGATGGTTCGTTTATCGGGGACAGCGACTATACCATTGTAAATTCATTTGGCGGAGTATACAGCTCGGCAAGTGCTGAGCCGGAATACTCAGAGACATCAAACAGCATGGTAGCAGTCGAGCTTGACGCTTCTACAGGGGCACTGTATGGATTTGTCAAGATAAGCAACACCACAAACACAATCGAACGCTACATTGCTAAGGTCGGCGATGATAAACCGCTTGGCGGTGCAGAGCTTATTATCCGTACTGAGACTGACTATGCTTCATATCTCAACGACATAAATGATGAGACAAAGTCTGATGAAGATAAGGCTGCAGCTAAGACACAGTTTGAGCTTCCGGATAATGCTACAGCAGCTACGACTACTGTAAAGGACAAGGATTGGGATATAACGAAGGTTGACCTCCAGCCTAACGTTACCTATGTTCTTGTTGAGACAAAGGCACCGGCAGGCTACAATATCGCAGATCCTATTAAGTTTGCGGTAGATAAGGACGGATATCTTGTATTCATTGCAGATGACAGCGAGGATACAAGAGAGCCTGTAACAAACGACACAACAGAAAAGAAATCTGTTCTCACCATGACTGACACCAAGAAGAGCGGTGCTGAGCTTACTATATCTAAGGTCGATATAGCAGACGAAACAGCAGCTGAGGTGCCGGGTGCGGAGATGAAGCTGACAGCAGTTTCACTCACTGATGAGACAGAGTCAGTTGATCTCAGCGGAGTGACTAAGGCAGAAGGCTCTGGCAGCACAGATGACGGATTTACTGCTTCGACAGCAAGCGTAACATGGACTTCTTCCGATAAGGCAGTTGTTCTGAATGCACTTCCTGACGGAAAGTATACTCTTGAAGAAACTGCTGCACCTGACGGCTATACCAAGGTCACAGAGTTCACCTTCACTATTGAAAATGGTAAGGTTGAAAAGGCAGAGACAACACGAGAGGACGTAACTCTTGATGAGGCGACAGATGAGACTGCTGCAAAGATAACTGTTTCAGACACAGCGACAGTTGTAAAAATCAGCAAGTATGAGCTTGGTAAGGAAGCTGAGGTAGCTGGAGCACAGCTCACCATAACACGTACCGGCATAAACGAAGCTGATGAAGCAGAGGTCGATACAAAGCTTGACAGCACTAAGATCAAGGTAACATCCGGCGAAACAACTCTTGAAGAGGGTGATTACGTTGTAGACGGTTCTTCGATCACCTTTACATCACAGGATAAGGCGACTGAGATAACAGGTCTTCCTGATGGTTATTACACACTTAAAGAGGTAAATGCACCGGACGGATTTACTAAGGTCGAGAGTTCATGGACGTTCAAGATCGAAGACGGCGTAGTTACTACTGAGGGCACCGCTGATGATACGACAAAGTCTTATATCGGAGTTGATTCAGAGGATAGCAACCACATCATAGTAAATGACGCTATCAACACAGTCACCATAAGCAAGCAGGACGTTGGCGGAAGTGAGATTGCTGGGGCAGAGCTTATCATCTACAAGTACAGTGATGATACGTTCGCAACAAAGTCGGACTTCAAAGAAGCTGAAATCAGTAAGCTTACGATAACAAGGGGTACTGATGATCTCAGCGGATCAATGACTGACGACGGCGGACTGACATTTGCTAAGACGGAAGCGGGCAAGTCCACAGTAATTGAGGGACTTGCAGACGGATATTATGTACTTCATGAGGAGGCAGCACCTGACGGCTACGCAGTAGCAACGGACATAAAGTTCCAGATAGCTGACGGCGTTGTGAAGCTCATAGAAGCTACTACTGACGGAAATACGTTTAAAGACGCAGCTGACAACAAGATAATAATGACAGACGAGAAGCTGGGCGAGGTCGTAATAAGCAAGGTCGATGCAGCTACCGGTAAGGAAATTGACGGGGCTGAACTGAGTATCGACAAGGTCGGCGACGTTGTAAAGAACGATGACGGCAGCTACAAGTACACAAAGGGAACTGTTACAAATGTAACGAACTATAAGACAGCGTATGAGACTGTTACATCAGTAGTTACAGATGAAAATGACAACACTGTTACAGCTGAAGACGGCAGCACAGTTACCACAGTTGTGACCGATTCGGAGAATAACGTAGTTACGACTGTAAATGCCAAGAGCTTCAAGCTCAAGGACGGCGTTTATAAGCTCACAGAGACTATATCACCTGACGGTTACACGGTTGCAGAGGCTATCTACTTTGTTGTAAGTGACGGAAAGGTCATCTACAACAGCAAGACTGAGCCGTCTGAAAGTATCACAGCGGAGCAGATTAACGACAACAAGGTTGTAATGAAAGATCAGCCCACAATGGCATCTATCAGCAAGGTTGAGGCTGGAAAGAGCGAAGAGCTTGCAGGTGCAGTTCTTACCATAACGGCTGATAACAAAAATGCTGATCTCTCAAAGGTATACCTCAAGAGGGGCGAAGATATCCTTAAAGCAGGTGAGGACTATGAGATAACAGCGAATGCTATCAAGTTCACATCGGCTGATACAGCTACAGTGATCTATGCACTTCCTGACGGTGAGTATACTCTGACAGAGGATACAGCACCGCTGGGCTATAAGGTCAACTCTGAACCTGTAGAATTCACAATAGACAAGGGCGATGTTAAAAAGTCTGATGTTGGAGCAGTTATTGAAGATGAGCTTATCAAGGTAACGTTCAGCAAGAAGTCTATGACGGGTGAGGACGAGATCAAGGGTGCAGAGATAACGATCACATCTCTTGACGGCAAGGTACTCAACGGAGTGACAGCAAAGCAGGGCGAGACAGATGTTCTTGTAGCCGGCGAAAATGACACATCATTCTCATTCACATCAGGTGAGACTGAGACTATATTCAGCGGACTTCCTGCCGGAATGTACAGAATGGTCGAGACTCGGAAGCCTGACGGCTATGAAAAGATAGAGGAAAAAGCTGAAATAAAGTTCAAGGTCGAGACTGACGGAACAGTTGCAATAATTGAAGATGCAGACGGCGACGGACACGTTACAGCAAGCGAAAGCAGCATAGTCATGAAGGACGATGCTACAATAGGCATTGGTAAGTTTGACGCAGCTGACAGCAAGGAGCTGAAGGGTGCAACACTTACACTCACAGGCAAGAATGATGAAGAAGACATAACATTTGACATCAGCAATGTAACTCTCGGTACGGGTGCAGAGCTTATCACAAAGGAAAATGGTACAGCTCTGGAGTGGAAGTCCGGAACAACAGATACTCTGATAAAGAATCTCCCGGACGGCACTTATACATTAAAGGAAACAGCTGACGACGACAGCAAGCTGGTCGTTCTTACCGACGCTGACGGCAATACAGCTGAGTACAAGGTACTGGACAGCGAGTTTACATTCGAGGTAAAGAACGGAATTATCACAACAGCCGCAGATACAGAGGGTTATCATGTAGCTGACACTAACACCATTAAGGTAAACGATGCACGCAATGAGAGAACGCTCGTTATCAACAAGGTGGAGGCAGCCGGCGAAAATGAGACAGTTCAGATAGCCGGAGCAGAGTTCGTACTCACGAACAGCGGCATGAAGTCTGCTGACTGGGAAGCACTCATAGGTCTTAACGGCGATAAGCTTACAGCTGTAAAGGACGAAAGCGGAAACATAACCGGAGTCAAGTTCACATCGTCTACTGCGGACGATATGATCTATGGTCTTGCAGACGGCACATATGAGCTTGAGGAGAAGGTTGCTCCTGACGGATATGTAGTTGCTACGAAGTTCACATTCAAGGTTACGGGCGGAGAGGTAGAGTCTGCCGGATTCGCAACGACCGGAGAGACAAGCGGCACTATCACGGCGAGCGGCAAGACAACGCTCCTTATCACAGATGATATTTCTGAGATAAGCATTGACAAGAGAGACATCACAAGAAAGACTGAGGTCGCGGGTGCAACACTTACACTCACAGGCAAGAATGGGGATAAAGACATAATATTTGACATCAGCAATGTAACTCTCGGTGAGGGTGCAGAGCTTGTCACAAAGGAAAATGGCACAACTCTGGAGTGGAAGTCCGGCAGCAGTGCGGTAACTATCAAGGGACTTCCGGACGGAGATTACGTGCTTACAGAGACAGCGGGCAGCGACACCAAGCTGTTCAAGGCTGAGGACGGAAATACTTACACGATAGTTGATCAGGAAACGAAATTCACTATCGAAAACGGCGTGATCGTAAAGGATACGTTCGACAAGTTTGACGAAAATGCTGAGAAGAGCTATACTGCGATAACATCAGAGACTGAGATAGTGGTATGCGACGCAAAGGCAAGCAGCACCGCAAAGATCAGTAAGAAGTCAGCAGCGGAGGGCGACAATGATGAAATTGCCGGAGCTAAGATGACTATAACATCTGACAAGGCTCTGACAGAAGATGAGATCGCAAAGATCAAGCTTACCAGAGGTGAGGGTGACAAGAAGGTAACTCTTACTGAGGGTGAGGACTACACGATAGAGACAGCAGGCGAAACGACAGTTATCAAGTTCACATCAGCAGACGTTTCCACTGACATCGAGGGACTTCCGGCAGGCACATATACACTTAAAGAGGTATCTGCTCCGGAGGGCTATGAGCTTTACACGGAATCAGTTAATTTCAGTGTCATAGAAAGAGACGGCGGTCTGGCCGTTGACGGAACACAGGAGATAGTTGATAAGCCTATAAAGGTAACTATCGACAAGAGAGACGTAACAGGACAGACTGAGGTCAAGGATGCAGTTCTTACGCTGACAAATGATAAGCTTTCAGCTGATGACTGGAAGAATCTTGCAACTAAGAATGACTTCCTCACTTTAACAAAGGACGAGGACGGAAATGCAAACGGCGTAACATGGACATCTGACGGCGAAGCTAAGACAATAAGCTACCTCAAGAACGGAACCTACACTCTTGCAGAGTCACAGGCAGAGGGAACTGAGATCAAGGACGCAGACGGAAACGTTTATGAAGTTCTTGAAAGCACAGTAACATTCGAGGTTGACAATACCAAGGAAAATGCTGTAACATCTGCTGGTGCAAAGACTAAGGCGGATAATGAGGCAGGCTATGTCTTTGATGACGCAACAGATACACTTCTGGTATGCGACGCACAGAGAGCAAGAAAGGCTTCGATTAGCAAGCAGGACGCTGTAACAGGCGAGGAGCTTGCAGGAGCAGAGATAACAATAACATCTCTTGACGGCAAGTCAATGGACAATGTCAAGGCGGTCAGAGAGAATGCTGAGGGCATTGAGGAAGAGGTCACACTTACAAAGTCTGAAGACGGCAAGTCAGTAACGTTTACATCAGGCGAACAGCCGACAAGGCTCGTTGGTCTGGAGGCAGGCGAGTACAAGCTGAAAGAGACTACAGCTCCTGACGGATATCAGAAGACAGAGTCAGCTAAGTTTACTATCGATGCAGACGGCAAGGCAACAGGCACAACGACCATGAAGGACGCACAGAGCGTAACTATCAAGAAGAGCGACATGGGCGGCAAGGAGCTTGCAGGAGCAGAGATAACATTCAGTAAGCTTAAAGTGACAGAGGACGGAAAGACAGAGGTCGAATATGTTGTTGACAGCTGGACTTCCACAAATGAAGCACACACAATAATCAGTAACAACAACAAGGATAAGACAGACGACAGCTATAACGCACAGCTTGAGGACGGCTACTATCTTCTCCATGAGGAGGCAGCTCCCGCAGGCTACACTGTAATAACTGACATTTACGTTGAGATAAAGGGCGGAATCGTATCCGGTCTGTATGACGTTGATTCTACTGGAAAGCTTGTAAAGAGCGAGAGGACAGACGTTGAAGCGATTGGTCAGAATATTACAATTACAGACGAGCTGACTGAGGTCAAGATAAGCAAGCAGGACGTAACAAACGGCGGAAAGCAGCTTGAGGGAGCAACACTGGTTATCGAGTCAGCAAGCGGCAGCGACCTGAGCGGAGTGACAGCAAAGGATACTGACAATGCAGAGGTAACGCTGAAGCACGACGGAAAGACAAAGATCAGCTATGAGACCGGCGAGAAGGATATCGTTCTTTCAGCAATACCGGCAGGCGAGTACACTCTCACAGAGATAACCGCACCTGACGGATACGCAAAGGCAGAGACCATTACATTCACAGTCAATGCAGACGGCACGATAAAGATCGGCGATGCAGAGGCTGAGGACAAGACGATCGTAATGGAGGATAAGGTCATAACAGCTTCGATCAGCAAGCGTGCAGCGGCAAGCGGAAACGAGATCGAGGGAGCACTCCTCACAGTAGAGCTCAATTCTGATGATGAGGGCGTTACACTTGAGAACGTAGAGGTAAGCGGCGGAGCAACATCTGTAACAAGGAATGAAAAGAGCATAAGCTTCAGATCGGGTACTCAGGATACGATACTTTCTAAGCTTCCGGCAGGCGAGTACACTCTCACTGAGACGAGAGCACCGGACGGCTATGAGAAGGCAGAGTTCATAACGTTCAATGTAGATGAGTTCGGCAATATCACAGGTTCCACCGTAGAGGGCGGCACAGTGGTAATGCTTGACGATTCAACTATCGAAATAAGCAAGGTAGACGTTGACAGCGAGAACAACGAGGAGCTTGAAGGAGCAAAGCTTACACTTACAGCACCTGAGGGCGTAAAGCTCACAGCTGAGAACGGAAGCGGAGTTTCTGAGGACGGCAGCCAGATAAGCTGGATATCCGGAAAGAATGCTAAGACCATCAAGAATCTTCCTGACGGAGAGTACACACTCAAGGAAGAGGGCTTCGAGGGCGAAGGCGAGTATCAGGTGATCGAGAGCACTATCACATTCACTATCAAGGACGGACTTATAACCGAGACCAAGAAGGTAGAGGATGTAACAGGCGGAACGATCGAGATAACCGATTCCAACACGATAGTTGTAAGCAATGCGAAGAAGCAGGTAGTTACAACTGAGACAGATACAACAACATCAACAACTACAACAACCACTACAACAACAACTTCAACATCAACAACTGAGGCTGATACAACAACATCTACCACAGCAACTTCAACATCAACAACTAAGGCTACAACAACATCTACCACAGCAACCTCGACATCAACAACTAAGGCTACAACAACATCTACCACAGCAACTTCAACATCAACAACTAAGGCTACAACAACAACTACCACAGCAACTTCGACATCAACAACTAAGGCTACAACAACAACTACCACAGCAACTTCGACATCAACAACTAAGGCTACAACAACAACTACCACAGCAACTTCGACATCAACAACTAAGGCTACAACAACA
>JAFVFL010000018.1 GCA_017475555.1 Ruminococcus sp.
GCACGGAAATCAATTTTCAAAATAACAAGCAGCAAAAGTCACATTTTCATTACAAAGTGAACAAATAGCTGGACAAAAAACACAATTCATGCGATAATAAAGTCATGAATAATGGAATCACTGAGTATTTTGAAGATGTTGAACTTTACGAGGAATATGACGGCTATTTTTGCAGTGTGCCGGATGTTATAACAATAGCGATACTCGGAAGTATCTGTGGATTAAGAAATGTTCATCAGATACACCAGTGGGCGGCAAATGACAGAGTAAGCAAATTCTTGAAGGAGGAATTTGGAATCAGCCATGTCCCCTGCTATTACTGGATATTGAGTCTGCTGAAATATGTCAATCCTGAATCTCTCAACCGCTGCTTTGCGGATTGGGTCTATTCGTTTATGCCCGAAAATTCAAAGGGTATGACGGTCTCGCTTGATGGAAAAACTGTATGCTCAACACTGAAAATGGATAAGATCGAAAGTCCTTTGCACATAATCAGCGCACAGGTCTGTGAACTTGGACTGACCCTCGCTCAGCGTTGTACAGATGATAAAAGCAATGAAATACCTGCTGTGCAGGAGTTGTTGAAGAAATTAAAAATCAAGGGACAAATTGTCGTTGCAGATGCGCTGAATTGTCAAAAAGAAACGGCAGAGATTATTATAAAACAGAAAGCAAATTATCTTCTTTGTGTAAAGGACAATCACCCGAATTTGAAGAAGGATATTGGGGATTATGTACAGGATAGCAGTTTGCGAAGCACTATGCATACGTTCACAAAAACCGAGAAAGGTCACGGCAGGCTCGAAGTGCGAACGGCGTTCATAACAACGGACATCGATTGGTTGGAACAGAAAAAAGACTGGATGAATTTGAAGTGCATAGGAGCTATTCATTCCGAAATTACAACAAAAAGAGGCACATCAAGTGAGTGGCACTATTACCTTTCAAGTTGTGAATTGTCGGCTGAACAGCTTCTTCATCATGTAAGAATGGAGTGGTCGGTTGAATCCATGCACTGGTTGCTTGATGTACATTTTGAAGAGGATTGGTGCAGAATTGAAAGCAAAGACGTTCAGCAATGCCTGAATATGTTTAGAAAAGCTGCGATCAATCTCATCAAAGCCTTCAAAAAACGCAATTATTCTAAAACTGCTATCTCAAATATCATGTTTGAGTGCCTTATGGATCCACAGATGATTATGAGCGTGATTGGCGAAAATTGATTTCCGTGGATTTTCAGTGCCGTCACTTGACAATTTTAGTAAAATGAGTTATAATGGAAGTATCTACTATCACAAATAAAAGAAAAGAAAGGGATGACGATATGGACTACAAGTTCTCAATTGTTACGCCGGAGATATCCCGGCTCGCTGAAAAATCTCTGGAGGGCTACCGGATAGACCCGGAGCTGTATACCCAGTACGATGTAAAAAGAGGTCTGCGTGATATCAACGGCAACGGCGTTGTTGCAGGTCTTACCAACATCAGCACGATAAAGGTGCTCAACACCGGCGACGGAAATCCCAACCACGGAGACGGAAAGCTCTATTACAGAGGAATAGACGTAGAGGATATCGTCTCCGGCTTCATCAAGGAAAAGCGTTTCGGCTTCGAGGAGACTATCTACCTGCTCCTGTTCGGGACTATGCCCTCAGAGCATGAGCTTGCGGAATTCAAGAAGCTCCTCTCGGACTTCCGCTCGCTGCCGGCTACCTTTACCCGTGACGTTATAATGAAGGCTCCGAGCGATAATATGATGAACACCCTCGCAAAGAGCGTCCTTGCACTCTATTCCTACGACAACAATGCAAATGATATAAGCATACCCAACGTGCTTCGCCAGTGCATAGAGCTGATAACGCTTTTCCCGGTGCTTGCGGTGTACGGCTACAATGCGTATAAGTATTCCAGGGACGGCGGAAGTCTCTTTATCCACGACCCAAGACCCGACCTGTCTATCGCTGAGAATCTGCTTTATATGCTCCGCCCGGACAAGAGCTTCACCGAGCTTGAGGCACGTATCCTCGACCTCGCACTGGTGCTCCACGCTGAGCACGGTGGCGGAAATAACTCCACCTTTACGGTACACGTTGTTTCCTCGTCAGGTACTGATACCTATTCTGCGATCGCTGCGGCTCTCGGCTCACTCAAGGGGCCTAAGCACGGCGGTGCGAATATAAAGGTAGCCATGATGTTCGACGATATGAAGCAGAACGTCCGTGACTGGACTAATGAGGACGAGGTGAGGGACTACCTCAGAAAGCTGCTGCACAAGAAGGCGTTCGACCGCTCAGGTCTTATCTACGGCATGGGTCATGCGGTGTACTCACAGTCCGACCCCCGTGCAAAGGTGTTCAAGGGCTTTGTTGAGAAGCTCTCGACCGAAAAGGGAAGGCATGAGGAATTTGCTCTGTATTCTCTGGTGGAGCAGCTTGCTCCGGAGGTCATCGCAGAGGAGAGACGCATATACAAGGGCGTTTGTGCGAATGTCGATTTCTACAGCGGCTTCGTTTATCGTATGCTCGGCATACCGGACGAGCTGTTCACGCCGATATTTGCGGTATCAAGAATCGCAGGCTGGTCGGCTCACAGGATAGAGGAGCTTATCAACTCCAACAAGATTATCCGCCCGGCATACAAGGCTATATCTCCCATGCGTGAGTATACCGATATGGAAAACCGCATAGACTGACCGGAAAAGAAAATGGGATTTATAATTGAGGACTCGATCGTAAAGCGTTATATCGAGGAGCCGGGAAAGAAGCTCGTCATCATACCGGAGGGAACAGCGGCGATAGGCAGGAGTGCCTTCCGGAAGTGCAGTCACATAACGCACGTTATTATCCCGAAAAGCGTGAGCTTTATAGGAAGAGGTGCTTTTTTCCGCTGTACATCGCTGGAATCCGTGTATATCCCGGACTCTGTGGGGCTTATCGAGGAAAGGACGTTCAGCGGCTGTGAGAGCCTGAGGCACGTTCATCTTCCGAAGGATATTCCGTTTATCCCAAGCTATATGTTCAAGAATTGCAAAAGCCTTGAAAGCATAGTGCTGCCGGACAAAAGGCTCAAGTTGATCGGAAGGGGTGCATTCATGAACTGCACCTCGCTCATGGATATCAGCTTTCCTGACACTGTGGATAATATCGGCGGCGAAGCCTTTATGGGCTGCACCTCGCTGCGGTCGGTCACCTGTCCGGAGAGTGTCCGCTGGGTGAACTATGCCGTGTTCAGCGGCTGCACCGCACTTGAGAGCGTATATCTGCCGGACAGTGTGACAAGTATCGGCATTAAGGCGTTCTGTGATTGCAGCTCGCTTTCGGAATTTGATTTTCCGCAAAACCTGAAAACTCTGTGCCACTCGGCGTTCATGAACTGCACCTCTCTCACGGAGGTTATACTCCCGGATTCGCTGAAAACAATGGAGGATCAGGTATTCAACGGCTGCGAGATGCTGATAAACGTCGATATGCCGGACACTATAGACTTTATCGGAGATTTCGTGTTCGAGAGCACTATTTGGCTCTACAGCGGCTATGAATGGAAGATCTCAGGCGGCTATCTCATGAGGTACTGCGGCTCGGACGAGAGAGTGACAGTGCCGGACGGAGTGACCACGATATGCGGCGGTGCGTTTTCAGACTGTCTGTCTTCAATATCTATCGAGCTGCCGGACAGTGTCGTGACGATACGTGAAAGTGCCTTTTCATACTGCCGGGCATTGCGTGAAATAATTATCCCAAGAGGAGTCGTCAGTATCGGACAATGTGCGTTTGAGTGCTGTGAGGCACTTGAGGAGGTTGACCTGCCGGACACTGTTAAGAAAATAGACTACCTTACGTTCTTCGGCTGCACCTCGCTTGAAAGGGTCAACAGACCGCCGCTGCCGCTTGAGGTGGCGTTCAACGCCTTCACAAATACAAAGCTTGAGGACGAATGTGAGGATTTTCTGATGATCGGCGATATGATCGTGCGTTACTGCGGCGACGAAAGGGAGATCGAGATACCGGAGGGAGTGAGGGCTGTCGGCGAGGACGCATTTGCGGATAAGCCCATAGAATCGGTGTATCTCCCGGCAGGCATGGAGAAAATATACGACAGGGCATTCAGCGGCTGCACAGAGCTGGAATGGATAAATATTCCGGAGAGCGTAGACTACATAGGCGACTTCGCTTTCTCAGAGACGAGGATAACCCGGTCAATGATGCCTAAGAATGTCGCATACATAAGCAGATATGCTTTTGTGAAGGATATATGAGTACAAAATGGGCACAACGCCCTGATAATGGTATCTTTAAAAACCGTCCGGTCAAAGAGGGAGCAGACAGGTGCAGCACAAGCTGTACACAGCCGGCTTTTATCAGAAACGGTTTTCAGAGATACCCAGATTAACCCGAAAGGAAGATGTTCAATGAATACGACCCAGCTTTTCAACTTCAACGGCACGACCTGCGTGAAAATGAATGCAGGCGGCTATGAGGCACTTGTCGCCTACGAGATAGGTGCCAACGTGATCCGCCTGAGAAACAACAAGGACGGCGTAGAGTTCTTCCGGTTCAGCCACAGCAATACCGCTGACGATATCCGCCAGTCGGCTGAGGTGTGGGGTCTGCCTACCCTCTACCTGCCAAACCGCTTCGCTGACGGACGGCTCCGCACCTCTGACGCTGTGTATCAGCTCCCGGTGAACGAGAAAGCACCCTACAACAATCATATCCACGGATTTCTCCACAAAAGACCGCACGAGCTTGTCGAGCACAATGCCGACAGCAACTGTGCGTGGGTAAAGACACGCTATGTCTATGACGAGCGTGACGAGTTCTTCAGATACCTCCCGGTGAGCTTCGTTGCAGAGTATACCTTCACCCTCTCCGAGCACGGACTGGAGCAGAATATCACCTTTATCAACACCTCCGACAAGGTGCTGCCGATGAGCCTTGCCTCACATACGACCATTAATTCGCCGTTCGTGGACGGAGCTGACGAGGCGGATATAAGACTTACTGTCCCGATAGGCATGAGATGTGTGCTGAACAGCCGCTGTCTGCCGACCGGTGCTGTTGACCAGCTTACCATGTACGACCTTGAGTACAGGAACGGCACAAAATGCCCGGTATTACAGGTCTGCGACAACGATATGTACACCGCCGAGACAGGCGAGCTTGACGGACAGAGATTCTACGGCGTTACGGCTGAGGATACAAAGAGCGGAAAGAAGCTGTGCTATGAGGTATCTGAGGAGTACCGCTTCTGGATAATCTGGAACGACAGAGGCTTCAACCACTACTTCTGCCCGGAGCCGATGACTGCTATGATAGACGCTCCGAACCTTGATATGCCGGCTGAGGCTACAGGCTACCGTGAGATAAAGCCCGGCGGAAAATTTGAGACTCATCAGAGGTTTTTCAGCAAATAAGAGCGGAAAAGCATGGATATCACGGAGAAAAATATTTTTCTGTTCCGTATGCGGCTGCCGGACAGATTCTACGGCAGGCACGCCAATGAGGGCTACAGGGATTCCTCCAGCTGCGGCATAGAGGTGGATAATTTCCGCCCGAACTATGCCCCTGACGGCTCGTGCAGGTACTACGGCTATGTCCAGAACACCGAGGATTCGCTTCGCTGTATATCAGATGACGCACTCGTTGTATGGGTGTCCGAGGGCGAGGCGGGAGTGTGTGCATCGGGCATTGTGCTCGGCTGGTACCGCCATGCACGGCTCTTTGAAAAGGCTAAGACCGATATCCCGGAGGAATTTGCACGGCACAGGTACTACTACGGCTTTCCGGAGCTGAAATACAACGTGTATTCCGGGGACGCTGTGATAGTCCCGTCATTCCCGGAGAACAAGCGGTGCCACCATATCCTGAAAAATACCTTTCATCATGTGTGCTACCGTCCCGACGAGGCAGCAAAGGCGGATATTATCCGGTATATCCGGGAAAACGAGGACAGCTTCCGGGCTGAGAACAGCAGTCTTGAGCAGCAGCTTGAAGAGCAGAAGCAGCTGGCGGCGGCGGAATTCGGCACAGATATCCTCGGCTGGGAGACAGAGGTCATTGCACGGGCAAGGGTCAATCAGGACTATTTCCGGCAAAGGCTCCTCGAAAAATACGGGTGCAGGTGCAGCATGAAGGGCTGCGGCGTGAGCCGGGCGGAGCTGCTGAACGCCAGCCACATAAAGCCGTGGCGTGTAAGCGGCCCGGAGCAGAAGGCTGATGTGAACAACGGGCTGCTGCTCTGTCCCGACCATGACAGACTGTTCGACAGGGGCTTCATCTCATTCGACCAGCACGGCAGGCTCATGACCTCGCCGGAGCTGACCCCGGAGGAGCTTTCCGCCATGAATACCCGTGAGGGCATGGATATCGAGCTTTCCCCGGCTTCTCAGCGGTATATGGACTACCACAGAAAACACGTTTTTGATAAATATTTCAGGAAATAGACTTACCCGGAAACCAATGTGCGTCACATGGTAAAAGCTCCCGGCAGGGGCTATGCACTTAGTTTCCAAGGAAGCCTGATAATTGTCAGCTGTGCGAATTGGTAAATATGCACAAATTTCAAGCCGAAATACCTACACTGTAATTTTTGTGCAATCTATTGTAATAATTTAAAATCTATGCTATAATAATTGTAAATGCGGAGGGTCTGCCCTTTTCAGGACCCACACGTTTTTAGTTTAACAAAAGGAGTATTATTATGAAGTTCGGATTTTTTGATGACACCAGAAAGGAATATGTTATCAATTCCCCTAAGACCCCCTATCCGTGGATAAACTACCTCGGAACGCAGAGCTTCTTCTCGCTGATATCCAACACAGCAGGAGGCTACTGCTTCTACAAGGACGCGCGTCTCAGGAGAATAACCCGCTACCGCTACAACAACGTCCCGATAGATATGGGCGGACGCTATTTCTATATCAACGACAACGGCACGATATGGAATCCCGGCTGGTCGCCTGTAAAGACTGCTCTCGATTCATACGAGTGCCGTCACGGTATGGGCTATACCATCATCACCGGCAAGAAGAACGATATCAAGGCTGAGGCGACCTTCTTCGTTCCGCAGAACTACGACGGAGAGGTACAGCAGCTCGTCCTCACCAACGAGGGCAGCCAGTCAAAGACTATCAAGCTCTTCTCGTTCGCTGAGTGGTGTCTGTGGGACGCACAGGACGACTGCACGAACTTCCAGAGAAACTTCTCAACAGGCTGTGTTGAGATAGACGGCTCTACTATATACCACAAGACCGAGTACAGAGACAGAAGAAATCACTATGCCTTCTACTCCGTAAATACCGATATCGACGGCTTTGATACCGACCGTGATTCCTTCATCGGTCTTTACAACGGCTTCGGCGACCCGCAGGCTGTAACAGAGGGCAAGGCTTCCAACTCCGTTGCTGACGGCTGGTCACCTATAGCTTCACACTACAAGGAGATCACCCTTGCAGCAGGCGAGTCCACTACTCTCGTGTTTATCCTCGGCTATGCTGAGAATCCTGACGACAAGAAGTTCGAGGCTGACGGTCATACCATAAACAAGGAAAAGGCTGTCGCAATGATCGAGAAGTTCAATACTCCCGAAAAGGTCGCAGCTGGTCTTGAGGAGCTCAGAAATACATGGGACGAGCTTCTTGGCATACTCAACGTTTCCACACCTGATGACAAGGTAAACCGCATGGTCAACATCTGGAACCAGTATCAGTGCATGGTAACGTTCAACCTCTCACGCTCCGCTTCATACTTTGAGTCCGGTATCGGCCGTGGAATGGGCTTCAGAGACTCCAACCAGGATATCCTCGGCTTCGTTCACCAGATACCCGACAGAGCAAGAGAGCGTCTTATCGACCTCGCTTCTACCCAGCTCCCGGACGGCGGCTGCTACCACCAGTACCAGCCTCTCACAAAGAAGGGCAACTCCGACATCGGCGGCGACTTCTCAGACGACCCGCTGTGGATGATACTCTCTGTAGGCTCATACATCAAGGAGACCGGCGACTGGTCGATACTTGACGAGCTTGTACCCTACGACAATGACGAGTCAAAGGCTAAGCCTATGCTTGACCACCTCGACGTTTCGTTCTATCATATCGTCAATAACCTCGGCCCGCACGGACTTCCGCTCGCAATGCGTGCTGACTGGAACGACTGCATAAACCTCTCCTGCTTCTCGGACAAGCCGGGTGAGAGCTTCCAGACCTATACCAACCCGAAGTTCGCAGCAGAGGGCGGCTATTCAAAGATAGCTGAGTCTGTAATGGTCGCTGCACTGTTCACCTATGCAGGCCCTGTATACGTCGGCATACTTGAGCACCTCGGCAAGACTGAGGAGGCTGCAAAGGCTCAGGCTGAGATAGACAAGATGAAGAAGAACGTTATGGAGTCCGCATTCGACGGCGACTGGTTCCTCAGAGCTTATGACGCTAACGGCGAGAAGATGGGCTCGAAGGAGTGCGAGGAGGGCAAGATATTCATTGAGCCTCAGGGCTTCGCAGTAATGTCTGAGATAGGCAAGGACGAGGGTGCTGATATAAAGACTCTCAACTCTATCGACAAGTACCTCAACACAAAGTACGGACTTGTTCTCAACAACCCGGCGTTCACAAAGTATTATATCCAGTACGGCGAGATATCGACATATCCCGGCGGATACAAGGAGAATGCAGGTATCTTCACTCACAACAACGCTTGGATAATCTGTGCAGAGGCTTATGCCGGCAGAGGTGACAAGGCGTTTGAGTATTACTCGAAGATAGCTCCGGCATTCAATGAGGATATCTCCGACCTGCACAAGACTGAGCCGTATGTTTACGGACAGATGATAGCAGGTAAGGACGCAAGCCGCTTCGGTGAGGGCAAGAACTCATGGCTGACCGGTACTGCTGCATGGAACATGGTTGCGATCTCGCAGTATATCCTCGGTGTTAAGCCTGATTTCGACGGACTGAGCGTTGACCCGTCTATACCGCACGAGTGGGACGGCTTCACTGCTACACGT
Source organism: Ruminococcus sp. (assembly GCA_017475555.1). Lineage (GTDB taxonomy): Bacteria > Bacillota > Clostridia > Oscillospirales > Ruminococcaceae > Ruminococcus. The sequence continues at coordinate 9,001 of JAFVFL010000018.1, forward strand.
AAGTTCCGTGGCGCTACCTACAACATCACCGTAAAGAACCCTGACCACGTATGCAAGGGCGTAAAGTCCATGACAGTTGACGGAAAGGCTGTTGAGGGCAATGTTATCCCGGCTGCTGAGGGCGGAGTTCACGAGGTCGAGATAGTTCTCGGCTGAGCTGATAAATAAACACACAAAAGGACGGGCTGCGGCTCGTCCTTTTCTTGTTCAGGGGCAGAATCTGACGGTGGGGGACGGCAATATCCCCAAAAAAATAATGCAGACTGACCGCACCTTTTTTGAAAATATTCGCTCAGGCTATTGCAAATCCCGTAAAAATATAGTATAATGTTATAGATAATATAATCGGGGAGTATGCGTAGTCTGTCGGAAAGCCGCCATACAGCTGCTCGCCGAAAACAAAAGGAGGAAAAGCCTTGTCTAAGACAACAACCGCCGGGACAGCAAATTCTCTCCCGGCAGCGGCAGGGTACAGGGGCAGCTTCTGGAAAAACAGCTTTCCCTTCTATTTAGCCGCATTCCTTATCCCGGCTCTGCTGACGTTCATCGCCTACGCATTGTTCGGTGTATATCCGTTCAACGAACGCTCCGTGCTGACCCTCGACCTCAACGGTCAGTATGTCCAGTATTTCGAGGGTATCCGTGATGCCTTCTGGGGCGGAAGAAGTGCTCTCTACAGCTGGGAGAGAAACCTCTCCGGCGGATTCCAGGGAGTTATCGGCTACTACCTTGCAAGCCCGTTCACATTCATCGTCATTCTCATGCCGAGAAAGCTCATACTTGAGGCTCTGATGATAATGCAGATCTGCAAGATAGGCACCGCCGGCGTTACATTCTCGGTCTATGCACGGCGGTCAAAGAACATGAAGCCGCTCCATTCCGTCATTTTCGCCACTATGTACGCCCTCATCGCATTCAGTGCGATACAGCTCATAGACCCGATGTGGGTGGACGGCCCTGTATTCCTGCCGCTCATTATCCTCGGCGTGGAGTACCTGATAGATGACGGCAGAAAGATAAACTATATAATCCCCCTTGCGATAATGTTCATCGCCAACTTCTATATCGGCTACATGGTCGCTATCTTCGTTGCGATATACTTCGTTTACTACCTGTTCTTCGGCACTCAGCGTAAGTTCAGGGGCGTTCAGGAGTATGCAAGGACATTCGGACTAATGGTCGGTGCGACTGCGGTCGTCCTCATGTGCAGCTATATCATGATCGGGCCCGTTTACAACGCTCTTGCACTCGGTAAGTTCGACTTCTCCGTGCCGGATTACAGCTTCCGCACGATGTTCAACCCGATAGAGCTCGTTCCGTGTCTCCTGCCTGACCAGTATTACTCGGTAAACGTTGACGAGGGCACGAGAATGTACGGCAGACCGGAGATATACTGCGGCGTACTGACCGTAGTCCTCCTGCCGCTGTTCTACATGAACAAGGATATAAAGAGAAACAAGAAGATAGGCTATTCCATGCTGATTGCAATACTCTTCCTGAGTATGTGGATAAAGCCGATAAATATGATGTGGCACGGCGGTCAGGACCCGAACTGGCTCCCCTACCGCTATTCGTTCCTGATGTCATTCGTTCTCCTTTCAATGGCTGCTGAGGTGTTCCCGAGACTTGAGAGCACTAAGGTCAGCTTCAAGGCTTCTGCCGGAATTTTCGCCGGCATCGGTCTGTTAGTGTACCTGTTCAGCCTGCAAATGGAGAAGTTCAACTACAACGAGGACAAGTACCCCTACGTTGCAAAGCTCCCGCACAAGCTCTCTGATTCGCTCGGCGGAACAACAACTGAGCACCTGCTGCTCGGTACTATAGCATTCGGCGTTCTCCTTGCTGCACTCTACCTCATGTTCGTGTATATGTTCAGCAACGCCGGGAAGAAGCAGGCACGCACAGCTATAGTCATCTGCCTTGCCGTGCTTGTGGCATTTGAGGAGGGTGTGAACATTCGTGACACACTCTGGAAGATACACAAGGAGGTCTATTACTCCAACCATAACACCTACGACGAGATACAGAGCGAGCCGGCACTTGTGGACGAGCTTGCGGAGTATGACGGCGGACTGTACAGAGCTGAAAAGACGTTCTTCCGCAACGTAAACGACAATCAGGCGTGGGGACTGAAGGGTATATCCCATTCAAGCTCAGTCATGAACACGAGGATAATCAACTTTATCGAAACCCTCGGCTACACCACAAAGAGCTACGAGACCCGCTACGACGGAAATACTCCCGTTGCGGATTCGCTCCTCGGTATAAAGTACGTGTTCGATGACCCGAAGAGAAACCACGACAATACTGAGAACCTGCTCAGCCCGTACTACAACAAGATCTACAGCTCAAAATACATCAACAACAGCAGCAGGGAAGCGACGGTCAATGTTTATGAGAACCCGGACGCTCTTGCTATAGGCTGCATGGCTGATGATGATATCCTCAAGCTCAGCTTCCTCGGAAACGACAATCCGTTCAACAGCATGAACAACTTCATGAGCAGCCTTACCGGAAATACACCGGATTACACAAGCCTTGTCCCGAAGGCATACTTCAAGCGGCTTGATGAGCCTACTGTAGAGCTTAACGAGTGCTGGGAGTCGGATTACGGCGGACAGCACTGCTACAATGCGAATGCCGGTGCTGCTGACCCGACGGTAAAGATACATCTCACCGCAGAGGACAGCAATTATATCTATATGTATCTCAAGTCCGACAACCCGAAGAAGTGCAATATGTGGCTCGGTGTCAAGGGTGAGGACGGCGTATACAGAGGAAGATACACCGGAAACGACTACCTCGACAGCTACGGCTCATACTTCGAGGGCTATGACTACTCTATCGTGAACCTCGGTCAGTTCGAGCCGGGCGAGGAGATAGAGATACGCCTGACTATCATTCAGGGCGACAAGACCGGCAACAACGAGTACATCATGGTCAAGGACTTCCAGTTCTACAGCCTTGATTACGATTCGTTCCATTCAGATATCCAGCAGCTCAAGCAGAACGAGTGGCAGATAGATATGGACAAGTCCTCAGACAGCTATCTCGTCGGTGAGATAGACGCTCCGGAGGGACAGATACTCTACACCTCGATACCGATAGAGCCGGGCTGGACGATAAAGGTCGATGGCAAGAAGATACCCGACCTCTACACAGACAGCGTGAACGACAGCGGTATGCACATCTACCAGAACGACCTCTCCGCAGCGGATACAGGTACAGTTTCGATACTCAACGCACTTATCGGAGTAAAGCTCACTCCCGGACATCACACTATCTCAATGAAGTATTCACCTCCCGGATTCAGGACGGGAATAGTTCTTCTGATACTGGGTATCGGGCTGCTTGTGGTATTCTATCTTTACGACAAGAAGAACAACAAGGTGCTGCTTGCAAGGGCAGAGGCAAAGGAGCGTATGCTCAAGGGACTTCCGCCGGTCGAGCCTGAGGCACCTGCTGCCGCAGCCGGACAGCGTAAGGTTGCGGATATAATCAAGTCGAAGGGAGCGGTCGCCGAAAAGGAGCTTGTGACAGCTGAGGAGGAGGCTGCAAAGGCAGCTGAGGCAGAGGCTGAAAAGGCTGAGAAGCTTGCGGCTGAGGTGACAGATACGCTTGAAAGTGACGCAGCTGAGACTGAGAAGAAGCTTTCGGAGGCTGCTCCGAAGCCTGCGAACAAGTCCGGCGGCAAAAAGAAGAAGAAAAAGAAGAAGTAATATCAAAACCACCGGAACCGCATTCCAATGGTAAGAATGACAAAAGGTGCTTTGATTCAAAAGCTTGGGATCCCAAAGGGCGAATGTCCTTTGGCAGAGTCCAGGGGCAGCGCTCCTGGCAGGGTGTGGGGCAGCGCCCCACATAACAAAACGCTCCGCAAGGGGTGAATTTGCCGACAGTCCGGTGGACTGTTGGCAAAGAGGGGACGCCCTGCACGAGAGGGCGTCCCCTTATATATCGACAAGATGACCACCGGAATCGCATTCCGGTGGTCTTTTCACTAATTCACTTCCTCCTCGTCCTCATAGTATTCAAGTATATCCCCCGGCTGACAGCTGAGTGCCCTGCATATCGCACTGAGCGTCGAAAACCTTATCGCACTCACCTTCCCGGTCTTGAGCTTCGACAGATTCACATTGCTCACGCCTACCCTCTCACTCAGCTCGTTCAGACTCATCTTCCTGTCCGCCATTACCCGGTCAAGCCGCAGTATTATCGCCATATCCATTCACCCCTTAAAGCGTCTCGTCAGACTCCTGCTGGAGCTGTACGCCGTATGAGAATACGTTTATGAGAATGATGAACGCAAGCACGAGAACTGCCATCATGAGAAGTGAGCCGTCTGCAACTCCGCCGAATACCGCAAGAGGTATGAGCGACCAGCCGAAATTCTTCAGCTTCTTTATTACGTCCTCGCTGAAAGGTGTCTCACACTTCTCGATCACCTTGGAAAGTGCCACGCCGAAGCCTGCTGCAACAGCTGCACAAATGCATATCAGAGCAGCCCCGAAGGTATTGAGTGTCCACTCTCTCTTCATGTCCCTGAAGCTGAGCTGTGAAAGATCCGCACCAGCAGTTATCACGCCGGTATTGCCGCTGATCTCCTTAGCAGTGATGTCGAGTGTGAGCAGATCATCAATAACTATCTTGTCCTTGGTTATCTGCACTGCACCGTCGTCAACGGAAATAGAAGCGTCGCCGAAATTGGCTTCATTGTCCGCAAGGAACGTATCGCTCACATCTATTTCCATATGTGCGTCAACATCGCCGCTGAACTTCACCAGATCGTCCGGCATCGCCGCCATAATGCAGCCGCCGATAATTGCAACAACTGCACCGATAATACTCAGCACCATTGCTATCCTGCTGATTATCCTGCAAGCCTTGCCCATTTTGTTGATCCTTGTGATATTTGTGTTTGCCATAACCATGTCCTCCATAATGCTTTATTTCCGTGGGGCTTTGCTCTGTCCCCCTCCGGTGATTATATAATACCACAGCATTTTACGTTTGTCAATGGTTTTTTAATGATAAACGTTAATTTTTGTATGTTTGCATAATATTCCATATATTTACATCAGTCCGGCTTGTGCAAAACTGACGATAAAAATTTAATGTTTGACGATAAATAATTAACGACAGCCGCTCCGCACGCAAAAACTTACCAAAAATCACCCGGCGAAAAGACAAAAAGTGTACGGGATATAAAAAATCACCCGTAAAGCCGGATATTTACCGAAAAACCGGGAATATCTTATTGACTTTTGGAGCATTTGAGTGTAGAATATTAATAGGTACAGAAACAAATCAGAAAGGTGCTTTTTTTCAAAATATGGTTTTCAGCAGTCTGAATTTTATATTCATCTTCCTCCCCGTATTCTTCCTTGCGTATGGTATCGCAGCTCCGAAATACAAAAATCTCGTGCTTTTCGCAGGAAGTATCATCTTCTACAGCATGGGCGTGCTCGACAAGCCGCTTTATATCCCGCTTTTCCTGCTCACCGTGCTGGTCAATTTCCTCATCGGAGAGCTTATAGAGAATTTCCGGGGACTTTCAAAGCTGTGGCTCGTCCTCGGCATTGTCTACAACTTCTGGTGGCTGATATTCTTCAAGTACACCGGCTTCATCTTCACCAACCTCAACCACCTCGGTGCTTCACTGACTATCCCCGACATCGTCCTGCCAATAGGTATCAGCTTCTATACCTTCCAGAATGTGTCGTATATAATAGATGTCTACCGCAAGGACACCCCGGCGGAGAACAGTATCGTCCGCTACGGGGCGTATATAAGTATGTTCCCTCAGCTCATCGCAGGGCCTATAGTCAAGTACAAGGACGTTGCACAGCAGCTGAAAAATACCGGCAGGCACGCACCCTCCGCAGTTGAGGACGGACTGAAAACATTCACTATCGGTCTTGGGTACAAGGTGCTTATCGCCAATCAGATAGGCGGGCTCTGGAGCGATATCTCGGCTATCGGCTTTGATAGCATTTCCACCGGGCTTGCATGGCTCGGCATATTTGCCTATTCGTTCCAGCTCTACTTCGATTTCTGCGGCTATTCCTACATGGCGATAGGGCTTGGGCGGATAATGGGCTTCAGTATCCCTGAGAATTTCCGCCACCCGTATATGTCCCTGACAGTCGGGGAGTTCTGGAGACGCTGGCACATCACCCTCGGAACGTGGTTTAAAGAGTATATCTATATCCCCCTCGGCGGAAACCGGGGCGGCACACGCAAAACGATCCGGAATCTTTTCGTTGTATGGCTTTTCACCGGCATATGGCACGGGGCAAGCTGGAATTTCGTGCTGTGGGGACTTGTGCTGCTCGGATTTATCCTGCTTGAACGCTTCTATATCGGCGATTTTCTGAATAAACACCCGTCCGTGGGACATCTTTATATTATCCTTGTGATACCTGTTACGTGGCTGCTGTTCGCTGTCACTGACCTTAAACAGATCGGAGTATACCTCGTCCGGCTGATACCGCTCATACCTCACAGCGGCAACGTCAACCCGAACGACGTGGCGAAGCACTGGGGAGTGTACTGGAAATACTTCATCGCAGCCGGACTTCTGTCCACACCGCTGCCGGAGAAGCTGTACAAGAGATTCAAGGGGACTGTCGTGGTGGACATCGCCCTGCTCGCAGTGTTCTGGATGGCGGTATACTGCATGGTGAAGGGACTTGACGACCCGTTCATGTATTTCAGGTTCTGATTTCCAATAAAAAGGAGCATTATATAATAAATGAGCAAGCTTAAAAGATCAGCATATACCCTCATGCTCGTTGTGACCTGCTTTATTTGCAGTCCGTTCATTTTCGCACATATCTGGAAAACAAGTGCCCAGAAAAGCAAGCCTGCCGAGACTGTCTCCGAGGCTGAACCGGAAACGGCTGACAGTGCTGAGGAAAATACCCCGCAGGACGAGGCTCCTGAGGATACCGCAGACAGCTCTGACGGTACTCAGAGTGAGCCTGACCCGGCTGCTGAGCCTGCACAGGAGCCTGTTACAGAGGCTGAGACAGCTCCTGAGCCGTATGACGGCTATGTGAACGCACCCGACGGCTACTTCAGCGACGCACTTTTCATCGGCGATTCACGTATGGTCGGTATCATGGAGTACGGCGTGATACAGGACGCAGCGTTCTTTTGCAGCGTCGGACTGTCCTCGGACAATATTGACGATGAGCCGATAAACGGCTATACCTTCGATGATGTCATAACCGGCGGAACGTTTGGCAAGGTGTACATCATGCTCGGCGTTAATGAAGCCGGAAATGACCTTGAGTACACAAAGACGCGCTACAGAGCGGTCGTTGAGCGTGTAAAGACCCACCAGCCCGACGCTGTGATATACCTCCTTGCAAATCTGAGGATAGCTGCGTCTGCTGAGAATGATATCATAAACAACAGCCGCATAAACGCACTCAATGACAGTATCGAACGGCTTGCGGACAATAAAAGGACATTCTATCTTGACGTAAATCCGCTGTTTGACGATGGTACGGGAAATCTCACTGAGGACGAGACATTCGACGGGATACACGTTCTTGCGAAATATTACGTTGACTGGACGGAATGGCTCAAAAAGAATACTGTACCGATAGACGCCGGGGAAGAGGACAGGTGAGCTGTAATGGCGGATATTTTTGATTACCTCAGCTGGCGGGGCGACCTCAGCATTTCCGCTTCGCCGTTCTGCGACCTTGATGCACTTGTGCTTTCGGAGTTCAGCTACCTGCCCATGCAGAGCGTTTTCACGGGCGGTATGAACGAAAGGCTGACGATAGGTGAGATAGCGGAGAGATTCCGTGAGGAGGACGTCCCGGAGGAGATACGCTTCATGACCTTTGAGGAGGACGCAGAGCTGCTGCGGCGTATGTCCCGGACGGCAAGGTTCCGGGATATGCCTGTGAGCGGATATGCGGATATCATACGCCCGTCAAAGGATCTGCAATTCGCAGCCGTCACAGCAGATACCGGGGACGGCTGCCTGTTTGCGGCGTTCCGTGGGACTGACGGTACGGTTGCAGGCTGGAAGGAGGACTTCACCCTCAGCTATAAGGAGCATACCGGCGGTCAGCAGTGTGCGGAGAGCTATGTCAACACACTTTTTGCAGGCGGTACGAAGGGGCTGCGGCTCGGCGGTCACTCAAAGGGCGGAAATCTTGCGGTCTATGCGGCTGCATTCTGCGACCCGATGATACGTCAGAGGATATGCGGCGTGTGGGCATTTGACGCTCCCGGCTTTCATGAGGAGCTGACCGCTGCACCTGAGATCAGAGCCATTACGCCGAGGATAAGGAGCTTTATCCCGGAATCGTCTGTGGTCGGTATGCTGCTTTCCGGGAGCGAGGCGGAGCACACTATCGTGAAGAGTACGTCCTCCGGCATAAGGCAGCATTTTATCTACAGCTGGGAGCTTATGGGGACGCATTTTGTCGAGGCTGAGAGCATATCAAAGTCCGGAGCACTGGTGAACAAAGCGATATCCGGACTGCTTGAGGAGTTTGACGACGACGACCGGAAAAGCTTCACCGAGGCGATATTCGGAGTGCTTGAGGCTCCGGAAAAGGCTACGCTGAGGGAGATACAGCGGGGACGGTTCAGCTCGTACTCCGTCATGCTCAGGGCTGTCCGGTCAATGCCCGAAAAGCAGCAGAATGCCCTCAGGGACGGACTGAAAAAGCTGCTGAAAAGTGCCGTGAAGGGGCAGAATAATTAGGGCAGCAGAGCTGTCTGTATATCATAAAAGGAGCACAGCCATGTCACTGAACGATACTCCCTCCGGCGAGAGGGTACACATCGGCTTCTTCGGCAGAAGAAATGCCGGAAAATCAAGCCTTGTCAACGCCGTAACAGGTCAGGAGCTTTCGGTAGTCTCCGACGTTCTGGGCACTACCACCGACCCCGTGCGGAAGGCTATGGAGCTTTTGCCGCTCGGCCCGGTCGAGATGATCGACACTCCCGGCTTTGACGATACAGGAAGCCTCGGTGAGCTGAGAGTAAAGAAGACCCTACAGATACTTGCAAATACCGATATCGCCGTACTCGTGATACCTGCTGACGAGGATATAGCCGGGTGCGACACCGAGCTTAAAGAGCTTTTCGTGCAGAAGGGCATACCCTATATCACCGTCCGCAGCCGTGCAGACCTTGCACCGGAGCTGGATACCGGCGAGCTTAAAGTATCCGTCAGCGACAGCGGCAGCATTCATCAGCTGAAGGAGCGGCTTGCGGCTATGGCTAAGGATACCGGGAACAAACGGCGTATCATAGGCGATATTCTGTCACCCGGCGAGGTCGCCGTGCTCGTTACGCCGATAGATTCCTCCGCACCAAAGGGCAGAATGATACTCCCCCAGCAGCAGACCCTGCGGGATATCCTCGATTCCGATGCAATTGCGGTAGTTACCAGGGAGCTTCAGCTTGAACAGTCCCTGAGCCGCCTTTCAGCACCTCCGGCAATGGTCATAACCGACAGTCAGGCGTTCAGAATGGTGAGCCGTATCGTCCCGGAGGACGTACCGCTGACATCATTCTCTATCCTCATGGCAAGGTACAAGGGCTTCCTCGAACCGGCTGTACGTGGTGCAGCGGCGATAAATACTCTCTCGGACGGCGATACAGTCCTTATATCCGAGGGCTGCACCCACCACAGGCAATGCGGCGATATAGGCAGCGTAAAGCTCCCGGCACTTCTTGCTAAGACTACCGGTAAACGCCTGAATATCGAGCTTTCCTCCGGCAGAGACTTCCCGGAGAGCCTTGACGGGATATCGCTTGTGATACACTGCGGCGGCTGTATGCTCAATGAGCGTGAGGTGATGAGCCGCTGCCGCCGGGCACAGTCTCAGGGCGTTCCGTTCACCAACTACGGCATAGCCCTTGCCTCTATGAACGGCATTCTCCGGCGGAGCCTGTCGCTCTTTCCGGAGCTGCTTGCTCTTCTCCCGGAGGACAATGACAATACAGCCGGCTGACGTAAAGCTAACGAAAGGTCACTTTTTCCCACATGAAGAATTTTTTTAAATCGGCAGGGGCATTCGTAAAGGCAATGCCGCACGTTTTCCTGTTCGAGCTGATGATGAGACTGCTCCTGCTTGCGGTCGGTGCTCCTGCGGTCATGCTCCTCATACAGCTGACGATGAAGGCGGCGGGGATAAAATACCTCTCCGATGAGCATATCCTTTCCTACCTTGCAAGTCCCGGAACTATCGCCGCTTTGCTGCTCCTGCTGCTCGTTATCGGCGTGTTCTCGTTCGTTGAGCTGACCGCTCTCGCCGGGTGCTTTGCGTGTGCGATGAATAAGGAAAGGCTCCACCTCGGCGGAATGCTCCGGACAGGCTTCCGGACGCTGAAAAAAGCCCTACGGGGCAGCGGTATCTTCAGCTTCCTGCTGTTCATGCTGTATATGCCCCTCGCCCAGTTCACCCTGTCCGCCGGTGTTTTCACAGCTCCCCTCATGCCCATGCTGCGGACTGTCTTTCGCTCGCTCAGTACAGTCTCGCTTGTAATAGTGTATTTCCTGCTGCAAATACTTTTCGTGACGATGATAGTCAGCCGCTGCTATTCGCTGCACTATCTTGTGCTGACGGAGCGGAGATTCCGGGACTGCTCGGCTCAGAGCAAGAAGCTTATCGGCGGAAATAAGCTGAAAACCGGGCTTTATCTGCTCCTGTGGCTTTTGTTCATGAGTGCGGCTGCTGCGGTCATAACGTTTGCCGTCAGCTTTATCGTGGTGCTGTGCATAAAGGGCTTTTCAAGTCCGGGCAGAGCGTTCAGGGCATCTCTCAAGGTCATGCGCTATGCGTGGCAGATATTCACCGTGGTCGCTTCATTTCTCTCCGCACCGACAATCATGTGCTGGCTGACCGGCAGCTTCTATGCGTCAGTACCCGCTGAGGAAAAGCTGACACTTCCCGACAGGGAGGGCAGCCGCATGAAAAAGCCGGTAAAGGCTGTCCTGATAACGTCTGTACTTGCGGCGGCGGTGCTGCTCAACCTCTCCTACATCAAGGCATTGTACAAGGGCAACACCAGCCTCAGCTCCATTATGATAACTCCGACCCAGATAACCGCACACAGGGGCTTCTCCAACGCCGCACCGGAAAATACCGCATATGCCTTTGAAGCGGCTCTCAGCAGCGGTGCGGACTATATCGAGCTTGACGTTCAGCTCACGGCTGATGAACAGCTTGTGGTATTCCATGATGAAAAGCTTGACCGGACTACCGACGGCACGGGCAGGCTTGGCAGCTACACCTATGATGAGCTGCAAAAGCTCTCCGCCGGCAGCTGGTTCGGCGACGGCACGACCTTTGCGGACGCTAAGATAATGCTTCTCTCGGATGTTTTGGAGCTTGTCGGAGACGATATATTGCTGAATATCGAGATAAAGGACATCGGCGACACGACACTGACGACTGATAAGACGGTCGCTCTGATAGAGGAGTACGACATCACGGATTCGTGCTACGTCACATCATTCTCATACCCGGCACTGCGGCGTGTGAAGTCGCTCAACAGCGATATAAAGACCGGGCTTATCACAAATACCGGTGCTATCGCAATATTCTCCCAGCTGAAATACATCGACGCACTGAGCATGAATTATCTTTTCGTCAACCAGTCCGTGATAAACAACGCTCACCAGAACGGCAAAAAGGTATTCGTCTGGACTGTTGACCGACCGGCGTATATCCGCCAGATGATGACCCTCGGTGCAGACAATATCATCACCAACCGTCCCGATAAAGCTGCCGATATTATCTATTCGGACTCAATCAGCGATAAAGTCCTCTCCCTCCTCCGCCTTCTTTTCGGTAATCAGTACTGATAAGCTCCGCTTTCAGCCGGCTCAGGCTCAGGAGATCCATATGTATTAACGGGGGCAGCCTTTCATCAGAAAGACTGCCCCCGAACAGTATACATAGAAAAGAATACAGAGAAAGGGTATCATTTATCACTCAGTATCCAGCTCGATCATTTTCTCAAGGCACTGGTCAATGAGACTGCGGAGCTGCTCCATTCTCTGACATTTCTCGTTCATCAGCTCATAGTTGGAGAATACCTCCTCGTGGGTTATCTCCTCAGCGAGGATATCGAGCTGCCTTTGCAGGTCGTCCGACTCATTTTCAAGGCGTTTCAGCTCATTCCGGCGGGCTGCGTCGGCACTTCTCTGCTGCTTGGTGCGGTAGACCTTTTCGGACTTTTCCTTAGCCGCAGCCGCAGCCCTCTGCTGCTTTTCAAGCTCCGCTGCGTGCCGCTGCTGAGACTGCTCCTCACGCAGCACGTCCATATATTTCCCGAAGCCGTATGGGTGCTCACGCATTCCGTCCGGGGTAAGCTCAATGAGCCTGTCAGCGATACGTGACAGCAGATATCTGTCGTGCGAGACGAATATCACAGTACCGGTGTACTCCGCCAAAGCCTCCTCTATCGCCTCCTTTGACATGAGGTCGAGGTGGTTCGTAGGCTCGTCCATGATGAGGACATTTCCGTGCTCCTGCATCATTATCGCAAAGCATAGCTTCGCCCTTTCGCCGCCGCTGATGACACCGACCTCCTTGAACACATTTTCGCCTGTTATCCGTACCTGTGCGAGAAGGCTGCGGACTTCGAGGTCAGAAAGTGACGGATACCGGCTGTGAAGCTCCTCCATGACAGTAAGCTCTCTGTTGAGCCCGGCACTTTCCTGGTCGAAATACGATATCCTGATATTGCTGTTCCAGCGGACAACGCCCTTATGCGGCAGCTTTTCCTGGATTATTTTCAGCAGCGTGGACTTTCCGATACCGTTGTCGCCGATAATGCCGACCTTTTCGCCCCGGCGTACCTCAAAGCTCAGCCCGTCCATGAGGGTCTTATGCTGCACTCCGCTGCCTACGGACAGGTCGATATTCTTTACCTTGAGCACCTCCTCCGGCGGCTCGACAGCATAGGTGAAATGTATTTTTGAAGCCCTTGTGTCGTGTACCGGTCTTTCGATACGCTCTATCTTTTCAAGCTGCTTTCTGCGGCTCTGAGCCATTTTCGTAGTTGAAGCACGGACGAGATTTTTTGCTACGTACTCCTCCATTTTCGCTATCTGCTTCTGCTGCTGCTCGTATTCCTTTTCCTGCCGGATATCGTTTTCCTCTCTCTGGCGGACGAAGTCGGTATAGCTTCCCCTGTACCGGCGGAGAGTGCCACGCTCTATCTCGCATATTGATGTACAGAGCCGGTCGAGGAAGTATCTGTCGTGTGATACGATGAGGACGGCTCCCCGGTAGCTGCGGAGGTAATCCTCAAGCCACATTACTGTCCGGAAGTCAAGGTGGTTCGTCGGCTCGTCGAGTATGAGCAGATTCGGCTCTTCGAGGAGCAGCTTAGAGATACACAGACGGGTCTTTTCGCCGCCGCTGAACCCGGAGACCGTGCGGTAAAGCTCGTCACCGGAAAAGCCCATGCCGCTGAGGACAGTGCGTATCTTAACGTCGGTATTGTAGCCGTCGTTGGCTTCGACCCATGAGGAGAGCTGCTGGTACTCATCAGCTGCACTTGTATCGCCGAGCTCTATTTCAAGCTCTATCTCACGCAGCCGTCCGATTGCGTTGTGGAGCGGAGCAAAGACGCTGTTCATTTCCTCCATGACAGTCTTTTCGGAGTCAAGCCCCCCCATTTGTTCGAGGTAGCCGATAGTGGTCTTTGAGGAGAGGGAAACAACGCCGTCTCTGCCCTCCTGTCCGGTAAGGCGGTCAGGCTCGATGACACCTGTGAGGATCTTCAGCAGGGTAGATTTTCCGCAGCCGTTGTTGCCGACAAGACCTATCCGGTCGTTGTCCTCAATGGTCAGACAGACGTTTTTCAGCACCTGGACGCCGTTGTAATATTTATTTATATTTGTCAGGCTTGCAAGCATAATATCTTCCTTTATAGTTTGATAAAACTATAATAGCACATTTTTATCCGTGTAGTCAAGAGAAACAGCAAAATCGGCGTGCAAATCAATTTTTGAAGGGGTGCTGTCCTTGACAATATCACGATAATGCTATATAATTGAATCAAAGCTGGATCGGAGGTGAGGAAGATCATGACAGAAATACCGGCGTGGCTGAAGTTTATCCGTACTGTCACCATTGTTATCTTTGTTTTTATCCTTACAGGGCTGGGGCTGATCCTGTTCTGGGGCTTGGGCGGCCCGGTAAATTCAGGCAGCGAATTATTTGATGAATTATTCGGTATCGTGCTTGCTATGGGTGTGGTAATATTCGTCGGAGATGTGCTCACAAGCCCGGTGTTCCTTGCCTTTGTGGGCTTTTTTCTGCTTTCCAACGTCCTGTATCTGTACCTGAAAAGCAGCATAAAAAAGCATGGCTCGGCTGATATGACGCCGAAAAAGGCGGGCGTGATAATAGGGGCAGGTACAATAATATTCCTCGCTATCGGCATAATTTCCAGCTGGGGCAGTTTACTGGCTATGCCGGGTACATTCCGGGGGAAAAGGCTTATCCGTCAGGCTGATGAGATACATTCCCTCAGCGAATCTCACCGCAGCTGGGGCGGCATATACGATATGGAAGATGTGGTGTTCCCGTCAGTCCTTATCGACTACGACAGCCACCGTGTATCGTTTGTATACAGCGACCACGACGAGAACTACAACTGGAGCGACCATTACTGGAGCGTTAAGCTGAAAAGGACTGGTGCTGATGATGAGCTTTACCGCCATATCACGGAGGATTATTACATAGAAGCCGTGGTTGAGCTTGTATCGCCGGGAAAGCGGCTTGTGAGCTGCTATGATGACAGTGAGCACAGGTTCTCGCAGGCAATGCTCCTTGAAATGGCTGACGGCACGTTTTACTGCCTTGACAGAGTACCCGAAGCGGCAAAGGGGGATTATTCTCAGGAATATTCGCTTTTCTGGTCGGATTACCGGTATCAGGAGGCGGAGCAGGCTGTGTGGGACGCTTATATCGAGAAGCAGATGGAGGAATATTATGAAGAGGCTGGTGAGGAGGCGTACCGCCCGGATATCTGAGCGGTTTTTTGTGAAAATTCTTCCTCATGTGTGTTGATTTATTCAAAATAATGTGCTATAATAATGATGTATATAATAGTTGCCTCGCACATACGCACACTAAAGCTTGCTCCGTGCGGATCGGCAAATAGCAAACGCCAAAAGATTTTGCCGTTTGCTATAGCTTGAAAGGAATGATATAATGGGTATCTGACAATGCTGTGACATGAGGAAAAACACAGCTTACAGAAAGGAAATAATAACATGATAATACTCGATGAACTCAGAGTTGAAATGACCGGCTACCGCAAGGAGATAGATGAGCTTGCGGACGTGCTGAATATAAAGGGAGCAAAGGAGCGTATCGCTCAGCTCAACGAGGAGACTGCCAGGGACGGCTTCTGGGACGACCTCGAAAATTCGCAGAAGGTGCTCCAGGAGACAAAGAGCCTTGAAAAGAAGATCGACGGCTTTAATAAGCTCAGCAGCAGCCTTGAGGACATAATCACCCTTATAGAGCTGTCTATCGAGGAGGACGATGAAAGCTCGATAGATGAGATAACCAGTGAGGCAGAGGCGTTCAAGACAAAGCTTGAGGAGGAGAAGCTCTCCACACTCATGAACGGCGAGTATGACGGCTCGAATGCTATCCTCACGTTCCACGCAGGTGCGGGCGGTACTGAGGCACAGGACTGGGCTGAAATGCTGTATCGTATGTACAACCGCTGGGCTGAGAGACATGATTACAAGGTCGAGCTGCTCGACTATCTTGACGGCGATGATGCCGGGCTTAAATCTGCTTCGATACTCATTCAGGGCGACAACGCATACGGCTATATGAAGTCGGAATCCGGTGTTCACAGGCTCGTCAGAGTTTCTCCGTTCGATGCTTCCGGCAGGCGGCATACGTCCTTTGCGGCGATAGAGGTAATGCCGGAGATAGATGATTCTATCGAGGTGGATATCCGTCCGGAGGATATCGAAATGGAGGTATACCGTGCAAGCGGTGCAGGCGGACAGAAGGTCAACAAGACAAGCTCTGCGGTACGCCTTATCCATAAGCCGACCGGTATCGTTGTATCGTGTCAGACGCAGAGAAGCCAGTATCAGAACAAGGATTATGCAATGAAGATGCTCCGCTCGAAGCTCGTTGAGATAAAGGAGAGGGAGAACCTGGAAAAGATAGAGGATATCAAGGGGATACAGCGTGAGATAGCGTGGGGCTCGCAGATACGCTCGTATGTTTTCATGCCGTATACTCTTGTAAAGGATCATCGCACCTCGTTCGAGAACGGCAATATACAGGCGGTCATGGACGGCGATATAGATGGCTTTATCAACGCCTATCTGAAATCCCTTTCGCACGGAACGCTGGAGAATAAGTAATAGCAAAGCCGGGAGAAGTGAAGTTCTCCCGGTTTTTTCATGGCTGGTATTTCCTGCACCAAAAAAGCAAAAAGCTATGCTTATTCAGCATAGCTAAGAAAAATGAAATAAATATAGAAGGGGAATTGGGGGATTTCTTAATCCTCTTACATTATATCCAGCCTTCCTTAAAATAATCTTAAAGAAAAGAAAAATTTCAAAAAAATAAATCTCCTGCGGTGTCGTGAGTTCCGCAGGAGATAAAAGATCATCAGATCATCAGTCAGCAGCATTGAGCTTCTTAGCGAGCTGAGACTTCTTTCTTGCAGCCTTATTCTTGTGCATAAGACCCTTTGAGCAAGCCTGGTCAACTCTCTTTATAGCAGCTCTGATAGCCTGCTCCTTGTCAGAAGCACCATTTTCAACAGCTGCATTAGCCTTCTTGAGAACAGTCTTGAGCTCTGATCTTCTTGCCTTGTTTGCAGCAGCCTTGGTAGCATTGACCTTGACTCTCTTCTTTGCGGATTTGATATTCGGCATTTTCTTGCACCTCCTGAATACTGCGGGTCACGCCTGATATTCTGAATACCCGGCGATATTTTGCAGATAATAATAAGCACAGTGACGCTGTGCCGGAAGCTGCAACGCACAGCTCCCTACTGAGACAATCATAATTATACCATTTTCCGCAGGATTTTGCAATAGGCAATTTAAAAGTAATCTGCCGGAATTTTGAGGTTGAAATAGAGCAAAATGCACAAGGAGGAAATATGAACAGCAACGGGATAAGGACTGACCTGGCACTCGAATGCTTTCCGGAGGACGAGGGATATGAGCTGCCGGAGGGCGTGACGATGAGCCGCCGTGGAGAGGCTTTCCGCATAACGGAGATAGATATTGCGGACGACAGCTGCATGGAGACGCTCGGCAAGGGAAAGGGGAGATATATCACGCTTGAGGGCGGGGAGCTGAGCCGTTTTTCGCCTGAATACAGCGATATGGCACAGGAGCTTGCCGGAGAGCTGGGGCAGCTTGTGCCGGAGGGGGATATCCTCGTCGCCGGGATAGGCAACAGCGACATAACCCCGGACGCAGTAGGGCCGCAGACTGCCGCACGGGTGCTTGCGACACGGCATTTGCAGAGCGAGCTTGCCGGTGAGGACATGGAGATATTCCGCTCGCTCCGAAGAGTATCGGTGCTTGCGGCAGGCGTGCTCGGACAGACCGGTATTGAGACTGCGGAGCTGCTGAGGACTGTTTGCGGAGAGCTCAGACCGGCGGCAGTGATTGCTGTGGACGCGCTTGCCTGCTCGGATATAAGCCGCTTAGGGACTGTGATACAGCTCTCGGATTCCGGTATATCGCCCGGCAGCGGAGTTGCGAACTCACGCCGGGAGCTTTCGGAGCGTACCCTCGGCGTGCCTGTCATAGCGGCAGGAGTTCCGACGGTTGCAGACCTGAGAACGATAGTACGCAGCTTCACCGGGCAGAGCGTAAGCTCAGAGGGGGCGGATATGATAGTTACTCCGAGGGATATCGACAGGCTTACGGAGAGGGCGTCGCAGCTTCTTGCGTTCGGGATAAACCTTGCCCTGCACCCGGCACTGAGCTTTGAGGACGTAAGAGGATTGTTCTGAGCTGTGACCGGCGAACAGGCTTACAGCTGAATAATCCACGGATATCCGGCAATACTGAGCTAAGATAAAAATAAGAAAAAACGGAGGTGCGGTATGGACAGTCTGCTGCCTGGGCTGAAAAGCTCTATCGAAGCGGTAAAGAAAATGACCGGAGGCTCGTCCGATATACTGATAAATGAATTTTCCACAGGCGGCATAAGCTGTGCCCTTCTCTGCTGCGAGGGCATGACCTCGGCACAGACTCTTGCGGAGCTTGTCCTCATGCCGGTAACGGGACTACCGCCGCAGGGAAGTCCACGGGAGCTTTTTGGCTATATCCGGCGTGAGCTTCTGCTCTCCACCGACAGACCGGTGATATCGGACTATGATACCCTTTTGCGGCTGCTGTATTCCGGATTTGCCGTGCTTATGGCTGACGGGAGCGATACTGCTCTCGGCTTCGGGGTACAGGGTGCTCAGTCAAGGGGTATACAGGAGCCGTCCGGCGAGGGCAATATCATGGGCAGCCACGAGGGGTTCACGGAGACAGTCCGCACGAATATGTCCATGCTCCGCCGCAGGCTGAAATCCCCGGAGCTTGTGATGGAGCTTTTCACAAAGGGCGAACGCTCGAATACGGATATCTGCCTTTGCTACATGAAGGACAGGGTGCCGCAGGAGCTTATCGACGGTATCCGCAGCTCTCTTGATGAGCTTGAAGCCGAAAGCATACTCTCGACCGGGTATATCCGCCCGTTTCTGGAAAAGAAAAGCTTCGGGCTGTTCTCCTCTACCGGTACTACCGAAAGACCTGACGTTCTCTGCTCCCGGCTGACAGAGGGCAGGGCTGCACTTCTGATAGACGGGGTACCCTTTGCTGTTACTGTTCCGAAGCTGCTGTGCGAGAGCTTCCAGAGCCTTGACGATTATGCGTTCAAGCCGGTCTATGCCGCACTGATACGCACTATGCGGTATGGAATGTTCCTTGTTGCAGTCCTTCTTCCGGCGGTATATGCGGCAATAGTCATGTATCACAAGGAGCTTCTCAACAGCACGCTGTTCATGCTTCTGGTAGAGGCTGAGAAGAATGCACCGCTGTCGGTAATGACGGAATCGCTCATTGCACTGCTGATGTATGAAGCCCTCAGAGAAGCCGGGGTCAGGATGCCTAAGCCTGCCGGGGGAGCGGTGAGCATAATCAGTGGACTTATAATCGGTGACGCAGCGGTGCAGTCCGGGCTGGTGAGCACTCCGCTGCTCACGGTTTCAGCCCTGTCGGTGCTTGGCGGACTTGTTGTCCCGGAGCTTGACAGCGAGGTGACAGTCCTGCGGCTCGCATTCCTGATCTCAGGCGGTATCGCCGGGCTTTTCGGGATAAGTGTGCTTGCGTGCATAGTCCTTGTCAACATCTGCTCAGAGGAGACTTATGGCTTTCCGCTGACCGCACCGCTTTCGCCGTTCAGACTGTCCGGCATGGGCGATACCATAGTACGGGTCGGAATGAGAAGGCTTCTGCACAGGGGGTTCACAGTTGAGGAATACCATGAGGACTGAGATGACAAAAAAGCCGGAAATAAGCGGGTATCAGCTTGCGGCAATGCTCCTTGTCGCTGACGGCTTTTCGATATTCTGCCTGCGTGGAGGGATATCTCTGCTGACTATCGCTGCACTTGCTGCCGGGGGAGCTGTGCAGCTTGCGGCGGCGGCGGTATTGGTTACACTCAGAAGCCGTGGAGTGAGGCTGACGGCACTGCTCACTCTGCTGCCGGTGCTGCACATGACCGCTGTGCTGATACTGACCATGCAGACGGCTGAGGCTGTTTCGATACCGCACTCAGGCTCAATAGCCGGGCGGGTCATCATTGCTCTGTCGGTATGCCTTACCGGGGGATATGCAGCTTCTTCGGGGATAAAGCCGCTTGCACGCTCTGCTGTCATAGCCGGAGCTCTCGGTGCGGTGTGCGTGGTACTGTTTTCCGTATCGGCGGCGGCGGTCAGCATAATGCACGGGACGGGTATCCCGGCTGTACATTCGCCGCACAGCTTTTTTCGGGAGCTGCTGTACGGTGCGTTTTCCGGGTCTGGTGCAGCTGCGGCGGCAGTGCTGTCCGAGGGTGCGGGGAGTACCCCGAAGCGGCAGATACGGCTTCTTTCCGGGTGCTTTGCGGCAAGGCTCGTTCTGACTGCTGCTGCGGTGATATCAGCTGTACTTGCAGCCGGGGGGATAATGGAGATAGCGGAGTTCCCGGTGATAATGGCAGCCCACCTGACTCAGCCGCTCCCGTCGCAGAGGATAGATCCGCTTTTTATGATAGTATTCTCGGTTTCGGCGGTATTTTCGGTGAGCGTGCAGGCGGCTGCTCTGATCAGCTGTGATAATGGAGCACAAAAAAGGAGGAATACATGAAAAAGCTGTTATTTTCAATAATTCTGCTTCTCCCCCTGACCGGGTGCAGCTCTGACGGGCTTGTGCATGACAAGGCGTATCTCCGGGCGGCAGCTGTGGACGGGAATACCTATGTGATGAGCTTTTTTGCCGGAGAGGATATCGTCACGGCACAGGCAGATTCCCCGGAGGCAGCAGTCTCTGCGGCGGAGGAGCTTATCGGCAGGGAGATATTCACGGGCTTCACGGAGCTTATCATACTGGACGACTGCCCGGACGGCGCGGAGGTGCTTGCGGATATGCTGAAAAAATGGAGGGTATCGCCGTCATGTATTGCCGTCAGCGGTGACAGCGGACTGCTTTATGACACTGACCCGGAGGTGCTTGAGGGGCAGGTGCGGCAGGCACAGCGGCACGGTACAGCTCCGGAGTGCGGCATAGTTTACGTACTTTCTCAGCTTCTGGACGAAAAAAACTCCGCCCTGCTGCCGGAGCTGAAGGGCGGATAATGCTCTTTCTGTTAATTCTGATGTCTGACCACGCCGTATTCATCGTCGAGCCGGAAATACGGGCAGCTGTAGTTCGTGCCGCTCAGAAACCGGTACATCTCGTCCTCGTCAAGATCGACAAGACAGACGTAGCATTCCAGCTCGTCGTCATAAACATAATTTGCACAGCTCTCACAGCCTGTACTCATTTTATCACCTCGCTAAATGCTGTCTATCGGCAGGGTAGCGGCGGCATTGAGCGTTTCGTCCGCAGTTATCCCGGCGAGGAAATTGTAGCTGCCCTGACACGCTATCATAGCGCCGTTGTCACCGCACAGGCTCTTATCCGGCATGAAAAACTCAAAGCCATGCCTCCTGCACGCCTCTGACAGCGTACTGCGTACCCCGGAATTTGCCGAAACACCGCCTGCAAGTGCGATTTTTTCATATCCGAGAGCCTGTGCCGCACTTATTGTTTTTTCGGTCAGTATCTCTGCAATTGTGTGCTGTATCGAGGCGGAAAGGTCATTTTTGTTCAGCACAATGCCCTTCTGCTCTGAATTATGTATGAGATTGATGACATTTGTTTTCAGCCCGGAAAATGAGAAGTCGAACTCGCTCCCGGCAACGACGGGACGGGGCAGCCTGAATGCTGTCGGGTCGCCGGACTGAGCGGCATTGTCAACGTGAACGCCGCCGGGGTAGGGAAAGCCCATAGCCCTTGCACACTTATCAAAGCACTCCCCTGCCGCATCGTCACGGGTACGCCCGACGATGCGGAATTTCGTATAAGACAGCACCTCAATGATATGGCTGTGACCTCCGCTTGCGACAATGCACAGGTACGGCGGCTCAAGCTCAGGGTGTGTGATGTAGTTTGAAGCGATATGCCCGGCGATGTGGTGTACCGGGACGAGGGGCTTGCCGCTGCTGAGGGCAAGTGCCTTTGCGAAGCTCACCCCGACAAGCAGTGCACCTATCAGTCCGGGTGCGCAGGTCACGGCTACTGCGTCAAGGTCGGCTAAGCTCACAGCTGCGTCGTCAAGTGCCTTTCTCACAACTCCGAGTATGTTCTCACAGTGGCGGCGTGAGGCTATTTCCGGCACAACTCCGCCGTATTTCTTATGCTCCTCTATCTGCGTTGAGATCACCGATGAACAGATCGTCCGGCAGTCCTTTACAACGCTTGCGGCAGTCTCGTCGCAGGAGCTTTCTATTCCAAGTACAAGCATGGTTACTTTACTATTTCCTTTCTCATCAGGTATGCGTCCTCGACCGGGTCGGAGTAGAAGCGCTTTCTGACGGATATCCTTTCAAAGCCGCAGCGGACATACAGCTCCTGAGCGGGGGCGTTGTGTACCCTGACCTCAAGCAGTATGCACTCCGTATCCGGCGGCAGGAGCTGTTCAAATCCGTCCATAAGCTGCATTGCAAGCCCTCTCCGCCGGTATTCAGGAGCACAGGCTACGCAGTAAATATCGGCTGTATCATATGAAGCACTGCCGGCAATGACTGCTGCGATATTGTCTCCGTCCACAATGCACAGGACTGTTCCGCCGGGCTTTTCGCATTCCGAGCGGAAGCTCTCCGCAGACCAGCCCTCACTTCCGAGACATTGCCTGCAAAGCTGCGAGAGCTTGTCAAACATCTCCGGCGGCGAGTCTGCACTGACCCGTATCAGCTGCATATCACCGCTCACTGCTCCTCACCTCCGCTGCCCTTTTCCGGACAGCCAGCCCGGTATTCCGAGGGTGAGACGCCCTCCGACGATTTGAACTGCCGCACGAAGTAGTTGTACGACGAATAGCCGCATTCCTTTGATATCTCCGTCACCGTCATATCCGTATTCGCAAGAAGCTCCTTTGCCTTATCAATGCGGAACTGTATCATTTCCTCGATTATGCTCTTTCCGAAATAGGTCTTGTATATCTTTTGCAGGTAGCTCTTGCTGAGATACAGATTTTCCGCAATTTCGCTGATATTCCACGGCTTTTCGGGATTTTTCATTATCCTGCTGCGGAGCATACACAGCTTGCTGAACTGCGGGTTCTCGTTCTGCTCCGACAGGGTGTATGTGAACATACGGTCAACTACCGCTCTGTGCATTGCAGCGGAAAGGCTCATCGCACTGCCGTTTTTCCCGGAGCTGCCGCCTGCCTCCTCTATAACGCAGGAGCCGAGGGTGAAGTCTATATTGCAGCTGTCCCCGTCAGCACCGCTTTCCCGTATACGCTCGCAAAGCTCCGGATAAATGGCTTCTGCCCTGCCCTGACGAAGCGTTATCACGCCTATGGAATTGTTCGACCACCTGCCGCATACCTCGTCATCATACAGACACGAGCGTACAGCTGCGGCAAAGGCTGTTATCATTCTGTCGCACTTCTCCTCACCGCTCTGATAATAGGTCTTTGAGATACCCGTGAGGTGGAATCTCAGGCAGTCCACCATGACGTTTTCCTCCGCCTCAGACAGCAGCACCGCAAGCTCATGCTCCATGCCGCTGCGGTTGAGAAGACCGGTGTACGAATCGTAGAGCAGAGCGTGGTTCGTCTCGGTGATAGTGCGGCTCATGAACGTCTTTATCCGAAGCTGCTCAAGGGCGATATTTATATAGTTTATCCATTGCAGATAAAGCGAGGTGAACGACATAGGCTCCTTGCCGAATGATACTGCGGCATAGCCGAAGAGATTGCTGTTGTAGTGCAGCGGGGAAATATAGTACGCAGAGGGAAACGGACGCTCCTCGCTGAAAACGGGGATAAGGCTTTCTGAGCTGAAATACTCCGTGCCTGATTCCCGCCGCTTTATTGAGGACTTTGATAGTATCATCTTCACCTCATCGCCGCATTCAAAGGTAAGCCTGCTGCCGAAACTGCCGCCGGGGGATTCAATATATTTCCTCGTTATGAAGAGCCCGACGTGGGACATTTTGTGTATAAAGAAGGTATACCTGTCAACGGTATCGGCAAATTCAGAAAGGTCAGCAGTGTTTGTCACATCAAAAAGCATATCGCCGTAGAGCAGATAGCCCTCAAATTTGCTTGTGACGGCGTTTCTTCTTCTCATTTTGGCACTGAGCCTCGGCACGCCCATGCAGCCGCAGCTTTTGCCTATGCACAGTCCGCCGTTCCTGTCGGGTATCTTGTTGCATATCCTGCCGGTCATTATGCGGTACAGCCGTCTGAATGCCTCCGCACCCATCTGGAAATTCGGGCGGATATAGCTCGTCAGCGGCGGCTCGAACGACATACCGTGTATCGTAGCGTCGTAGCCCGTCACGGCGATATCCTCCGGTACTCTGATACCGCCCTTTGAAAGTGCGGCTATAAGCTCCTCTGCGGACACATCATTTCCGCATACCACAGCCTCAGGCATACTGACGTTGCCGTTTATGATATCCCTTGCAAGCTGGTGGGCGGAATCCTTCCAGAAGTCTCCGTAGCGGATATGGCTCTTGTCGCACCTGAGTCCGTGCTTTTTCATGGAATTTTTGTAGCCCTTGAGCCGTTCCTCTGCGGCAAATGTGCCCTTAGGCCCTGTAAGGCAGAGGATATCCCTCATTCCGTGTACATTTATAAGGTGGTCGGTTATTGCCTCGAACGCCTCGCCGTCATCTATAGAGGTAGACTCAAAGCTCCTGTGGCCGCCGGAGTCGAGCAGCATTACAGGCTTGCCGGAGCGGACGAGGAGGTCATCGACATATTTCTGCACGCTGTCGTCGTGGAAGGTGAGCTTATCGTAGAGAAAGCCGTCAAATCTGTCTGAGAGGATAAGGCTGAATATGCTTTTTTCCATATCCCGGTGAGCGGAGTGGAGGTAGAAGTTGTGGAATGGTGCGAGCACAGCTATGTCGCACTGGCTTTTGAATGCCTGCGAGATGATACCACGGAGTATCTCCTCCTGAAAATCCACATGGCAGTCCGTGATCAGGACGCCGACAAGCTTTCTCTTTTTCATCTGTTCTCATCTCCGGAATGTTTAATATCGGGTGCGTTTTTAGGATAGTGAAGTCTATATGTATTATTCTATCATATAACAGTATAAATTGCAAGACTATTTTGAATATTTACACCTTAAAATCAAAAAAATCTTCTAAACATGATAGTATTGTTCATTGAAAAATCCGAAAAATAATGTATAATATATTTGTAGATAAATTGTGAATGCGTAACATAAAATTAATTATTCAAAGAAAATGGGATAGTCAATCTATCAAGTCTGTCCCAAAGGGGAATCACAGGAGGAAATTCTTATGGGTAAACTATTCAGGAGATTCGCTGCGGCTGCTGCTTCTGCGGCTGTGTGTGCCTCGACAGCTCTCAGCGTCGTCCCGGCTTCACAGCTGACCGCCTCGGCGATAGTCAACAAGCAGAGCGATAATGTTCTGGAATACCTCGACAGAGGTATCTGTGCCATAAATACCGGCAGCGGAATGCTCGTCAGCTGGAGATGGCTCGGAAATGACAGCGATTCTGCGACCTTCAAGCTCTACCGTGACGGAAATCTCATCTATACCAGCGAGGGCACAGGCTCGACCTGCTACCTCGATACAGCAGGAAACTCAAGCTCAAAGTACAGAGTAGACACCTACTCCGGCAGCACGCTCACAGGCTCTGAGAACTGCACACTCATTTCAAACAACGCTTATTTCGATATCCCTACATCAGCTCCCGGCTCCGGCTACACCCCGAACGATATGTCAGTCGGCGATATCGACGGCGACGGACAGTACGAGCTGTTCCTCAAGTGGGATCCCTCGAACTCAAAGGATAACTCACAGAAGGGCAAGACAGACCCGGTCTACATCGACTGCATACGCCTTGACGGAACAAGAGTATGGCGTATAAACCTCGGAATAAATATCCGTGCGGGTGCTCACTATACTCAGTTTTTTGTAGCTGACTTCGACCTCGACGGAAAGGCTGAGATGTGCTGTAAGACTGCCGACGGAACAGTTGACGGAAAGGGCAATGTGATAGGTGATTCCTCAAAGGATTACCGTAACTCAAACGGCTATGTACTCTCAGGCCCTGAGTATTACACCCTCTTCGACGGTGCTACCGGTGCTGCACTCGACACTATCGACTACAAGCCCGGAAGAGGCACTGTAAAGAACTGGGGCGACTCCTACGGCGGACGCTGTGACCGCTTCTGGGGCTCGGTCGCATATGTTGACGGCGTTCACCCGTGTGTTATCACCGGACGAGGCTACTACACAAGAATGACTGCAACGGCATATAAGGTAGAGAACAAGAAGCTGGTGGAGATGTGGGCGTTCGATACCGGAAATTCCTCATCTGCCGCAGGCTACGGCGACGGAAACCACAACAGTATGCCGGCTGATGTCGACGGCGACGGAAAGCAGGAGATCTGTACAGGTGCTGCTATAATCGACGACAACGGCCAGCTTTTCTACACCACAGGTCAGGGTCACGGTGACGCTCTCCATGTTGCAGATCTCGACCCGACAAACCCCGGTATTGAGGTATGGATATGCCACGAGGAGAAGAAGTCCGGCTACGGAGTTACTCTCTATGATGCAGACCAGAAGAAGATACTTTATCATCAGAATGGTGCAGGAGATACCGGACGCTGTGCAGCTGATAACGTATGGGCACAGAATCCCGGTGCTGAGTGCTGGGGCAATAAGCTTTCCGACAACTCAATGCCTGTAGTTGACACAAAGGGCAACGTCCTCTCATGCCGCAGACCGGCGATAAACTTCTTCATCTACTGGGACGGCGACCTCGAAAGAGAGATACTTGACGGATATACCGATTCTCCGGCAACTATCACAAGCATGAACGAAAAGGGAACGCTCGACACTATCCTTACTACGACAGGCTACTACACCTGCAACACAACAAAGGGTACTCCGTGTCTCTCCGCTGATATCTTCGGCGACTGGAGAGAGGAGCTTATCGTAAGAGCAGCAGATTCCAAGTCAGTACGTATTTTCTGCACTCCCTATGATACAGATTACAGAATAACAACCCTCATGCATGACGCTCAGTACCGTATGCAGGTATCAGCTGAGCAGACTGCATACAACCAGCCTCCTCATCCGAGCTTCTTCATCGGAACAGGCTACGACCTCCCGCAGAGGTGCGACTACAACGTTCTCGGTGCAACAAGCATAAAGGGCAAGCCCGGTGCAGTTATAGATGAGGCACACAAGTACAAGATAAAGAATGTCAACAGCGGTCTTTACCTTGAGGCAGCAGACGGCGTTGCAGCAAACGGCACAAACGTACAGCAGGGCAATACCGAGTCAGCTGATATCTGGCAGGTAGAGTCCGCAGGCAGCGGCTACTACTACATCTACTACTATGACGAGAGCGGCAGCAAGACCTACTGCCTTGATCTTAGCTACGGCGAGACTGATAACGGCACAAATATCGGTATATGGGGCAATGACAACTCCGATGCGAGAATGTTCAAGTTCGTTGACAACGGCGACGGCACATACACCATATGCACAAAGTCCACGGGAGACGAGAGCTGTATCGGCGTTACGGGAGCTTCAAAGGACTCCGGTGCGAATGTAGTGCAGTGGGCGTGCAACGACAGCAATGACCAGAAGTGGGTGCTTGAGGTAAAGGTACTCCCGATAGACGGAGCTCTCTTCAAGCAGCTTCTCGTTAAGGACACTGATAATTACAT
Source organism: Ruminococcus sp. (assembly GCA_017475555.1). Lineage (GTDB taxonomy): Bacteria > Bacillota > Clostridia > Oscillospirales > Ruminococcaceae > Ruminococcus. The sequence goes on from JAFVFL010000018.1 coordinate 36,532, forward strand.
TGACTGGAAGATCGAGCCGTCAGTAGGTATCGGCGGTGAGGTATTCGGCGACAGGACATTCACCTACACAGAGCTTCCGGCAGAATTTGCAGGCTGTGAGTCGATACAGACAGCGTGTGATTCAAAGAATGCTTCGGGCGATCTTGCTGAGTTCACAGCAGGTGCAGATATGTACGCATATGTTCTCCTCGATCAGAGAAATACCGGAAACCCGGCATGGCTCTCCTCATGGACTGCTACAGGACAGACAGCTAAGTCAGACAATGATGTGACATACGTCGTTTACAGGAAGCAGCTTGCGGCAGGCGAGAGCGTTACCCTCGGAAACAACGGCATGACCGGCACCGTAGTGAACTACACTGTATTCGGCAAGGTGCTTCCGTCAAGCGGAAAATATGTGCTCTCACTCGACGTTGAGGACAACGCAAACAGCTCTAAATGGAGCATAAGGGACAGCGTTTCAGTCGGCGGACTGGTATTCGGCGACAGAGATGTTGTATACACAGCTCTCCCGGACGCAGTTTCCGGAGCTGAGTACATTGAGACAGCGTGCGATTCAAAGTTCGCAGACAGCGAGCTTGCACAGTTCACAGCCGGAGCAGACGTTACAGTATATGTTGCCGTAGACAACAGAGTAACAGCTTCACCGGAGTGGCTCTCAGGCTACACAAAGACCGATCTCACAGCTGTTTCGAGCAATGAAGTTACATTCGTTCTCTACAGCAAGGAATACAAGCAGGGCGAGACGGTAGTTCTCGGCACAAACGGACAGTCTGCCGGAGCAGTAGGCTACACGGTATTCGTACAGTCAGATGAGACAGTTGATCCTGTAACAACAGCACCGGTCACAACGACTGCACCTGTTGAGACAACTACTACAGCAGCTACGACAGCTGCGGCTACGACAGCACCTGAGGAGACTACAACAACATCGGGAACGGTGGTCTATGGCGACGCAAACGAGGACGGCAAGGTAAATATGGCGGACGCAGTAGCAGTTCTCCAGTATCTTGCAAACAGCGGCAAATACCCTCTCACTCCGCAGGGGCTTGACAATGCGGACGTATACAACAGAGGTGACAGTGTCACCGGTCTGGACGCAATTTCCATACAGAAGAAGGACGCAGGAGCTATCGACGCACTTCCTGAGTCATGGCTCTGATCCTTCTCTGAACCCTCTTATATTACCCTCCCGGAAAGGCTCTCCAATAGGCAGGAGAGCCTTTCTTTTGCTGTACTGAAACATTTTGCAGACCGGCTGCTGCTCCGGAAAGCAAAAAGGGGACGCCTGAGCGTCCCCCTTTTTCATCGTTTATTCAGATACTCATGCCTTGCGAAGATAGCGTGAGGTGCGTTTTTTCTTCTTCTGCTCGTACATTATCTCGTCAGCTCTCGTGATGAGCGTGAACAGCTTTACGTCCGGGTCTATCTCCGTAACGATAGTGCCTATGCTCGCAGCGACCTCATACGGCTTGTGGATTATCTGGTTTATAGCGTTTATCCTGTTCATGAAGCTCCTCTCAAGCGGCTCGATATCGTCCTCAGAAGCGTTTGCCCCGAAGATTATAAATTCATCGCCGCCGAACCTTGCACAGATACGTCCGTCCGTGCAGCAATCGCTGATGACCGCCGCAAGCCGCTGGAGTGCAAAATCGCCCTCCTTATGCCCGTAGCTGTCGTTTATGAGCTTCAGCCCGTCCATATCAATGAAGGATATGAGTATCTTCTCTCCCCTGTCGGCACACTGCTTGAACATCTTGTCAGCCGTGCGTATAAAGCCGTTGCGGTTGAAGATATTGCACAGCTGATCGGTGACATAAAGCCGCTCAAGGTCGGTGTTTGCACTTTCGAGGCGGACGAGCTTGCGGATATTCTCGATAGAGTTGCTTATGTTCATCATAAGGGTGTGGCACAGCATACTCTTCAGCGGAAAATCGCTGTTCGTGATGATGTAGTATCCAAGGCATCTCTCACGGAAGTGCAGCGGCAGGAAATAGCTCACATTGCCGCCGGTCGTGAGCGTCACAGGGTACATATCCGAGCTCTGGAAGCCAGCGACCTCCGATATCTCGCCGTTTTTCCACACCAGCGGAGCGGACATGGTACGTGTATAGCCGTAGATCTGGTAATCGTCCTGAGCACCTGCCCAGCTGCCGGGATATGCACTGTCCCACTCGGAGCACAGGCATATGCAGCACATCTCACAGTGCAGCTCCTTGACGAATCTGCCGATTATCTCAAGCTCCTCGCCGGCAGTCTCAGCCTCGGCGAGCTCTGTTGTTATGTGGTTGAGGAACGATATATCGTCCCGGCAGCTGTTGATGATATTGTACATATCCTTTCTGAAGCTGCGTGCGTCCTCGTCTGAATGGCTGTTGCAGCCGCAGCTCTCGGTAAACACCGGTGCAGCACTGAGGACAGTCTCCACAGGCTCAGACGAACCACGGATACGGCTGAGTACAGCCTTGCAGGCGTCATATCCGGCTTCATTCAGAGGGCGTGACACCGTGGTGAGAGCCGGGCTGTGGTGGCGGGCGTTGTTTATGTTGTCAAAGCCGGTGACTATTATATCTCCCGGCACGGAAAATCCGCTCCTTTGCAGCTCATCAGCAGCAGCAAGAGCCATTGCGTCATTTGCACAGATAACTGCGTCCGGCTTGGGCATACCTGAGTCAAGGAACGCTCTTACGCCCTTTCTGCCGTCTACCGCACGGAATTCACCGAAGTAGATACGCCGTGCGTCCGGGGTTATGCCGCACTCGTCCATGACCGAGAGGAAGGCATTATATCTGTCCTCAGCCTCCGGATTGGCAAGCGGGCCGGATATGTAGTTTATCAGCCTTGCACTATGCTCGTTCACGACATGGCGTATAACCTCCTTCATGGGGGTGATGTTGTCGATGCTTATGTTAATAAATTCCGGATAGTCGTCGCAGTCGAGCACCGCAGCGGGCAGCCCGGATTCTATCGCATTGCGGATTATCCGGTTTTTCTCAGCCGGGTCGCTGATGGTATTGGTCATGAGTATCAGCCCGTCGAAGAAGCTGTAGTTTATCAGGCTGTAGATGTTGTATTCGCCGACGTCGAAGCCCTTGTTGGAGATAACGCCGCCGAATGCAGAAAACACCGATATATTGACGCTTTCCTCTCTTGCACACGAAATTATCCCCTCGATCACGCCGTTCTGGTATTCCTCGTCGATACCTGCAACTATGACGGCGATATTGATCATTCCGCCGCCGGGAGTATTTTTTCGGGTCTTAAAGTTATCCTGTCCGTTCATATTCTTTATCGCCTCACATGAAACAAATAAACTGAGATAAAAAAACTGTTTGAGGCAGTCCGCAGCACGATAGTGCTATACAGACTGTTCCATTTATAATTATATCATATTTTTTCGTCAAAGTGAATAGTATTGGAAAATTTTCCGTAGAATTTCAGCTGTTTTTCACATTGGTTTTTATGCAATTCCGACAAACTGCACTAAAATACCACTATTCCACAGAAAATTTATATGATTCTTGACATCGTGCTTTATCTGTGCTATACTATAATTACACGATTTACACGTAAATTACACATATTTATCACATATCACAAGGGAGGACGGTAATATGCAGCTTGATACGGAGCAGTACCGGAATGGTATCAGGAGAGTCCTGATAAACCCGGAGCAGATAAGGGAAAAAATAATTCAGGCAGGCAAGTACATCGACGGGCTTTATGACGGGACGCCGATACTTCTGGTGAGTATCCTCAAGGGGTCGTTCGTGTTCCTTGCCGACCTGTGCCGTGCGGTGACCGTGCCGTGTGAGGTCGGCTTCATGGCGGCAAAGAGCTACTACGAGGACACTCAGTCGGCGGGTATCGTCAGTATAACTATGGATCTCCAGCAGGAGATAAAGGACTATAACGTCGTTATCGTCGAGGATATCATCGACACAGGGCGGACACTGAACGACGTGCTGAAGCTGCTGCGTGCGAGGGAGCCGCATTCGCTCCATGTAGTCACTCTTCTGGACAAGCCGAGCAGGCGTATCGTTGAGCTGAGGGCAGACCTCTCACTTTTTGAGATAGAGGACTATTTTGTTATAGGATATGGTCTGGATTACGGCGAATACTACCGGAATCTGCCGTATATCGCAGAGTGTGACCCGAAAAAAATAAAATCAACAGGAGCTGAGAAAAATGCTTGAAAAGATGTTTAAGCTGAAGGAAAACAAGACTACGGTGAAGACGGAGCTTGCTGCCGGTCTGACGACGTTCATGACTATGGCGTACATACTTGCCGTCAATCCGAGTGTACTATCCGCTGCCGGAATGGACTCTACAGCGGTACTGCTTGCAACGTGCCTTGCCTCGTTCATAGGTACTGCGTGCATGGCGTTCATGGCGAATCTGCCGTTCGCACTCTCTGCCGGAATGGGGCTGAATGCCTACATGGCGTACACGGTCTGCGGTGTTATGGGATATCCGTGGCAGGTCGCACTTCTTGCGGTGTTCATTGAGGGTATTATTTTTATCGTCCTCTCGCTCACCAATGTCCGTGAGGCGATATTCAATTCAATACCGCTTTCGCTCAAGAGAGCCGTTTCTGTCGGTATCGGTCTGTTCATCGCCTTCATAGGTCTGCAAAACGCCGGACTTGCCGTAGATTCGGCAACTCTTGTGTCGCTCGTGAGCTTCCGTGAGAGCTTTTCGACCTCCGGTATATGTGCTCTGCTTGCGGTCATCGGAGTGCTGCTGACTGCGGTGCTGTACATAAAGAAGGTGCCCGGCTCAATACTCATCGGCATAATCGCAACGTGGCTTCTCGGCATACTCTGCCAGCTTGCCGGGATATACCAGCTCGACCCGGATAACGGCTATTATTCGCTGATACCGGGCTTCAGAATGACAGACTTCTCAAGGCTCGGTGATACCTTTGGTCAGTGCTTCAAGGTGGATTTCAGCAATGTCGGCGTGTTCAATTTCATAGTCGTCATATTCTCGTTCCTGTTCGTTGACCTGTTTGATACGCTCGGAACTCTCATCGGAGTTGCGACAAAGGCGGATATGCTCGACAAGGACGGCAGACTCCCCAGAATAAAGCCCGCACTTCTTGCGGACGCAGTTGCTACCTCAGCCGGAGCAGTCCTCGGAACATCTACCACCACAACGTTCGTTGAGTCCTCCGCAGGAGTTGCAGCCGGAGGAAGAACAGGACTTACCTCACTCACAACGGCAGTGCTTTTCCTGCTTTCAATGCTTTTCGCACCGATATTCACAGCTATCCCGTCGTTTGCTACGGCTCCTGCGCTTATCATAGTCGGATTCCTGATGTTCAGCACGATCACGGAGATAAAGTTCAGTGACGGAAACTACACCTCAGCGATACCGGCGTACCTGTGCATTATCGCAATGCCGCTGTTCTACAGCATATCTGAGGGTATCTCGCTCGGCGTTATATCATATGTCGTGATAAATCTCGTATGCGGAAAGAGGAGCAAGATAAACCCGATAATGTATGTTCTTGCGGTACTTTTTGTACTGAAATATATTTTCCTCTGATTTTTTGGGGACACCCTGCACGAAAGGGTGTCCCCTTGTGTTTTATGATGAATGAAAAAAGCTCCGGATCGCACGACCCGGAGCCTTTTGCAGTTATTGGTTATCTATGCCTTTACTTATTGAGATTTGCCTCGATCTTGTCGAGCTGAGCGTAAAGTGCAGCCGGAACGTTGCCGCCCTTAGCAGCGATGTCCTCGTCATAGTACCTTCTCATCTCAGCGATCTCCTTAGTCCACTCGTCCTTGTTTACACTGAGGAGAGTGTCAAGAGCTGCGTCGGAAACCTCGTCCTCGATGCCCTCTATGTTGATATCCTCCTTCTTCGGGAGATATCCGATAGCTGTCTCAACAGCGTCTACCTCGCCGGAAACTCTCTTGAGTATCCAGTCAAGCACACGCATATTGTCGCCGAATCCGGGCCAGAGGAAGTTGCCCTCATCGTCAGTCCTGAACCAGTTTACATTGAATATCTTCGGAGCCTTGTCGCCGAGGATATCGCCCATCTCAAGCCAGTGTGCCCAGTAGTCGCCGACGTTGTAGCCTATGAACGGCTTCATAGCCATCGGGTCGTGACGGAGAACGCCTACAGCACCTGTTGCAGCAGCGGTTGTCTCAGAGGAAACAGCTGAGCCGAGGTAAGTACCGTGTGTCCAGTCGAACGACTGATATACCAGCGGAGCAGTTGTAGCTCTTCTTCCGCCGAAGATTATAGCTGATATCGGAACGCCCTCAGGGTTGTTGAACTCAGGAGAGATGCACGGGCAGTTCTGAGCAGGAGCGGTGAAGCGTGAGTTGGGGTGAGCGAGGTTCTTGCCCTCAGCCTTCCATGCCTCTCCGTCAACCTTCTGACCTGTCCACTCAGTAGCGTCCTTAGGCGGGTTCTTTGTGAGCTTCTCCCACCACGGAGTATTGTCAGAGTTGTCAAGAGCAACGTTGGTGAATATAGCACCCTGCTTTGTACAAGCAAGAGCGTTGTAGTTGGACTTCTCGTTAGTACCGGGAGCAACGCCAAAGAAGCCGTTCTCAGGGTTGATAGCGTAGAGTCTGCCGTCCTTGCCGGGCTTCATCCATGCGATATCATCACCTACAGTAAATACCTCATAGCCGTTCTTCTTGTAGCCCTCCGGAGGAATGAGCATAGCAAGGTTGGTCTTTCCGCAGGCTGACGGGAAAGCAGCTGTAACGTACTTGACATCGCCCTTGGGAGTCTTTACGCCGAGGATAAGCATATGCTCAGCCATCCAGCCCTCGTTTCTGCCCTGTACGGAAGCGATACGCAGAGCGAAGCACTTCTTGCCGAGCAGTACGTTTCCGCCGTAAGCGGAGTTGATAGACCAGATCGTATTCTCCTCAGGGAACTGAACGATATATCTCTTCTCAGGGTCAACATCAGCCTTTGAGTGCAGACCTCTTACGAAATCGTCTGAGGTATCGCCGAGGTTCTCGAAAGCCTGAACGCCCATTCTTGTCATGATGTTCATGTTGAGAACGACGTAGATAGAGTCGGTCACCTCAACGCCTACCTTAGCGAGAGGAGAGCCTATCGGGCCCATAGAATAGGGGATAACGTACATTGTTCTGCCCTTCATTACTCCGTCGTACATAGGAGTAAGGAGAGCCTTCATCTCAGCCGGAGCCATCCAGTTGTTGGTCGGGCCGGCGTCCTTCTTATCAACGGAGCAGATGAATGTTCTGTCCTCAACACGGGCAACGTCGTTAGCGCGTGTGCGGTGGTAGAGGCAGTTGGGGTACTTCTCAGGGTTGAGCTTGTACATTTTGTCCCAGCTGTCGTCAGGGAGAGAAGTTACCTCCTCAGTAAGAGCGTCGAGCTGCTCCTTTGAGCCGTCTATCCAGACAACATTATCAGGCTTGCAAAGAGCGATCATCTCATCGACCCACTTGTTTACGTTCGGGTTCTTAGTCAGTGACATGGTGGTGTACCTCCTGTAAAAAATTTCACTTTCCGGAACAGAATGCCGGCATACAGCACAGCGGCAGAGCATTCCGGAGCGATGTCAGAAAAATACGGGAATAACGAACTTTCCTCACATATTATTATATACAATTTTTGTCAAGCTGTCAATAGTGAAAATGATATTTTTTTGACATAGGGCTATGCAAAAATGAACGCCGGTCATTTTTACTTGCTCTGCCTTGTTTTTATTTTGTTAATGATCTGATAATAAATATTTAAAGCTTTGTTGTCAAATCATACAATTCGGGGCTGTAAAGATTGTTGAAATAGCAGAAAATCGGCGGTGAGGATAATTTTATTGAAGATTCTGCTTGAAATCTGTGCAAATTGTGGTATAATAAAATGTAAGAAAAGGTATATACAAAGGGGGAATCACCAGTGGGCAGACCAAAGAAGCCTATCATCACGATAGAGCGTCAGTACGGCAGCGGCGGAAGCATAATCGGAAAGCTTACGGCTGAAAAGCTTGGCATTAATTATTACAATCGTCAGATACTTGAAATGACTGCGGAAAGATGCGGCATATCGGCTGAGCACCTTGAATCTGCCGAGGAGAGCGTTCCTACGAGCTTTCTTTATTCGCTTCTTCTCTCGTCCAATCCGGCACGGTCGCTGGAGGATAATCTTCCTCTGTCCGATAAGGTATTTCTCATGGAGAGCAATATCATAACCGAGATAGCTGAGAGGGAGAAGAGCTTCGTGCTTGTCGGCAGGTGCGGAAGCTATATCCTTGAGGATAAGGGCTGCTTCAGCGTGTATATCTACGCTCCTAAGGAGGAAAGGGTACGCCGGGCTGTGGAGCAGTACGGCATATCCGAAAGCAAGGCGGACAGTATCATGCGTAAGGCAGACAAGCGGCGTGAGACGTTTTTCAATGTCAATACAGGAAGAACGTGGCAGGACAAGGATCAGTATACGCTGTGCATAAACAGTGCCGATCTGAGCGACGAGGTATGTGCGGAGCTGATAGTGCGTGCGTACAAGGAGTACAATGCCGTCGCTGACGAGTAACAGTGATAACAGGCGGTGCGGGGGTGCCGGGCATTCCCGCAGCCGTGCGGAGCACCTGAAAAGCCCCGTTTTATCAGATTTTCCGGGGCTTTTCAGATGTTCTGAAAATATATCTCTCTTCTTTAAGGTTTCCCCCTGAGCGGCAGCGTTCAGGGGGAAGCTTTTTTATCATATCGTTCATGCTCTGAGAAAGGGGATATCCCCGTCTGTCACAGTATAAAGCAGATAAGCCCGGAGCAGCCGTCGTTTATCACTCTTTCAAGAGTCTCCTGGAGCTTCATTCTCGCCTCTGCCGGCATTTTGCACAGCTTGCTGTGAAGCCCCTCGTTGACCAGCTCATGCAGCGACTTCCCGAAGATATTGCTCTCCCATATCCTCTCAGGGTCGTCATCAAAGCCGTCAAGGAGGTACATGACAAGCTCCTCTGACTGCCGCTCAGTGCCGACAATAGGCGAGATCGTCGTGTTTATATTCGCCTTCATAAGATGTATCGACGGGGCAGACGCTCTCAGCCTTACGCCGTACTTTCCGCCCTGCTTGATTATCTTAGGCTCTTCGAGCGAAAGCTCCTCCATTTCCGGCATAACTATGCCGTAGCCCGTTGCCTCGACCTCCTCAAGTGCCGGGGCTATCCGTGCGTATTTTCTCTTTATTTCATTCAGCTCGATGAGCAGCGGCATAAGGTCGCTCTCGCTGTGAAGCTCTATACCGGCAGTCTCACCAAGTATCTGGTAGAACAGGCTGCTGTCAAGCTCCGCAGTTATCGTAACTGTGCCGGTGCCGAGGTCTATAGACGATACCGAAGCATTGACTATATGCGGACACTCTGCTATTGCGTCAGCCGCCGCCGCAGCCTCCCTGACGAGCCTTACGTCCTTTGCGGAGGAGCGTATGCAGCCGAGTATCTCGCTCCTGAGCCAGTGACCCTTTTCAAGCGTATTTATCCACCTTGCCGTGCGGATATTTATTTCTCTGACCGGGAACGAGTACAGAAGCTCCCTCATTATCCCCTGGATATCCTCCTCCTCAAGCGTAAGGCAGTTGACCGGTATCACCTTTGCCCCGTACTTGTCGGTAAGCTCTGCCGCAAGCCTTTTTGCCTCAGCTGAGGTCGGGTTCACGGTATTCAGCACAACGACGAACGGCTTTCCAAGCTCCGAAAGCTCCCGGATAACACGCTCCTCGCACTCCTCATACTCCTCCCGTGGTATATCCGTAACAGTGCCGTCAGTCGTTATCACAAGCCCGATAGTCGAATGGTCAGTTATGACCTTCTGAGTGCCTATCTCAGCCGCCATGTTGAACGGTATCTCCTCATCGAACCACGAGGTCATCACCATTCTCGGCTGGTCGTTTTCGATATAGCCTATCGCACTCGGAACGATGTACCCGACGCAGTCTATCAGTCTTACGGAAAGCGAAGTCCCGCCGCCGAGGCTTATTGCCACAGCCTCCTCCGGAATGAACTTAGGCTCAGTCGTCATTATCGTTCTCCCGGCTGCGGACTGCGGCAGCTCGTCGAGTGCTCTCCCCTTCATGAAGCTGCTGTGTATGTTCGGTATCACAAGAGTCTCCATGAACCGCTTGATGAATGTCGATTTTCCTGTCCGGACGGGCCCGGCAACGCCTATGTAGATATTGCCGTCCGTCCTTTCGGCAATACTTGTATATATATCCTTTGTCATACGCTCTCCTTTCAGTCTGTCATGGGTATCAGGATCATGCCGCCCTTTTCGAGCCTATCTCCTGTGATATCGTTTTCCTCTGCAACAGCTGCGGCTGAGGTGCTGAATCTCTTTGCGATGTCCCAGACCGATTCGTCCTCAGCCCCGAAATAGAGCTTCACGGCATAGTCTCCGTCACGCTGTTTCTTTACGCTGCTGTCCACATCTATATCGGATACTGCCCGTACCTTGCCGCTGCCGCCGCTTGTGACCCTCGCTGATATGTCAGCGTCCGCTGTGAGGACACCCTCTGGTGATATGCTGTACGAAACACCGGATACAGCTATCTTTGCAGCCACCGGGCTGCCCTGCGGTATCCCTGACACCGGGATACTGTTCTCGAACGTTTCAGTCCTGTCCGGCATGGTCATGCTTCCTGAGCTGTCTCTTGCCGCAGCTGAGAATGTCAGCATACCGGATATCACCGCTGAGCTGCCGTCGTCTGAGAGCCTTGCACTGACGTTTCCGGGGCTGCACCATACTGAGAACACCTTCTCCGGAAGCTCCTCTCCCTGACACAGCTTTACGGAGTGCCTGAATGAGCCTGTGTGTACCGCCGGGAGCTGCTCCGCCGTTATCTCCGATACTGTCACCTCGCATGGATATGAGGTGGAGAAAGCGTCCTGTGCAGCCATAACAGAGGCAGTCTTGACAGCCCTGCACCGCAGCCGCAGCTCCATATCACATTTAAGCAGCCGCTCCTGTCCTGACCTGTCCGCTGAGGGCGATATCTCACAGCTTACAGTCTCCGCTGAAACTGAGCATTCATATGTATCATCTACCCCGTCAAGCTCGATTATCTGACTGTACGGCACACGGAACGTCATTTCCTCTATATCGCCGCTTTCCGTATCAGCCGAGTAGAGCAGCCATATCTCAGCCTCGCCCTTTGCGAGCAGCTTTCCGGATATGAGCTTCAGCTCGCAGTCTCCGGGGCTGCACCTGCTCAGAAGCACCGCCCTTACGTCCGGCTGTGCCTGAGAAAGCTCCGCATCGCCGGATATCTGTATCATCTTATCGGTGTGCAGGCGTGAGGAGGTGAAGCATATCGGCACTTTTTTCAGCTGTATGTTCATGCCGAATGCGTCGCTCACTACCTCCTGTGTACGCTCACACTGAACGCATATCTTAACGGATATCGCAGCTCTTATGTCGAGCCGTCGCTTGTTTACAGCCCTGAAGCTGACCCTGCCGGCTCTTGTGCTTATATTCACGTCCGCCTGCTGCATAGTGCATTCACGGCACAGCTCTGCGGATTTTGTGAAGCTCTGCTGCTGAGTTACGCACTGTATCGCACCGTCCTCGCCGCAGTAGAGGATACGTATATCGCACCTGAGACTGTAGGTAAGTCTGTTCCCGTTTATCTCCCAGTCGGTGACAGACGGCACAGCCTCGCACCTTACAAGGCGGAAGATATCGGGGTAATAATCCGGGAGAATATAGTCCAGCTCTGCACCCTGCTCCTGAACTCCGTCAAATATGCTCTCCGCCGCCGGGACAGTCTCTCTGTTTATCTTTAGTTCCATAGCATACCTCCTGAAATCGCTTTTACAAAAGCATATGCAGAGGAAGGCGGATATATGACGGCGGGAGTGAACAGAAGTCTGCTGCGTCCCTGAACGCCCGTCTCTACGCAATCATTCTATGAAGGAGAAAAACAGAACGAAAAAAACTGAACAGGTATATCCCATACCGGAGCAAAAAAGCAAACCAGAGAAAAAAGATAAAGCCGCCGGGTTAGGGGTGAGGAGTAAGGATGGGGGATCCAAAGGGGGAAACCTAAGAGGAGGGGGAAGGGTGGCGGCTTTGTGGGTTTTGTTTCCTTCCCCATAGCCTCTTTGGTTTCCCCCTTTGACTTAGCGTAGGGATAAACCGCATAGAAAATAATTTATGACCGGCGGTATCTGATGTAGCCGAAAAATAAAACCAGACGGGGTGCGTCGATTCCGCAGAAAAAATTCGTTAGTATATACAAATATTGTTAATTATTTTCTGCTTGCATTGAAACGGAAAAGATGATATAATATAAGTTGAAGTTCTATGAGAAGAAAGACAAAAGCTGTGCTAAGGATAAATATATGAAGAAAATAACGATAATCACCGGGCATTACGGCACCGGGAAAACTAATTTTTCGGTAAATCTTGCGGTAAAAGCAGCCAGAGAGGGCAGACGCACCGCAATTATCGACCTCGACCTTGTGAACCCGTATTTCCGGACGTCCGATTTTCAGACCCTTTTCGAGGAAAAGGGCATTCAGATGATAGCCCCGGATTTCGCCGGGAGCAACCTTGATATGCCGTCAGTGCAGTTCGATATCGAGCAGCTTGCAGGCAGCCTCGACTGCGTTATGATCGACGTGGGCGGCGATGATGCAGGTGCTGTGGCACTCGGCAGATTCGCTGAGGGACTTTCTGTGTTCAGGGACGATATGGATATGCTGTACGTCGTGAACCAGCGGCGCTACCTTACGTCAAGTGCTGACGAGGCGGTGAAGCTTCTCTATGAGATAGAGACTGCTGCACGCATGAAGCATACAGGGATAGTCAACAATACCAACCTCGGCAGCGAAACTACTGCCGATATCATAAGGCAGTCAGCCGGATTTGCTCAGGAGATATCTGCAAAGACCGGACTTCCGCTGCTGTATACCACCTGCCCGGAGGAAATAAGCACGGATATCAGAGATGTCCCGGATCTGTTCCCGGTGAGGGTATATGTAAAGCCGGTATGGGAGCTGTGAGCGATCGCCGCAGGGTATCCCGTCCATAGAAAGGAGTGAAAAGAGCATGGCAAAGATGACAGTCATAACAGAACGCTGCAAGGGCTGCGCTCTGTGTACAACAGCCTGTCCTAAGAAGATCGTGGAGCTTCAGAAGGAGCACCGCAACAAAAAGGGCTATTTCTATGCAGTCTGCATCGACCAGGAAAAGTGCATAGGCTGTGCTATGTGTGCGATAATGTGCCCGGACTGTGCCATAACAGTCGAGAAGTAAGAGCTTGTGCTCATAACTATACTAATTAAGGAGCTGTTTTACTTTGGAAAGAAATCTTATGAAGGGTAACGAGGCTCTGGCAGAGGCTGCAATAAGAGCAGGCTGCAAGTGCTTTTTCGGCTACCCGATAACACCGCAGACAGAGCTTGCCGCATATATGGCAAAGCGTATGCACAAGGCAGGCGGAGTATTTTTGCAGGCAGAGTCTGAGATCGCCGCTGTAAATATGGTGCTCGGAGCTGCTTCAACAGGCGTAAGGGCTATGACCTCATCGTCCTCACCCGGAGTATCGCTCAAGAGCGAGGGCGTGTCCTATATCGCCGGCTCGGATCTTCCGGCTGTAATAATCAACGTACAGAGAGGCGGCCCCGGACTTGGCGGTATACAGCCATCTCAGGCGGATTACTGGCAGGCTACGAAGGCACTCGGCCACGGCGACTTCCAGCTTATCGTATATGCACCGGCTTCTGTACAGGAAATGGTGGACTTTGTGGTAAAGGCGTTCGACAGAGCGGACAAGTACCGTATGCCGGCAATGATACTCGCTGACGGACTTCTCGGTCAGATGATGGAGCCGGTATCGTTCCCGGAGATAAATGCTGACGCTTACGACAAGAGCAGCTGGGCGGCAGACGGACATAAGTTCAAGAGAGAGCATCACATCATAAATTCTCTCTATCTCAAGCCGGACGAGCTTGAAAATTCCATAGTTGAGAGATACAAGAGATACGACATCATCAAGGAGACGGAGACTGATGCAGAGCTGTATCTTACGGAGGACTGCGATATACTGCTTTGTGCATTCGGTGCGACTGCAAGAGTGGTGAAGTCTGCCGTAAACGATGCAAGAGCACTCGGCATAAAGGCAGGACTTTTCCGCCCGAAGACACTCTGGCCGTTCCCGGTAAAGGAGATAAACGAGGCTGCAAAGACCGCAAAAACTCTCCTGAGCGTAGAAATGTCAATGGGTCAGATGGTGGACGATATCAGACTTGCAATAAACTGCTCACGCCCTGTAGAGTTCTACGGACGCACCGGCGGCGTTATACCTACGCCTGCTGAGGTGCTTGAGCAGATAAAGAGGATCGGAGGTACACTGTAATGGCTGTTGTATTTGAAAGACCTAAGTCGCTGATAGATATACCTACCCACTACTGCCCCGGCTGTACCCACGGCATAGTACACAGGATACTCTGCGAGGTAATAGATGAAATGGGCATAGAGGGCGATACTATAGGCGTATGTCCTGTAGGCTGCTCCGTTATGGCGTATGACTACTTCAACTGCGATATGATAGAGGCTGCCCACGGGCGTGCTCCGGCTGTTGCGACAGGTGTAAAGAGAACGAACCCGGACAAGTTCGTATTTACATATCAGGGCGACGGCGACCTTGCGGCTATAGGTACGGCTGAGACTGTACACGTTGCAGCAAGAGGCGAAAATATAGTAGTAATATTCATCAATAACACGATATACGGTATGACAGGCGGTCAGATGGCTCCTACTACCCTCCCCGGTCAGGTAACTCAGACTACTCCGTTCGGACGTGACCCTGAGCTTGCCGGCTACCCGGTAAGAGTTTCGGAAATGGTATCGACCCTCAGCGGCTGTGCTCTTGCTCAGCGTGTCGCAGTCGATTCTGTACCGCATATCCGTGAGGCAAAGAAGGCTATACGCAAGGCGTTCGAGAATCAGAAGGCTGGCAAGGGTCTCTCGCTTGTTGAGGTGCTCTCCACCTGCCCGACTAACTGGGGACTTACGCCGATAGAGGCGATAAAGCGTCTCCAGGACGAGATGATACCCTATTATCCGCTCGGCGTATACAAGGACGTTGACGAGGGAGTATTCCCGAAGCACAGCGATTCAGAGGG
This sequence comes from Ruminococcus sp., assembly GCA_017475555.1. GTDB lineage: Bacteria > Bacillota > Clostridia > Oscillospirales > Ruminococcaceae > Ruminococcus. Next base: position 51,656 of record JAFVFL010000018.1, read on the forward strand.
AGGCGAAAAGTAATGGCAACGACAGAGATACTTCTCGCAGGCTTCGGCGGTCAGGGCATACTCTTCGCCGGAAAGATACTTGCATACTGCGGACTTACAGACGGCAAGGAGCTTTCGTGGCTCCCGTCCTACGGCCCTGAGATGCGCGGCGGTACGTGCAACTGCTCAGTCTGCATTTCCGACAAGCCGATAGGCTCACCGCTCGTACTCACTCCGGATATACTCATAGCTATGAACCAGCCGTCGTTCGACAAGTTCGTAAAGGAGGTACGCCCCGGCGGAAAGGTGTTCTACGACAGCACACTTATCGAGGCTGACTGCGACCGCACGGATATAGAGCTTTTCGGTATACCCTCACAGCAGCTTGCGGACGATAACGCTCTCAGGGGCGGCTCAAACATAATCCTGCTCGGCAAGCTCATCAAGGAGACTGAGCTGTTCTCAGTCGAGACGATGAAGAAGGGCATAGAGAAGGTAGTTCCGCCGTCAAAGGCAGCACTTATCCCGAACAATTTCAAGGCTATAGAGATAGGCATGAGCAACTGATGAAAAAATCCTTCCGGATAATTCCGGAAGGATTTGTTATCTTGTTACGGATACGGTCAATATCCCCGCTTGCTTCCCTCAGAGCCGTGGTATTTTCCTCTGGTGCGGGCAATGCTCTCCTCGCTCCGCTTGATAAGATTCAGCAGCGACGATGAATACTGGGCATAGTCCTTTTGCAGCGTTGCAGTGGTGACGTATAGCGTATCGAAATTGTCAACACAGTCCTGACCGTCAAGAGGGATACCGCTCGAAGCCGCCTTTATATCCGCCTCGCTCATCGAGATTATCGCATTTGCACTGTCATTTGCGATGACCTTGGGTATGCGGAAAAGCTTCTGGTCGTTATGGGGATTGGCGTTGTAGATTATGCGGAACAGCTTGTACACCGTCAGCATAAGATAGGTCGATACCTCTTTTATCAGCGTAATGCTGCCTGCCTTCTGAGCAAGGCTGAACAGCAGGCTAATGGAATTGTTTATGATACGGCGGTTGAAGTTGATTATCTCCGGCGACGGCATTTTCAGGGTGTTGTTCCCGTCGTCATCGGGGATATCCTCAATGGATATGGTCTTGCCCTCCGGTTCAGGCGTTCTGCCGAGGAGGTAATCGCAGGAGACGTTATAGTAATCAGCGATCTTTACGAGGAAATTCAGACCGCACTCACGGATACCCTTTTCGTAGTGTGAGAGCAGAGCCTGGGATATTCCGAGGTCTGCGGCAGCCTGCTTCTGGCTGATATGGCGTTCCTTTCTCTGGAGTGTTATAATTCGAGCAAAATCTGAGTTCATTGGAAAATCCTCCTGTGCCGCTGGGCAGTTCATTAATATAATATTATTATAATACAGATTGTATAATATGTAAATACCATGAAATATGAAACTTTTTTGATTTTTTTGGCGTATTTTTGTAGGAATCACTAACGTGTAAAAAATCGAGCCGGATATTTGTGCATAATGCCGGACAGTTTTACGTATCGAAAGGAGTATCTATGAAGGGCTACAGGATAAGTGTGCTGCGGCACGGTATCACAGAGGCGAACGAACAGGGACTTTATATCGGCAGGACTGACCTTCCGCTGACCGCAAAGGGTGCGGCGGAGCTTGCAGGAAAAATGGACGAATTTGACTACCCGACAGTGCAGAGGGTCTATTCCTCACCGCTGCTGAGGTGTACAGAGACGGCAGAGATACTCTTTCCGGAGACGGAGCTTGTCCCGGTGGAGGAAATGCGTGAGCTTGACCTCGGTAAGTTCGAGAACAAGAGATATGACGAGCTTATCGGGCGTGATGAGTACCGGGAATGGATGAGCGGCGGCAGGGATTCACGACCGCCGGGGGGCGAGAGCCTCAACGAGATGACCGCACGTATCTACACGGGGATACACAAAATAATCATCGACATGATGGAAAGCGGCATAACGAGGGCTGCACTTGTGACGCACGGCGGCATAATCACGAATCTGCTGACGGGCTTCGGCATACCTAAGTACGACCCGAAATACCTCAATGCAAAGCCGGGCGAGGGGTTCGATATCATGGTGACGGCACAGATGTGGCTAAGCTCACAGGCGTTCGAGATAATGGGATACTGCCCGTATGACAGGATAGACGACCCGGACGATGACGGCTGGGCTGTATAATCTTCCATTGTTTACATATAATAACTCCGGAATCATGTGAATATCTGATGATCACTTGTTCGGGGGAATTATTATGCCATTCGGAGAACTCGTCCGGTTTTCAAAGGGACTACTCAAAGACCGGCGGTCTGAGCTGACGCTGATATGCCTGCTGCCGGTGTGTGCGTCATTGAGCTGCCGTGCAGCTGAGACGGCTGCGTGCTGCCTGCTGCTGTATTTCTTTCAGCCGGAAAACGGAGCATTGAGCCTGTTTTCCGGGGATATCCTGCTGCAAACGCTGTTTACTGCGGCACTTTCGCTGCTGCGGCTCATCATCGTTTCTCCGCTGTATTTTGCGGCAGCCGAAAGGCTGTGGTCAGTCTGCTGCGAGGGACAGTCAGTACCGCTCACGCAGCTTCTGTCCGATAAGGGCTTCATTCTCCGCAGCATACTTGTCCAGCTTCTGCGGAGGCTCATAAGTGCGGCGGCACTCGCTCCGGCACTTCTGACCGGATATCAGGTGTACCGGATATTGTCGGGCGGCGGCGGTACGGACGAGCTTTTCCTCGCCCTGCACCTCTCCGTCCTTACGCTGATACTGCTCTCAGGGTGGATATGGGTGATAACAGGCACCAGTGCAGCACCTTTTCTCGCCGCAGAATACCACGAAAGCCCGCTCAGGACAGTTTTTCGCTCGTTCAGGCTGCTCCGGGGGCGAAAAAAGGTGATACTGCGGATCTTTATAAGATATTTTATACCTGCTGCGGCGATAGCTCCCCTTCCGGAGCTTGGACTGTGTACGGGACTTTGCACGGCGATATTTCTCCGTGAGGACGAATACCGCCGGAATACAGCCATAAACGGGGCGGAGGTGAAGCAATGCCGGAAATTATTTTTACATCGGAGAGCGGGGAGCCTGAGACCTTAGAGCATTTTCTGAGGGTGAAAAAAGGTGTCTCAAGGCGGCTGCTGACGCTTTTAAAGCGTACTCCGGGCGGTATCACCTGCTGCGGCAGGACGATACGCACTGTAGATATGGTGAAAAAAGGTGACGTTATAGTTCTGAGAATACCGGAGGGCGAGCCGCTTGAGCCGAATCCGGGGCTTGATATCCCCACTGCATACCTTTCGGACAGCGTTATCGTGTTCGACAAGCCGCCGGGAGTTCCGGTACACCCCTCTCATCTGCACCATAATGACACCCTCGGCAACTATTTCTCATATCTATATCCGGAGAGCACATTTCGCCCAGTGAGCCGCCTTGACCGCAACACATCGGGACTTTGCCTTTGTGCATTGACGCAGCACGCCGCCGGGAACTACAGGGTATCTGCAAGAAGAAATACTACGCCGCAGTATGCGGAGAAGCTCCTGCTTCGGGTACGATAAACGCCCCCATTGCAAGGGAGCGTGAGAGCGTTATAGTGCGGTGCGTGAGGGAGGACGGGAAGCCGGCGGTCACGCATTTCCGGAGGATAATGTACAGCGGCGGCTATTCGCTGCTGGAGCTTATCCCGGAGACAGGGCGTACTCACCAGATAAGGGTACACTGTGCGTACATAGGCTATCCGCTTGCCGGGGACGATCTTTACGGCGGCAGTACGGAGCATATAAAGCGGCACGCACTGCACTGCGGGGAGCTGACATTCACGGAGCCGCTGACAGGAGAACCGGTCACACTTGTGTCCGGGATACCGGAGGATATGAGAAAGCTTTTTCCGGCGATCCGTGGTATTTGATCCGTAAACTTTTTCCGAAAAAAAGGGGACGCCCTGTACGAGAGGGCGTCCCCTAAGCAGTTTTTGATTATTCCTCTTCCTCTTTCACCGGGCTGATATCCGCCATATCACCGGACGAATTCTTCTGCCACTGCCTTTTCTGCTGCTCGAACTTGTCCATTATGCCGCGCTGATATTTGTCCTCCTTCTGCTGCTCAAACCTGAGATTGAACTGCGGAAAGCCCTGCTGCTGCTCAAGCCAGTGATAGGTCATATTCGTTCTCATGTTGACTGCCGCCGCCGCAATACATATGACCGAGCCCACGGCAAATACATAGAATGCTATCGGTATCACCTCGAAGAATTTCCGGGCTTTGAGTATGCACATGAACACTAAATTAGCCGTTTCGAGAGCGAATGCGAGCATGGCACAAAGGTCGTGCTGCTTCAGAGTACCCCGGTATGCAAGGTAGAACGCAAGCGGGGCGGTTATCACTGAATCGGCTATCAGGGCGAATGCTATCGGTGACAGCGGGTCGATCTCAAGCTCCACGAACAGCCAGTCCCAGCTTGAACCGCTGAGGCTGGTGATAGAATAGCCCATCAGTATTATCCCGACACCAAGAAAGATGCAGAAAATAATGTTGTATATCCTCCGGCATTTTTTCAGCTTAACGTAATTGTCCGCAAGCTCCTCCGCAAGCACCTTATCATTCATTATGTCCATAGCTTATGTCCTCCGTCAGAATACGCAGCCGGGCAGCTTACTCTATGCCTGCCTGCTGCTTTGCCGCTGTAAGTGTGTTCTGCATGAGCATAGCTATCGTCATAGGCCCAACACCGCCGGGAACGGGGGTGATGTAGCCTGCCTTTTTCTCAGCGGATTCAAAATCAACGTCTCCGCAGAGCTTTCCGTTCTCGTCCCTGTCCATACCTACGTCGATAACGACCGCACCCTCCTTTATGTAGCTGCCGTCGATGAACTTTGCTCTGCCGATAGCAACAACGAGTATATCCGCCGTCAGGCAAAGCTCTTTAAGGTTCTGCGTCCTTGAATGGCATATCGTCACAGTACCGTTTTTCTGGAGAAGGAGCATAGCCATTGGCTTGCCGACGATATTGCTTCTTCCGATAACAACGCACTGCTTTCCGGTGATGTCAACTCCGGTGCTTGCGATGAGCCGCATAACTCCGGCAGGTGTACACGGCAAAAAGCTGTACTCGCCTATCATTATCCTTCCCACGTTCTCCGGGTGGAATGCGTCAACGTCCTTTTCGGGCGAAATGGCGTTGATTATAGCCTTTTCGTCGATATGTCCCGGCAGCGGGAGCTGAACGAGTATCCCGTTCACTCTGTCGTCACGGTTGAGGACATTTACAAGGTCAAGCAGCTGCTCCTGAGTGGTATCCTCGTCCATAGCGTACTCATACGACTGGAATCCGACAGCCTCGCACGCCTTTTTCTTGTTGTTCACATAGACCCTTGAAGCTTGATCATTGCCGACAATAACGACCGCAAGCCCTATTTTCAGACCTCTTTCCTCACGGAGACGGGCAGCCTCGGCTGCGACCTCGTCCTTTACGGCAGCGGAAACTGCCTTTCCGTCTATTATCTGTGCCATATGGTTTCCCTCCTGTATTATTCCTCTGTATCTCCGGTGCTTTCCGGCTCCTCTGCCGCATTTTTCTCAGCAGGCTCCTCTGCGGCTTCAGGCTTTTCCTCAGCCTCCGGCTGAACCTTGCTGTCCGGAGCACTCTCCTCGCCGTCCTCCGGCTCGTCCGGGAGAATGCCTATCTCGTCGTCACTGTCTGCACCGCCGTCATCGTTCATGCCGTTGTGCTTGAGCCTGCTCTCCTCAAGGAGCTGCCGTGCCTCAGCTGTATTCGCATACAGCACATAGCTCTCCGGGTCACGCTTTCTGCGTGAGAGCATCACTATCTGCATAATTACCGACACTATCACAAGTATAGCAGAAAGCAGCTGTGATACTCTTATACTACCGAGCATGAGACTGTCAGTCCTCAGACCCTCAACGAAGAATCTTTCCGCACCGTACCATGTCATATACATAAGGAACAGCTGTCCGTCGTATTTTCTTCTCTTTGACCAGAAAGCAAGCAGTACAAATCCGAGCAGACACCATGCTGATTCGTACAGAAAGCACGGGTGTACCGGATAATTTTCGGATATCTCTATCCCTTTGAGGTACATCTCCCCGTCAAGGTATGCAGAGCTGTTGATTATCGTCTGCTGTATCCTGCCGCCGGTCATGCCGAAGATATTACCGGTATTTGTGCCGAACGCCTCCTGATTCACGAAATTGCCCCAGCGTCCGATGCCCTGACCGATAAGGAAGCCGATAACGGCTATATCAAGCATGGGGAGCATCTTCACCATGCGTATCTTGCATATCAGCAGCCCGACGAGCACTGCACCGATAAGACCGCCGTATATGGCAAGTCCGCCGTTTCTTGTGTTGAATATCTCCTTGATGTTTCCGCTGTACTCGTCCCATTTCCATATGACATAGTATACCCTCGCACCGACGATACCGCCGATAACTCCGCCGATCACTACGTCTATCGCCCTGTCCGGGTCAAGTCCGAAGCGTTTCATTCTCGGCACGCAGTACACCACCGCAAGCAGAAGTCCTAAGGTTATTATGATACCGTACCACTGTATTGCGAAGCCCCCTATGGTGAAGGCTGTCGGGTCGATATTGAAGTGGAAGCCGAGCCGTGGGAAGACTATCTCATTAAGGTCGCTTATCCTTTCAACCTCCGTCACGCTCACTCCACCCCGCTTTCAAAGGCATTGCCGCCGGGGACGTCGATAACTGACAGAACTGACTTGTCCGGTATCAGAGAATCACGGATAAACTGAACAACATCGCTGCTTTTCAGCTCTGAGAGGATCTTTATCTCATCATACGGGCCTACTCCCTGCATTGCAAGGTTGAGAGCCGACATTGCCACAGCCTCAACGCTGTTGGTCATGCGTATCATCGAGCCGTAGGTGGAGCGGCGTATGCGTTCAAACACCTTCTCGTCAATGCCCTCTCTGCCGATACGCTCTATTTCAGCGAAAAGCTCCTCACGCAGCTTTTTGGGCTTTTTGGACTCTCCCTCGAATATCACTGAGAAGTACCCGTCGCCGCAGAATACCTGACCGTCGAGACTGTCGTTTATGGTCTCCTCGGTCAGCAGCTTCTTGTAGAAATCCGAAGCGTCGTCGGTCAGCACGGAAATGGCGATAGATCCCGTGACTTCCTTTACCAGCCGCTCTGTTCCGTAACAGTCATCGCACTTGTATCCGAGGTTGAACATAGGTGTTCCGACAGGAAGCTGCTCATATACCTCGTTCTTTACCACAGTTTCCGGCTCGTCCGGGAACACAGTCTCCAGACCCTTGTCCTCGCACGGCTTCAGGCACTCGTCGCATATCGCCAGTACCTCCTCAGCCTTTACGTTGCCGGCAACAGAAAGCACCATATTATTCAGGTTGTAGAACGTGTAGTAGCACTTGTACAGCAGGTCAGCGTCTATCTTTGCGATACTCTCCTTGGTTCCTGCTATGTCTATCTTTACCGGGTGGTCATGGTACATAGCGCCGAGCATATTGAACAGCACTCTCCAGTCCGGCTCGTCATTGGTCATCTGTATCTCCTGTCCGATTATGCCCTGCTCCTTGTCAACAGTTTCCTGCGTGAAATACGGAGCCTGAACGAAATCGAGCAGTATTTTCAGCGAAGCCTGATAGTTCTTTGTACAGCTGAACAGATATGCCGTCTTGTCGAACGAGGTGAACGCATTTCCGTTCGCACCGGTCTTTGCGTAAAGTGCGAACACATCGCAGTCCTCATTCTCAAAGAGCTTATGCTCCAGAAAATGAGCGATACCCTCCGGCACTACGGTGTATTCCTCATCATCTCTCTGCTTGAACATTGTGTTTATCGAGCCGTACTTAGTGCCGAAAAGAGCCTCAACGCTGCTGAATCCGGGCATTTCGCTGATATATATCTCAAGTCCGCTCTCATGCTTCACATGGATACAGCTGTCGCCTGTCTGCGGACTGGTTATCCTCTCCATTTCTGCCATGTCAATCAGCCTCCTTATTCTCTGTGCTGTCCGGAGTGAGCATGATGTACTCGCTGTCCGGTCTGAGGGCGTTTGCCGCCTGAACTATCCTTGCCTTCGTGATGTTTTTGTAGTCCTTCAGTCTGTCCTCCGGGGCGAATATCTTCCCCTCAAGGAGCCTGTCAAGGTACCAGTAGACGTATGAGGTCGGATCATCGCCGATACCGGTGAGGTCGTTCTCTATTGAGAGCATAGCGTCCTCAAGCTCACCGTCGGAGATATTTCCCCGGCGTATCTCGTCGAGCTGGTGCTCTATCTCGTCCCTTGCCTTGTCGATATTTTCCTTTTCAACACCGCTGTCAACGCTGAGGATATTCTTTATCCACGAGAATCTTGCCGCACAGTAATAGCACAGGCTCATTTTCTCTCTGACGTTCAGGAACAGCTTTGAAACGGGAGTTCCGCCGAATATCCTGCCGAGCATGATATTAGCGATCTCATCATCAGAATCGGTCTTCCATGTCCTGACCATTTTGCACTGGAGAACGTCAAGAGTCTCTGTGAGAGTCTCAAACTCGTCCTTTACCGGACTTTTTGTCCTGTAGCTGTCAGCTGCTTTATAGCTTCTGCTGATAGTCCTGAAGCGTTCAGCGATAAGTCTTTCCGCCTCCGGGTCACGCTCCGGAGAGATGTAGAATATCTCAGTACGGGCGGTCTCAAGGACTTTTCTGTATGCGGAGTATGCCTGAGCCGCAGTCACAGCCTCTGTATCCTCACGGGTACCGAACTGCGGTATCTCAGCCGGCTCGCCCTTGCACGCAAGCTGTTGAGCCTTTTTGAGAGCGTAGCTTCTTTTTTCGTTCATCTCGTTGTCTATCCTTGAGAGCTGCTCCTTTTTCACGATATTGAAATACTCCTCAGCGAAGGCACCGCCGGAAGCATTCGGCGAGAAGAGGCAGTCGAGGAAAACGCCGAGCATACCGCCGGTGATATCCTCTCCGTCGATCGCATAGCGGTTGTCTATCCATGAGGCGTTGAGGGTGAGGAGCTGGAAATCGCCTCTTTTGCCGGAGTAGCCGCTGAGAGAGCCGCCGTAAAGCGAGGAAAGCCTCTCGTTGAGCTTCTTCATGGTATCAAGGCTGCTGTTCGAGTAGGTGAGAATGCCGAAGCCAAGAGCATTGGCGGCGGCAGTTTCCCGGCTTATCGGAAGAATGAAGCGGACTGAGATGGAGCTTGTCTTGAATTTGCTGTCGGTAATTGCATTCAGACCGACGCCTTCGCAAAGCTCTTTGCGGTCATAGGTCATAGGTAACACTCCTTTATTTAGCAATGGTATTGATTAGTATTGAACAATTGCATTGAAAATGCTGCATAGGGCTCTGAGATCACCTCCGGGAAGAAACGGCTGTGTGGTATGCAGGGGCATTCCTTGCAGCTGCCGGACATAACCGGTATTCCTTGACCAGACGGTTTTTCAGATACCTATATAACGTAATACTAACATTATAGCACACACAGAAAGAAATTACCATAGAAAGAGGATAAAATTCAGATTTTTAACATAAACGCTGCCGCTCAGGTATACCCTTGGAGGCGAAACTTAGTTAAAATATAAATTTTTCTCACCGGGTATTGACAGAAATGCACCTCTGTGATATAATATATCTGTTGCAGTAAGAATATTTAGGGGTATAGCTCAGTTGGTAGAGCAGCGGTCTCCAAAACCGCGTGCCGAGGGTTCAAGTCCTTCTGCCCCTGCCAGCACGGTGTCCGTGCAGTCAGTTTTGCGGTTCAGTTTTCTGAACCGCAATTTTTATTCCGCACACCAAGCTTGTATGTATTTAGACTTGTCACATACCGCCGTAAACTCGCCGTTTACGGCGTTTGTCATTTATGAATGCCGATTTTTTCTAACACTTTAATAAGCTGGCACAGGTGTGAGGCAGGTCGTGGTAACGTATGCGGCGGAATCTGTTGTCCTCAGAATTAAGATTTCAGACACATTTGCGGGAGCAAAAAAACAAGCCGGAAAGTTTTTAGCTTTCCGGCTATTACTGTAAATCAGAATTAATTGCTTTGTGAGCTTGATAATTTCTTATCCAAAATAATTTATTCCATCGTCCTTATACCTTTTTAGGATCCACTTATTAAATTTCCATGTATTCTCGGCTTTCTTTTCATAATTAGCTGTATTATTTCTTCATCAGTCCAGCCCCTGCATTCCAAGCCTGACCGACCTTTTCACCAACAGCAAAGTAACCGCTGCGATACTGGTCGAAGATCAGTGCATTGACCTTTTCGGGGAGTATCTTATCCTTGTCACCGACAACGCTTTCCTCAGCACTCACATTGACGATCTTTCCAACGATAGCGTGCATATTCTCGGTGTTTATCTCCTCGGCAAGCTCACACTCGATCGTTACAGGATATTCCGTGATGATAGGTGCATTGACAAACTCGCTCTTGACAGCGTGACAGCCGCTTCTCTCAAACTTGTCGGGCATTTTGTTGCCTGTTGCAATGCCGAAGAAATCCGCAGTTTCCATGTTCGGCACATCTGCAATGCTCACCGTGAACGCCTTTGTCTCCATGATGTTGTTTGTGGTCTTGTGATCAGCGTCAATGAACAGTGCGATCTTGTCCATGTCGCATATCTGTGCCCAGGCTGCATTCATCGCACAGATATTGCCGTCTGCTCCGTATGCCGCCACGATAACAACAGGCATCGGGAAAAGTGCCGGCTGTACACCTAAATTCTTTCTCATTGTGATTACCTCCGTATTAAATATTATCAATTGCAGAGCTGATAGGCGTATCGCCGCTCCGCATTTTGATGACCTTTTTGAATGTGTTTTCTTTTTCAAGAACAGAAACAAGCACCTCAGCCACATCGGGGATAGGGTTTGAGCCGTCATGCTCGGGGTTCAGCTCTATCATTCCCGTGCCGTCCTCTTCTTTCAGAACGCTGGGCTGGACAATGGTATAGTCGAGGTCGGTGCAGCTCACAAGGTAGTTATCCGCAAAGAATTTTGCAATGTTGTAGTTTGTAATGTTCTGCAAAGACTTCTCCTGCACCCATTTTTCGGGTTCAAGGGCGAATATTGAGCTGAGCATGATAAAACGCTTTATACCTACAATTTCACAAGCCTGCATAAGCTTCACAGCACCGAAAGCGTCCGTCTGCAAAAGGTCTTTGCCCCGTGAGCCTGCAAGGAAATACACGGCATCAAAGCTCTTGATCGCTTCGGCTATCTCATCCTTTTCAGCGTGAAGATCAAACCGCACAGTCTTGCAGTTCGACCATTCAGGAATACTGTCAGGGTGACGGGAGCCGCACACAATAGTATGTCCCTTTGCGGTCAGTTTATCTATCACGCATTTTGCAACTCTGCCTGTTCCGGCAACAAATATTTTCATGAAACACCTCCGTGGGTTGACTTTTTCATAAGC
>JAFVFL010000019.1 GCA_017475555.1 Ruminococcus sp.
GAAACGCTGACCGGGAAGCTTGAAATGAATGGGAAAACTTATAACGTGACGTTAGAAGAGGCGTGATACGAAAGGCAGCGGTTTTGAGCCGCTGCCTTTTTTATTGTCACAAATATATATCTTTTTGGTGTTTAGACCACCAAGCTGTGAAATAATGACCTTAGCAAGCTTAGGGTTCGGGTTCTTGATATTGACAGGATATTGAAGCTTTTTCTCATATTGCCACATAACTTCAGCTCCTTTCCCACGGCCACGGGTCAGCGATCCATGACCATGATTCTTCGCCGGAGGACTGCTCCGGAGTGATAGGGCCGAATCTCTCGGTATATTCGCTCAGTGCCTCCTCACGGAGAGCCTTGTATCGGCGGAACATAGCCAGAGCACGGCGGCAGGTCGGGTGCGTATCAAGGTAGAGATTGAGCTCCTTCAGAGTGAAGTCGTACTGTTTGATACGTGTCATGAGCCGCTGTCTGTCATTCATCGCAGTCACCTCCCAGGAACGGGAATACGAGGTCGGGAAACAGTGTTCCGCAGCTCAGTGCCTTTTCATCGCTGAATACCTCTCCCCACTGCTGCACCGGAACATATGCCATTCCAAGCGGAGTATGTGACGGGAAAACACTGCTTTTTGAAGCTTCAGAGCCTGCTGCGGACTTTGCAGCGTTTTCCGCAGAGGCTTTATTGAGGCTGTTTTCACGCTCACGCAGTATTGCAGAGCCTGAGAGAGCCGAATCATCAAACAGATCAAGATTCATATTTTTTCCTCCTTTCATGCAGCCTGTGCTGCACATTGCAGCAGATTCCAAAGTATCTGAAGTCTGCTGTCAGTCAGCGTGGTATTATTTGACGCTGACTACTGTAGTATATTCCCCGGAGGGATCTTGTGTTACATCAGACTTCCTCATAAACTAAGCACACAGCCCCTTCCAGGATCTTTTGCCGTGTGCCGCACGTTAGTTTCCGGGTAAGTCTATTCAACAAAATAAAGGAGCAGCTTCTTCCGCTGCTCCTTTTGTCATCTATAAATGTACCGGCTCAATCTCTGTATTTCACAAGAAGTATGCTCCTGCTGCGGCATACAGCCTTGCCGAAAACGCCGTACAGAGGCTCATCAGAAGCCCTGTCCTTGTCGGCGTAGACTGCACCTGACACAACACGCTCAATGTCATGATTTGTCGGGTTCAGGATAAGCACGAACCTGCCTATCCACATCTCAAATGCACCCTCCCACAGATCCGCGAAGCTTATAGTATTACGCACCCCTTCACCGTCATGTATGCAGAATTCCCCGAATCTGTGCCGGATAGCGATAAGTCCCCTGTAGTAATCCACAGTGTCCCGGTGTTCAGTCATTCTGTCCCATTTCAGGCTGTTCACGCTGTCCGGTGAACGGTAGCTGTTGTGGTCGTAGCCGCCGCCCGGCAGCGGCTTGCTGCGGAGAAACTCCTGTCCAGCCTCTATGAACGGGATACCCTGCGAAAGCATGATAAGTGCCGCACCTATGCGGTCTGCGGCGATGATATCGCTCTCGGACGCACCGTGCATGGAGACCTTGAGCTTATCGTAGAACGTCAGATTGTCGTGAGCCTCTGCGTAGTTGACAGTCTGTCTCGGCTCGTCAGCCCAGAGCCAGTCGCTCGGAATGCCGCTGTGACGCTGCCATACTCCGCCGCCCATAGCGTTTTTCAGCCGGAAGGCAAAGGCGTGGGGACTGCCGTTGACATAGCCGGAATCAGACTCGTGGAATGCACTTCCCTTGACCGAATCACGGAAATCATCAGAGAACATGGCGTATCCATGCAGCCTGCGGACGTTGTACTTTACGGCACGCCGCCCCTCATCGAGCGGAGAGCTGCCGCCTGTCCAGCCCTCACCATAGAGGATAATGGACGGGTTGATGTGTCTGAGCCGCATTGAAGCGTCGTTTAGCGTGTCGATATCAAGAAGTCCCATAAGGTCGAACCGGAAGCCGTCGAGCTTGTATTCCTTTGCGAGATAGCACAGGCTGTCAACGATAGAGCGGCTCGCCATTTTTCTTTCAGAAGCAAATCATTTCCGCAGCCTGAGCCGTTTGAAAAGCTGCCGTCATGCTCGTGGCGGTAGTAGTAGCCGGGGCAGAGGATATTGAACGAGGACGTCTGCGTGCGGTAGGTGTGGTTGTACACCACGTCCATGATAATGCCAAGACCTTTTTTGTGGGCGGCAAGGACAAGCTCCTTCAGCTCCCTTACCCGCACAGCTCCGTCGTATGGGTCAGTCGAGTAAGACCCCTCCGGGACATTGTAGTTCTGAGGGTCATAGCCCCAGTTGAACTGCAGAGAATCGCTGCTTTCGTCAACAGTTGCAAAGTCTGCGACCGGAAGAAGATGTATATGCGTTATGCCGAGGTCGGCTATATAGTCAAGCCCTATCGTATCGCCTGAGGAATTGACGACGCCTTCCTCGGTAAAAGCCTTGAATTTCCCACGGTATCTGAATCCTCCGCTCTTGTCTGAGGAAAAGTCACGGACGTGCAGCTCATAGATAACAGCGTCAGTCGCCCGGTCGAGCTTTACCGGCTTGCTGTCAGCCCAGCCGTCGGGGTCAGTCCGTTTCAGGTCGAGCACCATGCCCATTTTTCCGTTGACACCGGCAGTACGTGCGTATATATCGATCGTCTCACGCACGCTGCCCTCGATACAGACTGCGTAGGTATAGTAAATGCCGTCGAGATCGCCGGGTACGGGGACAGACCAGACGCCGCCGGTCGGTATCATATCGTACACTGCAAATGGCTTGGTATCGGTGCAGCTGCGGTATAGCCGGACGGCGATACCGTCGGCAGTAGGAGCCCACACCCGGAAGATAGTATGCTCCTTTGTGTACTCCGCACCGAGAGGGCCGTTATAGTAGAATTGTCTATCAATTTCGCTGAATGTCACAAGATCACCTCATAGAATGATATGGTGTATATCAATTATATCACGAATGCAGATGAATATTGTGAACAAAATATGTACAATTATGACCTTGTGTACAATTTTGTAGAATATCTAAAAAACTATAGTGCGGTTTTGTGAAACCTGACGAATACTGTCTTATGCCGTACTTATTTGCAGTGGGAAATATATAATAAAATATGTATTTAATATTTGATTTATCTTATCGGCAGGCGAATTTGCACAGACTGTACGGCCGGAAGCTTTGCATTTGCAGATAATATCGTATGAGGGACTGTCTGAGCTGCTTTTCGATCCGGCACCGGGATAAAAAGGTGCTGTGTGGGTGAAAAAAGGTGAAAATCTAAATATATTTTAACTTATTCATAATTTCAAAAAGTTAAAAGAACGGACTTTCGATTCAAAAGTTGTCGAAAGTCCATAAAAATTCAGAGAAAATATTGAGAAAATTATGCGATTTGTGAATTGAAATCTGAACGGTTTTGAGTTATAATGATTAAAGAGGTGAAAACTGGTGATGAGATGTAATTTAACGTCACTCAGAGGCATTCACTGGTAAATTTTTACTCAGAATCAGTGCTCAAAAGGCAAATTCTGTAAAATTCAAGTGAAAATGCTCCCGTTTCTGTTTTTACAGCTCTGACAGCTTCGGAACAGAGCAGAGATCTCAGAATTTTAAAAGGGGGGAGAGTCATGAAAGAGCCGCTGTATGGTACCTATAATCCGAGTATCGACGCTAAAGGCCGCATGAGCTTCCCGAACAAGCTCCGTGATATCCTCGGAGCGGAATTTTATCTCTGCGTCGGGCACGATGACAATTACATCGCAGTTTACTCTCCCGATGAATTTGAGAAGTATTGCGACAAGCTCAGATCCATCACCGGCGAGATAGGCACTCAGCTCAGAAGAGAGCTTCTTGCCGGAGCCGATAAGCAGATACCGGACAAGCAGGGAAGGATATTCCTTGCTCAGCACCTGAGAGACTTCGCCGGGATAACCGACGATGTGACGATAGTCGGTGCTCTCCACAAGGCTGAGATTTGGAATACCGAGACCTACAAGAAGAGCCGGGGTACTGTTGATCCGGACGCTAAGAGGGCTGCACTTGACAGCATGATGCTGTAATATATACTATTTAATTATAACACGCTGAAAGGCGGTTTGTCAAGTGTTTTACGGCTTTTTTACGAATTATTTTCCGGAAAGGCAGTGATGTCATGGCTGACGGCAGCTTCATTCATATCCCGGTGCTGCTCAACGAGTGCATGGACGGGCTGAATGTCCGGCAGGACGGCTTCTACGCTGACTGTACGGCAGGCGGCGGCGGTCACAGCTCTGCGATCGCACAGCGTCTCGGTCAAAACGGCAGGCTCATTGCTCTTGACCGTGATCCCGATGCAGTTGAGGCGGCAGGAAAACGGCTCCGCTCCGGCGGATTTCCCTGTGAGATACAGGTGATACACCGCAATTATTCGGAGCTTCGCAGCGTTCTGCGGGAGCTGGGATATACAGAGAACGCAGTTCTCGACGGCGTACTTATGGATCTCGGAGTTTCTTCGCACCAGCTCGATGAGGCGGAGAGAGGCTTCTCCTATCATGCTGACGCACCTCTCGATATGAGGATGAGCCAGGAGGGAGCGAGTGCGGCAGACCTTGTGAATACCCTCAGCGAGCAGCAGCTCTCGTCGATACTTTTTGAATTCGGCGAGGAGAAGTTCGCACGGAGGATAGCAGCCGGGATCGTCCGGGCAAGGGAAAATGATCCGATAAGGACGACCGGTCAGCTTGCGGATATCGTCCGTGAGTGCGTTCCTCAGAAGGCACGGAGAGAGAAAAATCCATGTAAAAAAACCTTTCAGGCTGTCAGAATTGCTGTGAACGGCGAGCTTGACCATCTTTCAAGGGGTCTTGACGAGGCGTTTTTCAGTCTGAAGCCGGGCGGCAGACTTGCGGTCATAACCTTCCATTCGCTGGAGGACAGGCTCGTGAAGCAGAGATTCGCTTCATGGTGCAGAGGCTGTATTTGTCCGCCGGATTTTCCGCAGTGTGTGTGCGGAAGAAAACCGCTCGGAGCCTTGATAAACCGCAAGCCGATAGAGGCGTCAGCGGAGGAGGTCTCGGGCAACAACAGAAGCAGAAGTGCTAAGCTCAGAGTTATTGAAAGGCTTCCCGGCACAGATGATGATGCGGGGATCCCGGAGAGTATTTTCTGAGAAAGCACGCTCACAGTGTCGTTAAAAATCGGAAGCGTGAAGGGAGTGCTGGATATGGTGCCTGAAAGGGCTGACAGAGACAACACATATTCAGTGTCTCCGGGACTTGCTGAGTATCCTGAAAAGGAAGGGTTCTACAATACGGCGGCTGTAGATATCTCAGGCAGAGCCGGGAAGAGCCGGCAGGGCACAGCAGCCTCTGAGCCGGAATACAGCGGCGAAAGAACTCGTGCAAGCTCAGTTATCCTCGTTATCGTTGTGTGCGTTTTGGCAGGCGTTATGCTTGCGGGAGTGATATACAGCTTCAACCGCAGGAACAGCATATACAACGAGGTCAGCAAGAAGTCCGAGACTCTCGATCTTGCAGAGGCTGAGAATATCAGGCTGCATTCAGAGCTCGAAAGCAGGCTTTCGGCGAAGAATGTTGAGGATTATGCGGAAAATGTGCTCGGTATGCACAAGCTGGATTCCTCACAGATAAAGTATATAAAGATACAGACAGAGGACGTTGTGAGCATTCCGGAGCAGGACGATGGATTTCTGGCGAGGGTCAGGAAATTTTTCGAGAGCTGTGTGGAATATTTCAGAGGGTAGAGCGAGTATAATATATAGAAATTGCTCTCCCGCAATTGAGCAGATAACGGCAGTCAAGAAATATACGCCGTGAATAAGTAGAACTTCTAACAGAACATGGAGATGCAGCGAGTGTTCGGAAGAGGGACTGTCCCCCCGGCTCATGGGCGAGATGTGAGCCGGGTGCGGATAGTCTCACCATATATTCGCCGTATCAGGCAAACAGAAAAAGACAGGACGTCCGTGCTGCGGACGTTCAGAGGCGGGGCAGCGGAGATACCCTGCCTTTTTGCTTTTTATCGGTCAGTATAACAGGATTCCTCCGAAACTGAGCTGCCGGGATCTTTTGCCATGTACTGCACGTTGGTTTCCAGGTAAGTCTATTTTTTACGTGTTTTTTATTGACAATGCTTGTGTTATGGGGTAAAATATAAATGTGTATGCTTTTTTGGTTTCAGAGCTATACTATTATAATAGCTATAATAACTATAATTACATGATCATAAACATATGATTATTCCGGGGTGAATGTGTTGAACGAAAAGTATGTTCCTACTAAATCTATGAAAACAAGGACAAAGGCGGCTATGACGGCGATCTTCTTTCTGCTCTTTGCCTTGGTCGCCGGTAATTTCTTCCGCATATCAGTTATCCAGAACAAGAAGTTTCAGGATATGGCGAATGACCAGCACTTCGGTGCGATAACCATTCCTGCACACAGGGGGACTATCTACGATGCGAATAATGCCACGCTTGCGAAAAGTGCGACCGTGTACAGAGTTTTCCTCGATCCGCAGCTGTTCCGGACTGAAATGGAGGATCTGCAAAAAAGGATCGACAAGAGAGAAGCCGACAGTAAAAAGGGCATAGATCCGGTGAAAAATGAGGACGGGACTGTCAAGTATCCGCTCCCTGAGTCGGTCGGAAAATTCAAGAGCGATGCGAAAAAGCTTCTGTCTGAGCAGCTCGGCATTACTGAGCAGGACGTTGAGGACGCTATGAATGACGAATATCAGTACGCTGTTCTGCAAAGTCAGGTCGAGAAGCAGGCTGCGGATACTGTCCTGGAATTTTTCAACCAGTATCTGCTCACCTCGCTCGATGTTGAGGAGGATACAAAGCGGTATTATCCGCAGAATGAGCTTGCTGCGTCCGTTATCGGCTTTACCTCGTCAAACGGCGGAGTTTACGGGCTTGAGGCGTATTATGACGACTACCTTGCCGGAGTTGACGGGCGGACTGTCTCGGCTAAGGATTCCAACGGAAATGAGCTGCCGTACCGCTATTCCAAGACCTATGCCGCTAAAAACGGCGACGATCTGTACCTTACGCTCGATATGAATATCCAGCATTATCTCGAAAAGCACTTGCAGGAGATGACCGAGCAGTATGAGGTAGCAAACCGCTCCTGTGCGATATTGATGAATGCCAAGACCGGAGCGATATACGGCATGGCTACATACCCCGGCTTCGACCCGAATGACCCGTATGAGATACACGACCAGAGGGTTGCGGCAGAGATAGAAAATATGAGCGAGGAGCTGCAAAAGGTACGCAAGAGCCAGGAGCAGGAGTATCAGTGGAAGAACAAATGTATCACTGAGGTATACGAGCCGGGCTCGGTATTTAAGGTCATCACAAGCTCGGCGGCTTTCGAGGAGCGGCTGATCGACCTGACGAATGACTCGTTCTTCTGTTCGGGCAGCGTGACTCTTGACGGTGCTGCACCGATAAACTGCCACAAGCTGCCGCCGGGACATGGTGCCCAGACCTTCCAGCAGGCTCTGACGAACTCCTGCAACCCGGCGTTCATGAATATCGGCTTCCGGCTCGGTACGGAGAAGTTTTCCTACTATTTCGATGCCTTCGGGCTTCGTGAAAGGACTGGTATCGACCTCCCGGCTGAGAGCGTTGGTATAGGTCACGACAGCTCAAGTATGTCCGAGGTCGATCTTGCGGTCGATTCGTTCGGTCAGGGTGAGACGATAACTCCGATAGAGATGATAACCTCCTATGCGGCTGCGATCAACGGCGGCTATCTGCTCCAGCCCTACGTGGTGGACAGGATAGTTGACAAGGACGGGAACGTTGTTCTCAAAAATGAGCGTACCGTCCGCCGTCAGGTCGTTTCCTCCGATACATCAGATACTATCCGCTCCTGTCTGGAGCAGGTCGTTGTCGGCAACAGCGGCGGTAACGTTACGATAAAGGGCTATTCTATCGGCGGAAAGTCCGGTACCTCTGAGCGGCTGAGCCTCAGTCCGGGCCCGGACGACAGCTTCTACGGTGCTTCATATGTATGCTTCACACCGGCTGATGACCCGGAGCTGATACTCCTTGTGCTTGCCGATCTGCCGAATGCTGATATAGGCTACTACGGAAGCATTGTCGCAGTACCGACTGCACGTGATATACTGACCGATGTTCTGCCGTATATGGGCTATTCTCCGGAGTATTCCGAGGAGGAGCTTGCAAATCTTGATGTCACTGTACCGTTTCTGGAGGGAAGCCTTGAGGCTGCGAAAACTACCCTTGAGGGGCTTGGCCTCAACGCTGTACCCATAGGCAGCGGCTCGAACGTCACAGCACAGTCGCCCGTCACCGGAACTGTCACCGCAAAGGGCAGCACTGTCTACCTGTATACCGATTCCGGCACGGATTCTGAGACAACAGAGGTGCCGAATTTCGTAACAATGACACCTGAGCAGGTCAACGACGCACTTGTGATGTACGACCTCAACTACGTCTCAAAGGGAGCACCTGTAACGAGACAGAATGCGGTCGTGAACAGTCAGTCCATAGCACCGGGAACACCTGTTCCTGTCGGGACTGTAGTAGAGCTTGAATTTATCGTCTATGCCGATCAGGACTAAGGCAGCGATCAGAAAAGGACTCCGGGTGCCTTCCCCGTAAGGTGTGACCCGGAAACAGAAAAGGAGAGAAAATACTTATGAGACTTGATGATCTTCTTGAAAACGTCAGCTTACCAGAGGAGCTTCGGGATACCGAGATAAGCTCCGTCACCGACGATACCCGCAGGGTGCAGCAGGGGAGCCTGTTCTTCTGCGTTAAGGGCGGCAGCTTCGACGGACACAGTGCGGCAGCTGAAATGCTCGGAAAGGGTGCGGCGGCTGTTGTCTGCGAGAGAGACTTAGGGCTTGGCAGCAGGCAGATACTCACCGACAGCTCACGCAGGCTCTATGGAAATGCCTGTGCTGCGTGGTTCGGTCACCCGGAGAGAAAGCTCACGCTTATCGGCGTTACCGGAACTAACGGCAAGACCACGACAACGAGTGCGATAAAGCATATCCTTATGTATGCCGGTCACAAGACCGGGCTTGTCGGAACGATACAGAACGAGATAGGCGATGAGGTCATACACACCGAAAATACGACCCCTATGGCGTTCGGATTCATGGAGCTGCTCGACAGAATGGTGAAGTCCGGGTGCGAGTACGCTGTAATGGAGGTAAGCTCGTTCGGTCTGGTGCAGGAGCGAATAGGCCCGTCACATTTCAAAACCGCCGTATTTACCAATCTTACGCAGGATCACCTTGACTACCACAAGGATATGGAGGACTACTACCAGGCAAAGAAGCTCCTTTTTGACCGCTGCGATAGTGCACTGATAAACATTGATGATGACTACGGCAGACGGCTTTTCGGCGAGGTGAGCTGTGAAAAGCTCTCGTTCAGCGTTAAGGAGAACGCCGACTGCTATGCTGACGGGATAAAGATACGTGCGGCAGGCAGCAGCTTCTGGTTCTGCTGCGGCGGCAGGTCAAATCTCATAAAAGCCAAAATACCGGGACTTTTCAACGTTTCAAACCTTACTGCGGCTATAGAGGTGTGTCTGCTTGAGGGAATTTCTCCTGAGACGATAGCCGAGGCTGTCGGGGTATGGGGCGGTGTACGTGGCAGGTGCGAGGTCATTCCGACCGGCAGGGACTTCACCGTCATATGCGACTATGCACATACTCCTGATGCGATCGAGAATATCCTCCGCAGCGTGAGGGAGTACACTGAAAACAGGCTCATCTGTCTGTTCGGCTGCGGCGGCAACAGGGATGCTGCAAAAAGACCGAAAATGGCTGCGGCTGCGGCAAAATATGCTGATATGCTGATAGTTACCTCCGATAATCCGAGAAATGAAGACCCGGAGCTTATTATAAAGGACATTCTCACCGGTCTTGCCGGCACGGATATACCATATGATGTGGTCACCGACCGGAGAGAAGCTATATATCATGGCTTGCAAATTGCTCAGAAAGGTGATATAATAGTCCTTGCGGGCAAGGGTCATGAGGATTATCAGATACTCGCCGGAATGAAGCATATCCATTTCGACGAGAGAGAGGTCGTTGCAGACGGACTCAGGCTGCTTGCCGGGGAATAATTTACAGGAGATATTATCAATGTCGATTTCATTCTGGATAATCGTGCTTCTTACAGCACTCTTTTCATTCGTTATAGCCGGTGTTTCGGGAATATGGCTCGTTCCGTTCCTGCACAGGATAAAGTTCGGTCAGCCGATAAAGACCGAGGACGGCCCGAAGTGGCACGAGAAGAAACAGGGTACCCCGACAATGGGCGGATTCATGTTCATCGTTTCGTCGATCGTCGCCGCTCTCGCCGGGTACTGGATATACAGGCTTCATTCCTCGCCGGATATCACGGATATCGAAACTCACCATGCGTTCTACAGAATGCTCAGCTGTATCATTTTTTCCCTCTTTTTCGGACTTATCGGCTTCGTTGACGACTATACGAAGGTCGCAAGGAAGAACAACGACGGTCTGACACCGTGGCAGAAGATCGCTCTGCAGCTCGTCGGCTCAGGACTTTTCCTCCTTGCACTGCATAAATTCGGCGACGGCTCAACACGCATAGACCTCGGCTTCTGGGCGACCCCGGAGCTTGGGATATTCTACTATATCCTCATGATACCGGTCATAATCTACCTCACGAACGCCGTCAACCTCACGGACGGAGTTGACGGGCTGTGCGGCTCTGTGACGGCGGCGGCGATGCTTGTATTCACTGTCTGCTGCTCGATACTTGAGGAGAATGTGCTCAGCTGCTTCACTATGGCACTTGCAGGCGGCTGTCTGGGATTTCTTCTGTGGAACCTCAACCCGGCAAAGTGCTTCATGGGCGACACAGGCTCGATGTTCCTCGGTGCAGCTGTCACCTCAGTCGGGCTCGTGCTGCATAAGCACCTGCTGCTCCTGCTTGTCGCTATGGTTTACATACTTGAGGCACTGTCTGTTGTGATACAGGTCAGCTACTTCAAATACACCAAAAAGACACGCCCCGACCACCAGGGTCAGCGTATCTTCAAGATGACCCCCATTCACCACCATTTCGAGATGAGCGGGTTCAGCGAATACAAAATAGTCATCACATTTTCGCTTACGGGCATTATTTTCGGCGTTCTGGGAATAATAACCCTGCTTGTGTTCAAGTGATGTTTTCCTGAATAATACCTGAATAGTACCTGAATAGTACCCGAATTGTAAAGGAGCAACCTGATGGCAGCTGAGAGAAGCGTGAACAGAAAAGCCGTGCAGACAGGCAGAGCTCACGGCACAAATGACAAGGAAAGGGCAAGAAAAAGCCCGAAGGACTTCTTCAGAAGGATATGGTACGTCATCAACGGCGACAGCCGCAGCGGTGATATGAGCCTGCCGTTTTTCATATACGTCATGGTGCTGCTCGTCATCGGACTTGTCATGATGTCCTCCGCAAGCTACGCATGGGCATATTCCGACACCGGCGACGGACTTCACTACGCTAAGCTCCAGGGTATCTATGCGGTGGTCGGCGTGGTGAGTATGCTGCTTGTCATGAATATCGACTACCACAATTACAAAAAAATAAGGATACCCTTTATCCGCAGGCTCAACCTGCCCGGAGTGCTGTATGCGGTCGGTGCGATACTGCTTATCCTTGTGCTGTTCATCGGTAACGATGAGGGCGGCTCGATGGGTGCAAAGCGGTGGTTCCAGATAGGGCAGGTCAACGTTCAGCCTACTGAGATAGCAAAGCTGACGCTGATAATTTATTTTGCATACAACATGGAGCGTGACGGAAAGTACATGAACCGGTTCGGCGTCGGCATAGCAAAATATGTCGTGCTTCTTGGTTTCTACGTGGCACTTATCATACCGGAAAAGCATATCTCCGGTATCGTCCTGCTAACCTCGATAGCTATTGTCATGATACTCTGCGGCGGTGCGAATTTAAAGCAGTTCATCGCCCTCGGCATAGGTGCGGCTGCTGCCGTTGCCGGGTATATAATAGTGCAGTACAATGACCCGGAAAGCTATGTCCGTGCGAGGATACTCTCATGGCTGCACCCGTTCGACGATATGCTCGGAGATACGTGGCAGACTGCAAACTCGCTCATTGCGATAGGCTCAGGCGGACTTTTCGGGCTCGGACTTGGAAATTCAAGGCAGAAATATCTCTACCTCCCGGAGACAAAGAACGATTTCGTGTTCCCGATAGTCTGCGAGGAGCTGGGATTTGTCGGTGCTCTTGCGATAATCATGATATTCCTGCTGCTCGTGGTCGAGGGCTATTCGATAGCTGCACGCAGCCGTGACAGGTTCGGTATGCTCATCGCTGTCGGGATAACGACCCAGATAGGCATACAGACCGTATTCAACTTAGCCGTTGTAAGCAATCTGATACCGAATACCGGAATAAGTCTGCCGTTTTTCAGCTACGGCGGGTCGGCACTTATAATGCAGCTCGTTGAAATGGGGATAATGCTCAATATCTCACAGCAGAGGTATATACCGCCCCGGCGTGACGATGACGACCCGCTGCCGCCTCAGCCGGTAAGGAGAAGCAGCAGTGCGGCGATGATAAGGACTGACAGCGGAAAAAAACAGGGCGGAAAGGGCTCACGCCTGTTTTCAGCCGTCAGCAGAGGAAAACGCAGAGGCATAAAGCAGAGCAAAAGGGATAAATAGCAAAAGGAGAAGTATATGAAAGCACTTATAGCGTGCGGCGGTACGGGCGGACACATCAACCCCGGCATCGCCATTGCTGAGATAATCAGATCGGCGTACCCCGATGCGGAGATACTCTTCGCCGGAACTCCCAGGGGAATGGAGGCGAAGCTCGTCCCGCAGGCAGGATACAGGCTCGAAACCATAAAGGTCGCCGGATTCCAGCGGAAGATATCCCTGGAAAATATCGGCAGGAACGCAAAGGCTCTTGCGTACCTTGCGACCTCCGGAAAGAGGGCAAGGGAGATAATCGAGGGCTTCAAGCCCGATATCGCCATTGGTACGGGCGGATATGCGGCAGGGCCGGTGATACGCAAGGCGGCAAGAATGGGCATACCCACCGCTATCCATGAGCAGAATGCCTATCCCGGCGTTACGAACAGACTTCTTTCAAAGGAGGTCGGTCACGTAATGCTGACTGTCAAGGAGGCTCTTGACTATATGGATAAGGGCAGCTTTGAGTATACAGTGACCGGGCTTCCGGTCAGGAGCCGTATCAGCGGCGAAAAGCTGAGTCAGCATGAGGCGAAGCAGAAGCTCGGCTTCGACGACAGCTTTACAGTGCTTTCGTTCGGCGGAAGCCTTGGTGCAGGCTGCATAAACGAGACTATGGAGTACGCCATAAAGCAGGACTACAGCTCCGTTGCGGCGATAAACCATATCCACGGCTACGGCGGCATGGGCAGGGATACGTTTCCGCAGGCTATGGAGAGTGCCGGAGTACCGCTGAAAAGCGACAGACTGCGTATCACGGAGTACATAAATGATATGGACGTATGCCTTGCGGCGGCAGACCTTGTCATATGCCGCAGCGGTGCTTCAACTCTTGCGGAGCTTGAGGCAGCCGGCAGAGCTTCGATACTGATACCCTCGCCGATAGTTGCCGGGAATCATCAGTACCACAACGCAATGGTGCTCGGCAAGGCAGGTGCGGCGGTCGTCATTGAGCAGAAGGACGCATCGCCGGAGAGGATATATTCCGAGATACAGCGGCTTTTTGCAGCACCTGAGACAGTTTCGGAAATGTCTGCGGCTGCGGCTTCTCTGCACCTTGCTGACACTAATGACCGCATTCTTGAGGTCATAATAAAGCTTTTAGATAAAAATAAATAAATTAACAGCTATATTCAAGCCGGTGACATAAGGTTTCCCCCGGAAAAGTAGCAATATTTCCGCTCACAGCATAATATACAAAAAATGGCTGTGAGGTGGCAATATGCAGAGGCTTATCATTGAGGGTGGGAAACGTCTGAGCGGCGAGATAGAGCTTCAGGGGTGCAAGAACAGCGCACTCCCGATAATGGCTGCGGCTCTGCTGTGCAGGGGCCGCTGCGTGCTGAGACACTGCCCGGAAATAACAGATATCTACTCCGCCTCAAGGATACTCAACTGTCTCGGCGCGGAGTGCAGCTTTTCGGACGGTACAGCTGCTGCGGACACGGCTGCTGCTGACGGGACAGAGATACCTGACGCACTTATGCGTGAAATGCGGTCGTCGATCGTCTTTATGGGGGCTATCCTCGGACGGTGCGGCGAGTGCAGGGTGAGTATCCCGGGCGGCTGTGAGCTCGGAGCAAGACCGATAGATATGCACCTCTCCGCCCTGCGGAGAATGGGTACTATTATAAATGAGGACGGCGGGAGCATCTACTGCCGCATACCCTCCGGAAGAGCAAGGGGGGCGAGGCTGACCTTGCCTTTCCCGTCAGTCGGAGCTACAGAAAATATCATTCTCTGTGCGGTGTGTGCAGAGGGCACTACCATAATTAACAACGCTGCAAGAGAGCCGGAAATATGCGATCTGTGCGGATTTCTCCGTTCATGCGGTGCTGAGATATCCGGTGACGGGTGCGGCAGGATAACCGTTGAGGGCGTACCCCCGGAGAAGCTCCACGGCTGCACCTACACCATAATGCCGGACAGGATTGCAGGAGCGACGTACCTGTGTATGGTCGCTGCCGCCGGCGGAGAGATGATACTGAAAAATGCCTGTACTGCCGAAATGGAGCCGTTTCTTTCCGTGCTGGAGCAGACCGGGTGCAGTATGTGCTGTACCGGGGAAACGGTATACCTCCGGAGCGGAGCACGCCTCAGGGCGGTGCAGGACAGGATAAGGACTATGCCGCACCCCGGATTCCCGACAGACGCACAGGCAGTCCTCATGGCGGCACTGACAACGGCGGAGGGTACGAGCGTCTTTGAGGAGACTATCTTCGACTGCCGCTACCGCCATACCGAAGCCCTGCGGAAAATGGGGGCTGAGATCGACATTGTAGGCAGAGCGGCGGTGGTACGTGGAGTCGGGAGACTGCACGGTGCTGAGGTAAGCGCTACAGACCTCCGGGGCGGAGCTGCAATGGTCATTGCGGGGCTCTCAGCCGAGGGTACGACTATCATTACAGATATTTCGCATATCGACAGAGGATATGAAAAAATAGAGGAAGCAGCCGCACGTCTCGGAGGAAGGGTCAGACGGGAATAAGTGTGCTCGCCGGACGGCAGACTGGAGAAAAAATGTACGACATAGATAAAACAGAGATCAACAGGCTCAACAGCGAGAGACGTGAGCGGCGGCGCGACAGATTTTTCAGCCTTTACGCCTTAGCGGTCGTGATACTTGCGGCTATAGCACTTGCTATTGCGAGCCTGACCTTTCTTTTCAAGGTCAATGAGATAATCATTTCCGGAGAGTCGGACAACTATACCTACATGGAGGTCATAGAGGCGTCCGGCATTCTTGCCGGGGACAACCTTATCCGCATGGATACCTCTGAAAAGGAGCAGAATATCACGAAAAAGCTCCTCTATGTCGAGGAGGCGGAGATACACAAGAAATTTCCGGCAACGATCACTGTGAACGTTACGAAGTGTATACCGGCGTTCAATGTGGAGTATCTCGACAGCAGCGGAAACGGTGCGGGAGTGCTGCTGGTGAGCAGAAAGGGCAAGATACTCAGCATAAATGATTATTTTGTTGAGGGTCTGCCGACTATCTACGGCATGAATGTTATGCGTGATGAGATAGAGGCAGGACAGGTACTGAAGCCGGAGGACGAAAGGATAAATACCGCTTTTTCGCAGTTTTCTGAGAGATGCACGAGCTGGGACCCGGAGGCTATCGACGGTATAGACATGACCGATACGGACGATATCACCATTTATTACCGCAGCGGAGTGGTCTTTCATATGGGCGGCAGCACGGATATCCTTTACAAGCTCGACCTTGCGGAGACTATCATGAATGAGGACGCCGTGAGAGGGAAAAAGGGTACTCTGACGATGATCGGGACGAATCAGTGCAGCTTCCGGAGCAGCCTCGGTGCATCAGCGGTGATCTCTGACCCGGAGACTGAGGCGGTGACTACCAGTGAGGCTGTGACTACAACGACCTATTCCGGCGAGTCGGTCTACCGTCCGCCGTCATACACTGAAAGCAGCGGAGACGGGGCTGGAAACGGCGGTGATACGGCTCAGGCTCCCGTTCAGGACAATAACCAGTCCGGCTGGGACAATACGCAGGATATGTGGACTGACAACAGTCAGCAGAACAGCTGGGGCGATACGCAGGATACGTGGACGGACGATACGCAGACTGGCGGTACTGACGGCGACCTGAGGTACAACAGGGATTATTTCGGCAGCGACGGCGTGGGACTTGTGCCGGGAGTCGGGGGTATCGAGCCGGACGACGGGTACTGGGACGAGAACGGCTACTTCCACTACTGGTGGGTACCATGACTATTTTCCGGCAAAATCAGGCTTTTTTGATAGTGAATATAATGCAAAATGCTGTAATATTTTTGTAACCATTTGTTGAATCTGCTGAAATCAAAAAAAATTACTTTGAGACTTGCAAAAAAAAATCATCTATGATATAATATAGTATGTATCTTGAACATATTTAGATGAATAGTGCTTTTATCGGGGTCAGGGGAATCATTACAGATCAGCATAAAAGCAGGAATTACAAGAAACAGGAGGCGTTTTTAATGTCAGATTTCAATTACGAGGAAGCACTGGAACCCGATGTTAATATAAAGGTCATCGGTGTCGGCGGCGGCGGCGGAAACGCTGTCAACTGCATGGTTGATTCCGATGTCAGCAATATTGAATATATAGCGATCAATACAGATGCCAAGGCTCTCAATAAGTCCAAGGCTGCTACACGCATACCGATCGGTCAGAAGCTCACAAAGGGCAGAGGTGCCGGAAATAAGCCTGAGATCGGTCAGAGAAGTGCAGAGGAGAACAGGGATGAGATCGAGGCTCACCTCAAGGGTGCTGACATGATCTTCATTACTGCCGGTATGGGCGGCGGTACGGGTACTGGTGCGGCTCCGGTAGTTGCAAAGATCGCCAAGGAGATGGATATACTTACAGTCGCAGTCGTTACGAAGCCCTTCCTCTTCGAGAGAGAGCAGAAAATGGCTCAGGCTGAAAAGGGTATCGCAGAGCTGAGAAAGTACGTGGATTCACTGATAGTTATTCCTAACGAGAAGCTTCTTGACGGCAAGCAGCAGCTTACCATGAAGCAGTCGTTCTCGCTTTCAGATGATGTGCTCAAGACCGGTGTCAAGAGCATTTCCGACCTCATCGTTGAGGAGGGCTATATAAACCTCGATTTTGCGGACGTTTCCACTATCATGAGAGGTGCAGGCTACGCTCATATGGCTATCGGTCACGGCTCAGGCAAGGAGAAGGCAAAGGAGGCTGCAAGTGCTGTTATCTCCAGCCCGCTGCTTGAGACCTCGATCTCCGGTGCTAAGAGACTTCTTATCAATATCGCTATGTCTGAGGATATCCTTTCGTCCGATGTTGATTCTGCAACAAAGATGATAACGGATACAGCTGCTCCGGGCGTGGAGTTCATCTTCGGTACCGCCTTCAAGGAGGATATGCAGGACGAAATGACTATCACTGTTATCGCAGCAGGCTTCGATGAGCCGGATTCTGCCTCTGACAATGATACTCCGGTGCAGACCGGTTCAGTATCTCCGGCTGGTACAGATCCCGCTGAGGAGAACGTTATCCCGATAGATAATCCTCTGATAGACGGACTTGGCCTTGACAATGCGGCAAGAAACAGTGCAGGCTCGAATGCTGATGCTGATCTTGAGGCTATTTTCAAGATGCTCGGCAACTGATATGAGACGATAATTTTAAAGCGGCAGCGGATATGCTGCCGCTTTTTATATATCAAAGGCGGCAGATATGCTGCCGCTTTTCAGACGGGAAGAGCAGATCTGTTACGGAATATATTACTAACAGTATATTTCAGATAATTTTTTATGGTAAAATGCACGAAAATCCACTGAAAAATTCTACATAATCATAGTTGAATTTTGGTGGAAATTGTGCTATAATTATAAAAAGGCAAATTAGCACTTTAATATAATTCCGCAGGAGTTTCAAGTTAATTTATTAAATCATGATTTATTAAATTATTTCATTTGCGGGGAATGGAGTGAACACAATGGAAGAACCAACCGTGTTAAGGACGACGAGGATAGGCAACGGCTTCGTCAAGGAGGACGTCCTCACGTATCTCGATGAGCTTAATTCCAAGATAGAGTCCCTTGAGGACGACCTGAAAAAGGCAAAAGAGAGCGGTCCTACCGACCCGCAGGAGCTGAATAAGTTCCGCAATCAGGTCGATAATCTCCAGGAAAAGCTCAACGCTTCAAATAACGCCCTCAGAGCTGCCAAGAAGGAGAATGAGGAGCTGAAAAAGCAGGCAGAGTCCGATAAGCAGCTCATCGCTCAGCTCAGAGCCGGCGGCGGTAATGCCGGTGCTGCGGCTGGAAATGCTCAGGTCAATGCCCAGACTCAGCAGGCTCTTGAGGCTGCGAAGAAGGAGATAGACGGTCTCAGAAACCAGCTGAAGACTGCTCAGGCTCAGGCTGCACAGAATGCCCAGAATCAGGGCAATGCTCAGGCAAATGCTCAGCTCCAGCAGGCTCTTGAGGCTGCGAAGAAGGAGATAACCACTCTCAGAGGTCAGGTCACCGCTGCTGAGCAGAAGGCTGCTCTTGCGGCTGCAAGTGCTGCAAGCAACGCCGGCGATCCTGCTGCACAGGCAGAGCTTGCCAAGGCGAAGACAGAGCTTGAAAAGCTCAACGCTCAGCTTGCTGCAAAGACAAAGGACGTTGCTGACAGAGACGGTGTTATCGCAAATCTTACCAAGGATAAGGCGGAGGCTGTCGCTAAGAAGGACAGCGAGATCTCTGAGCTGAATACTAAGATCTCCGACCTCAATTCTCAGGTCACCAAGCTCAAGGAGGATGCAAATAACCCTGTCGCTATGATGGGCAATATGTTCTCTGAGGCTCAGAAGACTGTGAATGCTCTCAAGGCTCAGGCTGAGGAAGAGGCTGAGAATGTCAAGAAGAATGCCCATGAAGAGGCTGAAAAGGTCACACGTGAGGCAAATGAGGCTGCTCAGAAGGTGACAAAAGAGGCAAACGAGGCTGCTGAGAAGGTAACTAAGGAGGCTAATGAGAAGGCTGAGAAGGTTACAAAGGATGCTGACGAGAAGCTTGCCAATGCTACCAGAGAGGCAAATGCACAGGCTGAGAAGATCGTCGGCGACGCCAACAAGACAGCTGAGAAGACTATAAGCGATGCTGACGCAAAGGCTAAGGCTACTGTAGATGAGGCTAATGCTAAGGCTGACAAGATCAACAAGATGTCCGAGACTCTCAGAAGCACTCTTATCAATGAGATCGAGAGCGTCAACAGCAAGTTCAGCGATATTTCGGCTGCAATGTCCAGACTTACCGGTCAGGCTACAGACCGCATGGCTGAGGCTCAGAAGATAATCGGTGAGGCACGCAGTGCAGTTGACGGCGGAGGCGACGGAAATATCGGCAGCACAGCCGGCACACCGAAGAGAAATGAGCCTGCCGCTTCAAGACCTGCACCGAAGAATGAGGACAAGAAGCCTGCTGCTGACACTTCAGATTGGGCGAAGTCCTTTGCTGATACGCCGATGAGCGACGTTGCTGAGACTAAGGAGGAGAAGCCTGCACCGGCAAAGGCTGAGGAGCCTGCACCGAAGAAGCAGTCCGGCAATTTCAATTTCGACATGGCAGAGCTGCTCAAGGCGGCTGAGGAGGCTGCTGCTAACGGAGCAGATCAGTAATTATTTAAGTAATTATTTATATGTATAATGTCCCTGTCGGCTGCTCAAGGCGGCTGACAGGGAAGTATGACCGGATAGCTTAACACAGAGCAATGTCAGACCTGCACTTCTGCTGAACTTCACAACACCCATGCAGGGGAGGAGCTGTACAGAGATGTCGGTGAAAATCCGGCGATGGTCTCAAATTTATTATATTTTAAGCGAGGTATAAACCCATGTACGAAGACAAGACATTAGTATGCAAGGACTGCGGAAACGAGTTCGTTTTCACTGCCGGTGAGCAGGAGTTCTACGCTGAAAAGGGATTTGAGCACGAGCCGCAGAGATGCAAGGCTTGTCGTGATGCAAGGAAGAACGGCGGAAGAGCTGAGAGAGTTATGTACACCGGAGTATGTGCAAGATGCGGCGGTGAGGCAAGAGTACCCTTTGAGCCGCGTGACGGCAGACCTGTATACTGCAGCGACTGCTTCGCAAAGCTTCACGACGAGGACTGATCAGACTCTGTGCTGAGGCATGGAATGTGACCGGAATCATTATGACAGCGTACCGGCCTGGTACGCTGTTTTTTTCATAATTCGCAGGCTTTTCTGATAAGTGGGAGGAAAAAATGCTTGATAACAGACTGAGAAAATGTGCAGAATATGTGAGCGGTAATGGTATCGTGTGCGACATAGGAACCGACCATGCTCTGCTTGCGGTGGAGCTTATAAATGAAAACAGGTGCGGCAGGGTCATTGCGTCTGATATTAACACGGGGCCGCTTGATTCTGCCCGGAAAAATGTTGAAAAAGCCGGACTTTCGGACAAGATCGAGCTTGTTCTGACTGACGGTATGAGGAGCATTCCGCTTGAGGGCGTGAGCGATATCGTCATTGCCGGAATGGGCGGCGAGACGATAGCGGATATACTCGAAGCCTGCGGCGATCTGAGAGACGGTACATACAAGCCGCTCCTTATTCTCCAGCCAATGACCAAAACGGCGGAGCTCCGGCGGCGGCTGTACAAAATGGGCTTTATGATAATTGATGAAGCCGTCGTCGGGGAGGGCGGAAAGCTGTACACGGTGATACTTGCGGAGATCGGATACGGCGATGAGCTGATGACGGAGTACCAGTCGATAAGGGGTCTCCCTGTCAAGCTGAGCAAAACTGCCCGTCAGCTGTGTGAGCAGGAGGCTGCACGGATTGAAAAGGTTTCGGCAGCACTGGATGAATGCGGAAAGTACGATGATTCAGTCCATGCGGCAGCACTTGCAGCAAAGCTCAGGCACGGTATCATGGGAGTGCCGGTCGGGGAAATATACAGCTTTCTCGACACACTGTTCCCGTTTTCCACTCAGGACAGCTGGGACAACTCCGGGCTTCTCGTTGATACCGGTGAAGAGGTCAGAACTGTGGTGCTCTCACTCGATATCACCAATGAGGCGGTCAATGAGGCACGCTGCAAGAGTGCCGACCTTATCATCTCGCACCACCCGGTAATATTTGACCCATTGAGGTCTGTCAGCTGCAATGACCCGGTTTATGAGCTTATCCAGGGCGGTATCTCCGCACTTTGCCTGCACACAAATGCCGATAAATCGCCATATGGTACTAACGGAGTGATACTCCGCAGGCTGCGTGAGCGGTTCGGTATCACCGCAGAACCGGAGATATTTGAGGATACCGGTGACGGGCTTGGGTACGGGTATATCTGCGAGCTTCCGGAAAGCCTTCCGGCGGAGTATTTCGGCAGCGAGCTGAAAAGTATATTCGGCTGTGAGGTAGTCCGGCTGTCGGCGAATCACCCGGACAGCGTGAAGCGTGTGGCGTTCTGTTCAGGCTCAGGCGGCTCAACACTCGGTCTGGCTCTTGATAAGGGCTGCGATGCGTACATCACCGGCGATGTGAAGCATGATGTGTGGATAACTGCCTGCAACCGGGGGATCGCTCTGTACGACTGCGGTCACTTCCATACGGAAAATCCGTTCGTTTTCGAGCTGAGGCGGCTGCTTGAGGAGAAATTTCCGCAGCTTGATATCGAGGTCGCCGAAAGCTCCTGCGACCCGTGTACCTACATATGAGGTGGAGGAATGAGTGATATACCTAAGGGCTGGCTGCTGTGGCACAGCTATGCCGAATATAAATACCGTGCAGGTGAAAGTCAGCTGTTTTTGCGTACTCCGGACGGAGAGATCATCAGTATAGCCGGGGATTTCCACAATCAGATGAACGGCTGCTTCGGCAGATTTCCGCATGATATCGCATTTATGGCGGTCAGCAATGAAACGGGGCTGTGGAGCATTTATCGGTATGACGCAATATCGGAAAGGATAAGTGAGCTGACAGCAGGGTGCGGATACGACTGCGAGGATCCGAAATTTTCTCCGGACGGCAGCAGGATAGTCTTTAAAAGAAGCGGGGACGGACGATTTCAGCTTGCAGAGCTTGACCTTATGTCCGGGGAGCTGACTTTGCTGACAGATGACGGGTCGGAGCGGTCGATGCCGTACTATTCCGCTGACGGGGAATGGGTCTGGTTTTCGGAAAATAATGAGATAAAGAGGCTAAATCTGCACAGCAGAATTGTCGAAAGTATCTATTCTGAGCCGGGGGTAAGGGCATACTACCCGGTATGCTGCGGAAATAAGGTGTATTTCACAAAATGGATATCGCCGGTCAATGAGCATGACTGTATCATGCAGTACGACGGTGAGAGCGTGTGCTTTTGTGGCTTTGATTCGCCGTTTTACGACTGCTCGGACGCTTGTCCGGTCGGTGACGGGACAATGATCTACAGCACGACAAGGAACGGAAGATACGACCTTTATTACTTTAACGGAGAAAAGTCAGTCCGGCTCGATGAGGTCTGCTCTGACATGGACGACCTCGGTGCGTGCTTTTTTCCTCTGTGATGTTATATCGTGAGGTGAGAGAATGAGCATATTCATATGCCCGGTATGCGGCAAAAAGCTCGGTATATCGGGGAAAAGCTATATATGCGGCGGCGGACACTGCTTTGATATCGCAAAAAGCGGCTATGTTAATCTTCTGACGAAGGCAAGCAGCTCGGAAGTTCACGGTGACAATAAGCTTATGCTCAGGGCGAGACGTGATTTTCTCGAAAAGGGCTATTATTCGCCTCTCCGGGACGCACTTTGCCGGAGTGCGGCGGCACTTGCAGGGGAGGAATGCGTTCTTCTGGACGCCGGCTGCGGTGAGGGGTACTATACTGCCGGACTTGCAGAGGTGCTGAAAAATGCGGAGATATACGGGGTCGATATCTCAAAGGCTGCGGCAGAGCTTGCGGCAAAACGCCGGTGCGGTGCGGAATTTGCGGCAGCAAGCGTGTTTCATCTGCCCGTCGGGAACGATTCGTGCGATATGCTGACGACCCTGTTTGCACCATATGCCGGGGCGGAATTTCAGCGTGTTCTCCGTCCGGGCGGCTTCATGCTCATGGCGATACCGGCTGAGAATCACCTGTGGGAGCTGAAAATGGCGGTCTATGACACTCCGTACCGCAATCAGGTGAGCGATTATGCTCTGGACGGATTTGAATTTATCGGCGAGGAGAAGCTGGAATGGACTATGCTGCTCAGCTCAAATGAGGACATTTGCAGCCTGTTCGCAATGACCCCGTACTATTACAGGACAGGACGGCGTGAGCTGGAGCGGCTCGGAGGTATTGCACAGCTTGAGGTGCAGGCGGATATCAGGCTGCTAAGCTACAGAAGGAGGTAAATATGCTGCTTGGATACAGGGAAATGGAGGAGCTGTGCGAAAGGATCGCTGAGCTTCTCAGGGTCGATGAGGAGTGGCTCATCAGAAGTGTCAGACCCGGTGCAAAGCCCATTATTACGACGGATATGCCGTATATCCGCATTCCCGCTGCGGACGGTGAGACTGCACAGCGGCTCGATAATAAGATAATGGCGGCATTCCGGGAGCTTTGCGGTGAGGACGGAAGAATGTACTGCGGCGAATGGAGGAGAAGTGCATTCGACTTTGCACCGGCTGATCCGTCAGAGCAGGAGGACGGCTTCATAAAGGACGATTTTTCGTGGTACGGAGGAGAAAGCTTCGCATTCCCTGCACCGTGTCCGGGGAGCCGGAACGTTTACTTTATCTCAAAGGACATGAGCTTCGGGACATTCGGGCATATATATGGGCACGAGGTCTGGATATTCGGCAGGGAATTAGTTGAAAAAATGACTGAAAGGACAGAATAATGGCACTGGACGGAGCGTTTTTATACGCAGTAAGGCGTGAGCTTGAACCGCTCATCGGCGGCAGGGTAGAGAAGATACACCAGCCGTCAAGGGAGGAGATAGTCATATCACTGCGTACTCGTGAGGGCGGAAAAAAGCTCTTTATATCGGCAAATGCCGGGAGTGCAAGGGTGCATATTACGGAGAAGAGCGTGGACAATCCGCAGACTCCGCCGATGTTCTGTATGCTCCTGCGGAAGCACCTCGGCAGCGGAAAGCTTGTCGGCGTGCGGCAGGACGGGCTTGAAAGGATCCTCTTTCTGGACTTTGAGTGCGTCAATGAGCTGGGCGATGTGGTGACGATCACGCTGGCGTGTGAGATAATGGGGCGGTGCTCCAACCTTATCGTCATCAGTCCGGAGGGCAGAGTTATCGACAGTATAAAGCGTGTGGACAGTGAGATGTCGAGGGAGAGAATGGTGCTGCCGGGAATGGAGTACACCATGCCGCCAAGAGACGACAGGCTCAATTTCCTCACCGCAGAGCCGGAGGAAATGGCACAGAGGATACGCAGCGGTGAGAGCCGTGAGCTGTCAAAGGCGTTGATACGCACCTTTGAGGGGATCTCGCCGGTGCTGGCGAGGGAGTGGACATTCTTCGCTGGAAGAGGGGAGCACCTTGAAAGCGGTACAATTGATGACGACAGGCTCGGCAGGCTTATTTTCGCAATAAAACGGACAAAGGAGCAGCTTCTTTCCGGAGACTGCTGCTTTACGGCGGTCTGCACAAGGGACGGAATGCTGAAGGATCTGAGCTTTATCAGGCTGTCGCAGTTCGGAAATCTGATGATAACAAAGGAGCTGCCGGGGGCGTGCGAGCTGCTCGATTTCTTTTACAGCGAGCGTGACGCTGCTGCCCGTACAAAGCAGCGTGCGAACGACCTTTTCCGGCTTCTCGTCAACCTTACGGACAGGACTGAGCGGCGTATTTCAGTGCAGCGTGAGGAGCTTGCGGCGTGCGGCGAAAAGGACAGCTTCAAGCTCAGGGGCGACCTTGTATCGGCGAATATATACCGGCTTAAAAAGGGCGATACTATGCTGAATGCGGAGAATTTCTACGAAGAGGGAAGTCCGGTCGTGGAGATAGAGCTTGACCCACGGAAAACGCCGTCGCAGAATGCACAGCATTATTACAGCGAGTATAGAAAGTGCGTCACGGCTGAGGAAGTCCTGACGAAGCAGATAGAAAAGGGTACTGAGGAGCTTGCCTATCTTGACAGCGTTTTTGATGCACTCACAAGGGCTGAGACAGGAAATGATATCACTCAGCTGCGGCTGGAGCTGAGCGGTCAGGGGTATCTGC
The DNA here is from genome assembly GCA_017475555.1 of Ruminococcus sp. Lineage (GTDB taxonomy): Bacteria > Bacillota > Clostridia > Oscillospirales > Ruminococcaceae > Ruminococcus. Next base: position 25,437 of record JAFVFL010000019.1, read on the forward strand.
GAAGTCAGAACAGTAAGGCTAAGCCGCCTAAGGCTCTGCCGCCGATAGAGTACCGCTCGTCTGACGGGTTCACTATACTCGTCGGCAGAAACAACGCCCAGAATGACCAGCTTACACTCAAAATTGCCGAAAAATCGGATATCTGGCTGCATACTCAGGGCATAGCCGGGTCACATACAGTCATAGTTACAGGCGGGGAGACTCCGCCGGACAGGACGATAGAGGAGGCTGCGGTAATTGCGGCAGTCAACAGCCGGGGCAGGGGAGCGAATCTCGTTCCGGTGGACTACTGCCCTGCAAGATATGTCCGGAAGCCGTCGGGTGCAAAGCCTGGGAAGGTGATCTTCACTAATTACAAGACCGCCTTCGTAAGACCGGATACGGAGATCGAAAATAAACTAAAGGTATAATACCGGTCGGAGGTGAGGGTATGAATATCAGCAGTATCGGCTACAATTCGATATACGGCAGCGGCAGCAGGATCGTCTGCGAGCCGGAAAGGGGAAGATATCTGCTTCTGCTCTCACGAAGCGGTATACGCCTGAAAACCGGCGAAAAATACATTTCTATGCCGGAGGATACCCTCATCATATATGACGACTGCACAACATGGGACTACGCCGCTGACGGAGGTGTGCTCGTGTGCGATTGGGTATGCTTCGAGCCGTCCGGCGATTCTGAGCTGCTTGAAGCCGGAGAGATCGCCCTGAATACGCCGCTGAGATTCCTCGACACTGAGCTCGTCAGCCTGCTGATAAGGAGCATGGAGGAGGAATTTTACTCCGTCAGCTCCCGGAGAGCGAAGCTGCTTGAGCAGATGATGAAGATAATCCTTGCCAAAGCCGGGGAGTGCCGGAGCAGCCGTGAGCCGCAGCAGACCGCTGATCCGCACTATAGTGCCATGATGGAGCTGAGGGAGAGGATATACCGCAATCCGCAGATGAAGTGGAATGTTGATGCTCTGGCGGCGGCTGTCAATATGTCACGCTCATACTTTCAGCACGTGTACCGGGATATGTTCGGCGTTTCGTGTATGTCGGACGTTATAAACGGCAAGATCGAAAAGGCTAAGGAGATACTCAGCGAGACGAGCTGTACCGTATCTCAGGTCGCTGCAATGTGCGGCTACGACAATGAGGAGCACTTCATGCGGCAGTTCAAAAAAATAGTCGGGGTCACGCCGACAAGGTACAGGAAGAAATGAAATTTTAGTGAAAGTGAGAAAACCGCTTGACAAGTGCGGGAAAATATTTTATAATAATAACAGCGGCGTGACATGATCGTCATGGCGTTTTATCGTGACATTTTATCATCGCATTTTATTATGAAGGAGGATTTTTGGAAATGGGAGTATTTTCAAGACTGGCAGACCTGCTCAAGTCCAACGTCAACGACCTCATCGACAGAGCTGAGGATCCTGAGAAGATGGTGAAGCAGATCATCGTTGATATGCAGAAGGAGCTCAACGATAATACCCAGAAGTACGGCAAGGCTAAGGCAAGCGAGAGACTTGCAGAGCAGAAGTACAGGAATGCTGTAAAGGTATCCGAGGACTGGGAGTCAAAGGCTAAGGCTGCACTTTCCAAGGGCGATGCAGAGCTTGCAAAGAAGGCTCTCTCCCGCAAGGTAAAGGCTGATGAGGACGTAAAGAGCTTCAAGGAGATGTATGAGTCTATCTCCGACCAGACCGAGGCTATCGGAAATCAGGTCGAGGTGCTCAAGCAGAAGCTTGAGGAGGCTAAGGCACGCCAGGCGGTACTTATCGCACGTTCGCAGATGGCTGACACCAAGAAGTCTCTTGCAAAGGCACAGGGCGGTTTCGATACCTCAAGTGCTTTCGAGAAGCTTGACCGCATGGAGGAGAAGGTTCAGCGTAAGGAGGCTGAGGCTGACGCTTTCACTGAGATAGCTGAGGGCAGCGGCGAGGAGAGCGATCTCCAGAAGTCCTTTGAGCAGATAGAGCAGGAGGCTAAGGTGGATTCCGAGCTCCAGAGACTTATGGCTGAGATGAACGGCGGTGTGCTTCCGGAGCAGGGTCAGGAGCCCTCACAGGGCAGCGATCCGGGTCAGGACGCTTCTGCACAGGACGGTGCTGACGAGCAGTAATTGCCAGAATATCGCTGAAAAACAAGACAGAAAGGTCTGAAAAGTCTGATGAGCGGGAAGAAGAATGAAATAACTCCGCATAAGGTACTGGATATGTTCCTGCCGATCGTCGGTGCGGTGTTCATTGCAGTTGCTTCGATACTCTATATTCTCTACAAGAGCTGGAGCAACAAGGTCTATTTCGAGAAGTGGAAGGACTACGAGGACTGCGGAGTATGACCGTGCAGGATATCCTGTTAAAATGAGTTTCAAGATGTAAGATATAAGGCTGTGCAGCTGAAGGGCTGTGCAGCCTTTTTATTTTCAGCAGATAACAGGTCACAGAAGAAGGATCAGTATGACCAGTAATATATCCAGACTTCCATGAATAATATTGAGTGAAGGGAAGTGAAGTGAAAATGGACGAGAGGACGAGCTTTGACATAATTCGTGACCATATGTGCGGCGGGGTCAGGGCTGTCATGCAGCTTGTGCAGGAGGGTGCAAAGACGAATCTGTGCGAGATACGGCTCAGAGCCGGCAGACCGGTGTGCTTTGTGTATCCGGACAGGACGCTGTTTCTTACAAGAGACGGCAGGCTTACCGGACATTGTGACGGGAATGTGCTGCGTACCTCAGGCGGTCAGATCTCGCAGACTATCAGTATCCTTGCCCACTATTCCCTGCACAGCTGTGCTGAGGAGCTTTCTCAGGGGTGGTTCGTTCTGTCGGGCGGTATCCGTGTGGGTGTTGCGGGTACGTTTTCCGGTACTGAGGGCGGTGCTATGCGTGACTGGAATGGTCTGAACTTCCGCATATCCCGTGAGGTAAGGGGCTGCGGAGAGGTACTGAGAGGTCATATGCAGGAGTGCAGAAGAGGACTGCTTATCTGCGGCGGAGTCGGTTCGGGAAAGACAACTATCCTTCGTGACCTTTGCCGGAGCTGCGGAAATATGGTCAGGGTATCGCTTATTGACGAACGTAACGAGATCGCTGCACTTGAAAACGGCACGCCGGGGCTTGATGTCGGTATGCAGACGGATATATTCGCTGGCTGTGCGAGAGCAAAGGGGATAGAGACAGCTGTACGCACTATGTCACCGGATATCATCTTCTGCGACGAGATATCGTCCGACCGGGATACAGAGGCGGTGCTTTCGGCTGTGGGGTGCGGAGTGAGGCTTTGTGCCACTATGCACGCACGCAATTACAGCGACCTTATCTCACGCCGTGCAGCTCAGAGACTGATAAGCGGAAATGCCTTTGATATTGCGGCGTTTCTTAACGGGAGCAGCTCTCCGGGCTGTGTGCAGGATATCAGGAGGCTTGAAAATGCTTAGGCTCACGGCGGCGGTGCTGCTTACAATAGCCGGTACTCTCTGGGGCTGGAGCAGGGCTGCCGGACTTGACAGGCGGCTCGTTATCTGCCGGGAGGCTGAAATGCTGCTCCAGAGCTGTGATTATCTTATCCGCTCCCGTGCTGATGATGTTTATGCTATCTGCCGTGAGCTGAAAAGAGGAAGCGGTTTCGGCAGCCTGAGCTTTATCAGTCAGCTGCCCGACGCTTTTATCCCCGGACACGCCTTTTCCGACGATTGGCGGAATGCCGTCAGCGGACAGGACGATATGCCGCCGGAGCTTTCAGGTCTTCTGATCAGATTCGGCTCTGCACTGGGGACGAGCGATATCACAGGACAGCTCTCGGCGATCGCCGTATTTTCTGAGGAACTGAGCCATATGACCGCCGGGAGCGAGGAGGATCGCCGCAGACTGGGCAGGCTTTACAGGACTGTCGGGATACTTACCGGAATGATGGCTGGAATTATCGTAATTTAGCGGAGGCTGAAAATAATGGATATTGATCTCATCTTTAAGATCGCCGGGACGGGGATCATAGTCGCAGTCCTGAACCTCGTCCTGAAACGTGCCGAAAGGGAGGAGCAGGCGATGATGACCACTCTCGCCGGACTGATAGTTGTGCTGGTCATAATCGTGCAGGAGATCGGGGAGCTTTTTGAGACGGTCAAGTCCGTCTTCGGCTTATGGTAGACAGCTGTCTCAGCACTGCCGCTTTTTGCGTATGCTCGGCACTTATTGCGGTCGTGCTGCGTCAATACTGCCGGGAGCAGTCGCTGCTTGCTTCACTTGCGGCGTGCGGAGGGATAATGGCTGGAATGCTTGCCTTTGCCGCACCTGCCGCAGAGCAGATCAGGGATATCTTCACGGACGCAGGTGTTCCTGAGTCGTATCTGTCGCTTATCTTCAAGGCGGCAGCAGTCTGCTTCATCACACAGATCACCTGTGAGCTGTGCAGGGACTGCGGCGAATCGGCTATAGCTTCTGCGGCGGAGCTGTGGGGACGGGCAGCCCTGACATTGATGGCGATACCGCTCGTCAGGGCACTTACCGAGAGGATCAGTGAGCTGCTTGAGGGGGTGTGCTGTTGAAAAGGCTGATTATCGTTCTTTTTTCGGCATTGCTCATATTTGCGGCAGCCCTTCCGCTAAGATCATATGCAGAGGACGGCATTGAGGACGAGATAACCGCAGAGGTGGACGATATCCTCAGTGCATATGACACCGGCTACAGCCTCGGAGACACTGCCGGGCTGTCTTTTTCCGGATTTTTCGGGCTGATAAGGGAGCGGACTGTCTCACGGCTGACGGCACCGCTGAGGCTTCTTGGCACTATCATACTTCTTTCGGTGCTTTATTCAGTATTCCGCAGTATCACCTCCGGGGGGAGTGCGATGTCCGGCAGCGGACTTTTCGGCATGATATCGGTCATGACGGCAGTCACAGCCATAGTTCCGCCGCTGCTGGGAGTATATTCCTCGTCACTTGAGGCGATACGTGTGACAGCCGGGTTCATGCTGGTGTATGTACCGGTTTTTGCCGGGATAACTGCGTTCAGCGGCGGACTTGCCTCTGCCGGGATATACCACATGATGATACTTGCCGCCTCTGAGCTGCTGCTGAAGCTGTCAGGATCGTACCTGCTGCCGGTGCTGACCGTCTGCACAGTTCTTTCGGTCTCCGGGAGCGTCTTCCCTAACAGCTCGTCCGAAGGGATAGTAAGGGTGCTGAAAAAGGTCATAACGCTCGTTATTTCGCTGACGGCTACTCTTTTCAGCAGCTTTCTCTCGCTGAAATGTACTATCGCCGGAAAGGCTGACAGTGCAGGCGACAAGACCATAAAAATGCTGCTTTCCGGCTCAGTACCGGTCATCGGGGGTGCGGTCTCAGACGCATATTCTACAGTCAAGTGCAGTCTGGGGGTGATACGCAGTACAGTGGGGGCGGCTGGTATCATAGCTATCGCTGTACTTCTCCTGCCGCCGGTCATAGAGCTTCTTGCGTACCGGCTGGTGATGTGGATAGGCACGGCGGCGGCGGAGCTTTTCTCAGCGTCACCGATAGCCGGGCTTTTAAGGAGCATTGACGACGGGCTTTCGATAGCACAGTGCGTCATGACGGCACAGTGCGGAATGCTGATGATATGCACGGCAATATTCATAAATGCGGCGGAATAGTCAGGGAGGTGCACAATGGAGAGCTTCAGGGCGGCAATTATCGCAGTATGTACGCTGTCGGCGGGGATATGTCTTGCGGACAATATGACCTCCGGGACAAAGCTCGGCGGTCAGCTGAGGTCTGTACTCCGGCTCATAATGGCAATAGTTATCATCGCCCCCTTTGCCGGCGGTACGGCTTCAATGGAGCTGCCGCAGACTGATGACTATATATTGGAATATAACGGCTCTGAGGGAATGTATATTGACGAGCTTGAACGTCAGACTGCGGAGAATGTCGGAGAGGTGCTCGCACAGCAGCTCACGGCTGCCGGTATAAGCTTCGGGGAAATTACTGTGGAGGTTAATATTTCAGAGGATATGAGCATATCTATTAATAGGGTCAGGATCAGGACTGAGCAGCGTGCAGAGACGGAAGAGGTGATCCGGAGCAGTCTCGGCTGCGAAACGGAGGTGAGCTATGAAGCTGACTGAAAGACTAAGGGAGCTGCTGTCCGGCAAGCGTGGAACGGCAGCTGCTGTGATACTGGGCTGTGCAGGTCTGCTGCTGATACTGATATCATCACTGATACCGGACAAAGAGCCTGAACCGGCAGCGGTACAGGAGACGGCGGCAGGGCTTGAGGCAGCAGCGGACTACAGGGCTGACACTGAGCGGCGGCTTGCGGGATTCCTGAGCCGGATAGAGGGTGCAGGTGAGGTCGAGGTGTATCTGACTATCGGGAGCAGTGAGCGGAGCGTTTACGCCTCAGAGGGAAAGCGGACTCAGACAGCTGAAAAAAGTGAGGTGGAGGAAAAGTATGTTATTGTCGGCGGCAGCGGCGGAAAGGAGGCTCTGCTCGAAATGACGGCAGTCCCGGAGGTCACCGGGGCGGTGATAATCTGCACCGGCGGCGGAAGTCCGGCGGTACAGGAGCGGATATACCGTGCAGCCTCGGCTGCACTCGGACTATCGGCAGCGGATATTTACGTAACACAGATGAAATGAGGAGAAAGCTATGAAAAAACCATCACTTATCATTGGAAAGAAGCAGATAATCATGACCTGCCTTACGCTAATGCTTGCGGCGGCGGTGTACATAAACTACGCAACAGCTCCTGAGCTTGCAAAGGCACCGGATACCGAGCTTACATCGGCTCAGGACGGAGATACGATAACCTATGGTGAGAGCGAGTTTGTCAACGCTGAGACAGGCGGTGATACCGGAGAGCTTACTGCTGCGGACTACTTTGCACAGGCAAGGATAGACAAGATGAACGGCAGGGACGAGGCAGTGCAGACGCTTCAGTCTATCATCGGCGGAGGAGATATCACTGAGGACGAGATGGTGGTCAATGCACTTGACGCAGTTGAGGTATCACGGCTCATCGAGTCTGAGGGGACTATAGAGGCACTTGTCAAGGCGGCAGGCTTTGAGGACTGTGTGGCATACCTTGACGGTGAGACAGCGAAGGTAGTAGTGCGTACAGACGGGCTTGACAGGGCACAGGCAGCGGCTATAAAGGACATAATTCTTGGTGAAACAGAAATTTCAGCAGAAAATATCAGAATTTTTGAAGTAAAGTAGTTGTATATTTTATTTTTTTTTGGTATAATATAGAAGTAAGCTTATTCTGATGATTTATTAAATCTTTTATAAAACTGCAAACAGGAGGTTTAACATGGACGAGGTAAAAAAAGAGGCTTCAAGCAAGCTTAAAATATCGGAGGACGTTATCATCACTGTCGCTAAGCTCGCTGCACTCGATGTCAGGGGCGTCGCTGCACTCAGCGGAGAGGTCAGCAAGATGAGCAAGCTCAGAGGCAACGGCCCTATCAAGGTCAGCATGATGGGTGACGTTGCGGCGATCGACATAAGCATAAAGGTGAAGGGCGGAGTCAGAGCTCCGGCGGTCGCTGAGGAGGTACAGACAGCTGTAAAGGAAAACGTCCAGAATATGACCGGCGTTGCCGTTGCAAGGGTGAATGTCATCGTTGCGGGTGCAGTATTTGATGAGCCAAAGGAGAACGAAAATGACAAGGCGTGAGGTAAGAGATAGTGCTTTCAAGCTGGTGTTTGAAAAGCTGCTGAGAGATGATGATATACAGGAGCTGTACGATATTGCAGAGGATATCGACGAGATAATCGTCAATGACGAGGTAAAGGAGCTTGTTGACGGAACGCTTGCACACGCTGATGAGATAGATGAGATAATCTCCGGCTACAGCAAAACAAGAAAGCTCTCAAGAATATCCCGGCTCGACCTTGCGATACTGCGTATAGCAATGTATGAATCGCTCTATGACGACAGAACTCCTATGAACGCTGCGATAAGCGAGGCAGTAGCTCTTGCGGGAGTGTATACATACAAGGAGGATATCGCCTTTATCAACGGCGTGCTCGGTGCGTTTTCACGTGACAGGGCGGAGCTTCAGGAAGATAATGCAGAGGCTCCGTCGGAGGACGGAAATGCCTGAATATCTTGGTATCGACACCAGCAACTATACGACCTCGGCGGCGGTATATGACAGCGTCAGCGGCAGAGTTACCCATGTTAAGAAGCTGCTGCCGGTGAAGGAGGGCGAGCTTGGTCTGCGGCAGAGCGATGCTGTGTTCCACCATACCCGGCAGCTCCCGGAGCTGGTCGAGTCACTCTTTTCACAGTGCGGGACAGTCAGCCCATGTGCGGTCACTGCGACCTCACGTCCGAGAAACGCTGAGGGGTCGTATATGCCCTGCTTTGCGTGCGGTGAGGGTGCTGCAAGGATAATTGCGGCAGTAAACGGGATACCGCTGTATCTCACCTCCCACCAGACCGGGCATATCCTCGCAGCACTGTACTCGGCGGACAGGCTTGAGCTTGTGAATGAGAGCTTTATCGCATTCCATGTAAGCGGCGGAACGACGGACTGTCTGCTGTGTGAGCCTGACGACGGGACGATAATAAGGATAACGGAGCTTGGCAGGTCGCTTGATCTGAAGGCAGGGCAGGCTGTTGACCGGTGCGGAGTTATGCTGGGGCTGAAATTCCCGTGCGGCAAGGAGCTTGAAAGACTTGCAGCGGAGGCTGACAGGGAGTATAAGGTGAAGCCGGTGCTGAAGGGCGGCAGCTGCTGCCTTTCCGGTGTTGAGAACAAGTGCAGGGATATGCTTCAAAAAGGCGAAAAACCGGGAAATATTGCCCGGTACTGCCTTGATCTCATAGGTGAGACTATAGTTCAGATGACGGAGTATGCCGTAAGGGAGCGGGGGAGTCTCCCGCTGCTGTTTGCAGGGGGAGTGATGTCGGATATGCTTATCCGTGACAGGATCGCTTCACGCTTTCCGGGTGCACAGTTCGCAGAGCCGGAGTTTTCGTGCGACAATGCGGCTGGTGCGGCGATATACGGATATCTGAAAAACGAAAAAAAGGGGTGAGAAAATGCCGGCAATATCGGTAAAACAACTGAATGAAAGAATTGCACAGAGAATAAACGGAGACGACGGGCTGAGAGGCGTTCTTGTCCGGGCGGAGATATCGGAGATAAAGCCGTTCCGTATGAGGAACAATCAGACCATGTACTTTGTCACTCTGAAGGACAGGGAAAGCAGGGTAGGTGCGACTATATATCCGAATATCATCGAAAGGATAGGCTACGTTCCGGAGGCTGGAATGGCGGTCGTTGTGACGGGCGATGTTGAGGTGTATGCACCGAGAGGCGAGTATAAGCTGATCATAAATGACGTTGCCTTGCAGGGCGAGGGTGCGGCGAGTTTGGCTCTGAAACGGCTGCGTGAGAGACTGCAAAGAGCCGGAGTGTTCAATAATCAGCGTCCGGTGCCGCTGCTTCCGAAGAAAATAGGCGTTGTCACGTCAAAGGACGGCAAGGCTGTGGGCGATATAATCAAGAATATCGGGTATCCGCTTGCTGAGGTGTTCGTGTCACATACAAGAGTGCAGGGCGAGGGTGCGGCTGAATTTATTTGCAGTGCCATAGAACGGGCTGAAAACGCCGGAAGCGATGTCATTATCGTCAGCAGAGGCGGAGGTGCGACAGACGAGCTTAACGCTTTCAATGATGAACGGGTGGCACTTGCGATATTCCGCTGCCGTGTGCCGGTAATATCTGCCGTCGGACATGAAATGGACTGGACGCTTGCGGACTATGCCGCTGACCACCGTGAGTCAACTCCGACAGGTGCGGCGAAAAAGGCTGCGGCGAATATGGATACCATAAATATGTGGATAGATTCAAGCCTGCAAAGAGCTGAGAGTGCTTTGTCAAGGGCGTTCAGCGTTAAAAGTGACAGGCTCAGCAGACTTGTGACACAGCTTGCGGCACATTCTCCGGAGGAGAGAATGAAACGCAAGGAGCAGCAGCTTGCAAATCTGAGCAGACAGCTCAGCTCAGCTATGAACCGAAGCCTGGAGCGTGCTGAGAACCGCCTTTCCGGCAGCGTCAGCAAGCTTGATGCACTCAGTCCCCTCAAGGTAATGACGAGGGGCTACTCCCTTACATACAAGGGCAGCGAGCTTGTCCGAAGCTCGGAGGATATCTCGGAGGGCGATATCGTCCGTCTGAGGTTCTCAAGCGGACAGGCAGAGGCTGAAATAAAGAATATAATCGGGTGATACATACCCATAATAATAAAAAGCAGGTGATAAAATGCAGGAAAATACAGCAGCAGTAAATGAGGCGGGAAATGCCGGCTTTGAGGAGAATCTCCAGAAGCTCACGAGGATAGTCGCAGAGCTTGAAAAGGGAGAGCTTACACTTGAAAGGTCGGTGGAGCTTTACGGAAACGGATTAAAGCTCGCAGCAGTATGCAGAAAGCAGCTCGATGAAGCAAAGCTCAGAATTACAGGCGATAAGCCTGAGAATACGGAGGGACAGTCATGAAAACAGAGGAATTCAACGAAAAGCTCAATGAATACATCAGCTTCACTGAGGAGCATATGAAGCTTTACAACAATTATACCTATGAGAACAGACCGCAGAGGACGCTGCTCGATGCAATGAGCTATTCCATTGATGCCGGCGGCAAGAGGATACGCCCGGTGCTTGTCTGTGCATTTTGTGACGCACTCGGCGGAGATTACCACACCACAGCTGCTCCGGCTTGTGCTATCGAGATGATGCACACCTTCTCGCTCATACATGATGACCTCCCGGCAATGGACAACGACGACCTCCGCAGGGGAAAGCCCTCATGTCACAAGAAGTTCGGCGAGGCTATGGCTATACTTGCCGGTGATGCACTCGCTGTACTCCCGTTTGAGGTCATTGCCGATGATGAGGTGCTTACGTCTGAGCAGAAGATACTTATCATCTCTGTACTTGCCAATGCTGCCGGACGTGACGGAATGATAGGCGGTCAGGTCATAGATATGGAGAACGAGAGCCGCAGCGATGTTGATGAGGATAATCTGAGAAATATGTATAAGTGCAAGACAGGTCAGCTCATCGCAGTATCATGCGCTATGGGCGGTATCTGTGCAGACGCAGACAGCGATACTGTTCGTGCTGCGATCGAATACGGCTACAAGCTCGGACTTGCATTCCAGATCGTTGACGATATCCTTGACGTTACCGGAAATGCTGAGGAGACTGGCAAGCCGGTCGGAAGTGACGCTGAGGAGAACAAGACGACATTCGTTACGCTTTACGGAGTGGAAAAGGCTCAGGAAATAGCGGATGATATCACCAGAGAGGCTCTGGAGCTTCTTGACAGGTTTGAAAATAATGAGTTTCTTGTGGAGCTTACAAAGCTTCTGCTGAACAGAAAAAAATAACAAGGAGCTGCGGAGAGTTCTCTCTGCCTTTTGAAAAATGAAGGATAATTTAAAAGAAGACGAAAAGCTGCTCGGTCAGCTCAGGCTCCCGGAGGATCTGAAGGAGCTTGACCCGGAGCAGTGTAAGATCCTGTGTGCTGAGATAAGATCAATACTTATCAGGACAGTCTCGCTGAACGGCGGTCACCTCTCCTCAAATCTCGGCGTGGTAGAGCTGACGCTTGCGATACACAGGAATTTCAATTCGCCGGAGGATAAGATAATCTGGGACGTGGGTCATCAGGCGTATGTCCATAAGATCCTCACCGGCAGAGGCGACAGGATATCTACTATCCGGCAGAAGGGCGGACTTGCGGGATTTACAAGACCAGATGAATCAGTGCATGACAGCTTTATTTCCGGGCACAGCTCCACATCAGTTTCTGTGGCGTGCGGTATAGCTGAGGCTATGAAGCTTCAGGGCAGGGACAATTATACCGTGGCAGTCATCGGCGACGGAGCTATGACCGGCGGAATGGCATATGAGGCGATGAACAATGCCGGAAAGGATTCGCTGAAAAATCTCATAGTCATCCTCAACGATAATGGTATGTCTATTTCCCGGAATGTCGGCTCAGTCTCGAAGTATCTGACAAATCTGCGGAATACTGAGAAATATCTCAATACCAAGCGGAATGTTGAGAAAACGCTGACAAAGCTGCCGACACTCGGTACGAAAATGGCAAGGGGCATAAAGAGCGTGAAGGATACTGTGAAGTATGCAGTCCTTGAGAATACCATTTTTGAGGATATGGGATTCGTATATCTCGGCCCTGTGAACGGACACAAGATACAGGAGCTTGACGAGATAATGAGAATGGCTAAGACATTCGGAAAGCCTGTATTCATTCACGTAAAGACAAAAAAAGGTATCGGATTCAGACCGGCAGAGCTGAAGCCGGACGAATACCACGGAATATCACGCTTTGACATAAACACAGGCGACCCGGAGATATCGGCTGAGGACAGCTATTCCACCATATTCGGCAGGGAGCTTGCCCAGCTTGCGGAGCGTGATGACAGGATATGCGCCATAACTGCGGCAATGAAGCTCGGTACGGGCTTGCAGCATTTTGCGGATAAGTTCCCGGAGAGATTTTTCGATGTGGGTATCGCAGAGCAGCACGCTGTAACGTTTGCCGGAGGACTTGCCTCTATGGGGCTGATACCGGTATTTGCGGTGTATTCTACGTTCCTGCAAAGGGCTTATGACCAGCTGCTGCACGATGTTGCGATAGGTCATCTGCACGTTGTGCTCGGTATCGACAGGGCAGGTGTTGTAGGTGAGGACGGAGAGACACACCAGGGTCTTTTTGACGTCGCTCTGCTCAATACGATACCGGGTGCGGTGGTGTATTCGCCGTCCTGCTACGAGGAGCTGAGAATGTGCATGAACAAGGCTATTTTCGCACATAAATGCCTCGTTGCGGTAAGATATCCGAAGGGCTCGGAGGAGGTGTGCTACAACTCCGCATATCTCAGTACAGACCATGTTTTCATGAAGATAGGCGGCAGCGGCATACTCATTATTTCCTACGGCAAATGCTTTAACGAGGCGTACAAGGCACAGATGATACTCAAGGACAAGGGCATACGCTGCGACCTGCTCAAGCTCACGAGGATAATCCCGGTAGACCCGGAGATAACTGAGGAGATGAACAGCTACAGGCATATAGTGTTCTTCGAGGAAGCGATGAAGGCGGGCGGTGTTTCCGGGCGTATAGGCGATATGCTGTCTGAGTCCGGATATACCGGGAGCTACAGCAGGATAGCCGTTGAGGGCTTTGTGAAGCAGGCGTCTGTCACTCAGTCGCTTGACGAGCTCGGACTGACGGCTGAAAAAATGGCTGAGTACATCACAGACAGGTACGGCTCAGATGGCAAGGCTTGACTTTGAGCTTGTGACAAGGGGGCTTGCACGGAGCAGACAGACTGCAAAGGAAATGGTAAGCTCCGGGGCTGTGACCGTGAACGGCAGGACAGTGACCAAGCCCTCTGCTGAGGTATCGGCAGATGATGAGATAGGATCCGCTGCACAGGAAAAATATGTGGGCAGAGGTGCTCTGAAGCTTGAAAGGGCTGTGGAGGTGTTCGGTCTGGAGCTTGGCGGAAAGATCTGCGTGGACGTTGGTGCATCGACCGGAGGATTTACCGATCTTATGCTGCAAAACGGAGCTGAAAGGGTCTTTGCGGTCGATGTGGGACATGGACAGCTTGCACAGAGCCTGAGAAATGATGAGCGTGTGATCTGCATGGAGGGCACGGATATCCGTACCCTTACGGCTGAGGATATCGGCGGTGAGGCGGACTTTGTATGTGCGGATGTGTCGTTTGTCTCGCTTACACATATACTGCCGTCAGTCAGGGGACTGATGAAGGACGGAGCGTCTGCCGCTGTGCTGATAAAGCCGCAGTTTGAAGCCGGGAGAAGCAGTATCGGCAAGCACGGGATAGTCAGGGACATAAAGGTGCATATACGTGTGCTGACGGAGCTGGACAGCTTTTTCCGGAGTATCGGTCTTATGCCGGTCGGGTATACCTATTCGCCGGTAAAGGGCGGCAGCGGAAATACTGAGTATCTTGTGCATCTTAAAAAGACTGATGAGGCTGCACCGGAGCATGATTTTAAAAAGCTCGCTGAGTCGGCGTTTTCTGCACTCAGCTGAGGATATACCAAGGAGAGATATATGAAAGCAGCACTGTTTCCGAATTTTCAGAAGATAAATGCACTCACCTGTGCAAGAGAGGTCTGCTCAGTGCTTGATTCAGCAGGGATAGAGGTATCTGTGAGCGGTGATTTCAGAAATGATTTTTCGGATATGCCGTTCGTGAGGTTCGAGGATATAAGCGATTGTGCAAAAACGGCAGACCTTGTTATCGCTATCGGCGGTGACGGAACTATACTTCGCTGTGCAAAGCACCTCATTGGGACAGATACCAAGCTTTTAGGGATAAATACCGGAACGCTCGGATTTCTTGCCGGGCTTGAAGCTGACCAGCTCGATAAGCTGCGGCTGCTCGTTACGGGAGAGTACGGGGTCACGGAGAGAATGACGCTCGATGTATCGTTTGCTACTGACGAGGGGACGCTCAGCTTTACTGCCCTCAACGAGATCGCTGTCCGCTCCGGCAGCTTCAGGATATGCGATTTTGAGGTGTATTCCGACAGCTACCTTGTCGGACGGCACAGGGCTGACGGAGTCCTTTTCAGCACTCCCTCAGGCTCGACAGCGTATGCTCTCTCGGCTGGAGGGCCAGTGATAGAGCCTGACCTTGAATGTATCGAGATGACACTTATCTGCCCGCATTCGCTGTTTTCAAGGGCTACTCTTTTCTCGCCGGGCAGGACGCTCAGGATAACGGACAGGACTGCCGGTGAGCCTATGGTCGTCACAGTTGACGGCGATATTGAGCGGCGGCTGAATGAGGGAGATTCGATAGAGATATGCAGGGGGCGGCACAACGTAAGGTTTATTGACCTTATCGGCAACTCCTTCCACGACTCGCTCGGAAGAAAGCTGTGCAGACCGATAAAGTGAGGGTGAGGTATGAAAAACCAGAGACACGAAATAATACTTGAGCTTATCTCGGTGTATCCGGTAACGACGCAGGAAATGCTGATAAAGCTGCTCGAACAGAGGGGGATATCAGTTGCACAGTCCACCCTCTCACGTGATATACAGCAGCTGTCACTGGTCAAGCAGAGAGATGCAGACGGAGTTTACCGCTATGCACTCCCGGTAACGGCAGCTGTGGAAAAGAGCATATTCGCAGAGACTGTGCTCTCGGTGGATTACGCCATGAATACTATCGTCCTCAAGTGCAGGGCTGGCATGGCTCCAGGTACCTGTGCGGCGATAGATGCGGTCAGCCACGAGGAGGTCGTCGGGACTATAGCCGGCGACGATACGATATTTATACTTGTCCGCAGTGAGGCGGATGCAAAGAAGCTGTCGAAGAAATTCCGGAGCGAGCTTCTGTGACAGCAGGCAGAAAAGGGATACCATATGCTAAAGGAACTATATATCAGGAATCTGGCGGTTATAAAGGAAGCGGTGATACCGCTTGAAAAAAAGCTGAATGTCTTCACCGGCGAGACAGGTGCGGGAAAATCAATACTCATCAATGGCATAAACGCCGTCCTCGGTCAGAGGAGCAATAAGGACATAGTCCGTACAGGCTGCGACAAGGCAATGATAACGGCACTCTTCACGGAGCTTTCGGAGGACGTTGAGAAGCGGCTCGATGAGCTGGGCTTTGCACATGACGGCGGTGAGATAACGATAACCCGTGAGATAAGTGCGGACGGCGGCAGCGTTTCGAGGATAAACGGGCGGACTGCTCCGGCGTCGCTGCTCAAGGAGCTTGGTGCGATGCTGATAAATATTCACGGACAGCATGACAATCAGGTGCTGCTCGACAGTGAAAAGCACCTGCATATCCTTGACAGCTTCGGGGGAGATGATACCCTTCTCGAAAGATATCGTGCTACGTTCCGGGAGCTTCAGCAGACTGCCCGGCGGCTCGGTGAGCTGAAAAAGCAGGAGGCTTCAAGGGTCGAGAGGACAAGGTATCTCAATGAGGTGATAGACGATATAGGTGAGCTTGAGCTTGAAGCGGGTGAGGACGACGAGCTTGAAAGGGAATACAATACCGCTAAGAACTCGGAGCGGATAATGCTGGCTCTCAAAGCCGCTGTACAGGCACTTTCCGGTGAGGAGGCTGCCGGTGAGATGATAGTTTCGGCGGAGAATGAGCTTTCGCCGTTCACCGATGACAGCAGCGAGCTTTCAGAGCTTTACGACAGGCTGAGTACCGCTGAGATAGAGCTTGCGGATATCGCTTCGGAGCTTGAAAGGCTCGCCGGACAGACTGAGCTTGACGGGCAGCGGCTTGAATACCTGAGCGAGCGGCTCGGAACGATAAACAGGCTGAAAAGGAAGTATCTTACGGACTGCGAGGGACTTGTGAAGCTGTATGAGGACTCGTGCAGGGAGCTTTCACAGCTTGACAGCTCAGCCGGTGAGATACGTGAGCTGAGCGAAAAAAGAGAGCAGCTTCTTCATAAGGTCACCGGTGAGGCAAAGGAGCTTTTTGAATACCGGGAGCAGGTCGCTGGGAAATTCTGCAAAAAGGTAACTGAGGAGCTTGAATTTTTGAATATGTCCGGCGTTGTGATCGCAGTAAGGCACGAAAAGGGCAAGCTCACTGTCAATGGCATGGACACGCTGGAATTTCTTATATCTGCAAACAAGGGCGAGGAGCCTAAGCCGATATCACGCATTGCGTCGGGCGGTGAGCTTTCACGTATAATGCTTGCTCTGAAAAGCGTCATCGCTGACAGGGACAGCATACCGACGATGATATTCGACGAGATAGATACCGGAGTGAGCGGAAAGGCTGCTCAGAAGATAGGCATAAAGCTCAGGGAGCTCGGCAAGGTGCGGCAGGTCATATGCGTCACGCACCTTTCGCAGATAGCTGTAATGGCTGACCACCATCTGCTGATAGAAAAGACCGTAGCTGATGACAGGACGGAGACCCATGTGACACCTCTTGATTTTGACGGACGAGTGGCGGAGATAGCACGTATTATGGGCGGTGAGGATCCGAGTGAGCTTATGCTGGAGACAGCTGAGGCGGAGCTGAGGAAGGCGGCTGAGATATGAGATTATTTGTGACAAGACACGGCGAAACTGAGTTCAACAGGCAGGAGCGGATACTCGGAGTTACGGATATCCCGCTGAATGATACAGGTATCCGGCAGGCGAGGGAGCTTGCGGAGAGGATAAGGTCGCTGGGCGGAGCGGATATTATCATCAGCTCCCCGTATCTGAGGACAAAAATGACATCTGAGCCGGTGGCAGAGCTGTGCGGTGCGGTAACTGAGACTGAGTACAGGCTGCGTGAGTGGGACTGCGGCAGCTATGAGGGAAAGGACCGCTTTACCGGGGGATATCAGGAGGGCAAGAGGATATTTGCGAAGCGTCTCGGCGGTGGTGAATCCCTTTTGCAGCTCGCACACAGAGTATACTCCGCTCTTGATGATATCATAGACAGGTACAAGGGTACAGATAAAACCGTGCTTCTGGTGACTCACGGCGGAGTTTGCAGAGTTATAGAGACATATTTCAATGATATGACCAACGAGGAATATGCGGGCTGGTTCATGGGAAACTGTGAGCTGAGAGAGTATTTTCCGGGGTCTGACGGAGGTGGACTGTATGATAATCGGAGTTGATTATTATCCGGAGCAGTGGGACAGCTCGCTCTGGGAACAGGATATCAGACTCATGGTGCAGACCGGAGTCAAGATAGTGAGGATAGGTGAGTTTGCGTGGTCACGGCTCGAACCGTCAGACGGAGCGTTCGATTTCGGCTGGCTCGATGAGGTGATACGCCTCTGTTCGAGCGTCGGTCTTGGAGTGATACTCGGTGTGCCGACAAGCTGTCCTCCGCTGTGGCTTTATGAGGCACACCCGGAGATAATACAGGTCGGGGCTGACGGAAAACGCATACAGACCGGGATAAGGGGTCACAGGTGCATAAATTCGCCGGTATTCATGGAGCACGCAAAGCGGATAACGCTTGAAATGGTGCGGCATTACAGCGGAAACCGCTCGGTCATAGCGTGGCAGATAGATAATGAGCTTGAGGCATATCCCTGCTGCTGCGATGAGTGCAAAGGAAAATTCCGGAGCTGGCTCACGGATAAGTACGGCAGTGTAGGAGAGATCAATCAGGCGTTCGGCAACAGCGTGTGGAGCGGGGAATACAGCAGCCTCACGCAGATAGAGCCGCCTAATGCGTATCCGAAGGCGTGGCAGAATCCGGCACTGTGCCTTGACTGGTACCGCTTTACGAATGACAGCCTTATCAGCTATATCAAGGAGATATCGCTCACGATACGCCGTGAGCTGCCGAGAGCCATGATAACGACGAACACGTGGTTCTGTCAGGATATGCCCGATTTTTACAGGGTTTTCGACGAGCTGAATTTCGTTTCATACGACAATTATCCGCCGATAAAGCTGCCGGAGGATCCGGAGGAGTTCTATTCCCATGCGTTCCACCTCGACCTTATGAGGGGCATCAAGGAGCAGAATTTCTGGGTAATGGAGCAGCTGAGCGGCCCTACAGGGAGCTGGGCACCTATGTCGCCTGCACCTAAGCCGGGTATGATAATGGGCTACGCTTTGCAGGCATTCGCACACGGAGCTGATGCGGTGGTGCATTTCCGCTGGAGGACTGCACTTTTCGGTGCTGAGATGCACTGGCACGGCATTCTTGACCACAGCAACGTGCCAAACCGGAGATTTACCGAATTTTCAGAGCTTTGCAAGATCGCCTCACGCATGAATGTACTGGACAATACACGGATAGTTTCAGACATTGCGATACTCTATTCTCCTGAGAGCGAGTATGCTTTCAGGGTGCAGCCGCAGTCTGAGGGCTTCTGGTATCTTGAGCAGCTCAAGGCGTTCCACGCTGCGTTTACTGCATTCGGTGCGAATATTGATGTTGTATCGCCTGATACCGAGCTTTCAGATTATAAGCTCGTCATCGCTCCGTCGCTTTACGTCAACAACAGGAGCGTTACGGAGAATCTCTACCGCTATGTCATAAAGGGCGGTACACTGGTGCTTACGGCAAGGAGCGGCGTCAAGGACGAGCATAACAACTGTATAATGGACACACTGCCGACTGTTTTCAAGGAGCTGATCGGTGCGGAGATATCAGAATATGACCCGATAGGCAATTCTGAGCATATGATCAGGGATTTCGCAGGAAAGGAGTATGTCTGCCGTGAGTGGTGCGACGTGCTTCAGCCGACTACTGCAAAGGCATATGCGGAGTACAGCGACGGCTTCTACCGCTGCTGCCCGGCTGTTACGATGAACCGCTACTGCGGTGGAGTTGCGTACTATGTCGGGACGATATGCAATTCTGACTTCTACGAGAGCTTTGCGGCAAATCTCATGACCCAGACGAGCATACCAAAGCTGAAGGGGCTGCCGAAGGGCGTGGAGGTAACAACACGTACAAACGGCAAGGACGAGTATATCTTCTTCTTCAACAACTCCGACAAGCCGGCATCTATTGGTCTGCCGAAGGCTATGTACAGCATAATAAGCTCTGTCGGCAAGGATAAGCTTGAGCTTGAGCCGTTCGGTATGGATGTAGTAAGGAAGTGACGGGATGAGAGCAGTTATACAGAGAGTCAGCTCTGCGTCAGTCACTGTTGACGGCAGAGTTACCGGAAGGGTCGGAAAGGGATATCTTGTGCTGCTTGGAGTCGGCGAGGGCGATACCGGGGAGGATTGCCGGAGAATAGCGGATAAGCTGCTGAGGCTGCGTATCTTTCCGGACGAAAATGACAAGATAAATCTCTCGCTTGCGGACGTTGGCGGCGGACTGCTCATAGTGTCGCAGTTTACGCTGTATGCTGACTGCCGGAAGGGAAACCGTCCGAGCTTCACGCAGGCTGCAAAGCCGGATACCGCTGAAAGGCTCTACGAGTATTTTGTGGAATACTGCAAAGGCTCCGGCACGCACACTGAGACAGGTGTTGTCGGGGCGGATATGAAGGTGGAGCTTCTGAACGACGGGCCGTTCACTGTTATCCTTGAATAGCATATCACCTCCGGGGAATAATACTCCGGAGGTGATCTTTTTGCGGAAATTCGGAGAAAACAGGATAATTGCTGCGGCGGGGACGTTTTTTGTGATGTTTTCGGGTATGGCTGCGAGGTACTATATGCTCGCAGAGGCTCCGGAAAGCTCGGATATACCGGTGCAGACGGCTGCGGAAAGCAGATACATGACCATAAATGTAAGGGAAAGTCAGGGGACGATCTACGACAGGAACATGGTGCCGCTCGTCAATTCTGAGACTGAGTACGTTGCCGCCGCAGTTCCGGAGCTGCTTGAAATGGAGGAGACTGCACAGTACGCCGTTGACAAGGAGAGCTTCTGCCGGAAATTCAGCACCGGTGAGCCGTTTACGTTTGTCTGCACGGAAAATGCTCCGGATATGCCGGGGCTTACTGTTTTTGAAATGCCCGTGCGGTACACCGCTGACCAGCCTGCACAGCACATTATCGGCTATATTTCGGACGATTCCGGAGTTTCCGGGATAGAGTACGCATACGATCCCGTGCTCCGGGGAGGGGCTTGTGAGAACAGTGTGACGTACTCGATCGACGGACAGGGGCACGTACTGCTCGGCAGCGGAAAGAGCGTTGTCCGCAGCAGAAAGCAGGATACCGGCATAGTCACAACTATAGATATCAGGATACAGAGGATCTGCGAGGAGAATGGTGCGGCACTGAAAAAGGGGGCGGTCGTTGTGACAGATATATCTGACGGCGATATACTCGCAATGGCAAGCTTTCCGGAGTACAGCTGGGACGATATCGGTGCGGCTCTTGAAAGCGAGGACAGTCCGCTTATCGACCGGGCTTTATACTCCTACAGCGTTGGCTCGGTATTCAAGCTCGTTACGGCGTGCGAGGCGATAAATGAGGGCTGGGAGGGAAATATATACACCTGCGACGGAAGTATTGATGTTTATGGGCAGCAGTTCAACTGTCACAAGGCGGACGGACACGGAATGCAGACCATGACCGAGGCTGTCGTCAACTCGTGCAACACGTACTTCATCAGCCTGAGCGGAGTGCTTGACCCGGCGGCGTTCAGGGAGCTTGCACACACTCTCGGCTTCGGAAAGGAGAATTATCTCTGTGCGGGAATGACAGGCTCAGCAGGTGTACTTCCGTCTGAGAGGGAGCTTCTTGTACCGGCAGAGTTTGCGAATTTTTCGTTCGGTCAGGGGAGGCTTACCGCTACTCCATTGCAGATAGGTCAGCTGTCTGCGGCTATAGCAAACGGCGGAGAAATGCCGATACTCCGGCTGATAAAGGGTATCACAATTGACGGGGAGACAGTCGGAGGAGAAAAGCTGCCGGTGAGGACAAGGGTCATGGACGAGGAAACTGCCGGGAAGCTGAGGGATATGATGACGGCGGCGGTGAGTGATAATAAGGGTTCAAATGCGAGGATAAGAGGTAAAAAAATAGCGGCAAAGACCTCTACTGCACAGACCGGCAGGTTTGACGGCAGCGGCGAGGAGCTTTGCCACGGGTGGATCACGGGCTTTTTCCCGGCGGACGCTCCAGAATACGCCGTAACTGTGCTTGCTGAGGACGGTGGATACGGCAATGAAGCGGCTGCACCTGTATTCCGGGAGATAGTCCGGCAGATCGCTGAGCTTGATAAAGAAAAACAGTAAAAATTTCCTGTGATATTGACTTTTGCACGGTAAAATGTTATAATTCTATTAAGTTTATTGTGTCCGGCCGGTATAGGCAGCTGACCGGAGACGGAATGGAGGCAGATCATGAAAAGATCCAACGGAATAAAGCGTTTCATCGCAGGGGCTGCGGCTCTCGTCCTTATCTCAGGCACTGCACTTCCGCAGTACAGAGTGCCGTTCATCAGCGGAGTTACAGCTTCTGCCGCTTCTTCATACGGCGATCTTACGTATACAGCGTACAGTGACCACGTGACCATTACAGCCTGCGATCAGTCGGCTGTCAGCGTGACCGTGCCGGAGACTATAGACGGTCTGCCGGTGACGGAGATAGCAAACAAGGCGTTTATGTACTGCTCATCACTGGAATCTCTTACGCTGCCGGACAGTATTGAAAGTATAGGCAGCTACGCCTTCTGGGAATGCAGGAAAATGGTGCTGACAGAGCTGCCTGCAAGCCTGAAAGCTCTTGGTCATGATGCCTTTTACTACTGCGAAGGGATCACAGCCCTGACTATACCCGCAGGAGTAACGGAGATAGAGGAGGCAGTTTTCTATTCCTGCCATAATCTGAAGACACTGAAAATGAGCGATAATGTGGTATCTGTCGGACCTGAGGCATTCAGGTACTGCCGGAAGCTCGAAAGCATTGCTATGAGCAAAAATATCACGTATATAGGCGATCTCGCCTTTAATGACTGTCAGTCGCTGCTGAGCATAGATATCCCCGATACCCTCAGCGGACTTGGATATCATGCCTTTCTTGAATGCCCGGCGGAGCTGACCCTCCCGGACAGAGTGAAGACCGGATTTCAGAGCAATTCTCCTGGCAGTGAGAATGAACGCAATGGTGCTGTTGTGAAGTCGTATATTAACTATATCTCCGGAGACGATATATCCCTGCTTGCGGTCAGCGACAACCGCTTCATAACGGCTGAGACACGCAGCATAAGCACGGGTGAAGTATCGGAGTCGAAGACGATCGACTATGAGCTGCCGCTGTTCGGCGGTGCATACTGCGGTGAGGACTATAACTACCTGGTCTTCGGTCAGGCGAATACCGGTGAGGACGACAGCCGTGAGGTCATAAGGATAGTGAAGTACGACAAGAGCTGGAAGCGTATCTCAAGCTGCTCGGTCAGCGGAGTTGATGTGTATATGCCGTTTGACGGCGGCTCTATGAGATTTGACGAGGACAGCAGCGAGCTTTACATACACACCTGCCGGACGATGTACGATAACGGCGACGGAAAGCACCACCAGAGCAGTCTTTCGCTGCGTGTAAAAAAGTCGGATATGACATGGGTGCAGAATACAAGGGTATATGCGAGCCATTCCTTTGACCAGTATGTCCGTGTGTCGGAAAACAGTGCATTTTTTTCAGACCTCGGAGACGCTTATCCCCGTTCTGTCGTTGTCAGCAGCAACAGCGGAAGCACCGTTGATGTGCTTGAGATACAGGGAACCCTCGGTGCGAACGATACCGGTGTATCCCTCGGCGGAATGGAGATAGCCTCCGGGAATATAATCACAGCCGGCAATTCCGTAGACCAGAGCAGTGCCTCCTCCTATGACCCTGACGGAGTGCGTGATATTTTTGTAGCCTCTGTGCCTGTATCACTCGGCAGCTCAGAGATAACGTGGATAACAAATTACCGCAGCAGCGGTGCGGATTCCCCGACAGTCCTTGCACCAAAGCTCATAAAGCAGGACGAGGATACACTGTGGCTTCTCTGGGAGGAGGTCACGGAGAGCGGAAGGGCACAGAAGCTCGTGAAGCTTGGTTCGGACGGAAAGCCTGTATCTGATATCACGGATATCGGCAGCAGCTATCCGCTCTCGGACTGCGTGCCGGTGCTCGATTCCGGAGTGCTCACATGGTTCACTACAGCCTCTGACGGAGGAGATATCAGTATCATAAGGCTCGACCCGGAGGCTGCACTTGACCCGGACTTTGTACCCCCTGTGACCACTACAGCTGTCACGACCACAGCTGTCACAACTCAGACCACGGCAGCAGCTTCTTCACAGACTACAGCCCAGACCTCGGCTGCAACCACCGTGTCAACGACAGCTGCCTCAGACGATATACGGAAGGTCACGTTCTCCTACAGCGGACTTGCACTGTCAGAGGGAGACAAGGTGTATTTTGATATATCCAAAGCTGACGGATATATCTCCCAGCTGACAGTTACATACTACGACAGCACCGGTACGCCGTCAGCCTCTGTATCCGGCGGTATATTCACGAATTATCTCGATTCACCCGGCACAAGGACTGAGACGTTCACAGCCCCGTGTGATGTTGATACAGTGTATCTGACGTTCAGATATACCGGTGGTGACCCGGAGATCTCTCTGCGTATGGACGGATATGTCATCATAGAGGATACAACTACTGCGGCGGATACGTCTTCGGTGTCAGGAGATGCAAACTGCGATAAAAGGGTGAATATGGCGGATGCAGTTGCGGTGCTCCAGTGTCTTGCCAATGAGGTGAAATATCCTCTGACAGAGCAGGGAAGGACTAATGCGGATTGTGACGGAAATGCCGGACTTACCGGTCAGGACGCCATTGCTATACAGAGATTTGACGCAGGCGAAATAAGCACGCTGCCGCTTGGCTGACAACGCCGGGCAGCGATTCAGAGGTGGATAAATGGAAAACAAGCTAAAGCTGTACGGATTCAACAATCTGACTAAGTCACTCAGCTTCAATATCTACGACGTATGCTACGCAAAGACTCCGAGGTCACAGGCGGATTATATCGCATATGTCGATGAGGTTTACAATTCTGAGAGAATAACCGATATCATGACACATCTTACCGAGATGATAGGAGCACAGGTGCTGAGCGTTTCACGGCAGGACTATGACCCGCAGGGTGCCTCTGCGACCTTTCTTATCGCAGATGATACCATGATACCAGCCGGAGGGAGCGAGACTGTGGCACATCTTGACAAGAGCCACGTCACGGTGCATACCTACCCGGAGTATCACCCCGATACAAGTATAGCAACGTTCAGGGTGGATATCGACGTTGCGACCTGCGGAAAGATAACCCCTTTGACGGCTCTTGATTACCTTATAGGCAGCTTTGACTCGGATATAATCACAATGGATTACCGGGTAAGAGGCTTTACCCGTGACCTTGACGGGAAAAAGCTGTTCATAGACCATGATATAACCTCTATCCAGAACTACATCGCCGACCCGGTGCTTGAAAGGTATGACGCTGTCGATATCAACGTATACCAGGCAAATATGTTCCACACAAAAATGCTGATAAAGGAGATAGAGCTTCAGAATTATCTTTTCAATACAGATGTGAACGAGCTTCCTCCCAGACGCAGACTTGAGATAACAAATTCGCTCAGGCGGGAGATGATAGAGATATTCAGCGGAAGGAACGTGTATGGAAATGACTGAGCGGCAGGAAAAAGCACCGATATATGAAGCATTGCAGCGGCTGCGGCGTATGCGTGTAGTGCCGTTCGATGTACCCGGTCACAAGAGAGGACGGGGCAATGCGGAGCTTACGGAATTTCTCGGCGAGAAGTGCATGAGTGCTGATGTGAATTCAATGAAGCCGCTCGACAATCTGTGCCACCCGGTATCCGTTATCCGTGAGGCTGAGGAGCTTGCGGCGGAGGCATTCGGTGCGGCGAATGCGTTTTTCATGGTCGGCGGGACTACCTCGGCAGTGCAGAGCATGATAATGTATGCGTGCAGGAGCGGCGACAAAATAATTATGCCGAGGAATGTCCACAGAAGTGCGATAAATGCACTTATACTGACCGGTGCTGTACCGGTCTACGTTGACCCGGATGTGAACAGTACGCTCGGTATCGCACTCGGTATGTCGCCGGAGCAGGTCGAGCAGGCTATAAAGGATAATCCCGGTGCGGCGGCGATAATGGTAAACAATCCGACCTATTACGGGATATGCTCTGACCTGAGACGGATAACGGAGCTTGCACACAGTCATGGTATGCTCGTGCTGGTCGATGAGGCTCACGGTACGCATTTCTACTTCGGGGACGGCTTTCCGGTGACTGCAATGGCTGCCGGGGCTGACTGTGCTTCTGTGAGTATGCACAAATCCGGCGGCAGCCTGACCCAGAGCTCATTCCTGCTCATGGGCAAAAATGTCAATGCCGATTATATGCGGCAGGTCATAAATCTCACGCAGACAACAAGTGCCTCATATCTGCTTCTGTCGAGCCTTGATATCTCAAGAAAAAGGCTCGCACTTCACGGCAGGGAGATCTTTTCCGAGACTGTCAGAATGGCGGAGTATGCAAGGAGCGAGATAAACTCCATAGGCGGATACTATGCGTATTCAAGCGAGCTGATAAACGGCGGGAGCATATACGACTTTGACCGCTCAAAGCTCTCTGTTTACACTCTTCCGGTCGGGCTTGCGGGTATAGAGGTATACGACCTGCTGCGTGATGAGTACGATATACAGATAGAATTCGGAGACATAGGCAATATTCTTGCGTATATATCGGTAGGCGACAGGGAGAGGGATATCGAGCGGCTCATAAGTGCCCTTGCGGAGATAAAACGCAGGTTCGGCAGGAGCAGCGGAGATATGCTCGGACATGAATATATCACACCGATAGTCGCTGAGGCTCCGAGAACGGCGTTCTATTCGCAGAAGGAGCAGCTGCCGCTTTCAGAGACTGCCGGCAGGGTGTGTACGGAATTTGTAATGTGCTATCCTCCGGGGATACCGATACTTGCACCGGGGGAGCTTATTACTCCGGAAATAATAGAGTATATCAGGTACGCAAAGGAAAAGGGCTGCCAGATGACAGGGACTGAGGATATAAATATCGAAAATATCAACGTTATGAAGAACGGAGGACAGCATGGAGCTTTGGTTTACTGAACGGCACACACCTAACGTAAAATTTTCTATCAGGGTAGACAGGCAGCTTTACAGCGGAAACAGTGAATTTCAGCGGATAGACGTTTTTTCCTCCAAGGAATTCGGCAGATTTCTGACGCTTGACGGATATATGATGCTGACGGAAAAGGACGAGTTCATCTATCATGAGATGATAACCCATGTTCCGATGGCGGTACACCCAAGACCTAAGAATATTCTTGTCATCGGTGCAGGCGACGGAGGAGTTGTCCGGGAGCTTACGAGATATCCGTCGGTGGAGACTATCGACCTTGTGGAGATAGATGAGCTTGTGGTCGAGGTGAGCAAGAAGTATCTTCCGACAACTGCGTGCAGGCTGGACGATGAGAGGGTAAATATCTGCTATGAGGACGGGGTGAAGTATATCCGCCGCTGTGAGGATAAGTATGATGTCATCATCGTTGACTCGACTGACCCGTTCGGGCCGGGAGAGGGACTTTTCACAAAGGAATTTTACGGCAGCTGCTTCAAGGCACTAAGGGCTGACGGGATAATGGTCAATCAGCATGAAAGCCCGTTTTACGATGAGGACGCAGCTGCAATGCAGAGGTCGCACAAGCGGATAGTGGAAAGCTTTCCGATAAGCAGGGTGTATCAGGCACATATCCCGACATATCCCTCAGGTCACTGGCTTTTCGGGTTCGCTTCAAAGAAATACCACCCGGTAAGGGACTACAATGCGGCAAAGTGGAGTATGCTCGGTCTGCATACAAGGTACTACAATCCGCAGCTCCACGCCGGAGCATTTGCACTTCCAAACTACGTAGAGGAGATGCTCAGAGATGTTGAATAAGAACGTACAGACCTTTATTTCATGCGACGGGGAGTATGAGGCTTCGCATATCGTCCTTTTCGGTGCAGGCTTTGACGGAACGACAAGCTTTCGTCCGGGTACGAGATTCGCTCCGTCTGCGATAAGGGCTGACAGCTTCGGGATAGAGACGTACAGCCCGTATCAGGATAAGGATATGGAGGACTACAGCTACTTCGACAGCGGTGATTTAGAGCTCCCGTTCGGGAGCGTGAGCAGGACTATTGCGGATATAGCAGTGCGGACGGATACGATAATATCTGACGGAAAGCTGCCGTTCATGGTGGGCGGTGAGCATCTTGTGACGCTTGGCACCGTAATGTCACTCAGCGGTAAATACCCTGATATGCACATAGTCCATTTTGACGCCCATGCAGACCTGAGAAATGAATACTTAGGTCAGCAGCTCTCCCATGCGTGTATACTCAGACGGTGTCACGATATCGTCGGGGACGGGCGGATATTCCAGTTCGGTATACGCAGCGGCGACAGGGAGGAATTCCGCTTCGCTCAGGAGCATACTGAAATGCACAGGTACGGCTTTGACGGACTTGATGATACGATAGAAAGGCTCAGGGGAAAAAAGGTGTACTTCACGCTTGACCTTGATGTTCTCGACCCGTCTGTTTTCCCCGGCACCGGTACGCCTGAGCCGGGCGGTGTCAGCTTTGAGGAGCTGAGAAGGGTAGCTGTAAAGGTGTGCAGCGAGCTTGATATAGTCGGCTGTGATGTGTGCGAGCTTAGTCCGCAGTACGACCATTCAGGGATATCCACAGCGGCTGCGTGCAAGATTATAAGGGAAATGCTGCTGGCACTTTCATAAACCACAGAGGAGGTAATGATAATGGGAAAATGTATGATAATCGGCTGCGGAGGAGTTGCGTCCGTGGCGATCCACAAATGCTGTCAGAACAGCGAGGTCTTTGAGGGGATAATGATAGCGAGCCGCACGAAGTCAAAGTGCGACGCACTCAGGGACAAGCTTCAGCCGACGACAAAGACTGTGATAGAGACAGCACAGGTCAATGCGGACAATACCGACGAGCTTATCGCATTGATAAAGTCGTACAAGCCGGACGTTGTGCTCAATCTCGCTCTGCCGTATCAGGATCTTACGATAATGGACGCCTGTCTTGCTACAAAGACGCACTATGTGGATACTGCGAACTATGAGCCGCTCGATACTGCGAAATTTGAGTATAAGTGGCAGTGGGCATACAGGGAAAGATTTGAAAAGGCAGGGATAACCGCACTTCTCGGCAGCGGCTTCGACCCTGGAGTTACCGGAGTGTTCTCTGCATATGCACTCAAGCACCAGTTCGACGAGATCAATTACATTGATATCCTCGACTGCAACGGAGGCGACCACGGATACCCGTTTGCTACGAACTTCAACCCGGAGATAAATATTCGTGAGGTGTCCGCAAAGGGCAGCTATATCGAGGACGGAAAATGGGTCGAGACAGAGCCTATGGAGATAAAGAGGGTGTATAACTTCAAGGGAGTCGGGGAAAAGGATATGTATCTTCTTCACCATGAGGAGCTTGAATCCCTTGCACTGAATATCCCCGGTATAAAGCGTATCCGCTTCTTCATGACCTTTGGTCAGAGCTACCTTACTCACCTGAAATGCCTTGAAAATGTCGGTATGACGTCCATCGAGCCGATAATGTACGAGGGAAAGGAAATAGTGCCGCTGCAATTTCTGAAGGCTGTTCTTCCTGACCCGGCTTCACTCGGCCCAAGAACTGTCGGAAAGACTAATATCGGCTGTATCTTCCGGGGCAAAAAGGACGGAAAGGACAAGAATTACTACCTCTACAACATCTGTGACCATCAGGAGTGCTACCGTGAGGTAGGCTCACAGGCAATATCCTACACCACCGGAGTTCCGGCAATGATAGGTGCAATGATGATAATGACCGGTCAGTGGAACAGGGCAGGAGTATACAATATCGAGGAATTTGACCCGGATCCGTTCATGGACGCACTGAATAAGTGGGGACTTCCGTGGCAGGAGGACTTTGACCCGGTGCTTGTGGACTGATAAAGGAGAAAAGCTATGGCATATATAATCGAGGACGCCTTCAGGCGGTATGTCAAAAGACCTGTGACTGTCAGCGTAGTCGGCGAGGAATACGTTTCCGGCATACTCATGCAGATAGGCGACAGCTGGATACTTCTCTATGACGCTCAGAAAAAGCGTGAATTCGTAGTCAATACCAACAAGATAATATATATGATGTGCAATGCTGAACCAGAAAATAATTGACGGACTGAAAACGCCCTGCTATGTGATAGACGAGTCTGCACTCATCAGGAATCTCGAAATACTTCACGGAGTTGAGCAGCGTACAGGTGCGAGGATACTGCTTGCACAGAAGGCATTTTCGTGCTGGCAGTTATATCCGCTTATCAGCAGATACCTCAGCGGTACGGCGTGCAGCGGGCTGTATGAGGCACGTCTCGGCTCTGAGGAAATGGGCAGGGAGAATCACGTATTTTCTGCGGCATATCGGGAAAATGAGATAGATGAGATAATTTCATACTGCGGGCATATCATTTTCAATTCATTTACTCAGCTGCGGCGTTACCGGGAGAGAGTTCTGAGTGCCGGTAAGAATATAGGGCTGCGTATCAATCCGGAATGCTCAACTCAGGAGGGGCATGAGATATACGACCCGTGCTATCCGGGTTCAAGGCTCGGAATAACGAGAAAACACTTCCGGGAGGACGACCTGTATGGCGTTTCCGGGCTGCACTTCCATACTCTGTGTGAGCAGGATTCCGACGCACTTGAAACAACTCTGAATGCCGTTGAGGAAAGGTTCGGGGATATACTCAGTCTTGAGCAGATAAAATGGATAAATCTCGGCGGAGGACACCATATAACCCGTGAGGGGTACGATATACCCCGGCTGGAGAGGTGCATAGCACGGCTCAGGGAGCGTTACGGGCTTGAGGTATGGCTTGAACCGGGAGAGGCTGCCGCACTCAACGCAGGATATCTCGTGACTGAGGTGCTTGACATAGTACACAACGATATGCCGATCGCTATTCTCGATACCTCGGCGGCGTGTCATATGCCGGACGTACTTGAAATGCCGTACCGTCCGCCGCTTTTCGGCAGCGGAACGCCGGGGGAGAAGAAGTATACCTTCCGTCTCGGCTCACAGACCTGCCTTTCCGGTGACGCAGTAGGGGAATATTCCTTCGACAGTCCTCTTGAAGCCGGAAGCAGGCTCGTTTTCGGTGATATGGCTATCTACTCTATGGTAAAGAACAATACCTTCAACGGAATGCCGCTCCCGGATATAGTTCTGCTCCGTACAGACGGAGGTACAGAGATACTCCGGCGGTTCGGGTATGATGATTTTAAATACAGACTATAAAAAGCTCCTGCTTCATGTGTGACCATGAAGCAGGAGTTTCATCATTTAAGAACAGATTCGTGTATCGCAAAATGCTTGGGAACGCCGTTGTCCATTATCAGGTCAAGCTCACCCTGTATGAGCGGCAGGAAGTAATTAAGTGCAAAGCGTCTTATATTGTTCCCGGCGGAATTTATGTAATTCTTCGGCAGGAACTTCTCCTGATTTGCAACGTCTCCGGCGTCGGCTGTCTCGATGACCACCGTATACGGAACGTCCTCTATCCGGCGGAATACAAGCACCTTTCCGGTCTCGCCGCTGAGGGCACAGCGTATACCTGCTGCACCTATCTCCTCTGCCTCGTCGATATCCGTCTTCGAGCCGAGGTGTGACGAGCAGCGCTGCATGACGTTGAGCTCTATAGAACGCACCTTGCAGCCTATCTCCGTGCGGACTGTGGATTCAAGATGCTTTCCGATACCGGACAGGTACTTATGGCCGAAATTATCCACAACGCCGGACTGCACGCCCTCAGGTACCTCGATACCCTCAGAAACTGCAATGATAACAGCCTTGTGCTTGGACATCTCCTGACGCACATCTGTCAGGAAACGCTCAATGCTGAATTCCGCCTCCGGGACGTATACCAGATGAGGAGCGGTCTCACCCATGCTGTGCAGAACTGCGCTCGAAGCCGTCAGCCAGCCTGCGTGCCTCCCCATTATCTCAACTATCGTGACTGACGGGATACTGTACACTATACTGTCACGGGTTATCTCGTGCATAGTCGTTGCAACGTACTTTGCCGCAGAGCCGAAGCCGGGGGTGTGGTCGGTTATGCAGAGGTCATTGTCGATAGTTTTTGGTATGCCGATGACCTTTATATCAAGTCCGATCTGGCTGAAATACTCCGACAGCTTGTTCACGGTATCCATTGAATCATTGCCGCCGATGTAGAGAAATGCACCGATATTACGCTGCTTCAGGGTAGCGGCTATCTTTTTGTACACCTCCTCGTCCTCACGCCAGTCCGGCAGCTTATATCTGCACGAGCCGAGGACTGTTGAGGGAGTCTGTCTCAGCAGCTCCATATCGTAATTGGTCAGGATAATGGATTTCAGGTCAACGAGGTGGTTCTCGATAATACCCTCGATACCATTGACAGAGCCGAAGATAGCGTCGATCTCCGGGTGCTTCAGAGACTCCTTGAAAACTCCGACAAGCGAAGCGTTTATCACACAGGTAGGTCCGCCCGACTGTGCAACTGCAATGTTCATCATAATAGAATACCCTCTCATATCTGATTTTCGGGGAAAATACCCGATACAATTAATATTATAGCACATTAGTGGGAATTTGTCTACTGTCTTTGAGTGAAAAAAGCGAAAAAATAATTCCTATTATTCCTACGTGTTTTATTTGCATAATTTTCTGCCATTACTCTGTCCACTTTCATGAAATCAGCCGAAAATGAAAAAATAATATTGACTTTTGAAAAACATGGGTGTAAAATAAAAGCATACCAAACATAGTATTTCGGTATGAATACTATGTTTGAAATATTCACAAGCTGGAGGCTGGTCATCATGCTGAGAAATGATGAGTTCTTTTTTGCAGCCGGAGGAGTAATTCGCTGTTGACACCGGTCAGCTGTACAAAGGACAGAATGACATAAATATCTGTTATCTGAGAAAAGAAGACTGAAATATCCTATATTAAAGAGAGAGGTTTTACTATGAAAAAGACTATAGCTAAGATAGCTGCATTCGCACTCACCCTTACCACTGCTGTTAC
Source organism: Ruminococcus sp. (assembly GCA_017475555.1). Taxonomy (GTDB): domain Bacteria; phylum Bacillota; class Clostridia; order Oscillospirales; family Ruminococcaceae; genus Ruminococcus. The sequence goes on from JAFVFL010000019.1 coordinate 58,072, forward strand.
AGCCCTCACAGGCTGCGGAAGCAGCAGCACGGCAAATGGTGATGTAGAGCATTATTCGATCATAAATGTATCCTACGACCCGACCCGTGAGCTTTATGTTGCCTATAATGAGGCATTCAAGAAGCACTGGGAGTCTGAGCATGATTCGACTGTCGAGATCACTCAGTCACACGGCGGCTCAGGCAAGCAGGCTCTTGAAGTTGCTAACGGCAACCCGGCAGATGTTGTTACTCTTGCACTTGAGTATGACGTAAAGGCGGTTCAGGACGCTGGTCTTATAGAGGACGGCTGGGTAGATGAGTTCCCGCTTGACAGCTCACCCTATACATCAACTATCGTATTCCTTGTAAGAAAGGGCAATCCGAAGAATATCCTCGACTGGGGCGATCTTGTAAAGGACGGCGTCGGCGTTATCACTCCGAACCCCAAGACCTCAGGCGGTGCCCGCTGGAACCACCTTGCTGCATGGGCATGGGCACAGAAGGAGTACAACGATGATGAGGATAAGGTGATAGACTATATCACTCAGCTCTACCAGCACGTACTGGTGCTTGATTCCGGTGCAAGAGGTGCTACGACTTCATTTGTTGAGAATGGTCAGGGAGATGTGCTCCTTGCATGGGAGAATGAGGCGTTCCTCTCACTGAAGGAATACCCCGATGACTATGAGATAGTTACTCCGAGCATAAGCATTCTCGCACAGCCGTCAGTCGCTGTCGTTGACAAGGTAGTAGACAAGAACGGCACAAGAGAGGTAGCTACAGAGTATCTTAATTACCTCTACTCCGATGAGGCACAGCGTATCGCAGGAGAGAATTTCTACAGACCCTCGAATCAGGATATACTGAACGAATTCAGCGATACCTTTGATCTTGGCATAAACCTCGTTACTATCAACGATTTCGGCGGCTGGGACGAGGCATTTGAGAAGCACTTCTCGGACGGCGGTCTTTTTGACCAGATCTTCGATGCAGGTGCAGAGGAATAATAGATAATGACCGGATATTGCAGCAGGTATAACGCTTATGCCGGCTGCATCCCGGACAGAAAATGGTGATTCTGCTATGAAAAAAAAGGTAAGGATAATCCCCGGCTTCGGGCTGTCAATGGGCGTGACTCTTTCCATTCTCAGCCTCGTCGTACTGATCCCGCTTGCTTCGCTGGTAATATTCACAGCTAAGCTCAGCCTCTCTGAGATATGGGAGGTAATAACAAGAAAAAGAGTTCTTGCAAGCTTCGAGGTGAGCCTTTTAACTGCCTTTGTCGCTTCGCTCGTAAATGCAGTTATGGGAGTTGTCCTTGCGTGGGTGCTTGTCAGGTACGACTTTCCGCTCAAGAGACTTCTTGACGGAATGATAGAGCTTCCCTTTGCACTTCCTACAGCTGTTGCAGGCATATCGCTCACATCGCTTTATGCGGATACAGGACTTGTCGGAAAGATATTTGCAAGGTTCGGCATATCAATAGCGTACACACGTGCAGGCATAATCATAGCTCTTATATTTATCGGCATTCCATTCGTTGTACGTCAGGTCCAGCCTGTTCTGGAGAAATTTGACCCACTCTATGAGGAGGCGGCAGGTATTCTCGGAGCAAGCAGGACAAAGATATTCTGGAAGGTGATACTTCCGGAGCTTGCACCTGCCATATTCACAGGCTTCGGGCTTGCATTCGGCAGATGCCTCGGCGAGTACGGCAGCGTTGTGTTCATTGCAGGAAATCATCCGTATGAAACGGAGATAACTCCGCTGATAATCATGTCGGAGCTTCAGGAGTACGACTATTCGAGTGCAACAGCGATCGCACTTGTAATGCTCGTGACAGCGTTCCTGATTCTCTTCCTTGTTAATCTTATACAGATAAGAAATTCCAAAATACTGAACGGAGGTCACTGATATGAGCACTATAGTAAAGAAAAGATCAGGGGTTTCCGCAGCAAAGAAGCAGGAGAAGCAGGTGATCTCACGTGAGGGGAATATCTCCATACACGAGGACACCAAGGGCTCAAGGGCTGTAAAGTACCTGCTTATAGGCATAAGCGTCGTGTTCCTTTTTGTGATGCTTGTGCTTCCGCTTATTACAGTCGTGACTGAAGCCTTCAAAAAGGGAGTGAGTGCATACCTTGATGCGGTCGGTGATCCCGATACGCTGAGTGCAGTAAGGCTCACACTTGAGGCTACGGTCATAGCTGTTATCATAAATACAGTTTTCGGAGTTTTCGCTGCGTGGGCAGTTACAAAATTCCGGTTCAAGGGAAAAAAGCTTCTCGTTACGCTTATTGATCTCCCGGTAACAGTCTCGCCCATCATTGCAGGTCTTATATATGTTCTCACCTTCGGCAGACAGAGTGCTATATATCCGTTCCTGGAGGAGCATGGTTTAGAGGTTGTTTACGCAGTTCCGGGAATAATACTTGCAACAGTTTTCGTGACATTCCCGTTCATCTCAAGAGAGATAATCCCTGTGCTTGAATCGCAGGGTACTGACGAGGAGGAGGCTGCTGCAATGATGGGAGCTAAAGGCTTCACGATATTCAGGAAGATAACACTTCCGCATATCAAGTGGGCACTCCTTTACGGCATCGTTCTCTGTGCAGCCCGTGCTATGGGCGAATTCGGAGCAGTTTCGGTACTTTCCGGACACCTCAGAGGAAAAACTGTAACACTTCCGCTGCACGTTGAGATACTTTTCGGCGATAATAAATTTATGCCGGCATTTGCTGTTTCGTCGATACTTGTTGTGCTTGCGGTAGTGATACTCATTATAAGGAGTGTAGTTGAGTATATCGGAAAGGGGAGAGGCTGATGTATATCGAGCTGAAAAATATAAACAAGACTTATGGTGATTTCAAGGCTTCGGACAATGTCAGCTTTGGCATAGAAAAGGGAAAGCTCATCGGTCTGCTGGGGCCGAGCGGAAGCGGTAAGACCACCATACTGCGTATGATAGCAGGACTTGAAAAGCCGGACAGCGGAGAGATAATCATTGACGGAAAGGTAGTCAATGATATACCCGCAAGCAAGAGAGGTATAGGCTTTGTATTCCAGAGCTATGCACTTTTCAGATATATGACGGTGTATGACAATGTCGCATTCGGACTTAAAATACAAAAGGCTGACAAGAGTGAGACAGACAGTAAGGTTCGTGAGCTTATAAAGCTTGTCGGACTTGAGGGATTTGAGAAACGCTACCCAAGTCAGCTTTCAGGCGGACAGAGACAGCGTGTGGCATTTGCCAGAGCACTTGCCCCGAATCCGCAGGTGCTCCTTCTTGACGAGCCGTTTGCAGCCATTGACGCAAAGGTACGTCAGGAGCTGAGAAGCTGGCTCAAGGAAATGATACAGCAGCTCGGCGTTACGAGTATCTTCGTTACCCACGACCAGGACGAGGCGGTCGAGGTCGCTGATGAGATAATCGTCACCAACCGTGGCAGGATCGAGCAGGTCGGCACACCGATAGACGTATACCGCAACCCGTCCACGGCGTTCACATCGGAATTTTTCGGTCAGACCTCGGAGCTTGTGAACTATGAGAGCTTCAAGACGTTTGATACTGTCGAGGAGTATGACAAGGCGATAGTACGTCCGGAATTTGTCAAGATCACAAAGAAGGACGAATATCAGAAGTACAAGAGCTCGGCTGTTGAGGGCGTTGTTGAGCGTACAGCGTTCAGAGGAAACTATATCGAGTTTACGGTGAGCTGCAACGGCAGCAAATTCACGGCACGCAGGGAGCTTGATGAGGCACCTGTTGAGGTCGGAGAGGTAGTTGATGTGTTCATCTACAGAGTTTTTCTTACTCACGGCGATGAGGTAACGCTGCTCCAGAACAGAGCAGTCCGTGAGGAGTCTGTTGTTATCTGAGTTATTGCGGAGCTGATATTTCAGCTCCTTTTTTTCTATTTTTCCTATTGAATTTATCGTGATTTTGTGGTATCATAGTTTAGAGAAAAATATGAAAGTGTGATAAAATGAATTGTCTCAGCATAAATTACAAAAATGCCGGAGTTGATATAAGGGCTGCGTTTGCACTTCCTCCCGACAAAAGGAGGGAGCTTTCAGCTGCACTCAGAGAAAAGGGCTGCGGAGAGAGCGTTGTCCTCTGCACCTGCAACCGGACGGAGCTTTACTTTACCGGTGATGATACCGATACGGCTATGCAGCTGCTTGCGGCGGCTGCGGACACCGATATAAGAGAGGTATCCAGATACATAAGGACATACTGCGGTATATCCGCAAGCCGTCATCTTTTCCGTGTTGCCTGCGGCGTGGATTCCATGATAATCGGCGAGGATGAGATACTCGGTCAGGTCAGGAATGCGTACTATGAGGCAGCAGAAAACGGCTTTACCGGGTATGAGCTGAATACTGCGTTTCAGGCTGCGGTAGCGTGTGCAAAGAAAATAAAGACCGAGACGGGGCTTTCGACCACACCGGTCTCAGCCGCAACTCTTGCAGCAAATGAAGCTGCACATTTTGCCGGACAGGTAAGTGTGCTGCTCATAGGTGCGACCGGAAAAATAGGCTCATCGGTGCTTAAAAATCTGCTGTGTCACAGGAACGTCACCATTACGCAGACTATCCGCAGCCACAGTCACGATCCGCTGAGGATAGTTCATCCGGATCTGAAAACGATAGATTACGCCGATAGATACAGCTGTGTGAACGAGGCGGACTGTATCATAAGTGCGTCGTCAAGTCCGCACTTTACAATAACCGGCAATGATCTTGCAGCGGCGGTAACTGACAATAAGCCGAGGCTGCTGATAGACCTTGCAGTTCCGCCGGATATCGACACGGCAGCAGGTGAGCTTGACGGAGTACGGCTGATCGGCATCGACTATTTCAGACAGCTTGCAAAGGAGAATAATCTTCTCCGGCTCAGCAGTGCAGAGCAGGCGGAGCAGATCATTTCCGGGGAGCTTGACGAGCTTGAAAAAAAGCTGGTCTTCCACGATTTTCTCCCCTTTATGGAACGGTCTGGTGAAGCTGCTGCAAGGCTGAGATTTGATGAGCTGATCTATAGAATGAAGTCTGAGCTTTGCAGCGATCAGCTAAAGGCTGTGCTTGATTTTTACAGAAATCTGGAGATATAAGATATGGGTTATTTTCCGTTTTTTGTTGATATTTCGGGGAAGAAATGCCTTATTGCCGGCGGCGGCAGGGTAGCCCTGAGAAAGATAGAAAGGCTTCTGGACTATTCTCCGGAAATAACAGTCGTATCCCCTGAGATATGCCCGGAGATCGCAGAGCTTTCAGGAATAAGGATCATACGCAGGGAGTTTTCTGACAGCGACATTGACGGGGCATTCATGGTCATAGCTGCGACAGATGACAGTGCTCTCAATGCTCATATCTATCAGCTCTGCAATGATAGAAATATCCCGGTAAATTCCGTTGATGACAAGGAGCATTGCAGCTTTATTTTCCCGGCACTCGTCCACAGAGGAGATATTACTATCGGTATCTCGACCGGTGGAACAAGTCCGCTGTTTGCACAGTTTATCCGTCAGACGGCTGAGGAATGGCTCGATGACTATCATCTTGGCATAGCAAAGCTTCTCTCGGCTTACAGACCTGTGGTGCGGGAGAGATTTGATACTGAAAAAAAGCGTAAGGAAGCCTTGAATGCGATATTCGACCTGTGCCTTACTGACGATAAGCTCCCGGACGATGAGGAAATACAGCAGCTTCTGGAGGCGATAGATATATGAAGCTTCGCATAGGTACACGAAAAAGCCGTCTTGCTCTTGCTCAGACGGATATGGTCGTGTCGGCACTGAAAAAAGCCTGCCCCGGAGTAGAAGCTGAGATAGTCCACATAACGACAAGGGGCGACAGGATCCTTGACAGACCGCTGCTTCAGATAGGCGGAAAGGGCGTATTTATCGGTGAGATAGAGCGTGAGCTTCTCAGCGGAGGTATAGATATCGCAGTACATAGCGCAAAGGATCTGTCCAATGCACTTGCGGAGGGTACGGAGATAGCGGCGGTGCTTGAAAGAGGCAAGCCGAATGATGTTCTTGCAGTAAGGAGGGGCATGGCTTTCGGGAGTAGTGACAGCTTTATGATCGGCACAGGCAGTCTCCGCAGAAGAGGCGGAGCGGCACGAATATATCCAAATGCCGTATTTGCCGATATACGGGGAAATGTTGACACCAGACTCAATAAGCTCGCCGCAGGGGAGTATGATGCTGTGATTCTTGCGGCTGCCGGGCTTGAAAGGCTCGGTATGATGAACGACGAGCGTTTCACATTTACCGAGCTGCCGGCAGATATCTGTATCCCGGCACCATGTCAGGCGATAATTGCCGTTCAGTCAGTGAAAGGAAAATTCAGCGATATACTCAGTGCAGCAGATCACAGTATGACCCATATCCTTTTCAACACGGAAAGGGAGGTGCTGCGGCGTCTTGACTCCGGCTGTACTCTTCCGGTCGGTGCGTTCGCACGATATGAGGGTGATAGGCTCGTTCTTTCAGTCACGGACGGGAAAAGCTGTGCGGAGGTGTCGGATATGCCGGAGAATTGGCGGAAAATGGCTGAAAAGGCGGTGAAAAGTATTGAAGGGTAGAGTATACCTTATCGGTGCGGGGTGCGGCGACTATGACCTTATCACGCTGAGGGGACTTGCACGGCTGAAGGAGTGCGATACTGTTGTCTATGACGCACTTATCGACAGGCGGCTGCTCGATAATGCAGATGAAAATGCAGAGCTTATCAGTGTCGGGAAGCGTTCCGGAAAGCATAGTGCCGCACAGGACGAAATAAACGATATCATTGTAGGAAAGGCACTTGAGGGCAGGACGGTCGCACGGCTGAAAGGCGGTGACCCTTTCGTTTTCGGCAGGGGCGGCGAGGAGGCAGCCGCACTTGAGGGTGCAGGTATACCATATGAGGTGATACCGGGAATATCCTCATGTATCGCCGTTCCGGAGCTTGCGGGGATACCGGTGACTCACCGCAGGGTGAGCAGGAGCTTTACTGTCGTCACAGGGCATACAGCTGACGGAAATGAGGATATGGGAAAATATGCAAAGCTCGGCGGTACTCTCGTTTTTCTCATGGGACTGAATGCACTTCCCGGCATAGCCGACAGCCTTATCAGAGGAGGTATGCTGCCTGAGACCCCGGCTGCGGTCATTTCAGACGGTGCAGGTGCGGCACAGAAAAAAGTCAGCGGCGATCTGTGCCGGATAGCGGATATCGCTGTGAGGGAAAAATGTACAGCACCGGCGGTCATCGTTGTGGGAGAGACAGCTGGCTTTGACTTTTCTGCAACAGTGAAGCGTCCGCTTGACGGCGTTTCCGCAGCCGTGACAGGTACAGCCGGATTTGTCAGGAAGCTTTCCGGAATGCTTGAAGCAAGGGGAGCACAGGTATCACGTATGCCGTATCTTAAAATTGAGGAATACAGCGAAATACCGGAGCTTTCTGAGGCTGTGGAGAACATCGGGAGATACAGCTGGCTCGTGCTTACAAGCAGGAACGGAGCGGATATTTTTATCCGTCAGCTGAGAAAAATGCGGACGGATATCCGGAGACTTTCCGGACTGAGGATAGCAGTCATAGGCAGGGGAACGGCTGAGGCTCTTGAAAAGCACGGGCTTTATGCCGAGCTGCTGCCGGAAAAATACACATCATCAGAGCTTGGACGGGCACTTTCAGCTGCGGCTGATACCGATGACAGGGTGCTTATCGTCCGGGCGGAGAAAGGCTCTCCTGATCTGACGAGGGTACTCAGTGATTCGGGCATTGCCTATGACGATATCAAGGTCTACGATACGCAAAGCACTTCCGATAAGATGTGCAGGACTATAACGGAAAAATATGTGATCTTTGCAAGTGCTTCGGGCGTGGACAGCTTTTTTGAGGGCGGAAATACTCTTTCCGCTGAGACGAGGGTCGTGTGTATCGGAGATATCACAGCAAGGGCTGCCGCAGAGCATACGGGCAACAGGATAATTACAGCTTCACCGCACACTGCGGAGGGAATTGAAGCGGTGATAATGGAGGAAGAAAAATGAGAAGATTCAGACGGCTTCGTTCGGGCGAGGGAATACGCAGGCTTGTCAGGGAAACGCACATAAGCCGGAAGGAGCTGATATACCCGATATTCGTCGAGGAGGGCGAGGGGATAAAGCTGCCGGTGGAGTCAATGCCGGGTGTATTCAGGTATTCGCTCGACACAGTGGACGAAATACTCCGTGAAACAGACAAAAGCGGTATCTCAGGCGTGCTTGTCTTCGGTATCCCGAAGCATAAGGACGAAAAAGCAAGTCAGGCTTACGATGAAAACGGCATAACTCAGCGTGCGGTGCGGCTTATAAAGGAGAAATATCCTGAAATGCTCGTAATTGCAGATGTTTGCCTGTGCGAGTATACCTCTCACGGGCATTGCGGAGTTGTGTGCGGTCATGAGATACTTAATGATGAGACGCTGCCGCTTCTTGCAAAAATGGCGGTCAGTCTTGCTGAGGCAGGTGCGGATATTATCGCACCCTCGGATATGATGGACGGCAGAGTATCTTTTCTTCGCAGAGCTCTTGATGAAAACGGGTTCATCAATACTCCGATAATGTCATATAGCGCAAAATTTGCTTCGGGCTATTATTCCCCGTTCCGGGACGCTGCGGATTCTGCTCCGGGCTTCGGCGACCGCAGGACTTATCAGATGGACTTCCCGAACGGCAGGGAGGCTTTGCGTGAGATCGCAGACGATATTGACGAGGGGGCAGATATTGTAATGGTGAAGCCTGCACTTGCATATCTTGATGTGATACGCAGTGCAAGAGACAGATTTGATCTGCCGATAGCTGCGTATAATGTAAGCGGTGAGTATTCTATGGTCAAGGCTGCGGCTGCGAACGGCTGGATAGACGAGAAGAGGATAATTCTGGAAAACCTTACTGCGATAAAGCGTGCCGGTGCGGATATCATCATCACCTACCATGCTCTTGAAGCCGCAGAGTGGCTGGAGGAAATATGAATACAAGAAGATCTGAGGAGCTTTATGCTCAGGCACTTGACCTTATGCCCGGCGGAGTGAACAGTCCCGTGCGTGCATTCAGGAGTGTCGGCAGGACGCCGCTGTTCATCGACCATGCCGCAGGTGACAGGGTATTCGATGCTGACGGCAATGAATATATAGACTATGTATGCTCATGGGGACCGGATATCCTCGGTCACGCTCACCCGGCTGTGCTCTCAGCTGTCCGGAAAAGCCTTGAAAGCGGGCTTACGTTCGGGGCTTGCCATTCCGGAGAGATCGCACTTGCCCAAAAAATAAGGGAGCACTTCCCGTCAATGGAAATGCTCCGGCTTGTAAGCTCCGGTACTGAAGCTGTGATGAGTGCAGTCCGGGCGGCAAGAGGATTTACACGCCGGGACAGAATTATAAAGTTCGAGGGCTGCTATCATGGACATTCCGACGGACTTCTCGTAAAGGGCGGGTCGGGACTTCTTACAGGTGCGATACCGGACAGCTCAGGCGTTCCGGCTGGCTACACTGAGACGACGCTGCTGGCGAGGTATAATGACATCAGCTCGGTTGAGCGGCTTTTTGCGAAATACGGCGAGAGCATAGCCTGTGTGATCGTTGAGCCGTGTGCGGCGAATATGGGCGTAGTACCGCCGGCGGAGGGCTTTCTTGAGGGACTGAGGAGCATTACTGAAAAATATGGGGCACTTCTCATATTTGATGAGGTCATAACCGGATTCAGGCTTTCTCCGGGCGGAGCACAGGAGTATTATGGTATCACGCCGGATATTACCGCACTCGGAAAAATAGTCGGCGGAGGAATGCCGCTTGCAGCCTACGGAGGAAAGCGTGAGATAATGGAATGTGTTGCACCGCTCGGCTCAGTCTATCAGGCAGGAACACTTTCGGGAAATCCGGTGGCTGTAGCCGCAGGACTTGCTGCACTTACCGAGCTTGAAAATCAGCCGGATATATATATCGAGCTCGAACGCAAGTCGGCTGAGCTTGAAAGGGCGATGAAAGCGGCTGGGCTTAATGTCAACCGCTGCGGCTCGCTGCTGACAGCTTTTTTCACAGATATCCCGGTCACGGACTATCAGTCTGCAAAAAGCTCGGATACGCAGAAATACGCCGGATATTTCGGGTATCTGCTCGAAAACGGCATCTATACCGCTCCCTCACAGTTTGAGGCTATGTTCGTCTCCGCAGCTCATTCAGATGAGGATATAAAAAAGACAAGCAGTGTAATATCAGGTTATTGCGTATAATAAAAAAGGGTACGTCCTCTCATGTGGGGCGTACCCTTTTTGTAAGCAGTCTGCCGGACTGTTTTTTCTCAAATATAATACATTGGTTCTTCAGCATTACTCTCAGCGAGCTGGGAATATTTGTCGGCGATATCGCTCAGGGTGACCTTCTCGGCGAAATCCTGCAAAAAGACGGTCATTTTGCTCCAGAGACACTCGGAAATAGCGTCGGAGATATGGGAAGGCTCCTTATCCTCGAAGCTTACCTCGCCGAGGATAGTGCTGTCGAGTGCGTCGATGACCTCTCTGAGGGTTATACTTGCGGCAGGCTTGGACAGGATATATCCGCCCTTGGCACCCTTTACGCTGCGGATTATCGAAGAATGTCTCAGCAGCGGCAGTATCTGCTCAAGGTACTTTGCAGAGATATCCTGTCTTCTTGAAATATTCACGACAGTAACGACCTCGCCGTTTGATGAATTGAGGCAAATGTCGATGAGGGCAATAATGCCGCACTGGACTTTTGATGAGATCTTCATTTTACACATCACCTTTCATATATCATATAGGCATACTAAACATATCGTTATACTAAGTATAACATTTTTTGAAAAAAATTTCAAGTGTTTTTCTTTCAGAAAGTTGTATAAGTTTATCTTAAATCTACTAAGTCGATATGTTAAATAAGTAGAAAACCTATAAACATATTGACTTACTATGTATTCTGGGTTATAATATATTCAGTAACAAAAATATTTTTGGAAAGCTGTGGATATAGATGAAATTCAATACCTCTTTGCTGCATAACGGCTTTGAAAGCGAACGCTCGACCGGCTCAACGCTGACACCGATATATCAGGTCAGTGCATTTTCCTATGAGTCCGCTGAAAAGCTCGAACAGGTCTTCAATAACAGAGCACCGGGATTTGCGTATTCCCGTATCGGCAATCCTACTGTCGATTCCTTTGAAAAGCGAATGGCGGCGATGGAGGGCGGTATCGGTGCTGTAGCCTGTTCATCAGGCATGGCGGCTGTAACTATGGCTCTGCTGAATATCCTCAGCTCAGGTGACGAGGTCATAGCTGGATCGGGGCTCTTCGGCGGTACGATCGACCTGTTCGGCGACCTGAAAAAATTCGGCATAAAGGCGAGATTTGCAGAATCCGTTACCGCAGAAAGCGTTGAAGCCCTCATCACTGAGAGGACAAAGGCTGTTTTTACGGAGCTGATCGGCAATCCTAAGCTCGATGTGGTGGATCTCAGAAGGGTCGCAGATGTGTGTCACAGCCACGGAATACCTCTTATAATAGACAGCACCACAGCAACTCCGTATCTTATAAATCCTCTTAAATACGGCACGGATATAGTTGTCCACTCAACCTCGAAGTACATAAACGGCGGAGGAAATTCCATAAGCGGAGTTATTATCGACAGCGGCAGCTTCAGGTTCGACCCGGAGAGATACGAGGGCTTTGAGGAGTATAAGCGTTTCGGAAAATACGCATATATCGCAAAGCTAAGAAACGGGCTGTGGAGAAATGTGGGGGCGTGTTTGTCGCCGATGAATGCTTATATGAACTCTGTGGGGCTTGAGACTCTTGGTCTGAGAATGGAGAGGATATGTGACAATGCCCTCAGGCTTGCAGAATTTCTCGACAGCGTGGACGGTGTTGAGGTGAATTATCCTGCACTTCCGGGAAATCCGTACTATGAGCTTGTACAGGAGCAGTTCGGCGGCAGGGGCGGTGCGATACTCACCCTGAGAGCCGGCAGCAAGGAAAGAGCTTACAGGCTCGTGAATAACCTGAAATACGCTCTTATTGCTACGAATATAGGCGATATCAGAACACTCGTCATCCATGCGGCAAGTACGATATACACCCATAGCTCAGAGCAGCAGAGGATAAGTGCGGGGGTTTATGACGACACGATACGCATAAGCGTGGGAATTGAGGACATCGACGACCTGATAGACGATTTCAGGCAGGCGATAGAAAATTCATGAATAAATTGATCCGGAAGGAGCGGTATGTATGGCAGTAGATTATGCAACACTAAAAAAAGGCGGATTTATGCGGCAGAAGCAGAAGAATAACTTCTCGCTCAGGCTCAGGGTGGTCGGCGGCAACGTTACGGCGGTGCAGCTTGCGAAGATAGCGGAGGTCGCTGAAAAATTCGGCGACGGACACGTTCACCTGACCTCCCGTCAGAGCATTGAGATACCCTTCATCAAGCTCGATCAGATCGAGGAGGTAAAGAGTGCTCTTGCTGAAGGCGGAGTTGAGCCGGGAGTATGCGGCCCGAGGGTAAGGACTGTTACGGCGTGCCAGGGAGCGGCTGTCTGTCCCAGCGGCTGTATTGATACATATGCTCTTGCAAAGGAGCTTGACGAGAGATATTTTGCAAGAGAGCTTCCCCATAAGTTCAAGTTCGGTATCACAGGCTGTCAGAATAACTGCCTGAAGGCTGAGGAAAATGACCTCGGCATAAAGGGCGGTATCAAGGTGAAATGGCGTGAGAGCGACTGCATTGGCTGCGGAGTATGCGTAAAGGCGTGCAGAACGAATGCCATCACCTTAGAGGGCGGGAGGATATCCGTTGACGAGAGCAGGTGCAATTTCTGCGGACGCTGCGTCAAGTCCTGCCCTACAGAGGCATGGGATACTATCCACGGCTATATCGTCAGCTTCGGCGGACTCTTCGGAAACAGCATAGCAAAGGGTGAGGCGGTGATACCGTTCATCGAGGATCATGATGCACTCATGAGGGTGTGTGATGCGGCGATACAGTTCTTTGACGACAATGCAAATCCGAGCGAGCGTTTCAAGTTCACGCTTGACAGGGTAGGCAGGGACAAATTTATTGAAAAGATATTGGAGGCGTATAACAATGGCTGAGTTCAACATTACTGATACAGTGGATATCACTGATGTGGTTTGCCCGGTCACGTTTGTAAAGGCGAAGATAGCGCTTGAGGAGCTTGACGACGGAGATATACTCTCCATAAAGCTCAACGACGGCGAGCCGGTGCAGAACGTTCCGAGAAGCATCAAGGAGGAAGGACATAAGGTACTGAAGCTCACTGATAACGGCGACGGAACGTATGAGCTTATCGTCAGAAAGGTGGGGGATTGAATGCCGGCAAGAGTTGGTGCGGCAGATTTCAGGACGGAGGTTCTCGAAGCGGATAGGGCTGTGCTTGTGGATTTTTATTCCGACAGCTGCATACCCTGTAAGAGAATGTCACCGGTGCTTTCACAGCTTGAGGCTGAATTTGCCGACAGTATAAAGATAGTCAAGGTCAACGTGAACTTTGAGCAGGAGCTTGCTGAGGAGTATGAGGTGCAGTCCGCTCCGACGCTGGTTTTTTTCAGAAACGGCACCGAGGTAGACCGCATAAGGGGTGCTGTTTCAAAGGATGAGCTCGCAGAGGCTATAAATTCTGTAAACAGCTGATAAAATTAATAAGGAGAGATGTATCATGACGATCACAGTAGCAGGAGTAAAGAAAGAGGTCGCAGACGGGCTTACAGTTGCACAGCTCGTTATCGACGAGAATGTTGAGACTCCCCAGTATGTCACTGTAACTATCAACGACGAGTTCGTTGAGAGCGGACAGTTCGAGGAGACGATAATAAAGGACGGAGACAGCATTGAGTTCCTTTATTTCATGGGAGGCGGTCAGTAATGGCATTCACGAACGAACAGATAGAGCGTTACTCACGCCACATCATACTCAAGGAGGTCGGGGCAAAGGGGCAGAAGAAGCTCCTTAATGCAAAGGTGCTTATCATAGGTGCCGGCGGACTTGGTGCTCCGGCTGCAATGTACCTTGCTGCGGCAGGTGTAGGAACGATCGGTATCGCCGATGCTGACGAGGTTGATCTTTCAAATCTCCAGCGGCAGATAATCCACCAGACAAAGGACGTCGGAAAGCCGAAGGTGCAGTCCGCTAAGGAGACTATGGAGGAGATGAATCCCGATGTCAGGGTCATCACCTACCATGAGTTCATTACCAGTGAGAATATCCTTGATATCATAAAGGATTACGATTTTATCATTGACGGAACGGACAATTTCCCGGCGAAATTCCTCATAAACGATGCGTGCGTAATGGCGAAGAAGCCGTTTTCTCATGCAGGGATCATTCGCTTTCAGGGTCAGCTGATGACATATGTTCCTGAGCAGGGACCGTGCTATCGCTGTGTATTCAAAAACCCTCCGCCGAAGGACGCTGTTCCGACCTGTAAGCAGGCTGGCGTTATCGGTGCAATGGGCGGCGTTATCGGAAGCCTACAGGCTATGGAGGCTGTCAAGTATATCCTCGGAGTGGGCGATCTGCTGACAGGCTACCTTCTCACATATGACGCACTGAAAATGGAGTTCCGCAAGGTAAAGCTCCCGGCTGATACCCACAGGTGTGCAGTATGCGGCGATCACCCGACAATAACTCACCTCATCGACTATGAGCAGGCAGAATGCGAGGGACTGGGCTTATGATAAAAATGGCAAAGGCAGATTACGAGAGGATACTTGCACACGCAAGGAGCGAGGCTCCGGTGGAGGCGTGCGGTCTTATCGCAGGAACAACTGACGGAGTGAACAAGGATATCAAAAAGGTGTATATCCTCACGAACACTGACCATGCAGAGGAGCACTTCACCCTTGACCCAAAGGAGCAGCTTGCGGCTGTAAAGGATATGCGGGCGAATGGACTTGTGCCGCTCGGCAACTGGCATTCCCACCCTGTATCTCCGTCACGTCCCTCTGAGGAGGACAAGAGACTTGCATTCGACAGCAAGGCAAGCTATCTTATCCTTTCACTTATGGATAAGGACGCTCCGGTGCTTAATTCCTTCCACATTGAGGGTACTGACGCATATAAGGAGGAGCTTGTCATAGAATGATGATCTGATCGTCAGATCCCCCGTCTCAGGCGGGGAAACAGCAGACCTTATGCTTGTTTGGAGATAAAATGGATATCAAAAGAATCAAAACTGATGTGCTGATAATCGGCGGCGGTACTGCCGGCTGCTACGCCGCAATGACTATCGCCGAAAGGTCAGACAAGAAAGTGGTAATATGTGAGAAGGCTCACATAAAAAGAAGCGGCTGCCTTGCTGCCGGAGTAAATGCTCTTAATGCGTACATCGTTGAGGGGCGTACTCCGCAGGATTATGTGGACTATTGCCGGAATGACGCTGCCGGGATAGTCCGGGAGGATCTGCTGCTTACCATGTCCGAAAGGCTCAATGCGGTCACTGAAAGGCTTGAGCAGCTCGGACTGGTCATATTGAAGGATGAAAACGGAAAATACGCTGCAAGAGGGAACAGGAACATAAAAATAAACGGCGAAAATATCAAGCCGCTGCTCGCTTCAGCAGTTCAGGCTCTTCCGGATGTCACCGTGCTCAATCGTGTGAATATCACCGATATCGACGTTACGGACAACAGAGTAAACGGAGCCTTTGGGATAGGGATCGAGAGCGGCATATTCTATGTCATCGAGGCGGCTGCGGTGATAATTGCGACCGGAGGTGCTGCCGGGCTTTACAAGCCGAATAATCCGGGCTTTTCAAGGCATAAGATGTGGTATCCGCCGTTCAATACAGGTGCAGGCTATGCAATGGGCATAAGGCATGGTGCGGAGATGACGACATTTGAAATGCGGTTCATCGCTCTGCGCTGCAAGGACACCATCGCTCCCACAGGTACTCTCGCTCAGGGTGTCGGTGCAAAGCAGGTCAATTCGCTTGGTGAGGTGTATGAGACTAAATACGGACTCACCACCTCGGAGAGAGTGTATGGCACTGTCAACGAGAATCAGGAGGGCAGAGGCCCGTGCTATCTCAGGACTGAGGGGATCACCCCTGAGCAGGACGAATCGCTTTTGAAGGCGTACCTGAATATGGCACCCTCGCAGACACTGAAATGGATAGAGAGCGGTCTTGCTCCGTCCGGACAGAATGTGGAGATAGAGGGCACTGAGCCGTACATAGTGGGCGGTCATACCGCAAGCGGATTCTGGGTAGATACAAAGCGCTCTACGACGATAAGGGGTCTGTATGCGGCTGGTGATGTTGCAGGCGGTGCTCCGCAGAAGTATGTCACAGGTGCGCTGGCTGAGGGCGAGCTTGCCGCTGTTTCGGTAGTTGAGTTTCTTGAAAGCAATGATACCTCTGAAATTTCAGAAGGCTCTGTTCAGGCTCAGCTTGAGGAGGCAGAGAGATTTCTTGGTGAAGATCATTCGCTTTATTCCACAGAGCAGCTTGAAGAGGCTATGCAGACTGTAATGGACAGCTACGCAGGCGGGATAAAGACCAATTACAGATTCAATGAAAAGCAGCTCGATATCGCCGACCGGAAGATAAGGCAGCTGTATGCTCTTTCGGATTCGCTCCATGCTGATGACCCTCAGGAGCTTATGTATATCTATGAGCTGCGTGAGAGACTTGTTGTGTGCCGGAGCGTTATCGCCCACTTGAAGGCACGGCATGAGACACGCTGGCACAGCTTTGCGGAGAATCTTGATTACCCGGAGCGTGACGATAAGAATTGGTATAAGTATGTCAATTCCCGTTTGGAAAACGGCGAGATAAAGATAATTCTCCGTGATATCACCGAAAGGGGGACGGTCTATGAGCATAGCGATTGACAGGGATAAGTGCATAGGCTGCGGAAAATGTCACGATGTCTGCCCCGGTACGCTGATCAGGCTTGATGACGCACGCCGGGCGTATATCAGATACCCCCGTGACTGCTGGGGCTGTACCTCCTGCATCAAGGAATGTCCGGTCTATGCGATACGCTTCTATCTCGGTGCTGATATCGGCGGAATGGGAAGTCTCGTACACACCGAAAGGGAGGGAGATATCCTCCGCTGGATAATCGACAGCCCGGACGGCTCGGTCTCAGAGATAAGGATAGACCAGAAGGAATCAAATAAATACTGAGTTATGCTCAGTCTCCGGAGGAGGATAATAAATGTCAGAATTTTCACACCTCGATGAGCTTGAAGCCGAGGCGATATATATAATCCGTGAGGTCGCTGCTGAGTGCGAGAAGCCTGTAATGCTCTACTCGATAGGCAAGGACAGCTCAGTAATGCTCCACCTTGCAATGAAAGCATTTTACCCCGAAAAGCCGCCGTTTCCATTTCTTCATGTCAATACGACATGGAAATTCCGGGAGATGATAGAGTTCCGTGACAGAACGGCTGAAAGGCTCGGTATTGAAATGCTGGAGTACATCAACGAGGACGGAGTGAAGCAGGGGATAAATCCCTTTGAGCATGGTGCGGCATACACTGATATAATGAAAACGCAGGCACTCAAGCAGGCTCTCAATAAATACGGCTTTACTGCTGCATTCGGCGGCGGACGGCGTGACGAGGAGAAGTCCCGCGCAAAGGAGAGGATATTCTCCTTCCGCAATTCCGCACACGCATGGGATCCGAAGAATCAGCGGCCTGAGATGTGGAAGCTCTACAATACAAAGATAAACAAGGGCGAGAGCATACGTGTTTTTCCGATATCCAACTGGACGGAAAAGGATATCTGGCAGTACATAAAGCGTGAGGGCATAGATATAGTTCCGCTGTATTTTGCAGCGGAAAGACCGGTCGTCGAGCGTGACGGGAATATTATCATGGTCGATGATGATCGTTTTCCGCTGGCGGAGGGAGAAGCTCCGCAGCTCAGATCAGTCCGCTTCAGGACTCTCGGCTGCTATCCGCTTACCGGCGGCATTGAGTCCACAGCTTCGACCCTTGACGAGATAATCGAGGAGACTTTAAGCAGCGTCGAATCAGAGCGTACCTCACGGGTCATCGACAACGAGGCTGCCGGAAGCATGGAGAGAAGAAAGAGGGAGGGATATTTCTGATGAAGGGACTGCTGAAATTTATCACCTGCGGCAGCGTTGACGACGGAAAGAGCACACTTATCGGACATATCCTCTATGATGCGAAGCTGCTGTACACAGATCAGGAGAAATCGCTGCGTCTTGACAGCAAGGTGGGCAGCCGGAATGGTGAGATAGACTATTCTCTGCTGCTTGACGGGCTTATGGCGGAGAGAGAGCAGGGTATCACTATTGACGTTGCGTACCGCTACTTCACAACAGATAACCGCAGCTTCATAGTTGCAGATACTCCCGGTCATGAGGAGTACACGAGGAATATGGCTGTCGGTGCTTCATTTGCTGATCTTGCGGTAATTCTCATCGATGCTTCTCAGGGAGTTCTTGTACAGACCCGCCGCCATGCAAGGATATGCCGCCTTATGGGAATACGGTATTTCGTGTTTGCGGTAAATAAAATGGATATCGTGGACTACAGCGAGAGCCGGTTTAATGAAATATCCGCTCAGATAGACGAGCTGACGAGTGAGCTCGGACTTGAAAACATAAAGATAATCCCTCTTTCTGCGACAGAGGGCGACAATGTTACAAAAAAATCCGATAATATAGACTGGTATGACGGCGAAACACTTCTGGAATATCTGGAAAATGTGGATATAGTGTCAGGTGCAGACGAAAAGGGATTCTATATGCCGGTGCAGAGAGTGAGCCGCCCGGACAGGACATTCAGGGGCTTTCAGGGGCAGATCGAATCCGGAAGCATATCTGTCGGTGATACAGTAAAGACCCTGCCGAGCAATGAAACAGCCGCAGTAAAGGGCATTCTTGTGACTGACAGGAGCGTTGAGACTGCGTTTGCCGGTCAGCCTGTTACAATAACCCTTGACCGGGAGGTCGATGTTTCGAGGGGCTGTGTTCTGACAAAGGACACTGATATCGCAGCGTATAAAAGGCTCTCAGTCTCACTTCTCTGGATGGACGACAATGAGCTTACCGAGGGCAGGGATTACCTTGTAAAGCTCGGAACTAAGCTGATCCCGGCGGTGCTGACACGTATCGACTATGCAGTTGATATCAACACAGGTGAGCATATTTCTGCGGACAGCCTCAGCAAGAATGGTATAGCCCGCTGTGAGCTTGTGCTTAGTGAAGCAATTGCGGCGGACAGATTTGCACAGCACAAGACTCTCGGTGAGCTTATACTCATTGACAGGGTGACGAATATGACCTCAGCCTGCGGAGTTGTTGAGGAGGTGTCTGAAAGGGCAGAGGAAAGCACGGGAAAGGCTTCGTTTGTTTACGGCGATATTACCGCAAGAGGAGATATCTTCGAGGAGTTTTATTACGATACGGAGAGCTTTAACGTGTTCAAGTATCAGCCGGTGAGATCGACCTATACTATCGGTGATGAGATACCGACAAGGGGAGAGAGCTACAGCTATCCCGACGATATTGATATCCTTATTATGCGTGACAGCGTTGCAGTCCGGGTAAGAGGCAGGAGGATCACAGATATTTCGGCACTTGACGAGTATCATTACAGCGGATACCCGGTCGTGAACGGCAGAGGCTTTGAGGTGCTTGCGGATTCTGAGGATAAGGTCAGGGCGTTCATTGACGGCTACAGAGCCGCAGAAAATGCCGACAGACCTGAGTTTTTCCGGGATAAGGTAAAATTTGACACCTACAGGAAGATAGTTATAAAATAGTGTATATTTATTGCAGCATATCTGAATGCCATCAGGTGTGCTGCTTTTTGTTGACAAGATAACAGTATTATGCTATGATTATATCGGGTGATGAAAATGAACAGGAAGATAATGTGGATACATCGTGTCATATTCTGGATAAATGTACTCCTGCTTGCAGCAAGTCTTGTATTATATCTGACAAAATGGAATGAGCTGCCTGACGAGATAGGTGTACATTTTGGCCCGGACGGAAATTTCGATGTTATAGCTTCAAAGCTCTACGGATTTTATCCGCACCTGATAGGCGGTATCGTCATTGCAGGTATCGCCGCTGCTGACCATATCATTCTGAAGAAGAATACAGGACTGAAAATAAGTGAAAAGGGTGAGCGTCTGTTCAAATCGGAGCTGATACTGACGCTTGATGTCTTTACGTTTTTTTGGAGTGCTTTCTTTTCCATATGGTCGCACTCAGTCTGTTTACAGAAGCCTTTGGATACTGACCTTGTGAGGAATATTACGAGTGTGGTATCGGTACTTATTCTCATAGGGATCATCATACAGATATGCACCTGCATAAGGTACAGGACTGAGAAAAAGTCTTCTGATAATAACCTTATGCACAGGCTGAGCCGGCTGATAGCATGGCTGCTGACTTTCGGGGGTATCGGAGTGATAGCTGAGTGCTGGAGCAGATATCCTACTGACGAAAGGCTGTACTATGACCCGGAGTATTATGGCTTGGCGTATTTTGCGAATTTTGACGCATATCTGGACAAGCGGCTGCTTCTCATACCGCATTTTGTGGTGATCGTACTGCTTGCAGTCCTTGAGATCATTTCCGTAAGGGCGGCAGGAGCCGGAAGAAATACGCTTGTTTCGCTGACGGACAAGCTGAAGCTGATATGCGGGGGCTTCTTTTTCTGGTGGAATTTAGTGCTTGAGACCGAAAACTCTGTGGGCATGATCTCTGCCGGACTTTTTGTTTTGCTGTGTGCAGTGTCATTTGCCGTGTATAAACTGAAAAATAAAACGCTCTCAAAGCCGGAGGAATAAAGATATCCCCTGACCCGCAAGGTCAGGGGATATCGGCGTACTGTACCCGGTAAGAACGCTTGATGACGGATACCGGTAAAGCTTTTTATTGACCCGCTCAGCGGTCAGTGTAAAAAATGCGTCCGCTTTCGAGGTTTTTTCTGTACCAGCAAGCCTTGGAGTAAAACAGATTCTCGTGCAGACATTTCCCGGCAGCGGAGCATTCCCGGTATTTTCCGCAGCAGCCGAATTTCTCCGACGGCTCAAAGTTTTTCACGTAGTATTCAAGGATATCCGTGAGAAAACGGCTGATATCTCCCGATACAGGGCTGATATCCGCATACACGTTCTTGTTGTCCGATGAAATGGCTCTCAGCTCACAGCCTGCGGGCATGGTGATATTTTCAAGCATTTTCCTGTTTGCCGTTACCCTGTAATACCCCGTCTTTTTTGCGATACTGAAATTGAACGCACGCTTTTTCACCTTTCCGGTCACCGGCTCACGCAGACTTGCTGAAACCGACGAGTCCTTGTTGGTGCTGAGCATTATGAAATTTTCCGGTGTATTGAACTCCCTTGCCGCACGGACGTTGAAATCCTCAATAAAGCCATTCAAGTCAAAACCTTCAGACATCTGAAAAAATCCACCTCTCTGATTATTCTGATACTGCCGCCGTTCTGTCTGAGCTCAGCGGCTTTTGCTATTTTTGCTCCGTATTTTCCATTTTTCCAGCCGGAGCCTGCAATACTGCCCACTATCAGGTAATCCGTTTTTGTGCTTACCGTCCCCGTCACCTTACAGCCTGCTGAGGTCAGCATTGAAGTAACCTCATCTCTTGTACCTATGCGGAAATCTCCGGTGAGTACGATATTTTTTCCTGCCGGGTCGATACTGTCACGCCCGCTGCATTCATCGTACAGCTCCTGTCCGCCTGCAGCTGTCTCACGTACAGCCTTTCCGGTGTGCTTTGAGGAAACACCGGTATACAGCTTTTTCAGCTCCTGATAGCACTCGTGGTTAGCAAGGCAGTCATTCAGTGCCCGGTGTGCATTCTCATGACTTATATTGAAATGCTCAGTAAGGGTCGTTAGCTTTAAGTCCGGAGTATTGATATCACATTTCTTCGCAAATGAAAACGTGTCGAGCAGGTCATTGGAAAACGGCGGCAGACCGAGTTTTATGCAGGTGTCATAGAGGATATTGCTGTCGTATGAGGCGATATTGTGACCGAGAATGACGTCACTTCCGATAAAGCTCAGGTATTCCGGGAGGATATCTGCTATTCCCGGTGCATTTTCCGTCATTTTGTCGGTTATCCCGGTGAGCCGGGTTATGGCATTCGGAATGCTTCTTTTCGGTCTGACAAGGCTTGAAAATGTCTCTACAGGCTTGTCGCTGCGTACCCTGACGGCTGAAAGCTCGATTATCTCGCAGGTATAAATGCTCATTCCGGTCGTTTCAAGATCTATCACAGTGTAGTCGGACAAAAGCTCCGAAATGCTCTTTCCCTTAGAGGCTCTCTTCTTTTGTGT
Organism: Ruminococcus sp.; assembly: GCA_017475555.1. GTDB lineage: Bacteria > Bacillota > Clostridia > Oscillospirales > Ruminococcaceae > Ruminococcus. Next base: position 80,417 of record JAFVFL010000019.1, read on the forward strand.
ATTCATTTGTTTCCCTCCCTGATCCTGCCGCTCCAATCGCTGATACGCTGCTTAAATCCGTCGATATCGAGTATCCCGTATGCGAAGCCCTTCCGTACAAGCTCTTCCGGGACATACCTGTCATACTTCTCAAACAGCGGCACCTCATTCGGATATACGAGGTCAAGCGGCTCTGTGAGCCTTTCAGCCTCCTCGGACAGTACCCTGAAAAATTCTCCCGGCTCTGCGGTCATTCTGAACTGTATATAATATGGTCTTGCGGAGTCCATTCCCCTCAGTCCCAGTCTCCCGGCACATTTTATTTTCAGGAAACGCTCCATAGCAAAGAACGCATAGGTGCCGAGCCACGGGAACAGGCACCACATATCACCGCCGAGACAGATCAGCGGTTCTCTTGTTATCCCGGCACTGACGGCAGAATTCCTCGCCCTTTCGAGCCGTCCCACAGCGTTTTTCATAAGGTACGGATAAACTGTATCTTCGTCCAGCACCTGCCGCATACGCAGAAGTATCTTAGTGCTGATATCGCCCGGACAGTCGCCGAAATATGCCGGAACTCTGCCCTTTACCTGCTCACAGTACACAAGCCGGCGTTTATGGTCTATCTCTTCAACGATCCAGACATGACCAGCAATTGCAAGCTTTTCACCTATCGGCGGCGGTGAGACTATCGTGCCAAGCTCCTGCGACTTCCACCGGACGGTGTACTCCTCGTTTTCCTGAAATACCGCATAGAACCGGAAGTTATTCACCACCTGCTCACCTGCGAGCCCGACAATGAGCCCGCCCTCCTCAGTTCGCTGCAAATGCTCCGTTTCAAGGAGGTGCCGCAGCAGCAGCTTGTAGTCCTCCTGTGTTATGCGGTGAAAATATTTCAGCGTCAGCACACGTGAAGCGAGCTGTGCCGGTGTAAGCTCCCCGGACGAAGCAAGTGTGCTCATGGTCTGGTGGTAAAGCAGGCTGAACGGCAGCCTGTTGAGCTTAGGCGGCTCGACCCACCGTTCCTCCCGGTACACCTGTATAAGTGCGATACCCTGTATCAGCTTCCACGGCACTGTCTCTGGCAGCATTGACCTCGGCTCAGGCATTTCCTCACGTATAACAAACCACATCTCCGGCGGAAGCTCACGTCTGCCTGTCCTGCCCATTCTCTGTAAGAATGACGACACAGTGAACGGCGAATCTATCTGAAAAGCCCTCTCAAGCCGTCCGATGTCTATTCCAAGCTCAAGAGTTGCGGTCGTAACGGTCGTCATGTAAACGTCCTCGTCCTTCATTGCGTCCTCGGCAGTTTCCCGGTATGCGGCTGAGAGGTTGCCGTGGTGTATGAGAAATCTGTCACGCTCATGGCGTGCCTCGCAGTAGGAGCGGAGAGTTGTTGTTACTGCCTCGCACTCCTCCCGTGAATTAACGAAAACAAGACATTTTTTGCCTCTTGTATGCTCGAAGATGTATCCAATTCCGGGGTCTGCGTGCTCAGGAGCCTTGTCTGTTGCACTGTCAAGCTCAGGAAGTGCTTTTTTTGCCGCTTCTGAGGAGCCTTCCGTATTATTTTCGTTTGCGATATAGAAATGCTCCATTGATATCCGCCACCTTGCAGGCGGAGCATCTATTTTCGGTATCACCGTACCTCTGCCCGTACCGGCGGCTATGAAGTCTCCGGCAGCCTCCGGGTCGCCGATGGTTGCAGAAAGACCGATACGCCGTGGGTTTACGCCGGCAAGCCTTGACAGCCGCTCGATCAGGCACAGCGTCTGTCCGCCACGGTCGCCTCTCATCAGCGAGTGTACCTCGTCAATGACGATGTATCTCAGACCACCGAAAAGCTTCGGCAGCATAGCGTGTCTGCGGATAAGCATAGCTTCGAGGGATTCCGGAGTTATCTGCAATATCCCGGACGGTTTTTTCAGCATTTTCGATTTATGGGACTGTGCAACATCTCCGTGCCAGTGCCAGACCGGTATGCCCGCCTCCTCACAAAGCTCTGTAAGCCGGCGGAACTGGTCGTTGATAAGCGATTTCAAGGGACCTAAGTATATTGCACCGACCGACGACGGCGGATCCTCCCACAGCTGTGTGAGTATCGGAAAAAACGCAGCCTCGGTCTTTCCGGAGGCAGTCGAGGCGGTCAGAAGTACATTTTCATCTGTGTTGAAGATCGCATCGCCTGCGGCAGCCTGTATTGCCCGGAGAGATTCCCAGCCGCTTCTGTAGATATGATCCTGTATGAATGGTGCGTATCTGTCAAAAACGTTCATAGCTCTGCCCTTTATATATCAAATTCCGCAAAATCCGGGTCTGTGCCGTCCTCATTATCTGACGAGCCGGCGAATTGCAGCTTTTCCTCACCGAGTATCTCAGCCGTGGTCATATCCGGATACTGCTGGCGGATATCGAGCAGGCTGATGAAGTCACGGATGACCTCACGGGGAGTTATGTGGCTGTCAGAGCCTATCCTGCCGAATTCAAGCTTTATGAACATGACAAGCTCCTCCTGGGTAATGGTCTGCTCGTAGCCGTAGAGCTGGGCATGGATATCTGAAAGCTTTTCCGTCAGCACAAGAAGCTCCTCATAGGTCAGCGGAACGAGCGGTATCACCGGAGAATTCAAGTCCTTTATGCCGTCTCTGCTGAATCTGCTGCCGGCAAGCCTTGACCGGAGAGCCTCATAGCTGTACACGCCCCGGCGTGTGTCCTCGATACACTGTGGTGTACCGCACATTATTATTCCGAGGCAGTGAGCCTTGCCCTGCAGCGTGTCATTGTACATCGTGAGTATCTTTTCGTAATTGTTCTGCCGGGTGATGCTGTTGGGTATCTTATATATGTTCACAAGCTCATCGACAAGCACAAGAAGTCCGCTGTAGCCGGCTTTTTTCAGGAATACTGCGAAAATCTTCACGTATTCATACCAGTCGTCGTCAGTGATGATGATATTCACTCCGAGGTCGTGTCTGGCTTCGGTCTTTGTCGGATATTCTCCCCTGAACCACTTCGCCACACGCCCCTTCCGGTCATCATCTCCGGCAACGCACGCATGGTAGTATTCCGTCAGCAGCTTTGCAAAATCAAAGCCATGTACAAGCTCGCTCAGTGCTCCTGTTACCTCATAAATTTTCCTTTCAACAGCTGCACTCAGCTCCGGAGAATCCGGTGCAGCGCCTGTTTCTGCGGCAGTTTCGGTCTGCACAGCACTTATCCATCGGTCGAGTATAAGCGTAAGAGCACCGCCCTCCGGACGGGTCTTAGTGGACATATTCCTGACAAGCTCCTTGTATGTCGCAAGTCCCTGACCCTTATTGCCCTGCAATCTCCGCTCCGGCGAAAGATCGGCATCCATAACGACAAAGCCCCTGTCCATGACGTGACTTCTTATGGTTTGCAGCAGGAAGCTCTTGCCGCTTCCGTAACGCCCCATAATAAAGCGGAATGAAGCACCGCCGTCCTCGATAATATCGACGTCACTGAGCAGAGCCTTTATCTCGTCCTCTCTGCCGACTGTGATGTATGGAAGACCTGTTCTCGGCACAACTCCGCCCTTTAGGGAATTTATGACCGCCGAGGCGATCCTTTTTGGAATTTTCATATCATGCACCCCTGAGTATCATTTAAAGATATTATAGCATATTTGTTCTCGATTATCAAGGGCTTTTGGCATATTTCACAGAAATTTGCCTGTCAAAAAAGGCGTATCAACGAAGATACGCCTTTTTATCACTGGATACCGGCTGTCAGTATATCTGCGGTCATAAGCTCAACTGCTGCATTGAACTGAGTGTCCGTACCATCGTCAGCCAGCTCTGCCGGAACGTCAGGCGTTATGCCGACTGTATTGAATGACCCGGAGATCTCTGTTCTCAGCTCTGCGACAGTGAGTATGACTGCACCCCCGCTTATAAGCTCATTTGCGGTCTGCATGGTACCCTTGCCGGCTGTCTGTGTGCCGATCACTGACGCCCCTCCGAAGTCCCTGAGTGCAGCTGCGAAAAGCTCTGCCGCACCGGCAGTATTTTCGTTCACGATAACCGACATAGGCAGCGAGATAGCCGATTCATCGGAGTATATCACAGTTTCAGAGCTGCCGTCTGTGTACTCAGCCGTAGCGATGACTCCCTCCGGAAGCAGCGGGTCAAGGCATTGCTCAAGCACGGAGACAAGCTCGCTGCTGTTGCCGCGCAGATCGAAGATGAAGCCCTGTGCTCCGTTGGAGCTGAGACGTTCGAGTACATCAATGAACTGCTCCGGGGTATTCTGCTTAAAGCCGCTGATCTTTATATAACCTATGCGGCTGCTGAGCATTTCGCCTGTAACGGTGACGACCTCGATCGATTGCCGTATAAAGGTATACTCCTTGTCAACTCCTCCACGGCGTATCGTCAGCGTGATAGGAGAGCCCTCGGTACCGCGCATTGCCTCTACCGATTCGATAAAGCCAAGCTCCTTCACATCAACTCCCTCGACGAAGGTTATCATGTCCCCCTCGACGATACCCGATTCAGTGGCAGGGGATTCGGGAAGTATCTCAGAAATGCAGATATATCCGCTCTCGTCCTCAGAAAGAGTAAAGCCAAGCCCGACCACGTTTCCGGAGTTGTTGTTCTGCTCGGTGATATATTCGTCCTCAGTCAGAAAACGTGAATACTTGTCCCCGATACCCGAAACATAGCCCTTTAATATGCCGTCGCTTAGCTTATTCTCATCTATTTTGCCGTAATAATTCTCTCTGACATAGCTGTCGAGCAGCTCAAGTGAGCTGTATTTCCGTGCTTTTTCATTCACGTCCATCACCTTGCGGTTATAGCTCTGGAGCGAGAAAAAGGAGGTGAGTATAAAGGTTATCGCAGCGGAAATTGCCATAAGAGCGATCGCAAGTCCAAGGCTTATCTTTTTGTTCATCACATCATCACTTTCAATATTTTATTTCAGCAAACAAAGCAAGGCAGGAAGAAGCTCCTCCCGCCTTATGTATCCTTTGTCACGGATTAACGTAGCTTGTCGGGTCTACCTGAGAGCCGTTCACACGCACCTCAAAGTGCAGATGAGCACCGGTCGAATAGCCTGTAGAGCCGATGACACCGATAACATCGCCCTGTGAGACATAGTCGCCAACGGAAACGGTGGCGTATTTCAGATGTCCGTAAAGAGTGGAGTATGTGCCGTCATGAGCGATAACGACATAGTTTCCGTAGCCGCCGCCGCAACCGCAGCTGTAGGATTTTGCGTAGTCATGAGTGCAGCTGTTGTTGACATAAACGACAGAGCCGGAGCGTGAAGCTACCGCAGAGCCGCCGCTTATACCGGCATCGCCGATATCTATGCCCTTATGCGTGGTACCCCAGCGGGCACCGAAATAGCTTGAAATATAGCTGAATCCGGGTGCAGGCCATGCAAAGCCGGACGATGAAACTGTAGGAGTTGTCGTTGCAGCCGGAACAGAGGGAGTTACGGTCTGGTTGTTGAGAGACGCAGCCGCAGCTTTCTCAGCCTCCTGCTGTGCAACCCGCATTGCCTCCTCCTCAGCTGCCTTTTTCGCAGCCGCAGCCGCAGCCTGCTTTGCAGCCTCTTCCTCCTCAGCCTTCTTGCGTGCCTCCTCAAGAGCCTTCTGAGCCTCTTCCTCAGCCGCCTTCTGTGCCGCAATACGTGCAGCCTCCTCAGCAGCCTTTCTCGCAGCCTCCTCAGCGGCTTTTCTTTCAGCCTCAGCCGCAGCCTTCTTTGCAGCAGCCTCCTCGGCAGCCTTTCTTGCAGCCTCCTCAGCCTTCTTTGCAGCAGCCTCCTCAGCAGCCTTCTTAGCTACCTCTCTTGCGTACTCCTGCTCACGCTCATATCTTGCCTGAGCCTCAGCGATACGCCGCTGTATTTCAGCCTCCTCAGCGTCAAGTGCAGCCTGCTCCTGCTCGATCTGCTCCTTGCTCCTGCTCAGAGCCTCCTGATCCATAGCAAGCTTGTCGATAATGTCCTGAGTATTCTGCATTTTCTCGTTGAGAGATGCGATATCCGCTTCCTTCTCAGCCTTACGCTTTTCCTGCTCCTCAAGCTTCAGCTGGAGATTGAGCCGCTCAGTCTCGATATCCTTTTTGGATTTTTCGAGCGAATCTATCTCATCGAGGATATTGTTTATCAGCTCGTCGTCATACTCGGCGATACGGTTCACCATCTGCACTCTTGACATCATGTCATAGAAGCTTGCAGAGCCAAGAAGCACAGACGCAAGGTTGTCGTTGCCTGTGACATACATTGCACACAGCCTCTGCTTGAACAGCTCCACATTCTCGTCTATCGCAGCCTGCTGGTCTACGATGTCCTGATCGAGCTGACGGATATTGTTCTCAGCCGTAGTTATGTCCTCGCCTATCTGGTCAAGCTCAGTATTGAGCAGCTGGATATTCTCCTGGATAAGCGATATCTGCTCGATAAGGGTAGCCTGATAAGCCTTTTCGTTCTCCTTGTCGCCCTCAAGTGATGTTATCTGAGACTCAAGCTCCTTTATCTGCTCGTCATTCTCCTTACGCTGCTCCTGTATCTGGCTTATGGTCTTTGCTGACAGAGGCTGCTCCTCTCTCGACTTTACCGAATAGGCTGTGACGATGCCGAGTGATACGGCTGCACAGGTGATGAACGACAGTGTCTTTTTTATGATATGTAAATTCTTCATTTTGGTCAGCTTTCCGCCGATGACTCCTTTCAGTTTATCATACATCAAGATGTCTCCGTGTGCTCACAACGCTGCCTATCGCTCCAACGAGAGCACCGACAGCAAGATATGAGACTGCTACTGTAACACGGATATTCTCAAATGGTATAAGACTTCCGATACCAAAGGCATTCATGAGAGCACCCTGCTCATGCATTATCCGGTATACCGCTTTGTACACCGCCCACGTTATGAAGAATGCACCAGCACCTGCAAAGAAGCCGGTAACAAGTCCCTCCACAAAGAACGGAGTGCGGATAAAGGCATTTGTCGCACCAACGTACTTCATTATCTGTATTTCCTCACGGCGTGAGAAAACGCTCGCCTTTGTCGTATTTGATATCATTATCATGGAGACCGCCGCAAGAGCGATTATTATAGCTCCTGCGATAAGGGTAACGACCTGCCGCAGCTCCCTGAGGAACTCTGCTACCTGAGTAGATGAGCTTGCATTCTGGACGTACTCCAGATTCGCGATATCCTCGGTGGTAAGCTCGATAGTGTCGATATTCCAGACAGTGACACTGAAGCCGTCCGGCATGAAGTCATAGCCGTCGATATAGCTGAAGATAGCCTGACCCTTTGTTATCTGGCTCTGCATACGTGCATAAGCCTGTTCCTTTGAGATATACTCGACTCTCTCGACGTTCTCTATCTCGTAGAGCCTGTCGGAGAATGTCGAAACGACGTCCTTCGGAGTATCCGGGTCAAGGTATACTGCGATCTCGTTCTGGCTTCCCAGACCGAGTATCATTGAGTTCATATTCACATAGAACAGCACTGAGATACCCACAAGAAGAAGTGATATCAGCAGCACGCAAAACGTTGCGAACGCCATCATCTTGTTCTTCCAGATATTCTCTATTCCCTGTCCGGCGAGATATTTAAGTCCGCTCAGCTTCATCAATATCCCCCCTGATCTGTATGGTTCTGGGCATTGATGCGTGCGATGACCTCATCTATCATAGCGTCCTCGGTGGATACCGGTACCGGCTCTGAGAGTGCCTGCTGCTCCTCGAACTGCTCAAGCTCCTCCTCAGTTACCTCGTCATTGATACCGGTTATTACCTCATCGAACACTATCTCGCCGTCTGTGATGTTTATGATACGTCCGCCGAAGTGTCTTACAAGGTCATGCTCATGTGTTACCATAAGTATCGTAGTGCCCTGATCGTTAATGCCCTTCAGAAGCTCAACTATCTCATAGGAAAGCTCCGGGTCGATATTTCCCGTCGGCTCGTCAGCGATTATCAGCTGAGGGTCGTTTACAAGGGCACGTGCTATCGCAACACGCTGCATCTCGCCGCCTGAAAGCTCGTCCGGATACGAGTCCGACTTGGACTGCAATCCGACAAGGCTGATAACGTACGGCACACGCTTTTTGATATACTTCGGGGGAGCGTCAATGACACGCAGCACGAAAGCGATATTCTCGTACACAGTCATTGACGAAATAAGGCGGAAATCCTGGAAAACGAAGCCGAGAGTCCGCCGGAACTCAGGAATGCTCCGCTGTTTAAGCTTGCCGAGGTCATAGCCGTTCACAGTTACAGAACCGCTCGTAGCGTCGATCTCTTTAAGCAAAAGCTTGATCATTGTACTTTTTCCCGCACCTGACGAACCCACAACGAAGGCAAAGTCTCCGTCGTTTATCTTGAGGCTGACGTTGTTCAGAGCGTCCACACCGCTTGAATAGGTTACGGATACGTTCTTAAGCTCGACCAAATCATTACACCATCCTTTGGATATGGCTCTGAGCCGCGGCTCAGAACTTCATGGGATTGGCTGACAGGTACTTCTTTACCATGAGTGCGATCTTGAATATTATAGCGTGGTCAAACTCACGGAGGTCAAGACCTGTAAGCTTCTTTATTTTTTCGAGTCTGTACACAAGGGTGTTTCTGTGTACGAAAAGCTTTCTTGAGGTTTCTGAAACGTTGAGGTTGTTCTCGAAGAATTTCTGTATCGTGAACAGAGTTTCGTGGTCAAGTGAGTCGATGCTGCCCACCTTGAACACCTCATGCAGGAAGGTCTCGCAGAGGGTAGTGGGGAGGTGGTAGATGAGACGGGCAATACCGAGGTTGTCGTAGCTTACGATGACCTTATCGGTATCGAACACCTTGCCGACCTCAAGAGCCATCTGAGCCTCCTTGAAGGAGCGGGCGAGATCCTTTACGCCGACAACAGCAGTACCGATACCGACGTTCACACGGGTATAGAACTCGCTGCTGAGGGTATCAGCAATAGAGCGTGCGAGCTTCTCAAGATCCTTGGAATCGAGAGAGCTTTTCAGCTCCTTTACGAGAACGATATCGCTCTCAGTGATATTGAACACGAAGTCCTTGTTCTTGTCCGGGAAGAGGTTCTGGATAACGTCATACGCCGATATATCGTTTGCTGAGACGATCCTGATAAGGAACACCGCACGGCTTATCTCAGCATTGAAGTGCAGCTCTCTTGCCTTGATGACGATATCTCCGGGGAGAACGTTGTCGAGTATCACGTTCTTGATGAAGTTGTTCCTGTCATACTTCTCATCGTAATACTGCTTGATGTTGGAAAGGGAGATAGCGAGAATGCTTGCATACTTTGCAGCAGCGTCATCAACACCCTCAACGAACACAGCGTAGTCCGGCTTTACTCTTGACCCGAAGGGCTTATAGGTGAAGCCGTCACGGATAAAGATATCGTGCGAATCGCTGAGGTCGAGCGAAACGAACTCATTGGTCGTTCCCACTCTTGTGAGGTCGCTGCACGCAATGATAGTTGCAGTCTCGTCCACAACGCCGATAGTAGCGTCGATGGAATCACGCATCTGATGAACTAAACCCTGAAATAATCTGTTGGACATGAATAAACACCCTTCTCTTTAAATTTATTGTTTTTTCAGAAAGCTTCTAAAGAGAATTGCAGCAAATGAAGTGCGGAATGCTCCGGCAATTCATTTATTACAGATTGTAACATATTGATGTGTACAAATCATGAACGTTCTGTTAATTTTCTTTGAAAAGCCTGCATAAGTACCATATTTTTATTCGCTGAATTGTTTGAAATCACAAATTTCTGATTCGGATTGTAACTGATTTGTAATTTCTGGTAACATTTTCTGTAATCTGATAACGGACTTACATCTTCTCCGGCTGATCTATCTTGAGCATTGTCAGTACATTCCGGAGTGCCTGTAATGCAGCTGCCGAAAGGAGCATTCTTGCGTTCCTCAGCTCCTCTGTCTCGGCATTCTTCACGCTGCATGAGTCGTAGAACCGGTGGAACAGGGTCGCAAGACCGACAGCATAGCGTGTCATCTTTGACGGGTCGAGAGCTTTTGCGGACAGCTTTATCTCACCCGGAAGTGCTGCGATATGCCGTATCAGCTCTATCTCTGCCGGCTGTGTCAGGAGCGTAAGGTCTGCTGAATCCGGTACCGATACACCCTCCTGCTCTAAGTTGCGGAACAGGCTGCATATCCTCGCGTGTGCGTACTGAACGTAGTACACCGGATTCTGTGACGATTTTTCAACAGTGAGGTCGAGGTCGAACTCGAACTGTGAATCCGCCTCACGCAGATTGAAGTAGAAGCGTGCTGCATCTATCGGTATCTCATCGAGCAGCGTTACAAGGGTTATCGCCTTGCCGCTGCGTTTTGAGAGCTTAACAGTCTCGCCCCCACGGACAAGCCTTACCATCTGCATGAGTATGACTTCAAGCTTTGAGGAATCCACCCCAAGAGCGTCAAGAGCCGCCTTCAGACGGGGAACATAGCCGTGGTGGTCGGCACCGAGAACGTTTATCGCCTTGTCAAAATTCCTTGTCACGAGCTTATCATAATGGTATGCGATATCCGGTACTATATAGGTATACAGCCCGTTGCTGCGGCGGAGAACGAAGTCCTTGTCGAGCCCGTATTCCGTTGCCCTGAACCATACAGCTCCGTCCTGCTCATAGGCGTGACCGCTCTCTAAAAGGGCATCAACGACCTTTTTCGTCTCATTCCTCTCGTGTATCGTGCTTTCCCTGAACCAGTTGTCGTAAACTATGCGGTACTTTTTCAGGTCACGCTCCAGTCCCTCGATATTGAGCGGAAGTGCATACTCCACAAGTGCCTTTCTCCGCTCCTCTTCACTTACGTCACGAAGCTCAAATATATGCTTTTTGTAATACTCAGCAGCGTGGGCAATAATATCCGCACCGAGATAGCTGTCCTCCGGCATTTCAAAGGATCTTCCCTCGCCGGTGTCATCATATACCGCAGCCGCAAGAGCCTCAGTGCTGTTCTGGTGCTCATATATCAGCTGCTGACCCTTATCCGAGCACAGCTGCATATACCTGAGCGAGAGTGACCTGCCGAACTTTTCTATCTGATTACCCGCATCATTTACGTAAAATTCTCTTTCTGCACGGAAGCCTGCCCAGTCGAGAACGCTTGCAAGGCAGTCACCTATCGCACCGCCCCTTGCGTTTCCAATGTGCATAGGGCCGGTCGGGTTTGCAGAGACAAACTCAACGAGCACACGCCTGCCTGCACCGTAGTCCGAGCGTCCGTAGCTGTCCTTTTCATCGAGAACTGCGGAAACTGCGTCGGCGAACCATTTCTTTCCGAGGAAGAAATTGATGAATCCGGGGCCAGCTGTCTCGCAGCGGTCAAAGGCTGAATCTCCGAGGTCTACAGCACCGCAGATAAGCTCTGCGATCTTTCTCGGCGGCATTCTGAATGCCTTCGCACCGACCATTGCCGTATTTGCCGCAAAGTCTCCGTGCGACTTGTCAGCCGGTATCTCGATGCTGTATGCCGGCAGCGGTACAGCCGGAAGCTCGTTCTGTGATATAAGTTTGCCAAGAGCCTCGTTTATGAGCACCCTCAGCTGCTCCGAGGCGGAGCTAATTAAGTCTGCCATTGGTATCTTCCTTTCTTATGTGCCTGTTGTCAGCGTCATGATCCTGAATACTCAGTATTATCTCGTTATCCGAGAGGTAGGAGGAATTGAGATCAAGCGTGTACTTCATGTACAGCTTGCCGTCAAGACCTAAGGTATTAGCTATTTTATGGGTAAAAACACCTATCTGCATACTGCCGTAGGGCGTTTCGTACTGACAGAAATGCTTGCGGTCCTTTTCGAGATAAAGAGCCGATGTGGTGCTGCCCTCTCTTACAACAGAAGCGAACCGGCTCCCGTCAACTGTAATGGTCGTAACAGAGCCCTCAAAGCCGGTGGCTTCGGTATCCTCATAAGAGATGATATCCTTTCCGTTACGATGGCTGTACTCAGCATGAGTCATCAGCTCAGTCTCGCTCCGGTCATCATCTGTAGTCTGAATGCTTATCAGCGATATCAAAACATCCTTTGCCAAAATATAACTCCTTTATGATCTGAAATCAGTTATGGCTCAGCTTTCATCATGCTTTTCTATAGCAAGGGTTATCAGCATATCGAACAGCTCCGTCATAGACATACCGTACTGCTCCATAAGCTTCGGAACTACGCTGTTTCTGCGAAGTCCGGGGGCAGTTCCAATCTTGTTGAGGATTATCTCCCCGTTCTCAGTGAGAATGAAATCCACCCTTGCGATGCCCTTGCAGCCGAGAGCCTTGTAAGCGTCCACTGATATCCTGCGTATCTCGTCCTGAAGCTCGCCGGAGATATCCGCCGGCACCCTGAGGTCGTCGCCGGAGGTCTTTTTCACCTGTGTGGGGTCGTAAATGCTGTCAGTCGAGAGTATCTCACCAACGCAGGAGCACTTAGGCTCATCGTAGCCGTACACGGCGGTTTCAAGCTTTCTGCCGATGAAGTGCCGTTCAACGAGCACCTTGTTATCGTTTGAGAATGCGACCTTCACAGCAGCGGTCAGCTCCTCGAAGTTATCAGCTGTACCGGTGCCGGCACTGCTTCCGCTGTTTGCCGGCTTGACGATAAGCGGAAATTCGAGCTCACGGACGATATGTTTGCATTTACCGTCGATGTCGCTGATATCTCTCTGTCTGATGAGTCTCCAGTCGGCAGTCTTTATATCGTAGTCATCGAGCACCATATGGGTATGGGACTTGTCCGTACATGATGCAGACGCAAGAAGACCGCTCCCCACGTAGGGGATACCTGACATATCGAGCAGACCCTGTATTGAGCCGTCAGCACCGAATTTTCCCTGTAATATCGGGAAAACAGCGTCAACACGGCGTACAGAGGCTTCGCCGTTTTCGAGGATGATAAAGCCTCTGTGAAGCGGATCGGGTGAGAGCACAGCCGGGGTGCAGTCCGGGTTCTGTTCCCACGAGCCGTCAGCGATCTCGTCGGGGCTGCCCGGAAAATACAGCCAGTGTCCTTTTTTTGTTATGCCTATGCTCATAACCTCGTACTTATCCTGCGGGATAAAGCGTATCACCTCAGCAGCTGACGCACACGACAGCTCGTGCTCTCTTGAAACTCCGCCGAAGATGACCGCAGCCTTGATCTTAGCCATTGATTACTCCTTTTAATAGTGATTATTGTCTGGTTATCTCTTAGTCATTTTTTATCACATTATATTTTATCACATTTCACAAAAAACTGCAAGTATTTTTTGCGAAAATGAAAAAAACTTCGCAATGATACCGCATAGCAGACAATTTTCAACTATGTAATTTGTAGAAAACGACGAAAAAACCGGAGCTTCACAGATCGGAAGCCCGGTTTTTCTTTGTGAATTATGACGAAGCTGGAACAAAATCATGTCCGCTCAGGTGTGGATCACTTTACAATAACGTCAAGTCCCTGTGCAGAGCGTACCGTGAACGGCTTGTCCGTTCCGGTAACTGTAACCGTTATGCTGTCACCGCTGCGGACTGCCTTTATTTCAGCTGCAAGCTCGTAGTCCTTTGTGTATACCTTAGTCTCTGCCGACTGTCCGTCCCCGAAGCCGTAGAGAACGATCTCCATTCCGTCGGTGTAATCATACTCAACAGTCTTTCCGAAATTGCCGTACACTATTATGGAGCCGGGCTTTGCGTAAAGCGGCATACCGAAATAGTCGTAGGTCTTTGTGTACCAGCTGCCGCCGGGGAGCTGCTCGCCGGTCTGTATATCAGTCCATGTGCCGCCGGCCGGGAGATAGAAGCTGCACTCGCCGTCCTCACGGAATACCGGTGCAACGAGCAGGCTGTCACCGAGCATATACTGTGTATCGACAGTAAGTGCGGCGTGGTCATAGCTGAAATCGACGACCATAGCCCTCATCATCGGAATGCCTGTCTCATGGGTCTTTACAGCATTTGCAAGCAGATACGGCATAAGTCTGCCCTTGAGCTTGACAAAGTGGCGTGAAACATCACAGCTCTCCTCGTCAAAGCTCCACGGAACTCTGTAGGAGCTGTTGCCGTGGTAGCGTGAGTGAGTTGACATAAGTCCGAAGGCTGTCCACCTCTTGTAAAGGTCAGGTGAGCCGGTAGCCTCAAAGCCGGAGATATCATGCGAGAAGAAGCCGAAGCCCGACAGACAGAGGGAAAGTCCGCCTCTGAGAGTCTCCCACATCGACTCGTAGTTGGAGAAGCAGTCGCCGCCCCAGTGTACCGGGAACTGCTGACCGCCGACAGTTGCAGAGCGTGCGAAGAGGCAGGCATTGTTCATGCCCTTCACATCACGCAGAGCCTCGAAAACCGTCTTGTTATAGAGGTATGTGTAGTAATTGTGCATCTTGTACGGGTCTGAGCCGTCAAAGTACACGACATCGGTCGGTATACGCTCGCCGAAGTCGGTCTTTATTGCGTCAACGCCAAGCTCTGCAAGTCCCTTTATTTTTGAAGCGAACCACTCTCTTGCCGCAGGATTGGTAAAGTCGATGATGCCCATTCCCGGCTGCCACAGGTCGCACTGGAATACAGAGCCGTCCTTGTTCTTTATAAGATATCCGTTCTGCACGCACTCGTCGAATACCGGAGCCTTCTGGCTGATATAGGAGTTTATCCATACGCATATTTTCAGTCCTCTTGCCTTGAGGCGTGCTATCATAGCCTTCGGGTCGGGGAACATACGTCCGTCCCACTCAAAGCTGCACCATTCAAATTCCTTCATCCAGAAGCAGTCGAAGTGGAATACCTCCAGCGGAATGTCACGGCGTTCCATCTCATCAATGAACGATGTGACTGTTTCCTCATCGTAGCTTGTGGTGAACGAGGTGGAGAGCCACAGACCGAATGAATAAGCCGGGGGAAGTGCGGGCTTTCCGGTAAGGTCGGTATACCCTGTGAGAACGTCAGCGACTGTATTTCCGCCGAATATGAAATACTCCATATGCTCGCCCTGAACGGAGAATGCGACCTTTGAGACAGTCTCGCTTGCTACCTCGAATGTCACCTTTTCGGGGTGATTCACGAATACACCGTAATTTCTTGACGAAACGTAGAAGGGTATCGACTTGTAGCTCTGCTCTGAGCAGGTGCCGCCGTCGTTGTTCCACACCTCAACGGTCTGTCCGTTTTTGCAGAATGTCGAGAACTTCTCGCCGAAGCCATAGATATACTCGCCTATGGTGATATTCAGCATCTCACGGATATATGAGGAATATGCGGGGTCGTCGGACTGTGCGAAGAAACGCCTTCCCTCGCCGGTTATCGCCTTGTTGCGGCTTACCCATGCGTCCTCCTCAACAAGAGAGGTCGTTCTCCAGCCGGACTTTGTGAGCAGTCTGCCGTCGTACCAGTAGCTGATGTCCCAGCCGCTGCCCTGAGCACCTATCCTGACGCTCGTCTTGCCGGAAATAAGCTCATAGCCGCCGTTATCGGTCTTTTTTACGACCGGCTTGAAGCTGCTGTCCTCATAGAGGGTAAAGGACGGCGACTTCTTTACAGCACCCTTGAAGTGGTCGATAGTGACCTTGATGCTGTTCTCAAGCGTAGAGGAGAAGCGTACAGTCAGCATAGGGCCGCCGAGAGTCATGCCTCTGTTGCCTATCCACTGATTAGTTGCATAAACAGTGACAGAGGAATCGTCTGCTTCTATCTCGTACATCTGTGTGGCGTAGTTCACGCCGTAGCCTGGCTGATTCAGCCAGAATCCGTCTGAGATCTTCATAGAAAAGCTCCTTTTATTATTAAAATATTTTGGTCTGTGATAATTTATTGCTTGACTGATAATTAATAATCTGATATAATAATAACATCAATAAATAATAATTTCTATCATTATACAAGCTAAAACTATAACGATAATGCCAGACGGAGGAAAAATATGGATACAGCAGACACCAGGGCGTTCGGGGAGCTTTCACTTGCGGAGCGGAGCAGGTACAGGGAATCAGCAGTCCACGGCACTCCGGGATTTCCGATGAGGATATATGCGAACAATTTCAGCTGGTATGTCAATAATATCATTGACTGGCACTGGCACCCTGAGCTGGAGATAGCGGTCGTGCTGTCGGGGAGAGTGCGGTGCAGCATAAACGGCACTGAGATAGAAGCGGGGAAGGGCGAGGGATTTTTCATTAATTCCAACATCATGCACATGGAGACTCCGGTAAGCGGAGATGAGGAGCCGCTGATGACGACAGTATGCTTTATGCCGGAGTTTATCGGCGACTGCGGCTCAGACCTGATATACAGGCGTTACGTCCGCCCGGTGATAACCGACCAGAGCCTGAAGGGAATGAAGCTCACCCCGGAGGCTGAATGGCAGGAGAGGATACTAAGCGGAGTGCGGCAGCTCATGGAGATAGCAGAGCGAAGGGAGTGGGGATATGAGCTTGAGCTGAGGAATGCGGTCGCTGGGATATGGTTCACGCTTGTGTCGAATCTGAAAATAGACCCCGGCGAAACTATTGCAGCCGGTGCAGGAGCGGGGGAGAAGCGGCTGAAAAAAATGCTGACGCATATCCACGAAAACTACACGCACGAGATGACGATAGACGATATAGCACGCTCTGCAAGCGTCAGCAAGAGCGAGTGCTTCCGGTGCTTCCGGAATATGATAGGCAGAAAGCCGGTGGAATATCTGAACGAATACCGATTGCAGGCAGCGGCGGAGCTGCTGGTCAGCACGGATATGCAGATAACCGAGGTATGCTTTGCCTGCGGCTTCAATCATATCAGCTATTTCGGCAAGCTTTTCCGGCAGTATTACGGTACAACGCCGAAGGAATTCCGGAGAATGCAGACAGCCGGGAAGAAATAATGCGAAAAGGACTTCCGCAAGGAAGTCCTTTTTTTCAGAGCATAAGGAGGATATAGTACAGGAAAAGCACGGTGCAGATTATTATTGTGAATGCCGCTGCTGCACCGGAGCCTTTTCCGGCTGCGGTTATCATTTTGCCCTTGTTTTTTCTGTATTTTCCGTAGCTGAGCAGGAAAAGCAATGCTATGATATTCCCGGCACCTATTATTATCTGTATCACATACAGCCTTGTGCTGAGCAGGTCAACATAATTCTCACTTTCAACAAAGATACCGCTTGCCGCAAACTCATTCATAAGCTGCTTCACGGACGGAGCGACCTTTGTCGGGAGCTTTCTTACCTTGCCCTTTATGCGGACAAGCTCATTTGCCTCAAAATTTTCATCAAATTTCTTTCCGAAGCTTTTCGGGGCACGGACTGAGACTGCACTGTTCATGTCGTCGGAGAATATCAGATAGTAATATTCTTTAGCCGCCGGAATGAAGTTGATAGAGTGGGTATATTCGATAAAATAGCTGTTCGAGCCGTATTCTGCATACCCCTCGACCACTGTGTATTTCTCAAAGCTGTTCTTGAATGAATCGTCAATGCTCTGCGGCTGTCTGACGAGACCGAGTATACCGAAAAGTATGCCCCATACAGCCATTGCGATAAGGAATATGTAGGAAACCGCCTTATTGCCGGCAGGTGCAGGTGTCTCAACGTCTGTATTTCCGCCCTCGTTCAGTTTTTTTTCGTCGTAATTGATCTCCATTTTGTCACCTCTCAAGCTTATTCAAGCACCGGAATGAACGCCTTTGCACCAAGCTCTCCAGCTTTTGCGGCAGCCTCGTCATAGGTGAGGATATCCTCCGTTACGAAGGAGACACCGCTCTCAGAGGAATACGCACCCTCTGCACTGCACTCAGCTCCGGCAGGAAGCCGGAAGTACCAGCGTGAGGAGAAGCTGCTTATCGGTGCTAT
This sequence comes from Ruminococcus sp., assembly GCA_017475555.1. Classification (GTDB taxonomy): domain Bacteria; phylum Bacillota; class Clostridia; order Oscillospirales; family Ruminococcaceae; genus Ruminococcus. The sequence continues at coordinate 98,207 of JAFVFL010000019.1, forward strand.
GAAGCTGTCGTCGTCAGACGGCTCCCATGTCTGTGAATCAACTGTATTGTCGTGCTGTACGCTGTTTATAACGTCGCCGAGCACCGCACTTGCTGTCGGGAGCTTTCCGGCACCTCTGCCGTAGAACATCGCCTGGTCTATACCGTCAGCGTAGACCATAACGGCATTGAAAACATCGTTCACGCCCGATATTATGCTGTCGAATGGCACGAGCATGGGCATTACCGCCGGGAGTATCCTGCCGTCATCAAGGCGTGTGACAGACGCTATGAGCTTTATCGCATATCCGAGCACCTCTGCGGACTCAACGTCGCACAGCTCAAGTGAGGAGATACCCTTTGTGCAGACGCTCTTAGGATAAACGTGCTTTCCGTAGACGAGGGAGGATATTATACATATCTTCCTGCACGCATCATGCCCCTCGATATCTGCTGTAGGGTCTTTTTCAGCGTAGCCAAGCTGCTGTGCGAGCTTCAGTGCTGTATCGAACGGCATATTGTCGTTGTACATCTTTGTGAGTATGAAATTCGTTGTGCCGTTCAGGATACCAGCGACCCGTGAGATATCATTCGCCGCAAGGCATTTGTGCAGCGGACGGATTATCGGTATAGCACCGCCGACGCTTGCCTCGAAGAAGAAGTTGCAGTTGTTATCCTTAGCGGTTTTCAGCAATATATCGCCTTTTTCTGCAACAAGCTCCTTGTTTGAGGTCGAAACGCTCTTGCCCTTTTCAAGACAAGCCTTTACGAAAGTGAAAGCCGGCTCAACGCCGCCCATGCACTCTGCGACAACGCTCACCTCATCATCATTCACGATATCATTGAAATCCTTGGTGAGCTTGTCCCTGTACGGCGAATCCGGGAAGTCTCTCAGGTCGAGGATATACTTTATATCCATTTCCTTCCCGGCACGCTTTTCTATGCTCTTTTTATTCTTGTAGAACAGCTCGACTACACCTGAGCCGACTACTCCGTAACCTAAAACTGCTGCTTTGACTGACATAATTTATTACCTCCGAAATGCCTGAAATACCGCAAAACTCCCCGAAATGCAGCAAGGCTCTATTCTGCCGAGAGTATCTTTACCTCAAGGACTCCGTCAAGCTCAGCAACGGAGCTGAGAGAGACCGGTGATTCATCTGAAAGCCTGAGCGAGATATTTACCGCAGCTGCCCCGTCCACAGGGATACTCTGATTCACAGTGAGTATATTGGCGTGGAGAGAGTGCAGAAATACCAGAACGCTCGAAAGGACTCCGGGACTGTCACTGAGGAGCAGATACAGATTTGCGATCTTTCTGCTGAACAGCTCATCATATGAGAAGATGCTGTCCTTATATTTATAGTAGGCACTCCTTGATATGCCGATACGCTTGCAGGCAGAGGCGAAGCTCTTCTCACTTTTCTGAGCCATGAGCTTTTTGACCTCAAGCACCTTTGTGAAGACATCTGGCAGTATTGCGGAGTCAACGACTATAAGCTGGGAGCTTTCAGATCTTGTATCCATAGATATCCCCCTGTTGAATCGTCCGCCTGCGGCGAACAATTGTATATTACTTAATTACTATATCATTTTTTCACTGATTTGTCAAGTGTGAAAATGATATCTCTGTGAATTTTGTCTGTTTGAAATTGAGAATGATTCTCAAATGTGAAATTTGTGTGAAATTTCCGGCATTTGTATTGACAATGCGGGGAAGCTGTGATAGAATCAATTTGAGAATGATTCTCAAATTGGTATCAAAAGGAGAAAAACAATGCTTTTCAGAAAGATCATTTCAGCGACAGCTGCTCTTGTCATCGGTACCGCAGCCCTTACAGCCTGCGGTGCTGCCGGAAGCAGCACAACACAGGACAGTACAGTATCACAGACAGATAAAACATCAGATAAGCTGAGTATCGTATGCACGATATTCCCGGAGTATGACTGGGTAAAGGAGATACTCGGAGAAAATGCTGACAGGGCACAGGTCACATACCTTCTTGACAATGGTATCGACCTGCACAGCTTTCAGCCTACAGCGGACGATATGATGAAGATATCCACCTGCGATATATTTATATATGTGGGCGGAGAATCCGACGGCTGGGTGGAAAATGCTCTTGAAACTGCGGAGAATAAGGACATCAGGGTGATAGAGCTCATGGATATCCTCGGCGGAGCTGCCAAGGAGGAGGAGCTCAAGGAGGGTATGCAGGAGGAAGAGGAAGAGAGCGGAGAGGAAGAAGGTGAGGAGGAAGAGCCGGAGTATGACGAGCACGTCTGGCTGTCAGTAAGGAACGCAAGGCTCTTCTGTGAGGAGATAGAGCGGAATATCGCAGAGGCTGACCCGGAGTACGCAGAGGCTTACGGCAGGAACCTTGAAAGCTATACCGCAGAGCTTGATATGCTTGACAGCGATCTTCAGGCACTTGCTGACAGGGCTGATATCAAAACGCTCGTATTCGGCGACAGATTCCCGTTCAGGTACTTTACGGACGACTACGGCTTTGACTATTATGCGGCGTTTATCGGCTGCTCTGCGGAGACTGAGGCAAGCTTCGACACGATCGCCTTCCTTGCACAGAAGGTCAATGAGCTTGAATGCGATACGATATTCACGCTTGAAAACTCCGATAAATCAATTGCGGAGACGATAATCAGCACATCCGGAAGAGATGCCCGGATCGCCGAGCTTGATTCGCTCCAGTCCGTCTACGGCGAGGATATCGAAAACGGTGCGTCATATATATCCCTTATGAGGAAAAATCTTGACGTTCTGAATGATGTGCTTGTGGATAAGGGCTGAGATAAATCGCTTGACATTTGCTGCGGTTATGGTATAATATAGGTGTACGGTACGGCAGATGTGTTAGCAGCAGCTGCCGGTGAACGCCGTACAATGCTTTACTGTTTGCCGGCATTTGCTGTGACGGGTGTACTGCTTCGGAATGGAGTATGTGATGAAGTTTACAAAAATGCATGGTATCGGCAATGATTACATCTATATCAATTGCTTCGACGAGATAGTTGATGAGCCTGAAAAGGTATCTGTAGTCCTGAGCGATGTCCGCAAGGGTATCGGCTCTGACGGGCTTGTTCTCATTATGCCCTCTGACAAGGCGGATTTCCGTATGCGTATCTTCAACGCTGACGGCTCAGAGGCTATGATGTGCGGAAACGCAACAAGGTGCATCGGAAAATATGTCTACGACAAGGGGCTTACTGACAAGGAGCATATCACCCTTGAGACAAATTCCGGGATAAAGTATCTCGACCTCACTGCTGCTGACGGCAGAGTGGTGTCCGTTACTGTCGATATGGGAGAGGCTGTGCTTACACCGGCGGATATACCGATGAACAGCAGCCTTGACAGATTCGTTGCACAGCCTGTCAACGTTGCAGGAAATGAAGTCAAGATGACCTGCGTTTCAATGGGAAATCCCCATGCGGTCATTTTTACTGAGGGTATCGACGGGCTTGACCTTGAAAAAATCGGGCCTGCGTATGAAAACCACGAGCTTTTCCCGAACCGGGTGAATACTGAATTTATTGAGGTAAAGGACGGAAGCACCCTGAGAATGCGTGTATGGGAGAGAGGCAGCGGAGAGACGTTTGCGTGCGGAACAGGTGCGTGTGCGAGTGCTGTTGCGGCGGTGCTGAACGGGTACTGCAAGCACGGCGAGGATATCCTTATACATCTCCGGGGCGGCGACCTTGTGATAAATTACCGCACGGACGGGCACGTTATCATGACGGGGCCTGCTGAGTTCATATGCGAGGGCACTGTTGAGGACGAATATATCGAAAAAGCAAAGGAGAATGTAGTATGCCGAAGCTGAATGAAAATTTTCTGACACTTGAGAAGAATTACTTATTTATTAATATAGCGAAGAAGATATCCGCATTCCGTGAGGAGCAGCCGGACGCTGACATTATCCGCATGGGTATCGGCGATGTTACGCTCCCGATAGCACCTGTGGTAGTTGAGGCTATGAAAAAGGGCTGTGACGAAATGGGCGTGAAGGAGACGTTCAGGGGCTATGAGGACAGCGGTGCAGGCTATGATTTCCTGAGAGAAGCCGTTTCCGGATACTATAAGAGCCTCGGTGCTGACGTTGCACCCGGCGAGATAAGGATAAACGACGGAGCAAAGAGCGACTGCGGAAATATCGTTGATATTTTCGGAGACGATAATATAATTCTCGTCACTGACCCGGCTTATCCGGTGTACGTTGACTCGAACCTGATGAGTGGCAGAAAAATAATCTACGCTGACTCGAATGAGGAGAACGGATTCGCTGCAATGCCGGATCACAGTGTTCATGCGGATATCATCTATCTGTGCTCGCCGAATAACCCTACAGGCTCGGTGTACACCGCTGAGCAGCTTGCAGAGTGGATAGGCTATGCAAGGGAGAATGACGCCGTTATCATCTATGATTCGGCTTATGAGGCGTTTATAACATCTCCGGGAGTGCCGAGGAGCATATACTGTGTCGAGGGTGCGAAGGAGTGTGCTATCGAGATGTGCTCCCTGTCAAAGACAGCCGGCTTTACCGGTCTGCGCTGCGGATATACCGTTATCCCGGACGAGCTTTACGTAAAGTCCTCAGATGGCACGGACGTGCAGCTCTCGCAGCTCTGGGGCAGGAGACAGGGCAGTAAGTTCAACGGAGTTTCCTACCCGGTACAGTGTGCGGCAGCGGCGGTATTCACTGACGAGGGACTGCGGCAGGTGCATGAGAATATAGCGTACTATCAGGAGAATGCACGCATCATATCTGACACTATGACAAGGCTTGGGATAAAGTTCACGGGCGGAGTAAATTCGCCTTATATATGGTTCAAATGCCCGAATGATATGGGCAGCTGGGAGTTTTTCGACCTTATGCTGCACAGGATAGCGGTCGTCGGAACACCGGGTGCAGGCTTCGGAAGAAACGGCGAGGGCTGGTTCAGGCTGACTGCCTTCGGCGACAGACAGAGGACTGTCGAGGCAATGGAGCGGTTTGAGAAGCTTGTTGCTGAGATGAAGGATATCAGGTGAGATGAAATTATTGACCGGAGCGGTTCAGTGAGCCGTTCCGGTTTTTTTGCAGCCTTCACAGCATTTCACAGCAATTCACAGCGTTTCACAAATAGTATATTTTGGGATAAAATTTATAGAAAACTATTGACAAAGAAGAAATAAAGTGTTAAAATGTAAGAAGATTTTATTGCGGCAATAGGCAGCTGCAAGATATCGGAAACAAAATATATAATTTATGGAGGGGAAGTCTATGAACAGACTGAAAAGAGTGATGGCAGCGGTGTCTGCTATCGCTATGCTGTGCGGCGGGAGCGGCTTGCAGACAACTGCGGCTGAGATCACCTCAGACGTTATCACAGCAAATGAAAAACAGGCTTCAGAGCTGAAAACAAGGGACGTATGGTGTGCGAATGAGGACGTCAACCGGTGGGAGTCGGAGCATTTCCAGTTCATCTGGGGAAAGAACGGTGCTGATTCTTCAAAGATAACGACGAGCTTCCTTGAGGAAAATGCCAAGAACCTTGAGGCGTGCTGGAACGTGTATATGAACGACCTGCACATGGAGCCGCCTACGCAGTCGGTCGAGGAATATCTCAGGGACGGAAATGAGTACAAGGTCAATTTCTATATCTCCGGCACAGGTCTTTCGCCGTTTGAGGATGACTGGGCGTACATGGGATATGATAACCAGGGCTATGCGTTCATGTTCTGCTGCGTCGGTGCTATGCAGAACAGCCCGAATCCGTCATGGGTGCTCCCGCATGAGTTCGGTCATGTTGTGACTGCTCATCAGAGGGGCTGGAACAGCAACAAGTATGCTTCTGCACTTTGGGAGGCTATAGCAAACTGGTACAGGGAGCAGTTCCTGTATTCTGACTACTACCAGCAGTGGGCAGGCGTTACCGGAGTTACTGACTTCTTCGAGACATACATGAAAAACCTCTGCTTTACGCCGATCATCGGACGTGACAACTATGCGGCGTGGTTCTTTTTACAGTACCTCACCGAGAATCCGGATAACCTCGGCAACCTCGGCAGCAGCTTTGTCAAGGATCTCATGCAGCAGGGGCAGGTCGATGAATACCTCTACAAGGAGATAGCCCGCCTTTCAGATACGGATATGAAGGAGCTTCTCGGCAACTACGCAAAGAGAGTTGCTACCTTCGACCTTGCACACAAGTCTGACTACGCTGCAAGAATGGAGCAGCTGACCAGCAGCGGTGCATGGAACTGGGGAGAGATGTACACTGTCCTTGAAAAGACCACATCAAAGGATAATTACTATACAGTCCCGACAGAGCGTGCTCCGCAGCAGTTCGGCATAAACCTTATACCCCTTGAGATAACCGGAGATACGATCTCTGTTACGCTTGAGGGTCTCAGCGACACAGATGGTGCTGACTGGCGTGCTTGTATCGCTGTTGAGCCGTATTCCGGACAGACAAGGTATTCAGATCTGTTCAAGCCCGGAGAGACCGGAACTATCAGTGCCGGTACTGATGTACGGAGTGCGTACCTTGTGGTCACCGCAACTCCTGACGAGTCCGCTTGGCAGGAGATAGGCGTTCCGTGGGCATACGGCACAGGTGAATTTGACGAAAACAATTATCCGTTCCTTAGCAAGAACCGCTATCCCTACGCTGTAACTATCGACGGAGCGAGCGTGCTTCAGACACAGATCAGCGGGGCAACGCTCAGAGGACACTACCACTCCAACGGCGGCGGATTTGTTGCAGATACAGCAACAGTTGCGGACAGCGTTTACGTGGGGCCTAATGCAAAAGTGCTTGAATATGCTAATGTTTCCGGAAATGCTGTAATCGACGGTTATGCGATAGTCACCGGCTCGGCTAAGGTCTCCGGAAATGCGGTAGTCAACGGCCATGCTGTTGTTGCGGAGAATGCACAGGTAAAGGACAATGCGATAATCAGCGACTATGCCGGAGTTATGGGTCAGTCTGTGATATCCGACAACGCAAGAGTTATAGAGAGCGGACTTGTTTTCAACACATACAAGGTATCGGACAATGCTACTGTAAAGGGCGTGGCTTACTGTCTCGCAGGCGGCTCAGCCTCCGGTCAGGCAATGCCGGACGGCGACTACTACGACGATTCCGGCAGAGGCGTCCGGGCTGGTTCTGTTTATGGCTGGGCAAGTCCGGACAGCTATGTAAACTCACGCACCTACACTGACGGACAGGTCGCAGGGCTTGAATTCGGCACTGACAGCTCCGTTGTCGCAAAGGATACCTACACCTCGACATACGGACTTGTGCATGGAGGTGCTTCGTGGGCAGCTGAAAAGACGAGCGGCAAGGGCGTGCTTACGCTCACAGGCGGAGCACTCACAGGAGACAGCTCATATGCTGCACTGCACGACGCTGACTATCAGACGGCAGTGCTCCTGCGTGACGATGAGTACCAGTCACTGTTCACATTTGCCGATAATGAGGGCAAGAAGGGTCTGACAGTGTTCGCACAGGACGGCAGTATCTGTCTCAGAGCATTTGTTGACAGAAACGGTACGACCGAGGAAGTGACGGTCAATAATGCCTATAAGCCCGGTGAATGGGTGACTGTCAGCACGATAATCACAGGAGATACCGCAAAGCTCGTTGTAAACAACGGCAGAGAGGTACTCACTGAGTCCGGAGCATTTACGATAGATCCGGTCGATATAATGAGCAATGACACAAGATATTCCATAGGCGAGGGCATGAACGGCTCTATGGACTTCTTCCGTGTATATTACAAGGAGGTCGCTGAGCCGGAGTATTATTACACCGAAACTGAGGATATTTCGGCAGAGGCGAAGCAGGGGACGATAAAGCTCTCTGTTGTAGATGCACAGACCGGCGAGTATGTCAATGTGCCGGGCGTTTCTCTCCAGGGTATCCCGTGCAGATATGTTGATGACCCGGATAAGGAGCTGCCGGGCAATATCGCAGTCACAAGCGTGAGCGTGGACGGAAATCCGTTTGAGACGAAGGTGCTGGCTCAGACCGGTACAGGTGAGTTCTGGCTCAGCTGGTCGGCAGTTATCCTGCGGGGTCTTCCTGAGGGATATGAGAGCTATGAGTCAGACAGCGTGGTTTTCGATGAGACTGATTCCGCCGAGATAACCCTCAGGCTGTACAAGGCTCAGGAGACTACAGCAGCTGCCACGACCACGACGGCTCCTCCGGAGACTACCACAACTGCAACAGCCGCTGAGACGCAAACTACAGCAGCCGTTGAGACGCACTGGGGCGATGCGAATGAGGACGGAAAGGTCAATATGGCGGACGCCGTTGCCGTGCTCCAGAATCTTGCGAACAGTGCAAAGTATCCGCTTAGTGCTCAGGGTGCAGTAAATGCCGACTGTGACGGCGGGGCAGGTCTTACAGGTACGGACGCTATAACTATACTCCGTGTCGAGGCGGGCGAGATAAAGCAGTCAGAGCTGCCGCTTGGTTCATAAGAATATATGCAGGGACGGCTGTCCGTCCCTGCCTTTTTATAACAGAAAGGAACAGACTATGCCAATATCATTCAACGAAAAGACCAGGCAGTTCCGCCTGAGTGCATTAAGCTCGGATTACATAATGACGATCGCTCCGGGCGGCTATCTTGCCCATGTCTGGCTCGGTGAGCATATCCCGGACGACGACCTGAGCTACCTGCTGAGGCTTGACGAGCCGCCGTTCACTCCGGAGAGCAATGACCGGGACAGAAGCTCATATATGGACGTTCTTCCGGCGGAATTTCCGTGCTTCGGGGTAGGGGACTACCGGGAGCACGCCCTGAGCATATGCGGAGAGGGCGGTACCTCCACCTGCGATATGGTCTATAAATCACACAGGATAATTGACGGGAAACCGCCGCTTGAAGGACTTCCGGCGACCTTTGCTGCGGATAATTCTCCGTGCAGTACGCTTGAGGTGACCCTTGAGGACAAGGCAGCTCAGCTTGAAGCCGTGCTGCTGTATACGGTGTTTGAGAATGTCAATGCGTTCACCCGCTCCGTGCGTATACGCAATACCGGTGACAAGCCGTGTACTCTGACGAGGGTATATTCAGCCTGCATAGATCTTGACCGCTCCGATTATGACATGATAACGCTCAACGGCTCATGGGCGAGGGAGCGTATCCCCGACCGCTGCCGGCTGCACCACGGAAAACAGTCCGTCGATTCGGTGCGGGGTACCTCCTCACATCAGCACAACCCGTTTACTGCCCTTTGCAGTCATAACGCCGATGAGGACACCGGTGAGGTGCTTGGCTTCAATCTTGTGTATTCCGGCAGCTTTGTTTCGCTCGCAGAGGTAGATCAGCATGAGCGGACAAGGTACGTCATTGGTATAAATGACACGGATTTTTCGTGGGAGCTTGTGCCCGGAGGGGAATTTACCGCACCGGAGGCAGTTATCGTTTACTCCGATAAGGGGCTCGGAGGTATGTCAAGGGCGTTCCACTATCTTTACAGGAATAATCTGATACGTGGAAAATACCGGGATATCCGCCGTCCTGTGCTGATAAACAACTGGGAGGCGACGTATTTCGATTTCAACACGGAGAAGCTGCTCGGCATTGCCCGTCAGGCGTCAGAGCTTGGGATAGAGCTGCTTGTGGTGGATGACGGCTGGTTCGGTCACAGGAGCAGCGATAATTCGTCGCTCGGAGACTGGATCGTCAACGAGGAAAAGCTGCCGGGCGGATTTGCATACCTTTCCGGTGAGCTGAAAAAGCTCGGAATGAAGCTGGGGGTATGGTTCGAGCCGGAAATGATCTCGCCGGATTCCCGTCTTTACCGGGAGCACCCGGACTGGGCGATACAGGTACCCGGCAGGCGGCTGACGATGAGCCGTGAGCAGTACGTCCTCGATTACTCACGCCCGGAGGTAAGGGAGCATATCTGGGGCATGATGAAGAATGTCCTTGATTCTGCGGATATTTCGTATATAAAGTGGGACATGAACCGGCAGATCACCGAAGCCGGGTCTGCGGCACTTCCGCCCGGAAGGCAGAAGGAGCTGTGGCACAGGTATGTGCTTGGCGTGTATGATATGATGAACAGGCTGACCACGGAATATCCCGATATATTGCTTGAAAACTGCTCCGGCGGCGGTGCGAGGTTTGATCCGGGAATGCTGTACTACTCTCCGCAGATATGGTGCAGCGACGATACAGACGCAGCCGAGCGGCTGAAAATACAGTACGGTACATCGCTGTGCTATCCGTGCAGCTCAATAGGTGCTCATGTGTCTGTATGCCCGAATCATACGGTGGGGCGGAATACCTCGTTCACGATGAGGGGTCATGCGGCTCTTGCAGGTACCTTTGGATATGAGCTTGACCCGACAAGGCTGAGCGATGAGGAGAGAGCTGCGATCCCTGAGCAGATAGAGGATTTCAGGCGTTTCAATCATCTTGTGCGGAATGGAGACTATTACAGGATAGGAAATATATTCTCTGATAACACATGGGACTGCTATGAATTTGCGGCAGCGGACAGGAGCGAAGCTATTGCTGTGTATTTTCAGGTGCTTGCACGTCCGAACTATGCTTCAAGGCGTGTAAGACTGAAAGGGCTTGATCAGGCGGCGTATTATTATGAGGAATCAGCTCCGGAGAAGCTGTATTCCGGTGCCGCACTTATGTCGTGCGGTATCAATATCGGCGGACTGTGGGGCGACTATCAGTCGAGGCTGCTGCATTTCATAAGCAAATGAAAATTTTTCTTGACAAATCAGAAAAAATATGCTACCATAAGAGTATCAAATGCAACGACGGAGAGAAGTAGCATGAATGCTCACTTTCAGAGAGTGCGGCAGCTGCGGAAAAGGCAGGTATCCTTTCGCAGGGCTGTGAGCCGCACAGCAGAGGTCATGTGAATAACACTCCCGAGCAGCAAGCTGAAAGGCTTTCACAGCTTATTAGGTGAGACGTGTTCTGCACGTTACAGCAGACAAAAGTGACTGCTTTTGCAAGGCTTTATGCCTCCGCAGCAAGGCGGTAATTCAGGTGGCACCACGGAAGCGTTTATCGCTCTCGTCCTGTATATCTCAGGGCGGGAGCGTTTTCTTTTCTGCCCGGAGCAATATTTAAAGGAAAGGGAAATCACTATGAAGCACATTGATATCAAGGAGATCATCAGCAAGCCGTCGGAGTTTATCGGCAGCAGCGTTACAGTCTGCGGCTGGGTGCGTACCTCACGCAATTCCAAGTCTGTGGCATTTATCGAGCTCAACGACGGAACTTCGCTCAGGAACATACAGGTCGTTGTTGACAAGGGCGAGGGCGAGTACAAGGAGCCGAGAGTCGGCACATCTGTCAGGGTCGAGGGACTTGTCGTTGAGGGCAGGAACAATACAGCCGAGATAAACGCTGTTCCCGGCGATATATTCGTGTTCGGCGACGCACCGACTGATTATCCGCTGCAGAAAAAGGGTCACACCCTTGAATTTCTTCGCTCCATGCCGCACCTCAGGGGCAGGACGAACACCTTCAATGCAGTGTTCAGGGTGCGCAGCGTGCTTGCACAGGCTATACACAGCTATTTCCAGCAGCACAACTACGTATACCTCAACACTCCGCTTATAACCGGCAGCGACTGCGAGGGTGCAGGTGAGATGTTCCAGGTGACGACTATCGGCTACAGCAGCGAGTACAAGTCCGAGGAGGACTACTACGCAGCTGATTTCTTCGGCAGAAAGGCTGGACTTTCTGTTTCCGGTCAGCTTGAGGGCGAAATGGGTGCGACAGCGTTCGGAAAGATATACACATTCGGGCCGAGCTTCCGTGCGGAGAACAGCAACACCCCCAAGCACCTTGCTGAGTTCTGGCATATCGAGCCGGAGGTAGCATTCATGGAGCTTGACGATGTTATCGAGCTTGCGGAGGATATGCTGAAATATGTCATCGGCGACCTGCTTGAAAAGTGCCCGGACGAGATCGCATTCTTCGATGCACACTTTGAAAAGGGTCTGAAGGCACGGCATGAGGAGCTTATATCCCACGATTTTGCAAGAGTTACCTACACCGAGGCGATAGAGCTGCTGAAAAAGTCCGGAGAGGACTTCGTATATCCCGTAGAATGGGGCTGCGATCTACAGACAGAGCATGAGAGATATATCTCAGAAAAGGTATTTAAAAAGGCTGTATTCGTTACGGATTACCCCAAGGAGATAAAGTCATTCTATATGAAGCAGAACCCGGACGGAAAAACTGTTGCAGCAGTAGACCTGCTCGTGCCGGGAGTAGGCGAGATAATCGGCGGAAGTGAGCGTGAGTATGACTATGACAAGCTCATCACAGCAATGAAGGAGAGAGAGATGAACCTCGACCTCTACAGCGATTACCTCGACCTGAGAAAATTCGGCTCAGTCCCGCACGGCGGCTTCGGTCTTGGCTTCGAGAGACTTATCATGTACACAACGGGAATGCAGAATATCCGTGATGTGATATTCTTCCCAAGGACTGTCGGCTCGATAAGATAAGCACATCGCAGGAGGAAAGCAATGAAGAATATCCTTGCAGCAGCGGCTGCACTGGTGACAGCCGCAGCACTTACCGCCTGCGGCAGCAGGGAGTCGGTCGTTATCGAGGCTCCGGAGAAGGAACCGGCTGCCAGTGAGGCTGTACAGACTGAGGCTGAGCCGGAGGAAGAACCGGAGACAGATGCGGAAAATGAAGATGATGCTCAGTATTCCGAGGTTGAAAATGAAATGATATCCGGAGATGACGAGTCAGATGAAGCGGACGAGGCAATGCGTATCGACATGAAGAAGCGTTCGCTCACGGCTGACAGCGACGGATTTCTGATAAAGGACGGCGTGCTTTACGATTATGACGGCGTTGAGCCTGTGATAACCATTCCGGACAGCGTTGAACGGATAGAGCAGTCGGCGTTCTGGAGCAATGATGTGATTGAAGCTGTATATATCCCGTCATCTGTAAAGGAGATAGGCGCAACAGCGTTCTGGAGCTGCAGCGGTCTGAAATTCGTGGATATCGCAGAGGGTACAGAAACGATAGGCGACGGAGCATTCTGGAGCTGCAGCGGTCTTGAGAATGTGAATCTCCCGGAGAGCCTGACTGAGATCGGCGATACTGCGTTCTGGGCGATATCCGGTCTTACGATACACGCTCCGTCAGGCTCACAGGCTGAGAAATTTGCACAGTCTTGGGGATTTGGATATTCAGATACCTATGCTGAATATACTGCAATGACAGCAGAGCAGAGGGCGAGCGTTATCCGTGCCTCACAGTACGCATACGGCGATTTTACCGAGTTCACCATTGACAGCAGCATTACCGCTATAGAGGCTGAGGCATTCCAGTACTGCGACCAGCTCGAAAGCATAACTATCCCGTCAAATGTGCAGTATATCGGCTCGAATGCGTTTGAATACTGTGACGGGCTGAAAACCGTCACTATTGACGGCTGCCCGGAGATAAGGGCAGAGGCTTTTGAATACTGCGAGGGCATGGAGTCGGTGTATATCGGCGAGGGCTGCACGGATATAGGCAGCAGTGCGTTCGCATACTGCCGCAGCCTGAGGGACGTCTATCTTCCGGCGAGTGCGGAAAATATAGACAAGAGGGCATTTGAATACTGTGCAGACGACCTTGTTCTGCACGTACCGGCTGGTTCATATGCTGAGAAGTACGCAATGGCTGTGGATATACCCTTTGACAACAACGTATGAGCTCCGGCTTATCCGGACAGGGGAGCAAGGGTGAAACGCATAATCCCGTTCTTACAATGTCAGTCTCCCTGCCGTCAATGGCGCCGGCAGGGGATAGAATATATCTATATCAATTTGAAAGGAAAGTGATCGTTATGTCAAGCTCACTGTACATTCCTGAGGGCTATAAGTCAGCTCTCACGCTGAGAGAAACTCAGCATGCTATCAAGTATATCAAGGACATCTTCCAGCAGGCTCTTGCCTTTGCACTGACTCTTGACCGTGTATCTGCACCGCTCATCGTCCGCAAGGGCAGCGGTATCAACGATGACCTGAACGGAGTAGAGAGAAAGGTGGATTTCGATATCAGGGAATTTGACGGCGAGGGAGAGGTAGTCCAGTCTCTGGCAAAGTGGAAGAGAATGGCTCTTTACCGCTATGGCTATGCTCCCGGAGAGGGTATCTATACCGATATGAACGCTATCCGCCGTGATGATGATACGGACAATACCCACTCGATATTTGTTGACCAGTGGGACTGGGAAAAGGTCATAACCCGTGAGCAGAGGAATATCAGCTACCTGAAGGATACTGTAAGGGCGGTTGTAAAGGCTGTTGCGTATACCAAGAGGAAGGTGAGCCTGCGTTATCCTCAGATAGCCGGGAACATCTGCGAGGACGTTTATTTCATCACAACTCAGGAGCTTGCTGACAGATACCCTGACAAGTCCTCACATGAGCGTGAGAGGCTGATAACAAAGGAGCACAAGACGATATTCCTCATGGGTATCGGAGGAAAGCTGGATTCCGGCGAAAAGCATGACGGAAGAGCACCGGACTACGATGACTGGCAGCTCAACGGGGATATCATAGTCTGGGACGAGACGCTGAACGATTCTCTTGAGATATCCTCTATGGGTATCCGTGTTGATGCGGATTCTCTTGCAAAGCAGCTTGCTGAGTGCGGTGCAGAGGACAGGATGCAGTATGATTATCATAAGATGATAGCAAATGACACTCTGCCGCTTACTATCGGCGGAGGTATCGGTCAGTCGAGGCTGTGTATGCTGCTTCTGAAAAAGGCTCATATCGGAGAGGTGCAGTCCTCGATATGGCCGGAGGAAATGATATCCGAGTGCCAGAGAAACGGTATCACGCTGCTCTGACGGCTAAGCGGAAGGGTATATGCCGTTTCAGGAAAAAAGCGTCAGACGTTGATTTATGTAAGCAAAATTCCAGAGAATGAACAAGCCCTGAGACAGAGTCTCAGGGCTTTGATCTTGCTAAATATGCTCGTTTCTTCTGAGGGTATCACCTATCTGAGCGGCTATCAGCTGCAATACATCAACTACAACGGAGTTGCCGAACTGCTTGTATGCCTGATTCATAGTCTCCGACATCTTAAAGCTGTCCGGAAAGCCCATGAGCCGGGCACATTCACGGGGGTGCAGACGGCGTGTCCTTCCGTTTATCAGATACCCGCCGGTCTTTGCAAAGACACCGCCGCCGTTGGCAGAGAGCGTTATCGCAATACCTCTTGTGCTGTAGATACGCTCCCCCTGACCGCCCTTATTCACAGTCCCGAGACGCACGGGCTTATTGCTGTAGCCCTCTATTTCCTCATGTATATAATACGTATCGCTCCGCTCTACCCAAAGCTCCCTGACTATAGCCTCATCATCAAGCAGAATGTCCTTTACATGGCGTTTCAGCTCGAACGGCTCCGGGAAATGAAAGCCTGCCGGGTCGATATCCTCCCGGAAGCAGACCATATATATCCTCTCTCTTTTCTGCGGAACTCCATAATCCGCCGAATTGAGCACCTTATAATAAAAGCTGTAGCCGAGCTCCTCCATGACAGCTTTTACAGTGGCAAGCGTGCGTCCGCCGTTGTGCGAGGCGAAGTTCCGTACATTTTCCATGAATACGACCGCCGGTCTTTTTTCTCTTACGATACGTGCGGTATCGAAAAAAAGTGTACCCCGGCTGTCCTCAAAGCCCAGCTGCTTGCCGCTTATCGAGAACGCCTGGCACGGGAAGCCGGCACAGAGTATATCATGCTCCGGGACAGTTTTTTCGTCGATCTTCGTGATATCACCGTCCGGGATCTCCCCGAAATTTGCATGGTAGACCTTCTGTGCCTGCGGATCCCATTCGTTTGAGTAAACACATTCTCCGCCGAGGGAGCTGAGTGCGAGCCTGAATCCGCCGATACCTGCGAACAGGTCTATAAATTTAAGCCCCGAAAGGCTTTTGTCCATTATCTCTATCATATTTTTCCTCCAGTATACCGACCTTCCCGAAGGCGTGCCAAGCACCGGCTTTCGGGGAGGTCTGACACTATTATAGCATATCCACTGTGATTTTTCAACTGTTTTGTGACACGCCGGATAAAGAAATAATAAACGGGGATAATAAGTATGGCAGTAAAGTGTGAACAATTTATGAATTTTACAGAAAAGGCTTGACAAAGTAAATTTGATTTGATATAATTTAATTGAACACAACGGATATGACAAAAATTACAGTATCACACTGATGATAAAATATTTTTAAGGAGGAAAATGTTATGGCTATCTATGATTACAAGGTAAAGAAGAGACGTGAGGGCGAGCTTGACCTGAGTGAAATGAAGGGAAAGGTGCTGCTTATCGTCAATACAGCTACAGGCTGCGGCTTCACTCCGCAGTATGAGGGTATCGAGAAGCTCTATGAGAAGTATCATGAGCAGGGCTTTGAGGTGCTTGATTTCCCGTGCAACCAGTTCGCTAATCAGGCTCCCGGAGATGATGAGGAGATACACCAGTTCTGCACAGCTAAGTATAAGACGCAGTTTGATCAGCTTGCAAAGGTCGATGTAAACGGCGAGAATGAGAGCCCGGTATTCACATGGCTCAAGCAGGAGGCTCCTGAGGAGGAGGTCGATGGAGTGGGCGGCAAGCTCAAGATGAAGGCGATCGAGAAGCTCAGCAAGACAACTCAGAAGCCGGGAGATATCAAGTGGAATTTCACGAAGTTCCTCGTTGACAGGAACGGAAAGGTCGTAAAGAGATATTCACCGATCACAGAGCCGGAGAAGATCGCTGCTGATATAGAGGCAGCTCTCTGAGAAAGGAGCAGGGTATGGCAGTAATTACAGCAAACAGTGACAATTTTGAGGCAGAGGTGCTTAACTCGGACAAGCCGGTGATCGTTGATTTCAACGCAGCATGGTGCGGTCCCTGTAAGATGCTTGGTCCCGTTATAGAGGAGCTTTCGGACGAGAGAGAGGATATTAAGTTCGTGTCGGTCGATATCGACGAGGAGGATATCCTTGCAGAGGATCATGATGTTTCCTCGATACCCTGTCTGGTGGCATTCAAGGACGGAAAAGAGATAGGAAGAAGTATCGGTATCGTGCCTAAGAGCGAGATCACCGCACTTGTTGAGGGCTGAGATATGGCATATGATATTGTAGTAATAGGTGCAGGCCCTGCCGGACTTACGGCTGCGATATACGCACGCAGAGCCGCAAAGAGCGTTCTTGTGCTTGAGGCAGTAAGCTACGGCGGACAGATAATAAATACGCCGGATATTGAAAACTATCCGGCAGCTGCACATATCTCAGGCTTTGATTTTGCTACGAAGCTTTATGAGCAGGCAAAGGCACTCGGAGCTGAGATAGTATTTGAAAAGGCGGTAGACATACGTGACGGCGGAAGTGAGAAGACTGTAGTAACGACAAAGAATGAGTATCCCTGTAAGGCGGTCATAATCGCAACGGGCTCGGCGAACAGAAAGCTCGGTATCGAGGACGAGGACAAGCTCGTCGGCAGGGGAGTGTCGTATTGTGCGACCTGTGACGGGGCATTTTACAGGAAGAAGAGGGTCGCAGTTGTCGGCGGAGGCAATACGGCACTTGAGGATGCACTGTATCTTGCGGATATTGCGGAGAAGGTGTACCTGATACACAGGCGTGACAGCTTCCGTGGTGAGGAGCAGACAGCCGCTGCACTCAGAGAGCGTGAGAATGTGGAATTCGTGCTGAACAGCAATGTTACAAAGCTGATAGCAGAGAAGAAGCTCACAGCCGTTGAGGTGACTGATAAGAGCGGTGCAGTGTCGGTCATTGAGGTGAACGGGCTTTTCGTAGCAGTCGGACGCATTCCTGAGAATCAGAATTTCTCGGCGGTGATCGAGCTTGATGAGAGCGGATATGCCGCAGCTGATGAGAGCTGCCGGACAAGAACTCCGGGAGTATTCGTTGCAGGCGACAACCGGACTAAGGAGGTACGCCAGCTCGTAACAGCCGCAGCGGACGGTGCAGTTGCAGCGACTGAGGCGGTAAAATACATCAGTACCATATAATAATATAAGCCGTGTCCTCCGGTAAATATGCCGCAGGGACACGGCTTTTATTCTGAACTGAACGCAGCTCCCGCCGGCAGCAGGATATCCGGGGGCATGAATAAAGCCGGAGAATACATGATCCTCCGGCTTTACCGTTTATAGATGAAGAAGAAATTATGCTATTGCTGCACCAAGAGCCTTGCACTGTGCAGTGCCGTCATCATCGGGAGCCTCGTTTACTGTGAGAGAGTCAGCTGCGAGAGCTGCACCTGCGGACTTTGCGTCCTCCTCCCAGTTTCTCATCCACTCGCCGTCGCCCCAGCCGTATGAGCCGAAGAGAACTATCTTCTTGCCGCTGAGCTTCTCCTTTACAGAATCCCACATGGGCTGGAACTCGTCCTCCTCAAGCACCTCAGCACCCATAGCAGGGCAGCCGAATGCGATTGCGTCATAGCTGTCTACCTTGTCAGCACTGAAATCAGAAGCAGTGATTATCTCTACCTCTGCACCCTTCTCTGTTGCACCCTCTGCAACTGCATTTGCCATAGCCTCGGTATTTCCGGTCTGGCTCCAGTATACTACTGCGATCTTACTCATGATATAGTCCTTTCCGCCGGTTACTCCGGCACTTTGATATATACAGCATATGCTCTGAGTATCGTCCGTGAAAAAGAAAATATTCAGTTATACCTGTATAACTTAGTTAGTGTTTTATAACAATTATATGATATCAGAATGTATTCTCTGCTTCAACTCCAAAAGGACACAAAAGCACTCCATAAGGACATTGCGGCGGACACAAAAAGCAGCCCCTTACGTGCGGTAAGGAGCCTGCTTGATTTTTTTCCGGAAATGAGTTATAATAGTCTCAGAGACTTATCTGTCCGGGTCACTGTGAGATAAGTGCGAGGGTATCCCTTGCGATGAGAAGCTCCTCATTTGTGGGAACTATCCATACCTCCACCTTTGACTCAGGAGTTGAGAGCTTTGTGAGCTTGCCCCTGATAGTGCGGTTGAGCTCCTCGTCTATCTTAATGCCGAAGAAGTCCATATTGCGGCATACAGACTCTCTTACCTCCCATGAATTCTCACCGATACCGCCGGTAAAGAGGATCGCATCAAGTCCGTTCATTGCAGCAGCGTAGGAGCCGATGTACTTCTGTATCTCGTATGTGAGCATATCGGAAACGAGCTTAGCTCTCTCGTTGCCGTGGAGAGAAGCCTCCTGAACATCTCTGTTGTCAGAGCCAACGCCCGAAACACCGAGGAATCCGGACTTCTTGTTCATGTACTCGCTCATCTCAGAGGGAGTGAAGTGGTGCTTGTCCGCAACGAATGTTACAGCAGACGGGTCTACCGAGCCTGTTCTTGTACCCATTACGACGCCGTCGAGGGGAGTGAAGCCCATTGAGGTGTCAACGCTCTTACCGCCGTCAACTGCTGTGATAGAGGAACCGTTTCCGAGGTGACATGAAACTATCTTCAGATCCTTGATATCCCTGCCCATAGCTTCAGCGAGTGCAGCGGAAACGAATCTGTGAGATGTGCCGTGGAAGCCGTACTTTCTTACGTGAAGAGTCTCATAGTCCTCATAGGGCAGACCGAACATATAAGCCTTCGGCGGCATTGTCTGGTGGAACGCTGTATCGAATACAACGACCTGCGGAACGCTGTCCGGGATAACACTCTTGCAGGCTCTCAGAGCGAGTGCGTGAGCGTGGTTGTGTACCGGAGCAAGCTCCCTGAGCTCGTCGATCTTGTCGATGACCTCATCGGTAACGAGAACTGACTTGTCGAAAACGTCAGCACCCTGTACTATACGGTGACCTACTGCGGAGATCTCGTCCATGCTGTCTATGACCTTTGCGTCGCCCTTTGTGAGAGCATCAACGAGAGCCATGAAAGCCTCTGTGTGAGTCGGGAAAGCCATATCAGCCTCGAATCCCCTGCCGTCGCTGGTCTTGTGGGAGATGTGACCGTCTATTCCTATACGGTCGCAGTTACCCTTTGCAAGCATACTCTCATCAGCCATGTCTATGAGCTGATACTTGAGTGAGGAGCTGCCTGCGTTTACAACTAAGATTATCATGTGTGCATATTCCTTTCAGAGTGGATTTGCAAATGCCTCTGAGCATTACATAATTATTATAAACCCATTTTCTTCAAATTGCAAGCTTTTTTTTGATTTTTACATATCCGCCGTATGAATGCGTGATATCGGGGCGGAGGATATTTTTGCCGCAATCGTCAAAAATGACTAAAAACCGGCTTTTTTTTCACAGGTTTATGTTGAGCAGATGAAAATTTGCAAAATACTATTGAAATTTCCGGGAGGAGGTAGTAAAATATGAAAGTAAGCGGGATAGTGTGCGAATACAATCCCTTTCACAATGGTCATCTCTATCATATCAGTGAGACGCGCCGCTGCGGTGCGACACATATCGCTGCGGTGATGAGCGGAAGCTTCGTCCAGAGGGGCGATACTGCGATAATGGACAAGCACAGGCGTGCGAGGCTCGCCGTAAAGTCGGGTGCTGATCTCGTGATAGAGCTTCCGGTGCAGTATTGTCTTTCCCCGGCGGAGAGCTTTGCGTCCGGAGCGGTCTGGCTCCTTGGGAATCTTTGTGCAGTCGATGAGCTTTCCTTCGGCAGTGAGTGCGGGGACACCGCCCTGCTTTCTCAGACCCTCGATATCATACAGCGGACAGCTGATGAGAAGGGCGATGAGATACGGAGGATAATGGAAAAGGGCTACACGTACCCAAAGGCCCTCAGCTCGGTAATCAGAGGGACAGACCACAGGCTTGCTGACGTTATGAGCACGCCTAACAATACACTCGCAATAGAATATATGAGAGCACTGCGTGCATTCAGGTTCCCGATGGATACGTTCACCGTCACAAGGAAGGACTCAGCCCATGACGGACAGCCTGATACGGCGGACAGAGCTGCGGACAGCAGGACAGGTGGCAGGATAGCCTCAGCTGCCTATATACGTGAGAAGCTGCTCTCTGATTCAGATATAATATACCCTGAGGACTTTATGCCTGAGCACTGTGCAAGGGCTGTATATGACGCAGCCGACAGCGGACAGACGGCTGACATACGAAGGCTTGAAAGAGTTATCCTCTACAAGGTGCGGACAAGCACACCGGAGGAGATAGCCCGTATCAGCGATGTCGGTCAGGGACTTGAGAACAGGATATATGCCGCACGTATGTCCTCATCGCTCAGTGAGCTTCTTGAAAGGGTCAAGACCAAGAGGTACACTATGGCGAGGATAAGGCGGATACTTCTGTCCCTGCTCATAGGCATAACACGGGAGGATATGACACATCTGCCGCCATACGGGAGGATACTGGCTTTCAATGACCGGGGAGCCGAGATACTTGCCCGTGCGAAGGGAAAGGCGAGGATACCCTACGGCACCTCTCTGGCTAAGCTCGGTCAGGCAAATCCCGCTGCCAGGAGATTTGCGGAGCTTGAGGA
This sequence comes from Ruminococcus sp., assembly GCA_017475555.1. Classification (GTDB taxonomy): domain Bacteria; phylum Bacillota; class Clostridia; order Oscillospirales; family Ruminococcaceae; genus Ruminococcus. The sequence goes on from JAFVFL010000019.1 coordinate 119,704, forward strand.
AAGAGCCTCGGACATCTACGGACTCGCCCTGGGCAGTACAGCGTCTGCTCAGGAGGATCTCAGGGCGAGAATAACAATAGATTTGGAGTAACTTCATGAAGAGAATAATCGGAGCAGCGGTGCTTGCCGCAGCTGTGGCTCTTGCTGCTTATTCATGCGGAAGAACAGTCGATAAGGCAACTGTTGAGTACGATGAAGCACAGGCGGGAGCACCCGGTATTTCCGGAAATATTTCTGATGTATCTGACGGCATAAATGATGAGGGGGATGCTCTGCCCGGCGGGGACGGCTCTGACCCGGAGACAGTGACTGAGCCGGAGCTGCCCTCTGCACCGCCGACACTCTATATTGACACTGAGATGCCGGACTGGTATGAGCTGCCGCAAAGCTGTATACTCGACTTCCAGGCCGTCATGCAGGAGCCGGAGCTGCCTACAGGCTGCGAGGTGACGGCACTTGACGAGGTGCTGGGCTACTACGGCTTTGATATCGACAAGGTCTCCCTCAGCGATTATTTCCTGCCGCAGGATTTTGACGGCTGGTACACAATGTCGCAGAGATATCTCGGCGACCCACACTCAAACAACGGCTTCGGCTGCGTAGCTCCGGTCATCGTGAGGACAGCCAATGACTATTTTGACTATATCCGGTCGGACTGGTATGCACAGGATATTTCCGGTACGCCGTTCAGGGAGCTGTTCTACCAGATAGAGCAGGGGAGACCTGTTGTAGTGTGGGCTACCATGGATCTGCGTGAGTGCTATCCTACGTATCAGTTCACCCTCGGCTGCGGCGAGGAGCTGTGGTTTGACGGGTATCATCATTGTGTAGCGATATACGGCTATGACCTTGACGAGGGGGTCGTCTGGACTGCTGACCCTCTTGTGGGAGATGTGGCGTACTCTATAGACCAGTTCGAGCTGATATACGGCATAATGAATATGCAGGCAGTTATCCTCATAGGCAATGACGAGTCTGCCGGAGTTGACTACTCCAACAACAGCCTGAAGTACGAGTGGATGCTTGAGCGTCACCCCCGCTGGTTCGGACTTGAGGAGGAGGAAGGCAGCGGCTTTGAGGATTATTACGATTACGACAATCCCGTGCGTTTTGAAGACGACAGAATGATAAATGTCTATTTCGATTAAGGGAGTTATCCTCGACCTTGACGGCACGCTCATAGACTCAATGGGGATATGGTACAGAATAGACCGGATATTCCTGCGTGAGAACGGTGTCACCGACCCGCCGGAGGATATTTCCGACAGGATGAAGAAAATGACTGTTGAGGAGTCGTCCGTCTATTTCAGGGAGCATTTTGGTCTGAGCTGTACGGCTGAATATATCTCCCGGCGTATAGAGGAGCTTGTGAGGGTGGAATATGAGCAGAATATCGCCCTCAAGCCCGGAGTATACGAGCTGCTCGGACTGCTTGACAGGCTTGGGATACCGTATGGGGTCGCAACGGCGACATACCGCTCGCTTGCGGAGGCGATACTCAGCAGGTATGATATACTCAGCCGGCTGAGATTTCTTCTTACGGACAGGGAGTTCCCGTCCGGGAAGAAAACGCCGGATATATTCCTCGGAGCGGCGGAAATACTGGAAATTGTTCCATGTGAAACACTTGTCATAGAGGATTCTCTGCACTGTATCAGAGCAGCGGCGGAGGGCGGCTTTCTGACTGCGGCTGTGTATGACAGTGCTGCTGAAAGGGAGACTGAGCAGATAAGGTCGGAGGCTGACTGGTACTTCGGGTCACTCGGCGAGGTTTGCGGATTCATAGATAAGGCTGTCTGAGGGCAGCCTGCCAAGAGCTTATTCAGGGGGTAAATCTGCCAATGGACAGGCTTTTTTCTGTATCTGGCACAGATAATACAGATAATGATTCAGAGTATGCGGGCAGCGTAATGGTCGGCATGAGCGGCGGCGTTGACAGCTCGGTTGCGGCACTTCTTCTCAGGGAGCAGGGCTTTAAGGTCATGGGTGTGACGCTGAAGCTGTTCTCAGACGAGGATATCAGCGAGATAGAGCAGTTCGCAAAAAAGGACAGCAAGACCTGCTGTGCCCTGAGCGACGTTATGGACGCAAGATATGTGGCGTACCGGCTCGGATTCGAGCACGTTGTATTCAATTTCCGTGACTGCTTCCGTGAAAAGGTCATGAAGCAGTTCGCAGAGAGCTATATTTCGGGGAAAACTCCGAACCCGTGCATTGAGTGCAACCGCCATGTGAAGTTTGATAAAATGCTCCGCAGGGCGATGGAGCTTGACTATGACTACATAGCTACGGGGCATTACGCCGTGAGGGAATTTGACGGAGAATCAGGCAGATATCTGCTGAAAAGACCGAAGGACAGGAGCAAGGATCAGACCTATGTGCTGTATGTACTGACCCAGGAGCAGCTTGCACATACTCTTTTTCCGCTCGGAACGCTTGAAAAAAGTGAGGTAAGAGAGATCGCTGCCCGTGCGGGGCTCGTCAATTCAGACAAGCCCGACAGTCAGGATATCTGCTTTGTACCGGACGGAGATTATGCCCGGTTTATCCGTGATTTTTCCGGTATCGAGCCTGAGCCGGGAAGATTTGTGGATATGGACGGGAATACCGTCGGCACCCACAGAGGGATCATCTGCTACACTATTGGTCAGCGCAAGCACCTCGGACTTTCGACTATGGGCAGACCGGTGTATGTTGTGGACAAGGATATATCGGCGAATACTGTCACGATAGGGGATAATTCTGACCTGTTTTCGGACAGTCTCATTGCTCAGGACGTGAATCTGATACCCTTTGATACGCTTGAAAAGCCGATGCGGATAACTGCAAAGACGAGATACAGCCAGAAAGACCAGCCGGCAGTCCTCAGCTCGCTCGGCGGAGGGAGATATTCGGTCGTGTTCGACGAGCCGCAGAGAGCCATAACGCCTGGTCAGGCTGTTGTGTTTTATGACGGTGATATAGTAGTCGGTGGAGGAACGATAATCTGACCATGCTTCAGATACCTGCCCTCCGGGAAACGGAGAAAAATGGATAACAACACAAAATACAGCTTTGAAAGGCTGACAGACAAGATATACGTATGTGCCAGCAGCGACCACAGATTCGGGACGGACGCCTTTCTTCTTGCGGATTTTTCCGGCTACAGAATGAAGGACAGGGCGTGCGACCTCGGTACGGGCTGCGGGATAATACCCCTCATCATGCAGAAGCTCCGCCCGCCGCAGATCATCTATGCGGTCGATATACAGGAGGGTGCGGTAGAGCAGCTGCGGCTCGGTATCGAGAGGAGCGGAGTGACCGGGATAGTGCCGGTTTGTGCGGATCTGAGGGTACTGTGGGACGGAGCACCTCTCGGACAGCTTGACCTTGTGACGTGCAATCCGCCGTACAAGGCTGCGAACGCCGGATTTGAGAGCGTCATAGATGCACAGCGTATAGCCCGGCACGAGATAATGTGCAATATAGATGATGTTTGCAGGGCGGCACAGAGGCTGCTGAAATTCGGCGGCAGGCTGTGTATGTGCAACCGCCCGGAGCGGCTGAGCGAGGTTATTTTTGCCATGAAGTCGCATGACATAGAGCCGAAAAGACTTCGTTTCGTGTCAAAGGAGCCGGGTGAAGCACCGTGGCTGTTCCTTATCGAGGGAAAAAAGGGCTCGAAGCCGTTCATGAGGGTCGAGCCGCAGCTTTATATCCGCAGCGGTGACGGCTTTACTGAGGAGCTTGAGCGTATCTATGCTGCCGGAAAGGAGAATGCGGAATGAGCTGGCTGAGGTTTATACCGGCGATAATTTTCACTCTTCTGTTCGTCGTGTTCCTGCTGCCGCTGTCCGTACCGATATTCAATCTCGGCAACGCCGCAGGTGCAGTGATATCCGGGCTGATGGCACTGGTGTTTTTCCTGTGGACGCCGTTTACACGGCTTATAGGCGGTATCTGGCAGCATACGGGAGGCAGGATATTTCTGTGTGCAGCCGGAGGGCTTGCCGCTGTGCTGCTTGTGGTCGTGTGTGTCATAAGCGGATTTATGATACATGAGATGAATGACTCCCCGGACGGAGCTGAAACCACTGTGGTGATACTCGGCTGTCAGGTGCGTGACGGCGGGCCGAGCTATATGCTCCGCCGCAGGCTTGAGGCTGCGTATGGCTATCTTTCGCAGAATGAGGACGTTCCGGTCATCGTTTCAGGCGGTCAGGGAGAGGACGAGGCGATAAGCGAGGCACAGTGCATGAGGGATTACCTCGTCGGAAAGGGGATCTCACCGGACAGGATATACATGGAGGACAGATCGGCTGATACGGAGGAGAATCTCCGCTTTTCAAAGAGGGTCGCAGCTGAGAACGGTCTCCCCGGCGATATCACAATAGTTACAGACGGCTTTCACCAGCTGAGGGCGGATATGCTTGCCCGTCAGGAGGGGCTGAGGGCCTACAATATATCGGCAAGAACTCCGGCGTGGCTGCTGCCTACCTACTGGGTGAGGGAGTGGTTCGGAGTTGCATTCTACGCTGTTTTCGGAGGGAAATGATATGAGAGCTATCTCCAGAGCTGCTGCTGCTGTAACTGCGGCGGCAGTATTTTCTTTTATGCAGGTGCCGCTTGCCGGCATAGCTGTCAGTACGCCGGAGCTGACCATACCCACGGCTCCCGAAGCCTCCAATCCGGAGGGAAGGTATTCTCTGTCGCTGCCTGTGCTGCACGGTCTGCGTGATGATGACGCTCCGGGAGAGGTAACTATCGGCGGTATATATGCTGAGATGAACAGAATGACAGACCTTTACGGCAGTCTTGATTCGCTCCCGCCGAGCTTCAGCCTGCGTGACGAGGGTACTATGTCACCGGTGCGGGATCAGTCGGGCTATGGTACGTGCTGGGCACATTCCGCTGTGGCAAGTGCGGAGTCCTGGCTTTTCCACACTCTCCCGGCAGTTGATCTTTCAGAGTTCCACACTGCGTACTACACCTACTACAACGACCCGATGACGATGTACATGACGGACAAGGATATATTGCAGATAGGCGGAACTGCGGACTATATCGTGAATCTCTGGGCACACGGGACAGGCCCGGTGTCGGAAAGGGTGCTGCCCTACGGCGACCTTGAAACGCTTGCCGCAGAAAAGCTCACGCTGTCCGCCGGCAGAGAGTACAGTCTTGAAAATGCCTATCTTTTTGATTATTCATACGAGCGTGAGAACGAGGACGAGGTGAACAGCCTTGTCAAGCAGTTCGTCTACAGCGGTCATGCCGTAGATGTGAGCTTCTGTGCAAATTCGTATCTGTATTACAGCACGGCATACAGCAGCACAAACTGCGACCGTCCGGCGAGATTTGCCACTCATTCAGTGGCGATCGCAGGCTGGGACGACAGCTTCCCGAAGGAGAATTTCAGAGTACAGCCGGAAAATGACGGAGCATGGCTCGTCAAGAACAGCTGGGGGAGCGGATACGGCGACGGCGGCTATATCTGGATATCGTATGAGGACAGGTCACTGTGTGAATTTGCGGTGTACGAGCTTGGCGATGCGGCAGAATACGACCTGTCGTGGCATATGGGCAATTATGTGCCGACGCAGAGCCTTTCAGCCCACAGCAGCGATAATACCGGCGAACCGTCATATATGGCAGGCATATATACCGCAGGTGAGAACGATCAAATCGGTGCGATAGGCATATACACAAGGCAGCCTGACACGAGCTATGAGATAACGATATATTCCGGGCTTACTGACCCGGCTGACCCAGCGTCCGGAACGCCCTCGGCGGTAACGAGGGGCGAGATCGCTCTCACGGGCTATCACACGCTGCGTCTTGATGACTTTGTACCGGTAGAAGAGGGGCTTTTCGGCGTAGTCGTGAAGATGTACAGTCCGGAGTCGGATTATGTTATCCCGGCTGAATGCTGTATAGCAGTCACCAATTCTGAGACGGGCGAGGTGACGAGCCTTACGTCATACTCCACGTATGAGCAGATAATCAACAGTATCAGCCCCGGCGAGAGCTTCTACAGTGCTGACGGAGCCAACTGGACTGACATATGCGGTGACGACTATCATTACACCGACGAAGAAGAGCAGATACTTCTTGATTCGGTGTACAGGCAGCTCATTGAGGGTATCTCGCCCGACGATGCAAATGAGATGCAGTCCATAGATGCGGTCATGAAGCGTTACAAGACAATGTTCTCCGAGGGAGAGACCGGTGCGTATATGGGGCATATACCGCTCGATGTCTACGGCGACACGGAGGGGAAGGTCATATTCTCCCGTGACAGCGGAATGGTCAGGGACGGCGAAACGATATCGCTCAGAGCCGTCGGCGGCGGAGAGATACACTACGTTGACAGCAGCGGGACTGAAATGCTGTACACAGAGCCTTTAAAAATAGAGCAGGAGACGGAGATAATGGCGTTTACCCGTGAGGATATGCAGGTCTGGAAGTATTATGTACCGGAAAAGGCACCGCTCATCAGTCTGAGCGTGCTGGCGGGGGACAGTACCGATGAGGCTGAGCTTACCATGCCTCCGGCGGACGTTATATCCGGAGAGATAGGCGTTATGATAGATTCAGACGTCACGAGCATAAGGATAAAGGCGGTATCGAACGGCAGCATCACAGTTGACGGACAGACTGCGGTGAGCGGAGAATATACCGGGGATATCGACATTTCCGGCGTTGACAGCATAACGGTAACGGCAGCTCAGGACGGCTTCCCGGACAATGAGATAACTCTGCTGCTGAACAGAAGGTACGGCGTTATCGACCCGGAGACCGGTATAATAACGATACACGGCGGATATAGCGCAACAGCTGAGGACGGTACCCTGATAGAGAGCGGCAGCTCTGTTATGGATCACGCCGGAGAGACGCTTATTGTGTACAGCAGCGACGGAACAGAGGAGCTGGACTATATTTTCGTGCCGCAAAAGGCAGATGTGAGCGGTCTTGTGATAGACTATGCAGGCGAGGCACTTTCCGGTATCCCTCAGGAGCTTGTGAATGAGCTTGAATACGCTGTGACGGACGAGCCGACGGAGGAGGACTGGCACAGTGCGGAAATGCGGCTGATCTTTGCCGAAGAGGTCGGGCTTGCAGTTATTCCGGGCGAGACGATAAGTCTGAGGGTAAGGGCGAGTGAGCAGCATTTTGCAGGCGAAACGGTCGTGTACAATATCCCCGCTGCACCTGCCGCACCGGAGAAAGTGCCGGAGTACAGGCTTGACGGAAGGGATATCATCGTAACAGACGAGAGGTTTGAGGCTGCACCGAAGCCGGAGGCATACGGGCACTTTGTCGAGGCAGCGTGTGATCTCTACGGCTACAGCGACCTTGAGCAGTTCAGGGAGCTGCTTTCGGCGAGGTATGGTGCAGCAGATTCGCAGGAGCTGATGGATGCAATGGCGATATACTGGGACGATACAGCAAGAACGGGGGAAACGGCGACGTTTCGCATAAAGGCTTCGGACGATTCATTTGCATCGGCGATCCTCACGGCAGTGCTGTATGCTCCGGGAGACGTAAATCAGGACGGATTTGTGGATTCAACGGACGCAAGCGATATTCTTGTACACTATGCAGACACGGCAACAGGCGGCAGCGGAACGATAGCTGAGGAGCTAAGGGGCTATGCGGACATGGATGGCAGCGGTATAATTGACTCTGCGGATGCGAGCATGATACTTACGATCTATGCGGCACTTTCCACACAGACCACGCAGACCGTGCAGGAATGACAAAACCAACAAAAAAACAGATGTTTTTTCGTCAGAATATTGGAATCATTGGGCAAATGCAATAAATCTCAGGTCTGCTATATGTGAAATAGAGTCAAAAAATGTCAGTTACCAAATTGTAACTTTTGAAATATGTTTCCGAGAAATATGTGATAATGGACGAAAAAATGCTGTTGAAACTATACAGACTGCTCAAAAAATATTAAAGAATGATTCAAGGCATTGACTTTGACGAAAAAATAAGTTATATTTGAATTAAAGCAGGGGCGGGAAGGGCGTAGACCCCGAAGGCTTTCTGCAATACGTACCAACCGGTACGTACACAGCAGCGGTCTGATCCGGCGGTGCCGGAATCGAGTGCTGCCGTGCCTGTCAGTACACCTGAGCATGAGAATCATGCGTCTGACTTCCCTGATACTGCCGGACAGCCAGCGTCCTGAGCGAGTACATTCGCCGGACAGAGCCTGAAGGGAGTGGCAGGAGCAGCAGGCTCCACGACAGGAGAGAAACCATCTTTCATAGCTGCGTTTATGCTCATTAAATAGTTATTATGGCATATCCCCACGCAGCACATTTTAAGGAGGAAAAATCTGATGAACACACTTAAGAAGACACTTGCACTCGTAGCAACTATGGCTATGGCTGCAACTGCTTTCGCATCATGCGGAAGCGACTCATCAAGCTCAACTTCTGAGTCCAAGGCTGATTCTTCAAGCAGCGAGGCTGCTGAGGACAATTCAGGGGACGAGTCCTCTGAGGCTGAGGAGTCTGAGGCTGAGGAGAAGCCTGATGTAGCGGCTGAGAGCGGAGACATCTCTGCTGACGTTGCTACAGGCGGCGACACATTCACAGTAGCTGCTTGGAACGCAGACGATGTTCCTTACCTCATCGCTCAGTGGAAGGGCATTTCTTTCGACACTATCGCTGATGACCTTGCTAACGGCAACGTTGAGGGTATCGACTTCATCAACTTCGGTGTAGGCGGCGGCGACGCAGCTGAGAAGTATGATCAGCTCTTCCAGGCTGGTTCTGACCTCGATGTTTACTTCTGCGAGGCTGACTGGGCACTCAAGTACATAAACGACGACACTAAGACTCTTGCACTCTCTGAGCTCGGTCTTGGCGACAGCGATTTCGCTAACATCTACAGCTACACCGATGAGATTGGCAAGGACAGCAACGGAATCCGTAAGGGCGTTTCATGGCAGGCTGCAGCAGGCGGTTTCTACTACAGAAAGGATCTTGCTGAGCAGTACCTCGGTGCTACAACTCCTGATGAGATGCAGGCACAGATCAGCAACTGGGCTGATTTCGTAACAGCTGCTAAGACTGTAAACGAGCAGTCTGGCGGTAAGACAGCTCTCGCTGATACACTCGGCGGTATGTGGCAGGCTTACGCTTGCGGCAGAAAGACACCTTGGGTTGTTGACAACACTCTCCAGATAGACGACTTCTGCGAGGAGTTCGCTAAGACAGCTAAGGAGCTCTGGGACAACGGCGGTATCACAAAGAACAGCCAGTGGTCTGATGAGTGGACTGCTGCTGGTACAAACGACAGCTGCATGGGTTACTTCGTATCTACATGGGGCTTCGGTGGCTTCGCTCTCGACGCTGCAGGCGGCGAGGACGGTTCAGCATATGGTCTCTGGAACGTATGCGAGGGCCCGCAGGCATTCTTCTGGGGCGGTACATGGATCGTTGTTAACCCTGCTACAGATAACGGTGACCTCGCTCGTGAGTTCATTGTTTCTGCTACTTCTGATGAGGCTCAGCTCGCTGACTACGCAGTTAAGAAGCCTGAGTATGTAAACAACAGCAAGGTTATGGATGATCTTATCAGCTCTAACACAGTATTCAACGAGAAGATCACAAACAACCTCGGCGGACAGAACTTCTATGAGGCTCTCGCTGAGAACGCTAAGACAATCGACTTCAAGGGACTTATCACTCCTTACGATGCAACGATCAAGACTGACTTCATCGATGCAGTTAAGACTGAGTACCTTGAGGGTAGCGGTGACTGGGATGCTACAGTTGAGGCATTCAAGGACAAGATCGCTGAGGATGTTACAGCTATCAACGTTGACTAATCTGTCAGCTTAACTCACTACAAAAACGTAATATTTATGCCTACGGGATACTTCGGTATTCCGTAGGTGTATATTTATTTAACAAATTACCTAATTTGAGAGGGTGTGTGTTATGGCATCAGCTGCTCAGAGACGAATCAAATCAATCAGCTATGCGAAATACGGCTATCTGTTCATTCTGCCGTTTTTTATCGTTTATTTCTTTTTCCAGTTATGGCCTCTGATAAACACCTTTATTCTTAGCTTTAAGGACTACACAGGTGATAACTTTGTAGGTCTTGCTAACTACAAGGCTATTTTCCGCGGTATCGGCACCGAGACTGAGGGATTCAAGATCGCTGACAGAACCGCAAAGGCTATAAGCAAGAATTTCTACCATTCCTTCGGCAATACTGTTATACTCTGGGTCGGAAACTTCATTCCTCAGATCATTCTGTCGCTCTCACTTGCAGTTTGGTTCACTGAGGCTAATCTGAAGATACCGGGCAAGGGCTTCTTTAAGATAGTAATGTATCTGCCGAATATCATCACAGCAGCTTCTGTTGCTGTACTCTTCCTTCAGCTCTGCGGTGAGGCTGAGAACACCCCTGGTGCTCTTAATCTTCTGCTCAGCAAAATGGGTATCGTAAGTCACGATACTGTTTCTGACAAATACGACACTGTTAAGTTTGTAACAGGTACCGCTCAGTCAAGAGTTGTCGTTATGTTCATTCAGACATGGCTCTGGTTCGGTAATACCATGATCATGCTCATGTCTGGTATCCAGGGTATCAACCCGTCACTGTTCGAGGCTGCAAGCATTGATGGCGCTACAGCCGGACAGGTTTTCAGAAAGATCACACTTCCTCTGCTCAGCCCTATCATGGCTTACACCCTTGTAACCTCCATGATCGGTGGTCTGCAGATGTTCGATATTCCTTACCTCTATCATAAGGATCCTAACAAGGTCAGTGACAACCTGAAAACGGTCGCTGTGTATATCTATGAGTATTTCCACGATCAGACCGACCCGAAGATGGGCTTTGCGGGTGCTGCATCAGTGCTTCTCTTCATCGTTACGCTTATCCTTGGCTGCATTGCGTTCTATCTGACACGTGATAAGGACGAGATCGCTAAGAAGAAGCAGCGCAAGAAGGTCGCTAAGCAGCTCAAGCAGCAGAATAAGCAGTTTGGAGGTCTGTCGATATGAGTAAAATGAAAGCAGTTTACGGCGAGGACAAGGGCAGCTATACCGCCAAGCTCAGGACTAAGTCCATTATTCTGACTATCTGGTTCATTATACTGACCATTATATGTCTTCTCCCGATCTACATTCTTATAATCAACGCTACTCGTGAGTCATCTTCGATCGCTAACGGAGTATCTTTCCTCCCGGGTACAAATCTTGGAAAGAATATCACTAAGCTTTTCAAGGACGTAAACTACAACACAGTTTACAATGTATGGATAGGTTACAGAAACTCGTTCATCATAACCGGTTTCTCAACTGTCTTTACAGTGTTCTTCTCAGCTATGACAGCTTACGGAATCCATGTATATGACTTCAAGCTCAAGGAGATCTCATATACCGTAATACTTCTGGTAATGATGGTTCCAATGCAGGTTACATCTGCCGGTTTCGTAAACTTCATGCTCAAGCTTCACCTCACAGATACATACTGGCCGCTCATACTCCCGGCTATTGCAGCACCTGCTGTTGTATACTTCATGCGTTCATACATGAAGTCCTCGTTCCCTCTTGATATCGTTGAGGCTGCGAGAATAGACGGATGCAGTGAGTTCAGGACTTTTGTTTCAATTGCGATCCCGATGATGAAGCCGGCTATCGCTGTACAGGCTATTTTCGCCTTCATAGCAAGCTGGAACAACTTCTATACACCTAACATGATACTTATTTCTTCAAAGTTCAAGCAGAAGACTCTCCCGATGATGGTTTCTGCTATCCAGGCTTCGGATAAGTTCACTGATTATGGTGCTATTTACCTTGCTATCGCTCTTTCGATACTTCCTATCGTTATCATCTACGTACTGCTCTCCAGATTTATCATTGCTGGTGTTGCACTCGGTGGTGTAAAGGAGTAATCCTGAAAGCGACAATGCTTTGAGTAACATAATATGATTTATAGAGCTGTGTAACTTCTCGTTGCACAGCTCTTTTTTGCGTGTATAAAAAATGCAGACGGATTCCGACTGCAATAAAAACAGCCTGTGCGTCTGCACAGACTGTATTTTTTATGACCCTGTACCGCTGTACTTCGTCGCACCATACATCCATATCCTGTAGCTGATAAGGAAGAAAACAACTCCAAAAACTGGTGACAGCCATGAGAGCAGCGGTACTTCATCAGGACGAAGTATCACAAGGCTCGGGTAGTAGGCGATAAACGCTATTGGCATGACGAATGTGAAAATAAAGCGGAATACCGGGCTGAATATCGTTATCGGATATTTCGCATAGTCCTTGAACCGGAATGCTAAGTCCAGCACGTAGAAGGAATTCTGTATCCAGAAGCACGTCGCCGCCGCCGCATTTTGCAGAGCGATCATGATAAGTGACGCAGTTATCAGGAACACTATCATTTTCAGCAGCATGAGCGGAGTGAACGCAAGTCCGATCTTCGCCCACGAATATGCGAGAGTACCGATACCGAATGCGAGCTGACCAAGCCCCTTGATGTCAAAGACCTCCGACTGATAGTAGAAAAACAAATTTATCGGCCGGAAGCAGTATTTGATGAAATCGCCGGAGTAGACATACTGCCGCAGACTCCAGTTATTATCGAAGAAGCACTGTACTGGCGTGAGCGAAACAAGCGAAAAGCCGTATAGAAACAGCATTTCATAGTAGCTCCAGCCGTTGATCGACGGAAAGCTCCGGAAGAGGATCCAAAAGCTGATAAAGCCCGAAATATTGGTGAAGATCATACCAATGGTGGAAATGATGAAATCCGCACGGTAGCTCATTTTGCTCTTTAAGTCCTGTGCGAGTATCTTGCAGTATATCCGGAAATAGAAGCCTAAGCCTTTTCGTTTCATATCTCAGCCTCCATTCACGGTTATCTGCCGGAGCGAGATCTTCCAGAAGAGCCTGCTGAGTATCATCATCACAATGCACCAGAGAAGCTGTGTTCCGAGAGTGACAAGCACTGTCTGCGGCTGCGGAGTTCCGTCAAGCAGAATTGAGAGCGGTGCATTATAGATCGATTGGAACGGCAGGTAGTACACGATAGTTTTCAGCGGTTCGGGGAAGAATGCAATAGGTATCGTCGCACCCGAAAGCAGGAGAACTATCACCTGTTTCATGATGTTGATGCCCCATATCGACTCAGTGTACAGGCATATCGTCCCGACCAGAAAGTCGATGCTGTAGTTTATCGACACTGCCATAACGACCGATATTACGAAGAAAAGCAGATTCAGACCAAGGTGTATTGCCCCGTGGGTCACGGCTGCTACGATGATGAAGGTCGGCAGGAAGGTGAAGAAAAACTGCGTTATAAACGAGCCGGAGTACGACCAGAAGAGATAGCGCCGGTACTCTATCGGCTTTAGCAGGTCGAGGACGATCTTGCCCGACTGAATGCTCCGCCCTATCTCCCAGACTGTGTACATCTCCATGAAGTTGAAAAGTGCGGTTGCAAGCACTAAGTATATCAGCGTATCGGAGAATGTCATGCCATTTACGATATCTGTTCCGGAGGAGGCGTAAATGGCTTTCCACAGGAAATAAACAACTATCAGATATAGAATATTGCCTATCACCATGACTACCGTTGCCAAACGGAACTGGAGCGATTCGATGATACCGGCACGGGTGAGGGTGAGGTATTTTTTCAGCTTCACTGGACACCCTCCTCGTATATCTTTTTGATGACCTCCTCGGTGGAAATTTCTTCAAGCTGCATATCACGAAGGCTGAAAGATCTCTGGAGCTGACCGAGTACGTCAATGACCTTCGCTTTCTCCTCATCGACCAGAATGGATATCCACTCATCATCGGCAGAAACCGAAAAGTCCCTAAGTGCGTTTTGTATCACGTCAGCCTGTGTCTTCAGATCGCCGTCTACCCTGATTTTCAGGGTACGGTACGAGCCGAAAAAACCTTTCAGGTGCTCAATATCGTTGTCGTAGAGCATTTTTCCCTTGTCAATAATGACTATCCGCCGGCAAAGTGCGTCCACATCGCCCATATCATGCGTTGTCAGGATAACAGTCGTCTTTTTTTCACGATTTAGGGCGTGTATCAGCGTCCGTATCTTTGACTTCATCGACACATCGAGCCCGATAGTCGGCTCATCGAGAAAAACAATTTTCGGATCATGCAGGAATGCTGCAAGGATATCGCTGAGAGTACGCTGACCGAGAGACATCTGACGCACCGGCTTATGCAGGAGCGGCTCAATGTCCACAAGCGACTGGTACAGAGCAAGCATATTATCATAGTCCGCATCTGAGATCTGGTAAATATCCTTGAGCAGCCGGAAGGATTCCACAAGCGGAAGTGCCCACCAGAGCTGGGAACGCTGTCCGAATACAACGCCGATCTCCTGGGCATTTTTCGTCCGGTTCTGATAAGGGACATTGCCTCCGACGAGTATCTCTCCCGAAGTCGGTTCGAGGACACCGGTCATCATCTTTATTGTGGTTGACTTTCCGGCACCATTCGGGCCGAGGTAGCCGACGATCTCGCCCTGCTCGATATCCATGGAAATGTTGTCCACGGCACGAACCGTCCTGTAGTCACGGGAGAAGAGGTCTTTCAGGCTGCCCCTCAGCCCCTCCCGGCGGTTGAGTACCTTAAATTCCTTGGTAACATTTTTTATTTCGATAATTGGTGACATTTGTTCCTCTCTTTCGGGGAAGCTGTGTATATATTCGCCTGTGCAGGTAATATAAATGGTTTCGGGGAAAAGCCTTCTGCGTAAAGGCTTTCCCCGATGCTCATTTTATTCTGATATAGCATGAGATCAATGGTTGGGGCGGCGGGATTTGAACCCACGGGATGACAGAGTCAAAGTCTGTTGCCTTACCGCTTGGCTACGCCCCAGCAGACCATGCTACACCAGATATTATACCAGATTTTCACTGATAAATCAATAGATAAATATAGTTAATATAATTATTTATTGCGGTTCGTCATAGTACGTGTCATACTCCTCAAGATAGCTCCTTACCCCTGAAAGCGAATCGAATATCATCTTCCAGCCGTCATTTTCGATCTCGACAAGGCACACCCCGACCTCCTCGGACTCGGTCAGCTCCGACCCGGAGACGGAGTACACGATATCCGCCTCATAGCCCTGAACGACTGATATTTCATAATCCTCGGAGAAGAAATCGAGCTTTATGTAGCGCTCGATATCCTGAAAGCTGTCCTGTGTCAGCTGAGAGGCGGACACGACCTCATCAAGCTGCACTCTTGCACCATCGCCGTAGACATCCTCCCAATAATGCACCGCCTCGGCGATAGTTGCCGCTGTTTCAGCGATATACTCATCATAGCTGCCCGAATTTTTCTCAGCTTCGAGGAATGCTGCCGGAGTGTACGACTGCACGACCTTCAGCGGATCAGCTGTATTATATCCGTCGAAGTAGTCAGTGACAGCCTGTAGAGCTTCTGCCGGAAGTCCGCTTTCGGAGCTGCTGCTCTGTACTGATGAGCTGCCGGCTGAACAGCCGGGGAGAATGGTGCAGCAAAGCCCTGCACAGAGAAGAAAACAACATGGATATCTCATTGAAAACCTCATTTTATGAGAGAAAACGCCTGCCTGAGCGATGATACAGGCACTATCTCTATACCATATTCCTTTATATCTATCGAGGAGGCTGACTGCTTCGGAATTACGCAGGTCTTAAAGCCCATACGCTCCGCCTCTCTGATACGCTGGGAGATGTGCGGTACAGAGCGCACCTCGCCGCCAAGACCTATCTCACCGAATGCGATAAGCTCCTCGTCTATCTGCTTGTCCATGATCCCTGAGTAAAGAGCCATTGCGACCGGGAGATCGCCTGCCGGCTCATCGAGTCTGAAACCGCCGACGATGTTCAGGTATATATCGAGCGAGCCCATGAACAGACCAAGCCGCTTTTCGAGAACGGCTATGATTATGTAGAGCCTGTTGTAGTCAAAGCCGGTCGCCATACGCCGTGGAGCGGAGTAGCTTGTCTTTGCGGCAAGTGCCTGTACCTCGGCAAGTATCGGGCGTGTACCCTCCATTACGCACGCAACGCACGTACCGGAGACGTTATGCGGTCTGCCGGAGAGAAGCATCTGCGAGGGATTGGCGACCTCCGCAAGCCCTTTGTCGAGCATTTCAAACACACCTATTTCATTGGTCGAGCCGAAGCGGTTCTTCACTGCACGGAGTATCCTGTAGCTCTGGTGGCGCTCACCCTCAAAGTGCAGCACAGCGTCAACGATATGCTCCATGACCTTTGGCCCAGCGATAGCACCGTCCTTGTTGACATGACCGACGATTATGACTGGTATCTCCTGACTTTTGGCAGTGTGCATGAACAGATTTGTACACTCTCTTACCTGTGTCAGACTGCCCGGACTTGACGATATCCTGCCGATACTCATGGTCTGTATCGAGTCGATTATTGCGATATCCGGGGCGGAGGAGGAAATAGTTTCGGCAATTGCCTCAGCATCCGTGGCAGTAAGGATATACAGGTTCTCAGTATCGACACCAAGCCGCTTTGCACGGAGCTTTATCTGCCGTGCGGATTCCTCGCCGGAGATGTAGAGTACCGAGTGCTCCTGTCCGAGAAACTGGCATATTTGCAGCAATATCGTGCTTTTTCCTATACCCGGTTCGCCTCCGAGGAGCACAAGCGAGCCCTTGACAAGTCCCCCGCCGAGGACTCTGTTCAGCTCTCCAAGACCTGTATCGTAGCGGATATCTGCCTCTGCACCGATATCCTCAAGCTCCAGTATACTTCCTGAAAGATCAGGTATTGCCTGACCGGCTGAGCGTCCGGGAGCTGACGAGGTATCTGAAAGCTCTTCCTCGAAGCTGTTCCACGCACCGCATGACGGGCATTTTCCGTTCCATTTCGAGCTTTCATAGCCGCACTGGTTGCAGACGTAGCTGTATCTTGACTTAGCCATTCAGCTCATGCCTCCGAAGCTGCAAGCCCGGCATCATCATCGGAAAAATCCGGCGTATCTTCACTGCCTTCATCGTCACCGGCAGTATCGTCTGTAGAGTTGCTGCCCTCTGTATCATCATTTCCGGCATTTCCGGAAAGTCCTGAATCAAGTGCGGAGCTGATATTATTCTCAGTAAGAAGGAGCTTTCTGCCGCATACAGCAAGACTGTCTGACGGAACGAAGTCCGTAAGCCCCTCGCTTCCGAGCATACTCGACACCGACCTGCCTGATGAGGTATCAGTGAAAAATACGCTGTTTTCAAGGTCAAGAGTGAAGCACCCGGACGCACCGAAGCTGTCCTTTATCTCAGTCAGATCCTCAAGCGTATCGCCTGTGAAGCAGAATATCCTGCATTCGCTGTGCTCACCCTGTCCGTCAGAGATAACAAGCTCCGGAACGTCGTCATCGTTCAGGTCACAAAGCTCAAATGCGGCATAAATAGCCCCTGCGTGAGAAGCCTTTTCGTTCACAAGCTCCGAGCTGAGTTTGTCGCTGAGCTGTGCCCTCTGTTTTTCGGTCAGCACTCTGCCCCATGCCTCTGAGGAGTGCAGACCGTATTCCACAGCAGCAGCACCGAAGGTAAACCGTCTGCCGAGCTTTATCAGGGCAGCCTCATCGAACTCCGCCATAGCCGCATCATACTGCGGTAGAGTTACAGATTCGCCGTTTATCTCATGGATAATGACCGCACCTGACGCAGCCGCAGAGCTGTTGTCGGCATAGGACAGGTAGGTCTTGAATTCACCGTTTTCAAGGAACATATATTTTCCGATAATGTAGGAATCTCCCACAAATTCATCGTTGAACAGATCTCTCTCCGGCAGCCACGGGAGACAGCCTTCGCTGCCGTACTCGCCAAGCTCGGATACAGCACCGCCTGAATAGCTGTATATCCGGCAGTGGGTCAGCTTCTGGGTATCCGGGGAGATAAAAAGCTCAGGAATGCCGTCGCCTGTGATATCACGCAGGTCGAATCTGGAATCAGCTTCACTGAAGCCTTCAGAGCCCTGAAATTCATCGAGAATGATCTTATACGGCTCCTGCCAGTCGAAGATGAATGTCTCCGGGGGAGTAATTACCGGTGCCGGCGGTATCTCCTCGACCTCCTCAGCACAGCCGGTCAGAGCCGGGAGCAGAGCTGCTGCGAGGAATGCAGAAAAAACGGAACGGAAGTGTTTTTTATATCTCACTTAAAGTCCTCCTAATGTTTTGCTGTCTTTAATGCTGTTTTTAATTTAATGCTGTTTTTAATAAGGTATATGTAGCAAAAGAGCTGTCTATACAGTATTATTTTAACATATATGTCGTAGTATGTCAATTAAGAGAATGTTACAGTACAGCGTAAGGGTGACGAAAATATTGTGTGCAAACCATGAAATTTATTCTAAAATCACCATATCAGTAATATAATTCCATTGGAAATGCAATGAAATGGAGGGCGGATATGGATAATATCGAGGATATCACAGCAAACGGAGCGGAGGGCTTTATTGCTGAGGACGATTTAGCGGAGGAGAGGACAAGGCTGAGCGATATTGCGGCAGTCCAGACGGCGGTTTGCATATTTGCGGCAGTAGTGCTCGTGTGCATTGACATAGCCATGCCGGATACCGGGAAAGGACTTGTTTCGCTGCTGCGGGAGCTTTCCTCGGCGGCAGACGAGCTTATCCCGAATCCGGTATCGTGGCTTTTTGAGTATCTGGGGCAGCTGTGAGGCTGAGGATAAGGTTTTCGTTCCTGCTTCTCAACGCTGTGATGTTCCTTTTACGGAGCAGCCGGCTGATACTGTGCTTTTACGCCGTATCCGTCATGCACGAGCTGGGACACGCTGCGGCGGTGTATTTATCAGGCGGCAGGATAACAGCTCTGGAGCTTAGCGGCTTCGGGATAATGATGGAGTCCGAGCAGCCGGGCAATACCGCTGCTGAGGCGGCAGTTTTGCTCGCAGGCCCCTTTGTGAATCTTGCGGCTGCCGGTATATCGGCTATTTCCGGACATTACGGAGCATTCATGCAGCTTAGTCTCACAGCCGGGATATACAATCTTCTCCCGTATCCGGGACTTGACGGCGGCTCGCTTGCGGAGCTGTTCATAACAGGCTCACCGGCGGAGAGGGGGCTTCGTCTGCTGCTGCTTATAGTACGGATAGCTGTCGCAGCGGCGGGGGGCTTGATTTTTTTGTGTACAGTGGTATAATGATATATGGGCATCTCTGAAAACCCTTTTGAAAAAAAACAGCTATGCACGACGTCTGCTGTGTCAAATTCCCCCGGAGTGCGACAGCACACCTTCGGGAGCTTTCCCTGCATCTGCCGCACCTATCTGTTTTTCCTTACCCAAACGGGTTTTTAGAGATGCCCATATGTGAAGAGGTGATACGATGAAGAAAGCGGTAGTTACCGGAGGTGCGGGCGGTATCGGGGAAGCGATAAGCCGCCGCCTTGCCGGTGAGGGGTACTTTGTATACGTGTGCTGGTCGGGCAGCAGAGACATGGCGGAGGAGCTTGCGGCGGAGATACACGGCGAGGCTGTGGGCTTTGATGTTGCCGACAGGAAAGCAGTCCAGGAGACACTCGGCAGGCTCGGCACTCCGGACGTACTGATAAACAACGCCGGCATATCGGAGATAGGACTTTTTACGCATATCTCTGAGGAGGTCAGCAGCCGTATACTGAGCGTGAATCTTGCCGGAGCGATGAACTGTGCAAGAGCTGTCCTTCCGGGAATGATAGACCGGAAATCCGGGTATATCATCAATATCTCCTCTATGTGGGGGCAGTGCGGAGCGTCGTGTGAGGTGGATTATTCAGCCTCAAAGGCGGGTCTTATCGGCTTCACCAGGGCACTTGCAAAGGAGGTCGCCCCGTCCGGGATAAGAGTGAACTGCATAGCACCGGGGTTCATTATGACGGAGATGAACAGCCGTTTCACGCCGGACGAGCTTGAAACGATACGTGACGAGATACCGCTCGGCTGTTTCGGCAGACCGGAGGATATAGCTGACGCAGCGGCGTTTCTCTGCTCCGGGCAGGCAGATTACATCACCGGTCAGGTGCTTGCGGTAAACGGCGGAATGGTCATATGATAAATCTACAGGAGGTCTTTGATATGAATGATGTTGAAATGGCAGAAAGGCTGAGAAAGCAGCTCAGCTTCATGCTTGAGCTTGACAAAATGAAGAATCTTTACCGGCAGACATACGTTCTCCATGAGGACAGAAAGGAGAATGACGCAGAGCATAGCTGGCACCTTGCGATAATGGCGTTTCTCCTTGCGGAGTATTCCAACGAGCCGGTCGATATTTCTCACGTTATAAAAATGGTTCTTCTGCATGATGTTGTTGAGATAGACGCCGGCGATACCTACTGCTATGACGAGGAGGGCTACAAGTCCAAGCCTGAGCGTGAGGAGCGTGCCGCACGGCGTATCTTCGGGCTTCTTCCGGACGACCAGAGGGACGAGTTCTATGCTTTGTGGCGTGAATTTGAGGATTCGCAGACACCGGATTCAAGATTTGCGGCAGTCCTCGACAGGCTGCAGCCGCTCCTGCTCAACTATACCCGTGACGGACAGTCATGGCGGGAGCACAGCATAAGCAAGGAGCAGGTAATAAAGCGGAATATGCAGTATTTCACAGCGTCCGACGAGCTTTCGGAGCTTATAAAGGGCATTATCAGTGACGCTGAGAGCAAGGGCTGGCTGAAGTCGGTGTCGGAGCAGTAGCAAACTGCACAAAACCGGGCTTACAATTCCGTACACTATTACCAAAAAGCCGAAAATGGTGATAAACTGATGATATTTTTCCGGAGGACTTGAATCCTTTGTGATATTGTGTTATATTTATAGTACAGGGGAATATCCGACTGCACGGCTGTGCTTTTCTTTCCCCTGCATAAAATGATAGATCTGATACAATTAATTACATAAAGGACGGATATCATGAGCGAAAAAATGCAAAAGTCACCACGTTTCCCTGCACTCAGGCAGAGAATAGACAGCTTCAGCAGAAAGCGTGAAGCGAGCAGCAGCCGTCATGGTGCTCTCGGTCTGCTGCTTATGCTCATCTTTCCTGTGTTCATAACGGCAATGGCTGAGATAAATCAGTTCAAGTACGTCAGCAGCTTTTTCAGGTTCGCTGCCGAAAGACCGACTGTCGTGCTGTTCGATATCGTGATAGCTGCCGTGATCTTTGTGTTCCTGTCAGCTGTCTTCAGGAAGATCTGGCTGTCAGCCGCCGTTCAGAGCTTTATCTACATGGCTCTGAGCATCACTGAGCTGTTCAAGTACGGCACGAACGGCAACCATCTGATACTTTCGGATATGAAACTTATCCGCAGCGTCAAGAGCCTGACATCATTTGCGTATATAAAGATCACGCCCCGGCTGCTGATATACTGTGCAATAGTCATAGCGTTCGTGCTGCTCATGTTCTGGCTTGACCCGAAGCTCCGCATGAGACCTATGAGGCGTGTGATCGCTATGCTGATCTGTGCAGTTCCCTGTGCGGCACTGATCGTCCTGCCGTCGTTCTACAGCTCCGTATATTCAGTTTTCGGGCTTGACACTACGGCTTCAACGAACGACTTTCTGCTCAATGAGAAGTTTTCAAACAACAGCTTCCTTGCATTCCTTGTGGAGACGGCTTCTGAGAGCTATGCCAACAGACTTGTTGAGCCGGATAATTATAATCAGGATTATGTATCTGAGATAACAAATGAGCCGGAAATAGCTGAGGGCAGCTTCGGCAGCGGTACGAAGCCGAATGTTATCGTCGTCATGAGCGAGGCGTATGCGGATTTCCGTGTGTTTGACGAGCTTGGCGTTGATAACAGCTATTATGAGGGCTTTGACGCTGCGAGGGAGTCCGGCTACGGCGGTACTGCGATAACTCCGACCTACGCAAGCTGGACGGTACGCTCTGAGTTCGAGCTGATGTTCGGACTTCCAGTGAGGGGGCTGAATACTCCGAATATGCCGCAGAGAGTGCTTGCAGACAGGGAGCAGCCTGCACTTGCACAGTATTACAAGAGCTGGGGATATTCCACAGCCTACGTTCACCCGTTCAACAGCTCGTTCTACAGCCGCCAGCGTATCTATGGTGAATTCGGCTTCGACAAGATGATATTCCACGAGTCGGACGATCAGACGGATTTCACCGTGCCGGTGGAGTATTTCGGCACCTACGTTGACGATAAGACTGTGTTCGATCAGCTTCTTGACCTTGTTGATACTACGGACGAACCAATATATATCCACACAACTACCATGCAGAACCACCAGCCCTATAATCAGGGTGAGGATCCGGAGGATGAGTTCGGGAATTACCTGACGTGGATATCGCATACCAACGAGTGCATAACGGATTTTCTTGCCGCACTTGAGGATATCGACGAGCCTACGCTTGTATTCTTCGTGGGCGACCATTTCCCGTCGCTCAGGGGTGAGGGCAGCGTTTACCACACAATGAACATGAACGGCGAGAGCTGCAGCGTGCTCTTTGAGCAGAGATATTTCATCTGGAGCAACTATGGTGCGGACTATTCATGCGTACCGGAGGAGCCGGTGTCGTTCTTTTATATGCCGTATGTGCTCATGAATATCATCGACGCTCCGCAGGATGCCTTCATCAGAAAGATGAACGAGCTTATGGAGACTGTACCGGTATATTCTACTGACTATAACGACGGTACTCCCGACAACGAGGAGCTTGATGTGCTGACCTATGACAGAGTTATCGGAGAGGTGATGTCGCCCTGTCCGATACCGGAGGAAGTGCTTGAAGCAAGCAAAAATGGCTGAATAAATCCAGAACAGGAGAAGTAAATATGAAGGACATTACACCAGGGATCATTGGCAGAGCTGAGATCACATCAGTTACCGAGGAGATGCTCGCAAAGAACGTCGGCAGCGGAAGTCTTGAGGTATTTTCAACGCCGTCAATGGCTGCACTTATGGAAAAGGCTGCGTGCTCATGCGTTGCGGAGTATCTTGAGGGAGATGAGACTACGGTCGGTACGGAGCTGAATATCAGGCACACCTCCGCATCACCGGGAAGTATAAGCATATACGCCGAGGCAGAGCTGACCGCCGTGGACGGCAGAGAGCTTTCCTTTGAGGTGAGGGCGTTCGACAGCTGCGGAGCTATCGGCAGCGGCACTCACAAGAGATTTGTTGTCAGCAGCGGAAGGTTCATGAACAAGACTCTCGCTAAGATAAAGTGATGTAAAAAACGTCCCTTCGGGGACGTTTTTGTTTCCTTTTTATTCAGTATTTCTGATATTATCATAATTTTATCACAATAATGCGTATAATAGTAATTAAAGAGATTTCTGAAATATTTTATATCGGATAAAGGAGCAGATAAAATGTCGGAACTGTATAACAACGAAAGGGATAATACAGAGGCAGCGGAGAGCAGCAGCTCAGGTGCGGCGGAGTACAGCTATTCCTATACCGCAGAGCCGGAGAGTGACGGAGCTGACCACAGGTATAGTCATTATAGCTCTTCGGGGTATCCCTCTCCTGAGCCGCCGAAGAAGAACAATCACGGCGGATTGAAGGCTCTTGCGGCGGTGCTTTGTCTTGCGGCTGCCGGCGGCGGTGCCTACCAGGTCTATAAGTACCTCAATGCGGATATGCTTCAGGTGGAGGAGAGCGAAGATACGCTGATCCAGCAGGCTCCTGAGAAAAATGTGATGCAGCAGACTACAGAGAATGTTACTGTTCCGTTTGAGGAGGAGACACAGACTGAGGCAGGCGATGAGACTATGAGCCTTTTCTCTATAGCTGCACGCAGGGACGCAAAGTATCTACCGGATATAGTTGACGAGATTATGCCGTCAGTTGTCGGTGTTTCCTCGACGTTTGAGTATACACGCACCTATAATACGTGGGGCTGGGGCGGAATAAAGACCGAGACAAATACCCAGAACATCACCGGTACTGGTACGGGTATCATAATGACCGACGACGGATATATCGTGACAAATGCCCATGTTGTGTTCGATGACAGCGAGTATAACTGCGGTGAAGCGGTCGAGGTGTCGGTACTGTTCAGCGATGAGACGGAGCATGACGCTAAGATAATCGCATATGATTCAGAGACGGATATTGCTGTGCTCAAGGTCGATGAGAACGGGCTTATTCCGGCAGAATTCGGCGACAGCGACGACCTGAGAGTGGGGGAGCTTGTGATCGCAGTCGGTAATCCGCTTGGATTCGAGCTTTTCGGCACTGTTTCAAGCGGTATTGTGTCAGCACTGAACCGTGAGATATCTATAAATGAGAAGGATATGACCCTTATACAGACCGATGCTGCGATAAATTCCGGAAACTCCGGCGGCCCTCTGCTCAACAGCTGCGGTCAGGTGATCGGCATCAACTCTGCAAAGATGTCGTCAAGCTACGGCTCTGCATCAGTCGAGGGGCTTGGCTTTGCGATACCGATAAATAATGCAAAGGTCATAATCGACGACCTTATCAATTATAAGCACGTTACCGGCAGACCTCAGATCGGTATCACCTCAAAGGATATAACCGAGGCTTATTCACGCTATCTCAACGTCCCTATGGGCGTATACGTACAGAGCGTAGCAGAGGATAGTGCGGCTGAAAAGGCTGGGATACAGATAGGCGATATCATAATCGGTATCGACGGCGAGGCGATAACAACAGCTGAGGAGCTTAACAAGATAAAGAATCAGCATAAGGCAGGCGACGAGGTAACGCTGACTATTTCCCGTGCAGGTGCTGATATCGAGATAGACCTTACGCTTCAGGACGCTGCTGAGAGTACAGCCTCGGTCAACGACCCGTTCCGTATCGACAGCGAGTCTGACGAGAACTGATACAGAATATCACATTTGTCAACGGGGGACATCTTTCTTCAGAAAGATGTCCCCCGAAAATTAAAATAATTATGAGCACTGCTCCGGGAGGGAACAGATGGAAAATAAAGAAAATGGGGTCGTACTAAGACCTATAGCGTACATACGGACGGATTTTACGGAAAAATTCGGTATCCCCCGGCAGAGCGGAAGAGCACCGTCTCTTCTCGGACGGATAATTTTTACCCCGGAATACCGCAATGACGACGCACTTCGTGGTATAACGGGCTACACCTACCTGTGGCTCATATTTGACTTCACGCAGTCGCACATGGCTGGATGGTCGCCGACTGTACGTCCTCCGAGGCTCGGAGGCAACAGGCGAATGGGCGTTTTTGCGACACGCTCGCCGTTCAGACCGAATCCGCTCGGACTTTCGTGTGTGAAGCTTGAGGGACTTGAAAAAACTCCGCAGGGAACTATAATACACGTTTCCGGCGTTGATATCCTCGATAATACGCCGATATATGACATAAAGCCGTATCTGCCCCACGCCGACTGCAAGCCCGACGCAGCCGGAGGCTTCTCCGACACACAGACCGGCTATCATCTTGAGGTGGACTTCCCGGAGGAGCTGCTGACCGTCCTCCCGGAGGAAAAGCGTACCGCAGCTGTGGAGTGCCTTGCTGACGACCCACGCCCCTCATACCAGAATGACGACCGGGAATACAGCATGAGCTTTGCCGGATACGATATACATTTTCACGTTGCAGACGGTGTGCTTACAGTTACCGGGGTCGATGTGCTCTGATCACTTCAGCGTCAGCTCAGTGCCGCCGACGGGTCTTATACGCAGTATATGACAGCTTCCCCCGCCGAATACTCTGTCAAGCTCCGAGGCATAGGCTTTTGCGAGATATTCCGGAACGAACGCCTGTATCGTGCCTGCAAATCCGCCGCCGTGTACTCTTGAAGCACCTGCTCCCTTGAGAAATCTCCTGCTGAGCATGAGTGCAAGGGGGATCTCCTGATACTGCGGGCGGCTTGCAGAGTAGAGGTTCTGCAAAAGCTGCGATGAGGATTCGCCGGATTCATTCACAATGCGGAAAAATTCATTCAGATCACCTGACCTGAGAGCCTGTGCTTCAAGCACGGCTCTTTCATTTTCGCCGAAGAAATGTGCAGCCCGGAGGATAGCCCTGTCCGTACATTTTTTTCTCAGCTCCGGAAGACTGCTGTAAAAATCGTCTTCCTCGACCTCACGCAGAAAGCTCTTGCCCATTGCCTCAGCGACAGAGTGCATTTCAGCCGGAACTGCTGAATAATCAGGCGTAAGATCGGCATGGCTGCCCTTTGTGTCGGTAATGCAAAGCGAATAGCCTGCACCGGAAAAATCAAAGCTCACCGGCTCAATGACCGGCTCGGCAGGATCGGCAAAATCTATCGCAACGAAGCCGCCTACTGAGCTTACCATCTGATCCATGAGCCCGCTTGCCTTGCCGAAATACTCATTCTCTGCGTACTGTCCGATCCTGGCTATCTCAACTGCACCGGCTTTTCCGCCGTTGAAGCAGCGGTCGATGATCGTGCCGACAAGATTCTCAAAAGCCGCTGATGAGGAAAGTCCGCTGCCGCTGAGCACCTCTGAGGTGGTGTACGCACGTATGCCTGTCAGCTTTGCACCGATCTGAGCAAATCTGGCAGAAATACCCCTTATCAGGGCGGCAGATGTTCCTTCTTCATCGGTACGCTTTTCAAGTGAGTCAAGCTCCACAGCATCCTCCGGATAGCCCTCCGACTTTATGCGTATCACATCATCATCGGTAACTGCAACAATTGCGATAACATCGGTATTCACCGCAGCTGCGAGCACACAGCCGTGCTGGTGATCGGTATGGTTTCCGCCCACCTCAGTGCGTCCGGGAGCGGAGAATATCCTTACCTCGTCGCACTCCGGATAAAGCCGTGAGAACTGCTCTGCGGCGTTGAGATACCTTGCTCTCTGCCTGAGAAGCTCACTGTCAAATTCTCCGCCGCTGCCATAGAGGGTGGTCAGCTGTTCATCGAAACGACCGCCCGTGATTCCGTTTACAAGATCCTGTATAGTCATAGTATCCTCTCCGTTTCAAAGATGTATACTCGCCTTTGTCGTGCTCTGCCGGCAGATATGGTGTATCGCCGCAGAGGGGAGCATATACCTACATTATACAATAATACCGGGAAAAAATCTACATATTTCCGAAAAATAAAATCATTGTGATTATTTAATCAGTGTTTAACTTAATTAAAATAAAATAATATTAAAAATTAAGTGAGTAATTTGCAAAAAGGACTTGACAAATGCGGAAAACAATGCTATAATTGAATCATCGGAAACGGAATTATTTAATTTATAATTTAAGAAATTTTAAGGAGCGTGTTTATTATGTCAGACATCAGATTACTTTCCTCACCGCTGCCGAATATCCCGTGGCAGGATAAGCCGGAGAACTGTGCCGGCCCTATATGGAGATACTCGGAGAACCCGATAATCGGGAGAAATCCTCTCCCCGGCGTCGCACGTATCTTCAACAGTGCTGTAATGCCCTACGGCGACGGCTTTGTCGGAGTATTCAGAGGCGAGCAGCGTGACGGAGTATCACACATCTACTTCGGTACGAGCAAGGACGCTATCCACTGGAGCTTCGAGCCGGAGAAGATACAGTTCATCGACGAGAGCGGAGAGCCGTTCCAGCCGATATATGCCTATGATCCAAGACTTGTAAAGGTCGAGGATACATATTATACCATGTGGTGTCAGGATATGTATGGTGCGGCTATCGGTATGGCAAAGACTAAGGATTTCAAGACCTTTACAAGACTTGAGAACCCGTTTCTGCCGTATAACCGCAACGCTGTGCTGTTCCCGAGGAAGATAAACGGCAATTTCGTTATGCTCTCACGTCCCTGCGACAACGGACACACCGCATTCGGCGATATCTTCGTCAGTGAAAGCCCTGATATGGAGTTCTGGGGACGTCACCGCCATGTTATGGGCAAGTCCGGCAATTGGTGGGAGGGTCTCAAGATAGGCGGCGGTGCTGCACCTATCGAGACTGACAAGGGCTGGCTGATATTCTACCACGGCGTATGCAATACCTGCAACGGCTATGTTTACAGTATCGGTGCGGCTATACTCGACATCAACGAGCCGTCAAAGGTACTCCACCGCTGCACTGATTACGTGCTCACTCCTGAGGAGTGGTATGAGGAGAGAGGCTTCGTTCCGAATGTCTGCTTCCCGTGTGCGGCACTCACTGATTCAGAGACAGGCAGGATCGCTCTCTACTATGGCTGTGCGGACAGCTACGTTGGTACTGCATTCACCACAGTACAGGAGATCTATGACTATATCCTCGCACACGATAGTGTGAGCTATGACGATACGAGCCTCGGCAGAAGATGAGACGCAGGGACAGGGAGGTCACTGATCCGGAGACTATACTCAGTATCATAGACGAATGTGATATCATAAGGATAGGGCTTGCTGACGGCGATCATCCGTATATAGTGCCGATGAATTTCGCCTACACTGTGACTGATGACCCGGAAAACGGACGGCAGATTGCTTTCTACGTACACGGGGCTATGGCTGGCAGAAAGTACGGACTGATGAAGCAGAACAGAAAATGCTCATTTGAGATGGATATTCCGCTTGAAATGGACTGCATTACCGAGAAAAAGGACGTGACAATGCGGTACAAATGCGTTATGGGAAGGGCGGATATCGAATTTCTGGAGGGCGAGGAAAAGCAGTCGGCGATAGATAATATAATCATGGCACGCTATGAGCAGACCCGGAGCTTTGATTACAACAGAAAAGCAGTAGCCGTAACTATGATCGCAAGGCTTGTCGTAACTGAGCTTACTGCAAAGATAAACCCGATAGGCGGCGGTGCGGACTGATCTCCCCCGCCAGCCGTACATTTCTTCATAGCCTTTCTTCAGAAAGCTGTCCCGGATAGCAGGTATCAGCCTTTGCAGGAGCCTCCTGTTAAGCTGACGGGATTTTCGGTCAAGTCCTTGACACGGCTGAGGATTTATGCTATAATTCAATAGGTACTTTCCGGTTTTCCCGGAAAGAAAAGGTTTTCGGAAAGGAAGCAGATAAAATGCATTGGGCAGAAAAGATCGCAGAGGAGCTTATACGCAGTAATCCGGATAAGGAGGAATATGTCTGTGCAGCGGGCATAAGTCCGTCCGGTTCAATACATATCGGCAATTTCAGGGATATCGCAACGTCCCTTTTTGTCGCACAGGCTATCCGCAAGGCTGGGAAGAAGTCCAAGCTCCTGTTCTCGTGGGACGAGTTCGACAGAATGAGAAAGGTGCCGGTGAACGTTGAGAAGATAACAGAGGGCTTCGATGTCAATATCGGCAGACCCTATGTTGACGTACCTAATCCGTTCGGGACTGAGGAGAAGAATTACGCTGAATACTTTGAAAAAGAGTTTGAGGCGGCAATGGACAGGTTCGGCATAAAGATGGAATACCGCCATCAGGCTGAGATGTACCGCAGCGGAAAGTACACTGAGCATATCCTCACAGCACTTGACAAGAGGGGAGAAATATTCGATATCCTCGACGGATTCCGTACTCAGGACGCTCAGGAGGGCGAGAGAGAGGCTTATTATCCTGTGTCGATATACTGCTCAGAGTGCGGCAGAGATACAACTAAGATAACAAAGTACAGCGATGATACACGCATTGCTGAATATGAGTGCAGGTGCGGTCATTGCGGCAGCTTTGATTTCAACAGTGAGACGAACTGCAAGCTTGCATGGAAGATAGACTGGCCTATGCGGTGGCTCTATGAGGGAGTTGACTTTGAGCCGGGCGGAAAGGATCACGCTACTCCCAACGGCTCCTACGATACGGCAAGAGTCATTGCGGATAAGATATTCGGCATAAAGGCACCGATGTTCAAGGGCTATGAGTTCATAGGCATAAGGGGTACGACCGGAAAGATGTCCGGCTCATCGGGTCTTAACCTGACCCCGGACGCACTTCTCAAGGTGTATCAGCCGGAGGTGCTGCTGTGGCTCTATTCAAAGGTCGAGCCGAACAAGGCGTTCAATATCTGCTTTGATGACGGCATACTCAGACAGTACCACGAATTTGACAGACAGTATGAGCAGTACATAAACGGCACAGCTGACGAGCATACAAGCTCAATAATCGAGTATTGCCTGCTTACTGACAGGAAGATACAGACTGTACCGATGAATCTTCTGGTTCAGCTCGGCTCTATCGTGGATTTCAACGTGCCTATGCTGGAGACTGTGTTTGAGAAGATAAATCAGCCGTACAAGCATGAGGAATTTGCCGAGAGACTGGAGCTTGCGAGAAACTGGCTGGAATACTGTGCTCCTGAGCAGGCGAACAAGCTTCTTCCGAACAGAAACTGGGAGGTATACGACTCACTTTCTGAGGACGGAAGAAAGATGATAACCATTCTTCACGATTATCTCAGCAGCAGCGAGTATACCCTTGACGAGCTGAATACAGAGCTTTATGCGATACCGAAGAAGATATACGGCGAGGACGCTGAGAATTTGAAGGCATTGCAGGGAGAGTTCTTCAAGAGCGTTTATCAGCTGCTTCTGGGCAAGGAGAGAGGTCCGAGACTTTACCTGTTCCTCTATGCGATAAACAAGGAGAGCTATCTGAGGCTTCTTGACTTCTCCTATCCTAAGACTGAGGAGGAGACAGCTGTGCAGGATACTCAGCCGGAGACTGAGGAGGAGACTGTTGTATACGGTGAGCCTGACCCTGTAGCACCGGTAAAGGACGAAATAGAGCTTGACGATTTCGGAAAGCTTGACCTGAGGGTGTGCAAGGTACTGAAGTGTACGGAGATACGCAAGTCGCACAACTGCTACAAGCTGACCCTGTTCGACGGTCTGAAGGAGCGTGTTATCGTTTCGAGCATCAAGCATTACTACAAGCCGGAGGAGCTTATAGGCAGAAAGATAATCGTTATCGTTAATCTCAAGCCTGTCCGCATAACCGGTGTGACGAGTGAGGGAATGCTGCTTGCGGCGTCCAACAATGCCTGCGGCTGCAAGGTGATATTTGTGGACGATTCTATCCCTGAGGGTACGGCACTTTCGTAAAGCAGAATAAGATAATTGCTGAGGGCTTCGGCTCTCAGCATTTTTTTGTCACCATTGTCACCGAAATTCAAGAAAATGGTTGACAACAGAGGGCGGGTGTGGTATAATATGAAAAAAAGGAGGAATAATTATGGATTCTGTTATCGAAAAAACTAAAAGAGGAAGAAGCTTCACCACGAAGGAGCTTGTGCTGACGGCGATGATGACTGTGCTTATCGCAGTCTGCTCGTGGATACAGATACCGGGTACAGTGCCGTTTACTCTGCAAACCTTTGCCGTGTTCATGACCATAGGTCTTATCGGCGGCAGGAACGGGCTTTTCTCGGTGCTTGTGTACATACTTCTCGGTGCGGTCGGAGTGCCGGTTTTCGGCGGATTTACCGGCGGTCTTGGGATACTCCTCGGCTATACCGGAGGATATATCGTAGGATTTGTTTTTATTGCACTTATCTGCTGGGCGGCTGAAAGGATACAAGTAAAGAATAAAATAGCCGCTCTTTCCGTCAGGACAGCTGCAATGATCGTGGGACTTGCTGTGTGCTATGCCTTTGGAACATT
Organism: Ruminococcus sp.; assembly: GCA_017475555.1. Classification (GTDB taxonomy): domain Bacteria; phylum Bacillota; class Clostridia; order Oscillospirales; family Ruminococcaceae; genus Ruminococcus. Next base: position 151,228 of record JAFVFL010000019.1, read on the forward strand.
CTGGTTCATGCACGTCAGCAGCAGCAATGACTCGCCGATAACCTTTGGTGCTGCACTTAAATTATGCGTTATCCCGTTCGTTCTGATAGACCTGATCAAAATGGCTGCGGCAATAATACTGACCGACAGGATAAAGAAATATGCAAGGCTTTGAGCTGCGTCCGCACCATATCCTGTGTATCGGCTTTTTCAGGGGAATGGGCTACAGTCCGGAGTTTACGGCGAATATGGAGCGGATAACAGAGATGCTGAGAAGCGGTGAGACGCAGATACGCCTTACGCTTTCAGGGGACGTGCTGTGCGGCAGCTGCCCTCATAGCTCCGGGAACAGCTGCGGCACAAAAGCCGGGCGGTATGACAGAACGGTGCTCAGCCTTTGCGGACTTGATGAGGGGGATATCCTACAGTGGCGGCAGCTCCGGGAAATAGCTGAGAGAAACATAATCGGCTGCGGCAGGCTCAGTGAGGTATGCGGAGATTGTCAGTGGTTCGGGATATGCGGGAGCAGCCAATGATAATATTGCTTCAGGGGGAAATGAAAAATTTCCCCTTTTTGCTTGACCTTTGTGGGAAAATAGTGTAAAATGATAGGTGAATAGCTCCGTAAGGGAGGGATGATATGAGGTCTTGCAAATGGGCAGCTGTGCTGGTCTCTTTGATAATGGTCGTGTCTGCGGCTGGCTGTGAGGATAAAAATGAAGCCACCGGACAGCAGATACGTGACTATCTTGAGGAGCTTTACGGCAGGGAATTTACCCAGGTCAAAAAAATCACTGTCAGCTACGACAATACCGGTGCAGACGAGCTGTGCTATGTCTTTGCGGATAACGACGGGACTGAGTGCCATGTGTATTATTCGGTCGAGCGGGGAAGCTATGGCTGGCATTACAATATTTCCGAGGACTATCAGGCTGCATACATCACCGATCATCAGGAGATTCTGAGCGGTATAGCAGGTCTTGGGTCTGAATACTCCGTCAGTGCGACCGAAAATGATCTTGACCTTAACAGCTTTGTGCTGGATATTTATTTCGAGGGCTATGATAATATTGAGGAAATAGTCCGGGAAGCAGTTTCTGCGGCTGCGGGGATACCGCAGATAAACCCGAATGAGACGTTTTCCCTCAGCGGAATGCCCTCTGTCAGCAGAAGGCGTGCTGAGGTGGGATTTATTCAGTCAGGTACAGGTGCGGCGGAGAGTACAGTCCGGTTTGAGATATATCTTGACAGGAGCGAGGGAGTATCCTTGGGGAAGCAGGACGAGATGATCGCTTCACTACAGTCCTCCTACAGCCACGGCATTGCCTATGAGAGTGAAGTGCAGCCGGAGACAGTGCAGGATACCCCGGAGGAGAATGCTGCGGAGAATGTGCCTGAGCAGGAACAAGCCGCAGAGGAGTATCAGGAGTATGAGCCGGAGTATCCGGAGTCAGACGACAGCTGCTATGAGCCTGATTACCCGGATGATAGCTGGTATGAGGACTATAACGAGCCATACTACGAGGAATATTATGATGAATATTATGAGCCGGAATACGGCTGGAACAACTACCAATGGGAGGAATGAACATGAATGACAGGAACCTTACCATGCTCGTTGATTTTTACGAGCTGACAATGGCGAACGGCTTCTTTGAGAACGGCAGAGGGAACGAGATCGCATATTTTGATATGTTTTTCCGGAAGGTACCGGACAGTGCGGGATTTGCTGTCATGGCAGGCGTTCAGCAGGTCATAGAGTACCTTGAGGCACTCAGCTTTTCTGAGAAGGATATAGAGTATCTCAGAGGAAAGGGGATATTCAGCGAGAAATTCCTTGATTATCTCCGCAGCTTCAGGTTCGAGTGTGACGTATGGGCTGTACCGGAGGGCACTCCCATATTCCCGAACGAACCACTCATAACTGTCAGAGGCCCGGCGATACAGGCACAGTTCGTTGAGACTATGATACTTCTGACTATCAATCATCAGTCCCTTATCGCAACAAAGGCGAATCGTATCGTTGAAGCTGCTCAGGGCAGACCGGTAATGGAGTTCGGTTCACGCCGTGCTCAGGGCTACGACGGGGCTGTATATGGTGCAAGAGCAGCGTATATCGGGGGCTGCGTGGGCACTGCCTGCACTATCTCAGACCGGGATTTCGGCGTTGCGGCACTTGGTACTATGGCTCACAGCTGGGTACAGCTTTTCCCGACCGAGCTTGACGCATTCCGTGCCTACGCAAAGGTATATCCCGACAGCTGCACGCTGCTTATCGACACCTACAGCGTTCTGCGTTCAGGCATACCGAATGCGATAACTGTGTTCAAGGAGCTTGAGGCACAGGGTCACAGGGGTGCGGGAGTACGTATAGACAGCGGAGATATCGCATATTTATCGAAAAAGGCAAGGAAGATGCTCGATGAGGCCGGGCTTGACTATATAAAGATAGTCGCTTCAAATTCCCTGGACGAATTCATCATACGTGACCTTATCATGCAGGGGGCTAAGATAGACAGCTTCGGTGTCGGAGAAAGGCTCGTTACATCTAAATCTGAGCCGGTATTCGGCGGAGTTTACAAGCTCGTTGCAGTTGAGGAGAACGGGGAGCTGATACCTAAGATAAAGATATCCGAGAATATCATAAAGATCACAAATCCCTCATACAAGGAGCTGTGGAGGCTCTATGACAACGAATCCGGAAAGGCTGTTGCAGATGTGATAACTCTGCATGACGAGGTGATCGACGATACAAAGCCATACACGATCTTTGATCCTGAGCAGACCTACAAAAAGACCACGCTCACCGATTTCACAGCAAAGCGGCTCAGAGTGCAGATATTCGACAAGGGAAGGTGCGTTTACAGCTCGCCTGACATTGACAGCATAAAGGCTTACTGCCGTGAGCAGCTGGAGACTATCTGGGAGGAGGTCAAGCGTTTTGAGAATCCGCATAACTATTACGTTGACCTTTCGCAGAATCTGTGGGAGCTTAAAAACCGGCTTCTTTCGGAGCAGTTCAACAAATAAATAAAAAATAAAAATAAATATCAGCACTTGACATTGATTTCCGGACGTGCTATAATAGTAAAGTATCGTGTCGGGATAAAACCGCATGATCGTTATTTCCTTGCCTGTGTAACGCATGAGCTTTTCTGCAAGATACAGGCTTAAAATCCAGAAGGAGGTGTACAGAAATGGCAAAGATCAACGCTAAGTACGAGGCAATGGTTGTCTTCAGTCTCAAGAACGGCGAGGAGCCGATGAAGGCTCTTATCCAGAAGTTCAAGGAGAGGATCGAGCGTCATGCCGAGGCTGTTGAGGTCAATGAGGATTGGGGTAAGCGTAAGCTTGCATATCCTATTGAGGACGAGACAGAGGGCTATTATGTGATCTATACGTTCACATCGACTCCCGATTACCCGGCTGAGCTTTCGAGAAGGCTCAATATTACTGACGGAATACTCCGCTCACTCATTACCGTGACCGACTAATACTGTAAAAATGGAGGAAGTCAGATGAACAATGTTATACTAATGGGAAGACTCACAAAGGACCCGGAGCTGAGGCAGACCCCTAACGGTGTCGCAAACTGCCGTTTCACTGTTGCAGTGAACCGCAGATTCAAGAATCAGCAGACCGGTGAGTACGAGGCTGATTTTATCACCTGTACAGCATGGAGACAGACCGCTGAGTTCATAACACGCTACTTCAAGAAGGGCAGCATGATATGCGTTCAGGGCTCTATCAGGACAGGCAGCTATCAGGACAAGAACCATTCCGATGTTACCCACTATACGACTGAGGTAATGGTCGATAATGCAGAGTTTACCGGCTCTAAGTCAGATAGCGGTACGTCCGGCGGAGGCTCAGGTTATAATAATTATAACAATAACAACGGCTATAACAATAATACATTCCAGACTCCTCCCCAGTACGCCGGGGCAGATCCCGGTGCCGGTGCAGCACCCTATTCCGGTGCTCCCGGAGCACCTGCGGATAATGGTGCAGGTGCTTCATACGGCAGCACAAGTGAGTATGAGGAGATACTCAGCGACGGCGACGTTCCGTTCTGAGCTGCGGGTATCATTCAGGATACCGCTGCGGCATGCGTCATAAGCGGAAACGGACAGCCTGAGACAACTATTACTACGAAAGGAGCGTATCACATACCTCCGGCTGGTCAGCCGGGCAGGGTAGTGGGCATAAGATAATCATGGAAAAGGAAAGATCATCACGTCCCTCAAAGAAGCCTCGCAAGAAGGTTTGTATGTTCTGTGTGGACAGGATAGAGCGTATTGACTACAAGGATATCGCAAAGCTCAGGAAGTGCATGACTGAGAGAGCAAAGATACTTCCGAGACGTGTTACCGGAACCTGTGCTTTTCATCAGCGTGAGCTGACAAGTGCGATCAAGAAGGCAAGACAGGTAGCACTTCTTCCTTACATCAGCGACTGATAATACAGGAGAGCCGTTCAGACGGCTCTCTTTTTTTGACAGTAAGGACGTATCAAGGCAAAAACAGTCTGACCGAGGGTAAGGCTGTGATTTCCGGGATAATCACAAAAACGGCTCTGAGACCGCTCAGAGCCGTTATTTTTATCACTCCTCCAGCTTCCTGAAATACTCATCTGCACTGTCAGTACCGCCTGTGGAGACGTATGCGTAGAATTGCAGCACCAGTGAAGCGTCGGCAGCGTCGATAAATGTATCGCCATTGATATCCGCCGAAGCGAGCAGCTCCTCGGTCAGCTCAGCATTTCCGCCGGTCGATATCGCAGCGTACAGCTGGAGCATTTCCGAAGCGTCATTTGCGTCCACAATGCCGTCACCGTTTATATCCCCCTTGGTCTGGGCTCCTGACATGATCCTGACGGTGTACGAGTACAGCTTTCCGCCGAATATAGCATATATTTTCGTCTCACCCGGAGCGACTGCCGTTACGACACCATTTTCAACAGAGGCGATCTCACTGTTTTCGCTCGCCCAGCTGATCTCAGTGCCGGCAGGTACATCAGGTATCTCAATGGCTGTTGTTTCGCCTGCCTTTATACGGATAACGTTGGTTTGTGTAGCTGCAGCCGTTGTTTCAGCAGATGTTGTGGTCGCAGCTGTGGTGGAAGTCACAGTGGTGGCAGCTGCGGTAGCGGTTGTAGCGGTCGTCACCGTGGTCGTTTGTGTACCGGGAGAGCCTACAGTCACTTTGAACGATGATCTGATCGTATACATTTTGCCTTCCAGATATATCGTTATCTCTGTTTCGCCAACAGATACACCAAGCAAAGTAATGCGAAGCGTATTGCTGTCGATCTTTTCTATGCTTATCACATCAGCAATATCAGGTTCAGCACTTTGTATGGTATAGCCGGGGCTAAACAATCCATGTGTTATATCCATTGTTACTGTCTGCCCGACTTCAATGCTTTGATTCTTCTCTCCATGAATTTCCGGCACTTCTTCGATGTTGGCGGAGGTTGTGGTTTCTGTAGTCGTTACAGCTTCTTCCGGTGTGATAACGACGGTTTTCGACACCTCAGCAAGCCATATGGATTGATCCTCGCCGTCATATACAGTTATCGTGACAGTAGTCGTTCCTTCAGACAATGCCCTGAGAGCGGGGCCTCCGGAAGACCATTCTACCATGCTGTTAGGGTGGAGATACCAGTATACGGAGCTGCTCGGAGAGGAGATAAGTATACCTGAGAGTGTGAATGTATCACCCACGTGTACATATAGATATTCAGGGTTTTGGGTTACAGGCATTGTGGCAGCTGTGGTCGTAGTGGCAGTTGTGGTCGTAGTGGTAGTTGTGGTAGTAGTCGTAGTAGTCGTTGTTGTAGTAGTTGTTGTAGTTGAGGTCGTTATTACCGGGAAGGTATAGTCCTCGTCTATGCTTACAAAGGTTCTGCTGTATTTTTCCGCATATGCCTCTGCTGTTGAACCCGTATGCCCATATATTGCAGTTTTACTTGGAATTGTAATCGAACTGTTGTATAACTGACATTCAGCATTATGTATAACGATATAAACAAGGCTTGAACATTCGTAAAAAGCTTGTTTCCCAATACTTGTAACGCCGTCGGGTATCACTACTGATTCAAGGCTTATATTGCCATAAAAAGCTCTTTCCCCGATACTTGTAACACTGTCAGGTATTTTTATTGATTCAAGGCTTGAACAGCTGTAAAAAGCATAATTCCCGATACTTGTAATACTGTCGGGTATTATTATTGATTCAAGGCTTGAACAGTCGTCAAAAGCATAATTCCCGATACTTGTAACGCTGTCAGGTATTATTATTGATTCAAGGCTTGAACAGTCGTAAAAAGCTTGTTCCCCAATACTTGTAACGCCGTCGGGTATCGTATATTCTGTTCCATCTTTTTCTTCCGGATAGCGGATAAGCTCGGTTTTGTCCTTGTTGAAAAGAACTCCGTCCTCGCTTGAATAATATGGATTATCAGGCGACACGATTATTTCTTTTAGTTTTTTACTTCTGGTCGGAAGATTGTTTGTGTCTTCAAGACCACTTCCGATCGTGATATAGGATACATTATAACAGCCATCAAAAGCTTCTTTCCCAATACTTGTAACGCCATCAGGTATCACTACGGATTCAAGGCTTCTATTGCCATAAAAAACTCTTTCCCCGATACTTGTAACACTGTCAGGTATTTTTACTGATTCAAGGCTTGAACAGCCGTAAAAAGCATAATTCGCGATACTTGTAACGCTGTCGGGTATAACTATTGATGTTAGGCTTTCACAGTAACTAAAAGTACTGTTTTCGATAGTTGTAACGCTGTCGGATATCTCTACTGATGTAAGTCTTGGACAGTCGTAAAAAGCTCTTTCTCCGATAATTGTAACGCTGTCAGGTATCATTATGGATTCAAGGCTTGAACAGTATTCAAAAGCATTGTCTCCGACACTTGTAACGCTGTCGGGTATCATTATGGATTCAAGGCTTGAACAGTATTCAAAAGCATTGTCTCCGATACTTGTAACGCCATAAGGTATGGTATACTCTCCTTCTTTTTCACTCGGATAACGGATAAGCTCGGTTCTGTCCTTGTTGAAAAGAACTCCGTCCTCGCTTGAATAGTATGGATTATCAGGCGATACATTTATTTCTTTTCTGCCGGTCGGAATCTCACTTATGTCTTCAATACCGCTTCCTATTGTTATAGAGGCGGGAGAACATCTGTAAAAAACATTGCTTCCGATATTTGTGATCCCGTTGCCAAGCACTATTGATTCAAGACTTGAACAGCCGTAAAAAGCATTGCTGCCGATACTTGTAACACCGTCGGGGATATTTACAGAGGTAAGGCTTGAACAGTTCTCGAACGCGTGGCTGTCGATGCGTGTAATACTGTCGGGCAGCGTCAGCGAGGTCAGCTTTTTACAGTCCTTGAATGCGGAGTAGCCGATATTCGTGATCCCGTTATTTATCACAACACTTGTGATATTGCCGGTGAAATCGCTCCACGGCGGAGAAGACGGCATACTTCCGGTGCCGGAGATTATAAGCACGCCGGTATCCTCATAGTACAGGGCTGTCATATTATCATAAGTATATACGGTGACGGGAAGGGCAACGAATGTACGGGAGTATTTTTCGGCATATGCCTGAGCTGTTGAGTTGGTAACACCGTGGATAACAGTATTCTCCGGTATTGCTTCAGCGTAGCTGGGAATGCTTGTCGCCCAGTTGTAGAAATAAACCGATTCAAGGGCATCACAGCCGCTGAGCGAGGTCTTTGATATAGACGAAACGCCTCCGCCGAATGATATGCTTGTGACATTGGTATAGTCCTTGAATGCATTGTCCGGGAGCGAGGTGATACCCTCCTCTATGATTATTTCCCTTATCCTGTCTTTGAACGAGTACCAGCACTTGTTATTTCTGTCATTGTCATAGGGAAGCACGCCGCTGCCTGACAGGGTGAGAACGCCCTCAGGAGTGAAGCTCCATGAAATATTGTCCAGCTTTCCGTTTCCGCCGTAGGAATGAAAATTGCTCTTGACCGTATCGAGAGTGAGTGCCGCATCTGTTCCGTCATAGGCATAGACCTCACGGGTCATGTCAGGAGCAGCCGTGCTGAATCCGAATGCATCCGGACTGACATAGCCTTTGCTCATGACATATATCGTACTGAGTGATGTGCAGTCGAAAAATGCTCCGTGATCGACAGCTGTAACACTTTCCGGTATTCTTATCGAGGTTATGCGGTTGCAATTTGAAAACGCCTCAACACCTATCGTATCCAGCCCGTCATTCAGCTCAACCTTTGTCAGTCCGGTACAGAATTTGAATGCGTATGAACCGATCTTCCGCAAATTGCTGCCGGGCGTTACAGCTGTGATACCGGTGCCGTAGAAAGCGTAATTGCCTATATACACCAGCGACGAGGGGAGGCTGACCGAAGTGAGCTCGATATGGTCATAGAACAGATTGCTGCATATTCCCCGTGTACCGGAGCGGAACGAGTAGCTTGTGATACTGCTCTCGTTTTCGTCCTGCAGCCCGACCGCCCATGTTCCGGCATAATTCACACCGCCAACATTCTCGATACAGCCGCAGCCTTCAAAAGCACCCTTATCTATGTGTTCCAGACTGTCAGGAAAATCGGGTGTTTCAAGAGATGAACACCCCTTAAACGCATAGTCCTCGATACCTGAAAGACCCTCGTTAAAATAGACTTTCCGGAGCTTATCGCATTCACGGAAGGCATAAATAGCTATCAGGCTGACACTTCCGGGGATATTGATATCGGTCAGTGAACTGCAGCAAGCGAATGCATTTTCCCCGATGCTTTTCAGTCCGTCAGGAAGCGCTACAGTGGTGATACCTGCACAGCTGTCAAAGGCATATTTCTCTATGGACACAACGCTGTCCGGGAGATAGATCTGCTGAAGCGAGGTACATTCACTGAACGTAAATGCCGGTATCGAAGTAATGCTGCTGCTGTTTATCTGTACATAAGTAAGATTGCTGCAGCTCTTGAAAGCCCCCTCATACAGAGATTTTACGTCCTTGTCGATAACCACCTTTGATACCAGCTGCCTGTAGCTGTTGTCCAGCCACGGAGCTGAGGACATATAGTCGTTGCCGGTGATCGTCAGTGTACCGTCGCTGTCGAGAGTCCACCTCAGCTCAGAGCCGCAGTTTCCTGAGGCGACAAGTGAAGCGTTTTTTCCGGAGATGACATAGGGGAGAGGTATCTCCTCCGCAAAAGCCGGCTGAAATCCTATCGGCGTTATCGAAAGCGAAAGTGCGGCGATTGCTGATAATAGCTTTTTTATTTTCATAATGCTCCTCCTTTCAGATGACGCACAGCACTGATCGTTCTGAATACCTGCTCGGCTGTATCAGCAAGATTTTTATATGCGTTATTTCTGTCCATAGCTTCCTCAAGCGTGCATATACTGCGTAGAACAGGGAAGTAAGCGTCAATTCCGTATCCATTGCACAGCTCTGCCACGTCACGGACTGAACCGCAGAATGCAATAACGGGCTTTCGGTATTTCTTTGCGAGCCTTGCAGCTCCGACCGGTGCCTTTCCCATAGCAGTCTGCGAATCGAGGCAGCCCTCACCGGTAATGACTATATCCGCAGCTCTGACAGCCTCTTCAAGATTTGTCTCACGGATTATCAGGTCAGCTCCCGGCTCAGGCTTTGCGTGGAGGAAGTACATAAGGGCAAAGCCAAGCCCTCCCGCTGCCCCCGCACCTGCTGTATCCGGGTCAGCTTCGGGTATCAAGACCCTTGAAAGAGCTGCATAACGCCTCAGATACCCGTCCATCTCACGTATCGTCTCATCGTCTGCACCCTTTTGACGGGCGAAGACTGCACTGCACCCGTTTTCACCGCACAGGGGATTGTTCACATCACACGCAACATGGAATCTACAGCTTTTCAGCTCCGGGATAACATTGTCCGTAGTTATCTGTGCAAGCTGAGATACACCTCCTGCACCGTATCCGACCTGCCTGTCATGAGTATCGAGCATACCGAAGCCAAGTGCCTGCAAGCATCCGACACCGCCGTCATTTGTGGCACTTCCGCCGATACCGATAATGAAGCTCCGGCAGCCATTATCTATAGCATCAAGTATCAGCTCACCTGTGCCGTAGGTCGTTGTGTGCATCGGGTCACGCTCATCTTCCGTGAGCAGTGTAAGTCCGGAGGCGGCTGCCGTTTCAATAACGGCGGTATTTCCGGGAAGTATACCATATTCTGCGGATATTCGTCTTCCGAGAGGATCGGAGACATTGACGCTCCGGAGCTGTCCGCCAAGCCCGGAGACAAGGGCTTTTACAGTTCCCTCACCGCCGTCAGCAAGCGGCATTATGACTATCTCAGCCTCCGGGAACACTCTTTTTATCCCCTCCGCAGCAGCATTTCCAGCCTCGGCAGAGGTCAGGCTGCCCTTGAACGAATCTATCGCAGCGACTATTTTCATTTTTTCACCCCGCATAGATGCTTTATTATGAAAATATTATAGCACGTTTATTCGGAAAATGCAATAGAGCCGCAAGGGAGTACGGAAAACAATTTAGTATTCAGTTTTATAAAATCAGTAAAATATAAAGAGATTACATAAACGGCTGGATTTCTGTATTGACATTCAGCAATTTTCTGTTATACTGTAATTATAGAGCTGGTAAACCATATTTTCAAGGAGCAACTTGAAAATCATCATGTGTAAGAAGGGCAATGGTGATATAAAATGAACGAGAATTTTGATCTGCAGAACTACCTTATTGAAGGCGTTGAGGGCGTAGTTTCCGAGGCACTCAGAGCGACACTGAAAAATCCACGTGAGAGTGCGTTTATGCTGAAATTTGCAAAGGCGAGCCGTGCAGCCTCAAAGAAACGCCGCATTGCTGAGGACAGCGGCGAGCACATTCCGCCGTTCCTGATTTGCAGTATCACAAGCAAATGCAATCTGCACTGTGCAGGCTGCTACTCCCGCTGCAATCACGCAACGACTGATACAGAGCCTGTAAAGCAGCTTACAGGTGAGGAATGGCTGCGTATCTTCGATGAATCTGATGAGCTTGGGATCAGCTTTATCCTACTTGCCGGCGGCGAACCGATGCTGCGGCGGGACATTATCGAAGCGGCTGGCAAAAAGCAGAACATCATGTTTCCTGTCTTTACTAACGGTACATACATGGACGAGCGATATTTTGAGCTGTTTGACAAGTGCCGGAATCTTGTGCCGATCATGAGCATTGAGGGCAGCCGTGAGATAACCGATAAAAGGCGTGGGAACGGCATTTATGACAAGCTCATTTCCAACATGGAGGAGTTTAAAAGGCGTGGTCTGATTTTTGGTGCGTCTGTTACGGTGACGACGCAGAATTACAGTGAGGTCTGTTCCGGCTCTTTCCTTGACGAGCTGTCAGAACGTGGCTGCAAGGCGGTCATTTTTGTTGAATATGTCCCCGTGACCGAGGAAAGCCGTGAGCTTGCACCGAGCGACCCGGAGCGTGAATATCTCATGGAGAAAATTGCTTATCTGCGTGAAAACCGCCCCGAAATGGTCTACATCGCATTTCCGGGCGACGAGAAAGGCTCCGGCGGCTGTGTGGCGGCAGGACGAGGCTTTTTCCACATCAATTCGCATGGCGGTGCGGAGCCGTGTCCGTTTTCGCCCTATTCCGATATCAATGTGAAGAACACCTCGCTGCGTGAGGCGATACATTCGCCGCTGTTCACTGCACTGCAAAGCGGTGATATCCTTCTTGATGACCACGAGGGCGGCTGTGTACTGTATGAAAAGCGTGAGCTGGTCGAGGCACTGATCGCACAAGGGATACAGCTGACGGACGAGCTGTCATAGGTGTGGACAGAGAAAAAGAAGCCGAAAAGACGGCTTCTTTAAGATATTGAACAGGCTCCCTGATAACGCAGGCTTCGTGTTTTATTTTACCGCAAACCGGAACATATCTGCACCGAGGATACGGATATCTAAGCTGTCTGCGATCTGTTCAAGCTGACGTATCTCGTCCGCACTGAGCGTCACGCTGACAGCCTGTGCAAGCTCCTGTGCCTGATAGGGCTTGCGGCAGCCGCAGATCGGAACAAGCCCCTTGCTGCTGCAAAACGCCATTGCCACCTGTGCAGCGGTCAGACCATGTACCTTTCCGATCTCCTGCATTTTCCGGTAGAGCGGGGCGAGCTTTCTTCTTTTGTTCCGGAAGATCAGCTTCATGACGGACAGCTTTTCATTCTTTTTTGGCGGAACGAGCGTTCCCTCTTCGAGCACTGCCCATGCCCAGAATTGTACACCGTTTTCTCTGCACCAATCTGTAAGACCGTTTTTCTCCCACTCTCTCGCCAGCAGACTGTAATGATTCTGCACGCCGTAAAGCGGTATATTCTTCCGGTCAAGTATCGCTTTCGCAGTCCTGCATTCCTCCAATGAGAAATTGGAAACGCCGATATTGCGGACTTTTCCCTCTTTGTAAAGAGCTATCATCTCCGAAAGATTCTCTTCGATCTGATTCGGCAGATGCAGCCAGTAGATGTCCACAAAGTCTCTGCCGAAATCCTGCAGATCCTTTTCAAATGACCTTCGCACCTGTCCCGGAGTGTAGCTTTTTCCGGGTGTAAATTTTGAGGAGATCAGTGCCTGCTCCGGACAAAGTCTGCCGATCATTTTCTGACCCTCACCGAGTCCGTAATCCTGTGCAGTATCAAATATCAGCAGATTCGCCTGCAATGCCGTATCCACCGTCTGCCTGATAACGGATTCGTCCACACTGCTTCCACGCAGCACCTTGCCATATGCCGCACTGCCCCATGAATTTGTGCCAACAACTGCAAGAGGGTGCAGAGGGTCGTCAGCTTGCAGAACAGTATTCTTTTTCGGAATGTCCGATGCTTCCCGAATCAGGTCGTAAATAGGAAACCCTGCCGCTGTACGGGTGCGTTCAAGCTTCATGCCGAGGTGCAGATAGCGGTCGCACTTTCCCTTTGCATCTGTATCGAGGATCACCGAGGCATTTTTCTTTGCAGCAACCGCATAGGCAAAGCCCATGAGCCTGCGCATATAGCCCTGCCCCTGATACTCCTTTGTGACGATGAGCATTTCTACCTTGACATAGGGCTTTTTCTGCTTCTTCATGATCTTTTCGAGCGGTTCACCTCCGGCGTTCGCTGTTTTCAGAAATGTGGAAAGCTGCTTCCAGCCGCCGAGGGCGTGCTTCATGGTTTTTGCCATTTTCAGAATGCTTTTCAGACCAGGGTGCTCACCGTCTGAGGAGGTAAGCAGAATGTATCCCTCACCGCCGTCGGTGCAGTACAGTGTTCCGCTTTCCATACCTGCAACGACAAAGGAGCTCATGTATTCGTCCATTGCCTGACGGGACGGAATGAGTGCTTTCAGTCCGCCCTCTCCGTCTGCATACGGATAATCCCAGAACGATTCTCCGATCTGAGATGCGAGCGTGTTAAGTGCTTCTTCGGATAAATGTCTGACACGTTTCATTGTATTTTCTCCTTTCAGAATGAAATGGTTATCGTTCACACAAGTGATTCCAGCACATCAGCAGCGTTTTTGCAGCCGTTTTCATGCCGGAGCTTTTCGCCGAATTGCTTTGCAGGCTCGGCATAAGTACCGTTTTTCAGAGAAAGCAATCCCTGAACGATCTGATCCTCCGTCCATTTGCCGGAATGGATATCCACAGGTGCAGGGCCGAGATCACGCTCTGCGATCTGCAATCCCCAGAAAAGCTGATCGCCGCCGAATGCCAGCACAAAGGTCGGGCAGCCTGCACGCAGTCCGGCGGAGGAAGTCCCTGCACCGCCGTGGTGTACCACACCCTTCACGTGACGGAACAGCCACTCATGCGGCACAAAGTCCACATAGCAGATGTTGTCGTCCGTTCCCGTCTGCCATTTCATCCAGCCGGAGGACATGACCGCCCGGATACCGGTCTTTTTGACCGCATTATAGACTGCTTTCTGCACACGCTCCATGCCGTCAAAAACAATGCTCCCAAACCCGATATAGACCGGCGGCTCACCCGCAGACAGGAAATCCGCAAGCTGCTTATCCGGCTCAAAATCCGTCTGTTCCTCACCCTGCCAGAAGCCCGTCACATGGATATGGCTTCTCCATTTCGGCTCCCGTGGCACAAGTGCCTCGCTGTACGCATAAAGCGTGGGAACGGGCTTGCCGCCGAGTTTACGGTAATCAGAAAAAAGCCCCCATTTCGGCAGACCGTGTGAGGTGCGCCAGTCATTGAGCAGCGACCTTGTGACGATATTCATGCCAAGCTCATTTTCTGTATAGGTAAACCCGACCAGCGGAGTGTTCCGCTTCATGGCTGGCATCTGCACGCTGAACATATTTGTTTTATCGAACGGATAGAAAAACACCCGAACGCACGGGATTTGCAGCACCTCCGCCGCATGATGGATAAAGCCTCCGAGCAGAATATACATCACCAGATCTGCACCCTTTGCCGCTTCATACGCCTGTTCCATCATCTCCGGATTTTTGCGGTAAAGCTGCTTCATGCCTTTCAGGTATGCGATACCGTCCTTGCATTCAGAGAGCAGCACACGCATCATAAGATTGCCGTCTCCGTTGACCGGTGCAAACTCCAGACCGTTTTCCTCCACATAGCTTTGAAATCTCGGAAATGCTGCGACCTTGAAGCTGTGCCCCCGTCTCACCATTTCCCTGCCAAGCTCCACAAAAGGCTTGACATCACCAAATGAGCCGATCGCTGCGGCTGTGATCTTCATATTGCCTTACTCCCTTTTATTTATGTAATGCTGTATTTCCGGTATATCTCAGTATCATCTCTCTGCCTGCTTGCCACCTGAATGCTGCCCAGCTTTTTTTCGTGTCATATATATTCGTGTCATTCGACCTGTCTGCTATGGATACATCAGGTTAGTGTAAGCAAACTTTATATTTCTATTATAGCACACCGTACACCACATTTCAAGCTGTTTCGTAAATAATCTCCCTGATGAAGCTTCTTTCAGCGAGAAGCTTAGCTGGATACTGTGAAAAGCCTGACGGTGATTGATAAGGATACGACGGTATTCATTTTCAAGGACGGGACGAAAGTGAGAGTGTAAAAAAAGAAGGGCTGTGGAAGCGGGAATATCGCTCCTCCACAGCCCTTTACTGTTTACATTTGTGCAAGTGCCTTAATATCTGCTTCGGAAGGATTTACCTTACCTTCAACGATCTCAGCATCTGGAGCACTGCCTGTTAGATTCTGCACTGTCTTTCCAAATCCGCTGCTGCCTGATGTAGCAAAGAGAATGATCCGCTTGCCCGAAAAATCAGCACTTTCAAGGAATGTGTTGATGATCGTAGGTGCGATGTACCACCAAACCGGAAAACCAATATACACAGTATCGTATTCGGTGATATCTACGCTGGCAGGCTCGATCTCCGGACGGGAGCTGTGGTCTCTCATCTCAATGCTGCTGCGGGACTGCTTGTCCTGCCAGTTGAGGTCTGCACTTGTGTAAGGTACGACAGGGCGTATCTCGTAAAGGTCAGCACCTGCTGTATCCGCCAGCTTCTTTGCAAGCTTTGCAGTGTTGCCGCTTGCGGAAAAATATGCTACTAATTTCTTGCTCATGATATAACCTCCGTTATAAAATTTTTAGATGTGCGAACATCGGGCAGATTCACCGGACTGATCTCTTCCAGCTTCATCACGCTTTGCAAAGTCACGCAGTGCTCTGCCGACATACTGCTCGATGGTTCCGGACTGATAGGCGATAGCGGTATCAAAGAAATTTACACCAAGCTCAAGCCCACGCTTTATGATCTCACGGGAATGTTCTTCGTCGATCTCCATGAGTGCTGACCGTTTCCTGCTTCTCCGAAGCCCATGCAGCCCATGCAGACACGGGAAACGTTTAAATCCGAATTGCCAAGCTTCGTGTATTTCATATCGCACCTCCGAGAAGCTGTTTTACGCACAGATAAATGATGTCATATATACTATGCAGTTCAAATTTACAATTTGCTTCATTCATAGCGGTCAGCTGTTTATCGCTTGCGACCGCATAAGGATATACGCCGAACAGGAACGGGAAGAACACATATATGAACATCTCTCTGTCAATATGGGGAAAGAATTTATCAAGGCACGCTCTTACTGCATCAAGCGACGCACCATAAGCTGCCTTAAACTCTGTCAGCCGTTCAGGGCGTGAATGCTCCTCCATATCGTAGTGATTCATGGCAAGCAGCTTCAGAAGCTGCTTGTGCTTTTCAAGGGAATGTGCAAGAGCAGCTGCAAAAACTTCGGAATTCATAGTGTCATTCTCCGCCGTCAAAGCACTGACCTCTGCCGCCCACAGCTCATATTCACGCTGCATGAGGGCGAGGAAGATCTCCTCTTTTGTCTGGAAATAATTGTAGATAGACGGTCTGGAAAAGCTGGTCTCCACGCTGATCTCTTTGAGGGTGATGTCCTTGAAGCTCATGGTTTGATATAGCTTTTCGCAGGCATTTACGATCTCCTCTCGCCGTGAAGCTGTCAGCTCAGGGGAGCCCTTTGGCATGATTTTGCCTCCTTTTCAATTCTGACGTTGTGTCATCATTGATATTATAGCATTCTTCTGACACAATGTCAATATCAAACATGATATTTCCATAATATTCAGCGTTATGCATGAAACATGGCTACCATTTTATAGCAGTTCGCACAAGAGATGAGACGGCAATCGGCATAGCCGGTTGCAGCCCATTCCCCTAAAATCCAACATCTATTGGAGTTTAGGGGAGCAGTATCAAATCCATAACTCGTTTTGCGTCGGGATTTTCATATTACAGCAAAGGCTGCCGGTATCATGACCGACAGTCTTGCTTTTTACTTCTCAGCCGGCTCCCACTTGCATCTCACGGGAGAAACGATAGAGCCGTCCTTTTTCATCGCAGCCATTGCCTTGTCAACGACCTTGCGGTCAAGACCTGTCAGCTCTGCGATCTTCCCGGCGTTCAGCGGCTCGCCCGCCTTTTTCATAGCTTTGAGTATCTGTTCCTTTTCAGCCATTTTACAATCTCCATAATAATATCACACGGCAGCGATTCCGTCAAGCAGCAGCTGAAGCTGATCCCGTAAATATAAAAAATCCGCTATATATCGTGTTTTCTGCGATATACAACGGATCATGTCATGGTCGAGGTGACAGGATTCGAACCTGCGGCCCCTACGTCCCGAACGTAGTACTCTACCAAACTGAGCCACACCTCGACAACAATATGATTATATCACAGGCACAGGCGTTTGTCAAGTATTTTTTTAACACCGGGATATATTTTATTTATTTAACTTTAAGTGCAGTGCAGTCAGCTATTCTTGTCTACCTCGTGAAATTTTTTCAGATTTCCGATCTTCTCATTCCGCTCATCAAGCACCTTCTCGACCTCAGACCACTCAAGTCCCTGATTGGCACAGAGCACCATTACATGGTAGAGCAGATCGTTTATCTCGTTTTTAAGCTCATCATTATCACCATTTTTTGCAGCGATGATAGTCTCAGAAGCCTCCTCGCCGACCTTTTTGCATATCTTGTCAACGCCCTTGCTGAAAAGATAGCAGGTGTAGGAATTTTCAGCAGCAGTTCCGTCCTCGAACTGCTTCTTTCTTTCCTTTATTACTTCAAAAATCTCCTCATATACGGTCATTTCAAGTCCTCCTTATTATTCACGCATTGCAGTATTTCATGTATCAATTCGTATAAGTTCAGTCAGAGCCTTGTTTCTGTACGCAATATCCTCACGGAGCGTAAAGCCCTGGCTCTCCCAGAAAGCATTTCCAGCCTCATTATACTTGAAGACGAGCAGAGCGGTCTTGGTTATGCCCTCTTTTTTCAGAGCACTGAGGCATCTATCCACAAGCAGAGAGGCGATACCCTGTCTCCGGCAGCTTTCTGCAACAGCCATATGGTGTATAAAACCCCTGCGTCCGTCGTGACCGCCAAGTATCACACCTACGAGCTGCCCGTCCAGAAACGCAACGAATGATGTAGTTGGATTGCGTTTCAGATAACGTCCTATGCCCTCACGGGAATCATCAACGTTATTGAAGCCCATATTTCTGCATGACATCCATAACGCATACACGCTGTCATAATCGGAAATGTCCATGCAGCGTATCTCGATATTATCAGCGTCCGGCATTATTCGTCCTCCGCAGTATTGTATATCTCGTCGAAGAAGCAGCTATAGCTGCCTGTATGACACGCTGCACCGGTCTGCTCGACATTTACCAGAAGAGTATCGCTGTCGCAGTCGCCGTATATGGAAATTACCTTCTGTACGTGACCGGACGTTGCACCCTTGTTCCAGTATTCCTGTCTTGAACGGCTCCAGAACCACGTATACCCGGTTTCGAGAGTTTTTTTCAGGCTTTCCTTGTTCATGTATGCGAGCATAAGAACAGTTTTCGTGTTGACCTCGTAGCAGATCGCAGGGATAAGCTCACTCTTTACAAAGAACTTATCGAGGTCGTTCATATCAATTTTTATCATATCATTCCTCTTTTGCTTTTGGTTTTCCGTTTTCGTCAAAGCCTTGCTTCAGCTTGCCTTCAACGACCGCAATGCTCACCAATATCAGCATTACCTGTATGAGCTCGATGACAGTCGCTGCCCATATTCCGGCATTTCCGCTGACTGCAATACAGAATATCACGGCGATCGCAGCTGAGGGGATAATTGATATCAGGCTCCACCTTATCCACAGTCTGCCGCAGTAATCGTTGGCGAACTGCCAAGCCTCACGGCTTGCTCTGGAGCGTGATGAGCGATAGCCTGTCAAATCATTTATCTCTCTGCTGCTGCATTTTTTCAGGTATTGTCCGCAAAAAGCAACTATGACCGGCACACAGACAGATATAAGAATCGAAAGAAATATCATGCTGCAGCCTCCACTATCTCACTATAACGCCCTTTTCCCGGCAGTGCTCCTTGACCTGTCCGACAGTCAGCTCCCGGAAGTGGAAGAGGGAAGCCGCAAGAGCCGCAGTTGCACCTGTCTTTTCAAAAACCTCGGAAAAATCGCTGATCTTACCTGCACCGCCGCTTGCTATCACAGGAATGGAGCAGTTATCGCATACCGCTCTGAGCATGGGGATATCGAAGCCCTCCTTAGTGCCGTCAGCGTCGATCGAATTAAGACATATCTCGCCTGCACCGAGCTTCTCAATGGTGTGTACCCATTCGATGAGGTCAAGCTTCATATCGACCCTGCCGCCGTTTATGTACACGGTCCACTTGTTTTCCGCAATTTTCTTGGCGTCGATACCCACACAGATACACTGACTTCCGAAGATATCCGCACCCTCTCTGACGAGCTGAGGGTTCAGCACAGCCTGAGAGTTTACCGAGACCTTGTCAGCACCTGCACGCAGAGTTTCCCTTATATTGTCGATATTTTTTATCCCGCCGCCGACAGTCAGCGGAACGAATACCTTTTTTGCTGTTTCACGCACAACATCGAGGAACACGCCTCTGCCCTCATACGAAGCTGTTATATCGTAGAAGACTATTTCATCAGCACCCTGACGATTGTACTCCTCCGCACACTCCACAGGGTCACCGACATCACGTATCCCCTCAAAATTTACTCCCTTGACTACCTTTCCGTCACGAACGTCCAGGCATGGGATTATTCTTTTCGCAAGCATATTTTACACCTCCTCACCGGCAAGCTCTATCGCCGCCCTCAGATCAAGAGTGCCCTTGTAAATGGATTTACCGCAGATAGTGCCGTAAAGCCCCATATCCCGGCATATACGGATATCGTCAAGGGTGTGTACGCCGCCGCTTGCAACGATGTCCGCACGCCCCTTCGTATGCTCAGAAAGCGTCCTGAGCTGCTCCGCATTAACGCCGGAGAGGGTACCGTCCTTTGAAATATCGGTAAAAATGAACGTTTTTACCCCGGCATCTATCATTCTGTCAGCAAGCTCGGTGTATGAAACATTGCTGCTTTCGAGCCAGCCCTCAGTTGCCACCATGCCGTTAATGGCATCTATCCCTACGACGATTTTCTCACTGCCGAATTTCTCCACAGCATCATATACAAGCTTTGGGTCTTTAAGTGCCGCAGAGCCGAGGATCACCCTCTCTATGCCCATTTCAAGGTATTCCCGAATAGTCTCTATACTGCGTATACCTCCGCCAAGCTCGACCTTCAGGCTTGTCTTTTCTGCAACGTCGGTATATATTTTAGTGTTTACCGGTCTGCCCTCCTTAGCTCCGTCAAGATCGACCATATGTATCCACTCAGCCCCGGCATTCTCAAAGCTCCTTGCGGTTTCAAGATAGTCCGAAGCGACCTTTTCAACAGTGGAAAAATCGCCCTTATACAGCCGGACGCAGTTTCCGTCCTTAATATCAATTGCAGGAAAAATTATCATATCAGCCCTCCTGTTCAGCGTCAGTTATCGCTATCTGTATCTCATCATTTTATCAGTGCTGCAAAGCTTTTGAGTATTTTCAGTCCCGTATCACCGCTTTTTTCCGGGTGGAACTGTGCTCCGTAGACGTATCCGCCGTCGTAGACAAGTGCCGGTACTCTGCCGCCGTATTCGCAGTATGCCGCAATATTGTCATCACTGCACTCCGCCCTGTAGGAATGCACGAAGTACACATATTCATTGTCCCCGATATCATGCAGCAGGGGGCAGTCATTGAGCTTTTCGAGCCTGTTCCAGCCCATGTGGGGGATTATAAGTCCCGGAGCTTCAATTTTTCGTACAGCTCCCTCAATAAGACCGAGCCCGTCACATTCCTCAAATTCATATCCCTTGCTGAAAATTAGCTGCATACCCAGACAAATTCCGAGGAACGGCTTTTTCCTTGCCTCGTCACAGATGACCCCGACAAGTCCGGAGCTGTTCAGCTTGTTCATAGCCCATGGGAACGCACCTACTCCCGGAAGAATAACAGCGTCAGCATTTCTGACCGACTTCTCATCTGAAACAAGTCTGCTTTCAAGTCCGAGGTGGTCAAGGGCATTCTTCACACTGAAAATATTCCCCGCACCGTAATCAATGATCGCTATCATTACAGAACTCCTTTCGTTGAGAGAGACGAGCCGTCAGAGTTGCAGGTGACAGCTGTTTTCAGGGCATGAGCCACAGCCTTGTATATCGCCTCTGCCTTGTGGTGGTCGTTGGTGCCGTAGAGCACCTCGATGTGGAGCGTTATCCCGGCATTGAATGCAAAGGCACGGAAAAATTCCTCGGTCATGCACAGGTCGTACTGACCGCAGCTCTGGTTTGTAAATTCGCACAGGAACACAAGGAACGGACGATTTGACAGATCAAGGCTGCACCTTGCAAGTGCCTCGTCCATAGGGATATAGAACGTCCCATAACGCTGAATGCCCGATTTATCGCCGAGAGCCTTACCCAGAGCCTGACCGAGGGCAATACCTGTGTCCTCGATCGAGTGGTGGCAGTCAACGTACAGATCGCCCTTGCAGCGGATAGTCATGCTTATTCCGCTGTGTACTGAGAGTGCTGTGAGCATATGGTCGAAGAAGCCTATCCCGGTGTCGATATCCGCCCTTCCGCAGCCGTCAAGCTCCACGCAGACATAGATATCTGTCTCCTTGGTTTTTCTTGCTATCTCAGCTTTTCTTATTGGTCTATCCATTGACTATCTCCTCCAGTGCAGCAAAGAACCTGTCCATTTCCTCCGGAGTACCGACAGTTATCCGCAGTCTGCTGCTTATCTTCGGGTCACTCCACCAGCGGACGAATATGCTCTTTTCTTTGAGTGCCTTGAATATATTCTCCGCAGGAACAGACCTGTGTTCGGCAAAAATGAAGTTGCTGCGTGAATCTGTGAACGTGAATCCCAGCTCTGCGAGCCGCTTTTTTGCAAGCTCCCGTGTGACGATTATTTTGTCAACAGTCTCCGTAAAATACTCCCTGTCGCTGAGTGCAGCCGCACCGCACAGCTGAGTTATCCGGTTCATGGTATAGGAATTGACGGAGAACTTCACATCGTTCATGTATTTTATCAGCTTCTCGCTGCCGATCGCATAGCCTATGCGAATGCCAGCCATTGACCGGGATTTGGAGAACGTCTGTACAACGAGCAGGTTGTCATATTTCTCAATGAGCGGCAGACAGCTTGCTTTTCCCGAATCTCCGGCGAAGTCGATATATGCCTCGTCAACGATGACCACGCTGTCAGGATTGCTGCTGACTATCTGCTCTACCGTATCGGTCGATTCAAGTATCCCGGTCGGTGCATTTGGATTAGGGAAGATTATCCCGCCGTTTTCGATGAGATAATCCTCCGGGTCGATCGTGTAGTCCGAGCGGAGTGGTATACGCTGGTACGGTATCCTGTAGACCTCAGCCCATACATCATAGAATGAGTAGGTAATATCCGGAAAGAGCAGGGGAGAGCCGGAATTGAAGAAGGTCATGAATGCCATAGAAAGCACATCATCAGAGCCTACGCCGACAAATACCTGTGAGGGCTTTACACCGTAGAACTCAGCTATCGCATTCACAAGCACAGCAGAATCCGGGTCAGGATACAGCCGCAGCTCATCACAGTCAAAGCCGCTGAGTATTTCCTGTACTGCCGGAGCAGGCGGGTAGGGGTTCTCATTGGTGTTGAGCTTGACGACATTCCTCTCCTTTGGCTGCTCACCGGGGATATATGGCTCAACACGGCGGACGTTCCGCTCCCAGTCTGGTTTAAGCATCATCTGTTTCACTCCTCATCCTCGAAGCGTACCTTTATCGCATTTGCGTGAGCTGTCAGACCCTCACGCTCCGCAATGAGAACGATATCGTTCTTAGCCTCACGGAGAGCGTCCTTTGTGTAGTATGTATAGCTTGTACGCTTGGTAAAGCTTGCAACTCCGAGCGGCGAGAAGAAGCGTGCCGTGCCGCTTGTCGGAAGAACGTGATTAGGGCCGGCGTAGTAGTCGCCGAGCGGCTCAGAAGCATAGTGACCGAGGAATATCGAGCCGGCATTGTCAAGGCTTCCGAGCAGCTCGAACGGATCCTTCATCAGGACTTCAAGGTGCTCCGGAGCTATCTCGTTTGCAAGCTCAACGCACTTTTCACGGCTGTCAGCAACTATTATGACGCCGTAGTCATTCAGCGACTTTTCGATTATCTCACGCCTTTCAAGGTACTGCTTCTGCCGGTCTATCTCCTTAATTGTTTCGTCAGCAAGCTCCTCGCTCGTAGTCACCATTATCGCCGAGGCGAGAACGTCGTGCTCAGCCTGTGACATGAGGTCAGCCGCAGCGAATTTCGGGTCAGCCGTCTCGTCAGCGATGACAAGTATCTCACTCGGCCCCGCTATCATGTCTATATCAACAACGCCGTACAGCAGCTTTTTTGCGGTAGCGACGTAGATATTTCCGGGGCCGACTATCTTGTCGCACTTCGGTATCTCCTCAGTGCCGTAAGCAAGTGCCGCAATTGCCTGAGCACCGCCTGACATGAATACTCTGTCAACTCCGCATACCGCCGCAGCAACGAGGATATCCTTGTTCGGAGTGCCGTCCTTCAGCGGAGGGGTGACCATGATTATCTCCTTGACACCGGCAATTTTCGCAGGAATGGCATTCATCAGAACGCTTGACGGATATGCCGCAGTACCGCCGGGAACGTAAAGTCCGACACGGGAAAGCCCACGGACTCTCTGACCCATAACAACACCGTTGTCCTTTGCGGAAATGAAGCCCTGCTCGACCTGTCTCCTGTGGAAATCAGCAATATTCTCCTGAGCATTCAGAAGTGCATCAACGAACTCCTGGTCAGCCTCAGTCAGAGCATCATTTATGACATCTCTCGGCACCTCATAGTATTTCGGGAGATTTCCGTCGAATTTCAGCGTATAATTCTTCACAGCCGTATCGCCGTTTTCTCTTACGTCCTCAATGATCGCCGAAACAGTCTCAGTTACCTTTTTGTTAGTTTCTCCGGCTCTTTTTCCAAGCTCAGAAAGGAAAGCGTATTCGTCCTTTCCGTTTGCATATATCTTCTTCATTACAGATTCTCCTCTATCTTTCTTATAAGTCCCTCTATTTCAGCCTGTCTCAGCTTTAAGCTTACTGTGTTTGCGATAAGTCTTGCAGAGATCGGTGCAACGTCCTCAATGACCTCAAGTCCGTTCTCTCTGAGGGTAGTGCCGGTCTCGACTATATCCACTATCCCGTCAGCAAGCTCCAGCAGAGGAGCAAGCTCCACACTGCCCTCGATCTTGATTATCTCAGTATCCATGCCCTTTTTCTCAAAGAATGTCCTTGCGACGTTGGGGTACTTCGTGGCGATAGTCTTTATCCCGTAGCCGCTGTAGAAATCGCAGCCTTTTTTTGCGGCGAGGGCGAATTTACATCTTCCGAAGCCGAGGTCTACCATTTCAAAGAACTTGCCTCTCATCTCCATTATCGTGTCCTTGCCGACAACTCCGAGGTCACACGCACCATGCTCAACGTAGGTGATAACATCATTTGCCTTAGCCAGCACTACCTCAAGATTTCCGTCCGGCACCGGGAGTATGAGCTTCCGTCCCTTTTCACGCACAGCAGTGCAGTCGAAGCCGAGCTTTTCAAGAAGTCCCACAGTGTCCTTTTCAAGCCTGCCCTTTGTCAGAGCCATTCTTATCGGTCTGTTCATTCCTCTGTACCTCCCTCACTGCCGTCGATCACAGCGACCTTCGGTATTTTCTTTTCTATCGCATATCCTCTTGCAGATTCAAGGTCATCAAACAGAGCGATCTCAGCACGCAGCCCCTGCTCACGCAGCTCCTGAGCCTTACGCAGAGCTTCTACCTCGCAGCCGTCCTCTGCATATACGAGCACATCAACTGACGGCATTGCCGGGAGGATACCATTTCTCTCGATGACCTTCTGTATAGCATTTATGGACACCGCAAAACCTACAGCCGGAACGTCATATCCGAATTCTGATATCAGCTTGTCATATCTTCCGCCGGAGATGACCTCATCGCCGTGACCTTTGAGATACCCCTTGATTATCAGACCGGTGTAGTAGTCAGTTTTGTTGACGAGTCCAAGATCGACAGTGATATTGCCGTCGCCTCCGCATAAAGCACAGGCGTCAGAGTATATCTCATGCAGCTCATCGAGGAGCAGGCGTACATTTTCATCAGGGATAAGAGCCTCCGCCTTTTCAAATACCTCCTCACCGCCGAACAGTGCCGGGAGCTTTTTGAGTGCGTCAGTTACCGTACTGCTGCCGAAGGTATCGAGCAGGTCATTCAGTGCCGGGAAGTTTTTGCTTTCGATAAGTCTGCGTATACGCTCCTTTTCCTTATCCGAGGCATCAAGACGGCTAACAAGCTCCTTGAATACACCGATATGCCCCAGTTCAACAGAGAACTCCATACCGAAAGCCCTGAGAGAGTCGATAGCCGTTGAGATCACCTCAAGATCAGCCATTTTCAGCTGTGAGCCGATAAGCTCTATACCAGCCTGAG
Source organism: Ruminococcus sp. (assembly GCA_017475555.1). Taxonomy (GTDB): domain Bacteria; phylum Bacillota; class Clostridia; order Oscillospirales; family Ruminococcaceae; genus Ruminococcus. The sequence goes on from JAFVFL010000019.1 coordinate 176,697, forward strand.
CAGTCTCATCGCTCCTGCCCTTCAGTGCGGGCTCAGTGGAGTATATAGCCTGTGAATAGCACAGCTTCAGGGGAAGGACAGCATCACGCAGTCTTGTTGCGACAACTCTTGCGATAGGCATTGTTGAATCCGGACGCATTACGAGGAGCCTGCCCTTTGCGTCTGTCAGTTTATACAGATTCTCCTGCGGAAAATATCTTGAATTAAGATTGAAAACGTCATAGAATTCAAGTCCGGGGGTTATCATTTCGTTATAGCCTCGGCTGCGGAATATCTCCAGCAGCGTGCTCTCGATATCCCGTCTGAGCACACATTCGCCGAACAGCAGGTCTTTGGTGCCCTCCGGGGTAATAAGGTCATAATATTTCATAGCATACCTCTTTTAATAAAATATATCAGGAATACAGCAAAGTGCTGACGGCTGGGGCTGTCAGCACTTTAGTCTGCTAACATGATAATATGATAACATATTATCACAACAAAGTCAAGTCAAAAGAATGACATCTGTGAAGATTCAGGCAGTTCGCCGAATGCACCTATACTTTTCAACACATCTATTGTTGTTTTTGATGCACCGCTCATCTGCTGGAATTCCTCGATCGAGATGAATCCTCCCTGCTGTGCAGCCTCATACAGCCCCTTTGCAGCATTTTCACCTACGCCGGACATCGCAGAAAATGGTATCCTGAGCTTTCCGTCCTCGATCAGGAAGTCCGTTGCGTGGGACTTGAAAATATCTATCGGCAGGAATTCAAAGCCTCTTGACAGCATTTCGTTAGTGATGAGGAGTATATCATGCAGATCATTTTCCTTGTTTGACCGCTGATTACCAAGCTCCTCAAGCTCCCTTATCCTGCTGCGTACAGTGTCCCTGCCCCTCACAGCAAGCTCGGCGTCGAAATCCTCACCTCTGACCGAGAAGTATGTGGCGTAGTATTCAAGCGGCTTGTAGAGCTTGAACCAGCCCAGCTTTATCGCTGCGATAACATAAGCCGCAGCGTGAGCCTTAGGGAACATATACTTTATTTTCAGACAGCTTTCGATATACCAGTCCGGAACGTCGTGCTGCCTGAGCATTTCGATTATCTCCGGAGTGAACTCCTTGGGAGCCTTGCCCTTTCTCGTCCACTCCATTATCTTGAACGCCATTTTCGGCTCAACGCCCTTGTACAGCAGGTAAGTCATGATACTGTCTCTTGTTCCGATAACGTCCGAAATCGTGCAGATGTTGTTGGCGATAAGCTCCTGAGCGTTGCCGAGCCATACGTCTGTACCGTGCGACAGACCCGATATCTGGAGGAAATCGCTGAATTTTGTGGGCTTTGCATCGAGGAGCATACCGATCGTGAAATTAGTACCCATTTCCGGTATGCCGAGGCTTCCGGTCTTGCAGAAGATATCCTCAGGAGTTACACCGAGAACAGTGCAGTCGGTACACATTTTCGTCACCTGCGGGTCAGTTGTGGGAACGTCCTTTATCTTCATGCCCGTGAGGTCTTCGAGGTGCTTGTACAGTGTTGGTACTACGTGGCCAAGCTCGTCGAGCTTCAATATGGTATCGTGCATGGAGTTGAAGTCGAAGTGGGTAGTTATCACCTCGGAGTCCTCGGAATCCGCAGGGTGCTGGACGGGAGTGAAGTCGTAGACCTCAAAATCCGACGGCACAACGACCATTCCGCCCGGATGCTGACCGGTAGTCCTTTTTACACCGGTACAGCCGAGTGCGAGCCTGTTTATCTCGCTGTTGTTGAGCGTTATCTCACGCTCCTCGCAGTATTTTTTTACATAGCCGAATGCAGTTTTCTCCGCAACGGCAGATATAGTTCCAGCCTTGAAAACGTTCGCCTTTCCGAACAGCTTTTCAGTGTAGCGGTGGGCGTAGAACTGATATTCGTTGGAGAAATTGAGGTCGATATCCGGAGCCTTGTCACCGTCAAAGCCGAGGAAGGTCTCAAATGGTATATCATGACCGTCCCTCGACAGCTCAGTGCCGCATTTCGGGCATTTTTTCGCAGGAAGGTCAAAGCCTGAGCCATATTTTCCGTCGAGCATGAACTCGCTGTATCTGCATTCCGGGTTAGGGCAGATATAGTGCGGCGGCAGCGGATTTACCTCTGAGATACCAGCCATTGAAGCGACGAACGATGAACCGACAGAGCCTCGTGAGCCGACGAGGTAGCCGTTCTCAACGGAGTTCCACACCAGCTTCTGTGCGATGATATATAGTACCGAAAAGCCGTGCTTGATAATGGACGAAAGCTCTCTGTCGAGCCGTTTTTCGACAAGCTCCGGAAGAGGGTCGCCGTATATCTCATGAGCCTTGTCGTGGGTTATTTTTATCAGCTCTTCCTCAGCACCGTCGATCGTCGGAGTAAACGTGCCCTTTGGTATCGGGCGTACTTTTTCGATCATATCGGCAATGGCGTTGGTGTTGGTGATAACGACCTCCTTTGCCTTGTCAGCACCGAGGTATTCAAACTCCGCAAGCATTTCCTCAGTCGTCCGCAGGTACAGCGGCGGCTGGAAGTCGGTGTCCTTATATCCCATGCTTGCGAGGATTATCTTGCGGTATATTGCGTCCTTCGGGTCGATAAAGTGTACGTCGCACGTTGCACATACCGGTATGCCGAGCTTATCGCCGAGTGCTATGATACGCCGGTTGTAGTCCCTCAGCTCCTCGGTGCTCTCAGCCTTTCCGTCACGTATCAGGAAATCGTTGTTGCACACTGGCTGTATCTCCAGATAGTCATAAAATCCCGCAAGCCTTTCCACAACATCATCCGGACGCTTGTTGAGCAGAGCCTGAAACAGCTCACCGGCTTCGCAGGCACTTCCGAAAAGAAGCCCCTCTCTGTGCTTTATCAGCTCAGATTTCGGGATAAGCGGATTCTTGTAGAAGTATTTCAGGTTGCTCATCGAGATGAGCTTGTAGAGGTTTTTCATTCCAGCCTGATTGCGGACGAGGATTATCTGGTGATAGCTCCTCAGCTTTTTTGTCTCCACCTCTCCGGCGAATTCATCTATCTGGCTGATGCTCTCCATTCCCTTGTCCATGAGCCTCTTGACGAGCTCTATGTATATCCTTGCAAGCATATACGCATCATCTGAGGCGTGGTGGTGGTCAAACTTTCCGAGCTTCAGCTGCTTTGCAACAAGGTTCAGCTTGTGCCTGCCCATATTAGGCAGCATAGCCTGACACAGCACAAGGGTGTCGATATAAGTGTAGTCAAAGGAGATATCCTGCCGCTTGCAGACCTCGTTTATCATGGTCGTATCGAAGCTTGCATTATGTGCGGCGAGGAGCGGCTTGTCACCGCAGAATTCCATGAACATACGCAGAGCCTCAGCCTCGCCGGGAGCATTTTTAACGTCCTCATCGGAAATGCCGGTAAGCTCTGTTATCTTCTCCGGGATATGCTTTCCGGGGTTGACCTTAGTGTTGAAGGTATCGGTGACCTGTAGATTTTTCAGCTTTACCGCACCTATTTCCGTCAGCCTGTCATTGGCAAAGCTCAGACCGGTAGTCTCGACATCAAAAATGATTATCTCGTCGTTCACGCCTCTGCTGTCGCTGCCGTTGAGTATAGTTTCCCGGTCGATATCGTTGACTACGTAAGCCTCGCAGCCGTAAATGACCTTGAAATCCTTGGGAGTGTTGTACATACAGTCCGGGAACGCCTGAACACAGCCGTGATCGGTGATCGCAAGAGCCTGATGTCCCCACGCAGCAGCACGTTTTATCAGAGTTACCGGGTCGGTAACGGCGTCCATAGCCGACATATTTGAATGACAGTGCAGCTCGACACGCTTTTCAGGATAGTTGTCCATACGTGGGATACGGCTCACCTTTATGATCGAAGCCGGGTCGAGCGTGATATCGTGGGCATAGGAGTCGTAGTCCACCTTGCCGTTGCAGAGCAGTGTCATTCCCTTTTTCAGCCCTGAGAGCTTGCCGATAAGCTCCTTGTCGGAGCTTTTGAGGAACACCTTCAGCATGAGCGAGCCGCTGTAGTCGGTGACACAAATGGTAAAGAGCAGCTTTTCGTTCCTCAGCTCCTTCTGCTCAGCTGCAAAGATATCTCCGACGATAACAGCCTTAGTGCCGAGGTTCTGCACCGCATCTGAGATCGGAACGGGCTTTTCACGGATAGCGTGACCCTTGATTATCTCCGCCGAGGCAGGGTCGAAGTCCACATCGAGAGACAGCTCATCAGCCGGTGCATTCGGCACAGCCGATCTTGCCTCCTCACGCTTTTTCTCCTCCGGATCAGGCTCAGGAGCAAGCTGGTCGCTGTAGTCCGGTATCTCCGGGGCAAGGCGTTTCATCATCGTGTCAAATTCATCATTTGAAAGCTCAGAGCTGCCCTCGAAGTCAACAGCTATCTTCTTGCCGAACTGATTATATATCAGCTGGCACAGAGCAGTGCCGACACGCTCCTTTATCAGTATATCCATTCCCCCGTGAACGAGCTTTATCGTGAGCTTGTCATCTGTGAGGGAAAATTCCGCATCATTGAAAAACCCGTTTACAAGCGGCTGGACACGCTTCAGCTGCTCCACGAGCACCTCCATGCAGTCAAGCCCGAACAGCTTTTCAGGGTATCTTGGCATGAGGCGGACTGAATCTATTTTCAGTGCATCTCTGGTCTGCTTTTCAAAAGCACTTATCTCTCCGGAGGTGAGCAGTGTGTCAAACAGAGCAAAGAAGCCCATGCTCATGAAGTTTTCGGAATAGGTAAGGCGGAATATCCTTCCGTTCCCGATGTTTTCCGGGATATCGGAGGTAAATCCGCTCAGGAAATCAGATAATTTTATATCCATAGCATTATCTCAGAGCCTTTCTATCTCAGCAAGCAGCTCCGAAACTATATCCTCCTCTCTTATCTTTCTCTGCGAGCCGTCCTTTTTGAATATCACGGCACACCCGTCGCCGCCGGCGATACCGACATCAGCCTCTCTTGCTTCACCAGGGCCGTTGACGATACAGCCCATAACAGCGACAGTTATATCCTTATCGAGGTCTTTTACAGCCTCCTCTATCTTTTTTGCAGTACCGATAAGGTCGATACGTGTTCTTCCGCAGGTCGGACATGATACCATGCGTACACCGCCTCTTTTTCCGATACACCGGAGGATATCCTTAGCGGCTTCGATCTCCTTTACCGGCTCATCAGTGAGGGAGACTCTGATCGTCTCACCTATCCCGTCGCACAGAAGAGAGCCGATCCCGACAGCTGACTTGATAAGTCCCATTCTCTCAGTGCCCGCCTCGGTAACTCCGAGGTGCAGCGGATAGCGGCATTTCTGTGCAGCGAGCCTGTAGGAGGCGATCATTCTGTTCACGTCTGAGGATTTTATCGAGATGACGATATCCTCAAAATCAAAGCGTTCGAGCAGAGCAGCGTGACCCATTGCACTCTCAACAAGTGCCTCCGGTACAGGTGAGCCGTACTTTGCAAGTATCTCCTTTTCAAGCGAGCCGGAATTAACGCCGATCCTTATCGGGATACCCTTGCTCCTGCACGTGTCAGCAACAGCCTTCACCCTGTCCATACTGCCGATATTTCCGGGGTTTATCCGTATCTTGTCTATTCCGGCAGCTGCCGCCTCAAGAGCAAGCCGGTAGTCGAAGTGGATATCCGCAACGAGCGGTATCTTCACAGCCTCCTTTATCGCCGGGATAAGCCTTACCGCCGCCATATCAGGTATAGCCGCACGGATTATCTCGCACCCGGCTTCTTCAAGCTCCTTAGCCTGTCTGACACTTCCCTCTATATCATCAGAGCGTGCGTTGAGCATAGATTGTATGTAGATATGCTTTCCGTCGAGGACGCAGTCCCCGACTCTTACTGGTCTGACATCTCTCATAATATACCTCCATAATGGTCTACAGCGTTATTCTTTCTCCGTCCGAGGATATCCTCACTCCGGGGAATATCCTTTTCAGGGCTTTTTCGTATATTTCCGGTTCTTTTTCTGCCGGGCTGAAATGCGTCAGCCACAGCCGCTTCGCCCCGGCGTCGTGTGCAAGGCTGCAGGCGTCCTGCATGAGCATATGTCTTTTTTCATCGAGAGAGGGCTTTTTTTCCGGCAGTCCGTACATTCCCTCGCAAATGAACAGGTCGGCATTTTCTGCAAATCCGGCGATCTCCGGTAATGGCAGAGTATCGGTCGTGTATACGACCTTCACCGGTTCACGCTGAGAGCCTGTGACCTGACCGGGAGCGATAACAGCTCCGCCGGGGAGCGTCACGCTCTGACCAGAGTGCAGAGCCTTCCAGTATTCTACAGGAACTCCAAGCTCCCTTGCCCTTTCCGGCTCAAATACCGGCTTTTTCCTCAGCTCGATGCAGTACCCAAGACAAGGTACTCTGTGCGAGAGCGGGAGTGTCCTGACAGTAAGCAGAGGGTCGATAAACGTGAGCGGGATATCACTCTCCCTATCCTCATCAAGCGGCTGTGCCGAAACAGGGTAGGGGAGTCCTCCGGTGATATTTGCAAGAGCATTAATGACCGGAATACAGCTACGGGGAGCGAATATCCTCAGCTCCTCGGTACGTCCGGTGTTGGATATTGAGGACAGAAGCCCCGGCAGCCCGAAGATATGGTCGCCGTGGGAATGAGTGATGAAAATGCACTCTATCCGGCTCAGCTTCACCCCATGAGCGGCAGCGGCGACCTGAGTCCCCTCACCGCAGTCGATAAGCACAGCCCTGCCGTTATGCTCATAGTAAAGGCTCGTGAGAAATCTGTCCCTGAGCGGCAGCATACCGCCCGTCCCCAAAAGGCAAATATCCGGCATATTATCCCCCCGTGACAAGTCGTGCGATGTCGTTGTACGTGGCGAATATCATTATTCCGAACAGCAGTACCATTCCTGCAAGGTGGACATACCCCTCATGCTCCGGCTTCACCGGCTTGCGGCGTACAAGCTCGATAAGGCAGAACAGGAGCCGTCCGCCGTCAAGAGCAGGTACCGGGAGAAGGTTGAAGATACCGACGTTTATAGTGATCAGCGAGGTCATGTACAGCAGATTGAAGATAAGGTCTGCCGTGTCCTCAGATTCCTCAGTCGTCTCATTTATCGCAGTGACCACCCCGACAGGGCCGGAGACATCGTCCCGGCTCAGCTTTCCGGTTATCATCTGCCTGAGGGACATAAAGACGATATGCCCCATTGACTTGAATATCTGCCCCGAGCAGCGTACTACAGTGAACGGAACCTTGTCAAGAGTAACAAGCCCGAAATCTACCGCCGAGCCGCTCTGCTCATCATGGAACGTGACATTATCGAGCCTTACCCGCTTTCCGTCACGCTTTACAACAAGGTCATGGGTATCGCCAGCGGAGGTCTCGAACATATAGTTAAGGTCGAGAATGCTGTATATCGAGGTGCCGTCCATCTCGACTATGACATCATCATGCCGCAGTCCGGTCTTGTAGCTCCCGGCGTAGTAGGTCACTGATCCATCGTCATTCCTCACGCCGCTGAAGCCCTTTATCTGCGTTGTCGGTATCGCATCGAACATACTGCTCATGAAGATAAGGCACACAATACCGAGTACGAAATTCATTGAAGCACCGGCGACCAGCACTATCATTCTTTTCCACAGCTTTGCATTCCTGAAGCTTCTCGGATCGTCATTTGTTTCGTCCTCACCTGCCATTGCACAGAATCCGCCGACAGGCAGGGCACGCAGCGAATACAAGGTCTCACCGTGCTGACGGGAGATCAGCTTCGGGCCCATTCCGACTGCAAACTCCAGAACCTTTATCCCGCACAGCTTTGCACAGATAAAGTGCCCGAATTCGTGGATAGTAACGATAAGACCGAAGATGATTATGGCAATAATGATACCCATGATAAATATCCTTTCGTTGGCTTATGTCAGCCGGAAACAGCATTGCGGACGTACTCCCTCGCCGCCGAGTCTGCCTTCATGACATCGGAGTAGTCCTTTATCTCTGAGCTTCCGAAATTGTCGAGCACTGAGGAAACTATCTCGCCTATGCGGATAAATTCTATCTCGTCGTTGAGGAAAGCCCTGACAGCCTCTTCATTTGCGGAATTGACAAGGCATGGATATGCACCGCCCCGGTCAATGGCTTCTATCGCTGCTCCGAGGCACCTGAATGTCTCAATGTCAGGCTTTGCAAAGGTGAGCGTGCCGTAGTCGGTAAGAGACAGCCGGCGTGTCGGGCATTCAAGCCTGTCGGGGTATAGCAGGGCGTATTGTATAGGTATCTTCATATCCGGCACACCGAGCTGTGCGATAACAGAGTAGTCGTTGTACTCCACCGCTGAGTGGATAACGCTCTGCCTGTGTACGATTATCTCTATCTGCGACGGGTCGAGGTCGAAGAGCCATTTTGCCTCGATAAACTCCAGTCCCTTGTTCATCAGAGTTGCCGAGTCTATGGTTATCTTGCTGCCCATTTCCCAGTTCGGGTGCTTCAGAGCCTGAGCCTTTGTGACGCTGCGGAGCTGGTCGTAGGTGTATCCGAAGAAGGGGCCGCCAGATGCAGTGAGGAGTATCCTGCTCACCTGCTCACGCTTGTTGCCCTGAAGACACTGGAATATAGCCGAATGCTCGCTGTCTATCGGGTATATCCTAACGCCCTTCTCCTTAGCCGCACTCATCACCAGCTCACCGCCAGCAACGAGAGTTTCCTTGTTCGCAAGTGCTACGTCCTTTCCGGCTTCAATGGCAGTCAGGGTCGGAAGAAGCCCCACCATGCCCACAACGGAGTTAAGTACGATGTCATTCTGCTCCATTGCAGCGATACTGCACAGTCCCTCCATTCCGCAGAGGACTTTTATTCCCGTATCACTGAGCCTGTCGGTAAGCTCCCTGTATTTGTCCTCCCGGTAGATGCAGACGTACTCCGGGTTGAATTTTCTTGCCTGCTCCTCAAGAAGCTCAGTGCTGCTGTTTGCGGCGAGTGCAGTTATTTCAAAGCCGTGCTTTTCGCACACCTCAAGCGACTGGGTGCCGATAGAGCCTGTCGAGCCGAGCAGAGCGACCTTTTTGCTGTTTTTATTGGCTGCAATATCCATTATGCTCCCCCTTTTTGTAAGGATAATTCGTGTTTGATGATAATTATATGAAAAAAATAATTCAAATATAACGCAAGAAAGGACTCTCGCAGCAGCGATCGCCCTTTTTGCCCGCAATACAGCAGTCAGACTACTGCATGGAATAGTTCATAAGTATAACGCCGAAGAAATTCACAAGCAGGGCGTAAAACGCCGGAAGCACGAACAGTACGCTGTCGAACCTGTCCATAAGTCCGCCGTGACCGGGCATTATCCTTCCGTAGTCCTTGAAGCCTATCTGCCGCTTTACCATTGAAGCAGACAGATCGCCTACAGTTCCCACAACTGCACACACTGCACCCATGATGAACGTGATAAGCATTATCTTCAACGAAAAGCCGAGATATATTGAAAATGCTGCGGCGTACACTATACCGGTAGTGAGTATGCCGCCAACAAAGCCCTCGATCGTCTTTTTCGGGCTTATTTCCGGACACAGCTTATGCTTGCCGAGAGCGACACCGGTAAAGTACGCACCCGTATCAGCTATCCACGCACCGCACAGAGCCATGATGAGAAAGAATCTTCCCATTCCAGCCGGGAACATCCTGTCGATACGGACGATAGTGCTCATGGACTGCGGAACGAGTATCATGACAGCGAGTGCAAAGAAGACCTGCTCGTAACGGATCGTCCTGTGCATTTTCAGCCATGTGACAAACACGATGAATGCCGCAATAAGTGTGACGCTGAACGCATAGACGGTCGTACCTGCGTTAATGCCGGTGTTGAGCAGAAGCTCCGCCACATCGTAGTCAGCTTTATCAAAAAAGCTTGTCCTGTAGAATTTGCTGTAGATATACGGCATTGTGATACCACAGAACTCTACTGCAACGAAAATCGGCTTGCATTTCTCAAGCTCCACAGCTCTCAGCAGCTCGAACAGCATCACAGCGATTATCACAGCAACAGCGACCGGCAGGACTATAGTAGTATCGAAAACGAGCACCGCCGCAAGTATCACGACTCCGACCGCACCTGAGATTATCCGGGTACGCATCACACACCTCCGAAGCGGCGGTGTCTGCCGTAGAAGTCGATAAGTGCCTTGTCAAGCTCAGCCGGAGTGAAGTCCGGCCAAAGTATATCCGTGAAATAGTATTCCGCATACGCACACTGCCATATGAGGTAATTTGAGAGCCTAAGCTCACCGCTCGGACGGATAACAAGGTCAACGTCCGGCAGTCCTTTGGTGTACAGCTCGTCAGCGACAGACTGCTCTGTAATGCTCTCCGGGTCTAACTCCCCGGCTGCTGCCTTTTTCGCAAGCTCCCTTGCAGCGTGGGCTATCTCATCACGGCCGCCGTAGTTCACAGCCATCATCAGGTTCATCTCCGTATAATGAGCCGTGTCCTCCTCAAGCTTTATCATCTTCTCCTGAAGATCTTCATCGAATGCACTTTTGTCACCGAGGAATATCATGCGGGTGTTTTCGCTCAGGAAGTTCCTTACATCAACGATATAATCCCTGAAAAGCTCCATGATAGTGCTTACCTCGTCGTCAGGTCTCTGCCAGTTCTCGGTCGAAAATGCGTAGAAGCTGATATTTTTCAGCCCGATATCCTTGCAGTACCGCACTATCTTCTTGAAATTCTTGGCACCCTCTCTGTGACCGAAGCTTCTTGGCAGACCTCTTTTCTTAGCCCATCTGCCGTTGCCGTCCATGATGAAGCCTACGTGCTCCGGCAGTGTGATATCCGAGAGCTTTATCTCAGGCTCGTCCTTTTTTCCAAACAGTGCCATAGCTTATACAGTCATTATCTCCTTTTCCTTTGCAGCAACAGCCTTATCCACGTCCGCACAGAACTTATCGGTATGATCCTGCACCTTCTTCTCAGCATCCTTGAGATCGTCCTCTGTTATCTCAGAGTTCTTCTGCATCTTCTTGAGCTTCTCGATAGTGTCACGGCGTATTCCACGTATAGCGATCTTGGAATCCTCACCGGTCTTTCTTACACCCTTGCAAAGCTCCTTACGCCTGTCCTCAGTGAGCTGCGGGAATGCAAGACGAATAACACTTCCGTCGTTGGTGGGATTGATACCGATATCAGAAGCTTGTATAGCCTTCTCAATGGGCTTTAACTGATTCTTCTCCCACGGAGATATAACGAGGATACGACCCTCGGAAACAGATACAGCAGCCAGCTGGTTTATAGGAGTCGGAGTGCCCCAGTAGTCAACGAGCACCTTGTTGAGAACAGCCGGATTAGCTCTTCCTGCACGTACAGCCGCAAGCTCATTATCGAGCGAATCAAGGCATTTATTCATTTTTTCCTTCATATGATTGATAGTATCCTTCATAACGTTTCTCCTTTAAAAATGTTGCTAAGATCGTTGCTTTATTCGGCTCAGGCGTTCTTCTCGGTAACGAGAGTGCCTACGTTTTCACCGATTATGGCGTCATAAATATTGTCCGGGCGGCTCAGGTCAAATACGAGCATATCCATTTTATGCTCACGGCAGAGAGCAGCGGCATTGCTGTCCATAACGCCGAGATCCTCACTCATGACCTGTGTGAACGTGAGGACATCGTACTTCTTTGCGTCGGGGAACTTGTGCGGGTCTTTGTCGTAAACTCCGTCAACAAGGGTAGCCTTGAGCAGGACATCAGCGTTTATCTCGATAGCCCTGAGGGCGGCGGCAGTATCTGTGGAGAACATGGGATTTCCCGTACCGCAGCCAAAAATAACGACTCTGCCCTTTTCGAGGTGTCTGACAGCTCTGTTGCGGATATACGGCTCAGCGACCTCACGCATAGTTATAGCGGTCTGAACTCTGACCTCGCAGCCGAGGTGTTCAAGGACATCAGCGACAGCGAGAGCGTTCATAGCAGTAGCGAGCATACCTATGTGGTCAGCCCTGACTCTGTCCATACCCTCACTTGAGCGGCCTCTCCAGAAATTTCCGCCGCCGACAACGAGAGCTATCTGGGCACCGGCATCAACGCACTTTTTCACACTTGTGCAGATCTCGGTGATGATACTGCGGTCAAGGCCGGTTTTCTGCTCACCGGCAAGAGCCTCACCGCTTATCTTGACAAGCACCCTTTTGAATTTTGGATTGATATTAGATTCCATAAGCACCCTCCAATTATTTTACTATGTATATTTTACACTAAAAACGAAGCGTTGTAAAGAGTATTTTTGAAAATAATCTGTAAATTGTGAGAAAAAAGAAGCTCCCTGAATTGATTTGTGTAATTACAACAAATTATGTGGCTGTTTATTGTGAAATTTAACGATAAAAAACTTCTTGACTTTTTTGCAAACTCGTGATATAATATTTAAGTCAGCTGAGCGGCTGGCATTGAAAAATACGGAGAGGTATCGAAGCGGTCATAACGAGGCGGTCTTGAAAACCGTTTGACTTAACGGTCACGTGGGTTCGAATCCCACCCTCTCCGCCAATTTTTGTTTTATCCCGGTGTTCCCCGGATTTTCCGGATACTGACCGGTTTTAATTTAATATTGCTGCGGATTTACCCAAGTGGTGAAGGGGCTCCCCTGCTAAGGGAGTAGGTCGGGAAACCGGCGCGAGAGTTCAAATCTCTCAATCCGCGCCATAGCAGAAACCGCTATAAATCGGGCTTTTCCGGTTTATAGCGGTTTTTTCATTATTTGTTTTCTTAGGATCTGTACGCAGCCGCATAGCTCATATCCGCCGCAGTTATCATATCTGCTGTCTCACCGCTGACCTTATAAAGCATATCAGCTCTTGTCATATATGACAGATCCTCAGGTATGAGCATACCGGTCGGACATATTATCGTATCATCGGTCATATCGAGGTGAGTTACGGCTATCGCTGTTTTTTCGCCTTTTGTGATGTACCTTTTATCAAGTGAGAGCGAGGTCATGAATCCGGGGAGATCGAACCAGCCGTATCTGAAATTCCCCTGGTACTCATTTGCGGCATTCGTTTTGTCGTAAAGCCCGTAAAGCTGAGCGATATCAGCTGATTCCGTATCAAATCTGCCTGCACCGTGACGTGTAAAGAAGGATCTTGTAACGTAGCATATCTCAGTGTCACGCTCTTCAAGCCTGTCGAGTATTGCTCTGATATTTTTCATACCTGTGCTTGAGGGAGTAAGGTGCGGAAAGTGATCAGCCCTGTCCTGATCCAGCATAAGACCCTGTGCTCCCTCAAATACAGCTGTATCGTATTCCTCGATGACCTGTTCATCAGCTTCACGGCATCGCATTGCCATAGTGTAAAGGTCGTCAAGATAGTTTTCTGTCAGTATCACGCTGCTGAGGAGCTCCATGAGCTCGTTCCCTTTTTTTCCGGTAATTCCAAGCTCTGCGGCTCTTTTCGGGCAGTATTCCATGTTTATCAGACGTATCCTTGAAGCGAGCGAGCCTCTGTCTGCTTTCAGCATATCCCCGTACCGCAGCGTATATCTGCTGTCCCGGTTCCTCACTATTGTCTCAAATATCCCCACACCGCAGCTTCCGTGACGGTCTTTCCCCCGCACCGTCTCAGCATACTGATTCAGCAGCATATCGCACGGAAGCGTCACTATGCAGCGGCTGTCGATGAATATATTCCCGATATCATTTCCGAGTACGTCCGCCTCCTTTGAAAAAAGCATAGGGTTAAGGATAAAATACTCAGAAAGACAGGTATCAGCACCAGCGAAGCAGCCTGAGCCTATGTGGGAAAAAACGTGCCTTTTACCGTCAGCAGTACACACCGTATGACCCGCCTGAGCACCGCCGTTGCTCCTGATATTGATCGTGCTTCTGCCGAGGCGGCAGAAATAGTCCGTCATCAGCCCTTTTCCCTCGTCACCGAAATTTGCGCCTATGACCGCATATGCCTTTTTCATGCTTATCACCTCAGAATCTTATGATACCGCCCCTTGCATTTCTTTTGCGTACAGGCAGTCCGCCAAGAGCGTTCCTTACAGCGAGCTGTGTATCGCCGTCCCATGAATTGATTATATCCTCAGTATCCCGTCCAGCCACATTTTCAAGCAGCGAAACGATTATCTCCGGGATAGCGTTCACATTTGTCACCGATATCGCTCTCTCACCCAGGAGCTTTCTCCACTTAGGCAGCTTTACTACCTGTTCACTTCTTCTGTCCATCACCATGAGGTGGAACACATCATATTTTCTGCTTACCTGTGCAAGAAGTGCCCTGGTATCTATGTCCTCTGACACCTTGTCACCGAATACTCTCTCGATCTCCTGCTTTGTCAGCTTTTCAGGATATCCGTCATCGCCGAGGGTGAATATGACACCCTTTTTCTTACGCTTCTCCCATGCGTCTGTCTTTGTCTTGTTAGCTGCAAAGTACCACACCAGCGGATAGCTCTCGAAGTTATTTCCACCGCCGCCGCGCTCGAACCAGAGATCAGTGAGCTGGCTTGCGATACGGATATCCGACTCGAACTGTGTAGCCTGTAACGGTGAGCGGTCGCAAATTGAATCGCCCACAGCACAGAACATTATCTGCGGCCCGTCAACAGGCTGACGCTCAAGTATATCCTTTACCATTTCACCGAGCTTCTTAGCTGTTACGTCCAGCAGGTCGCTCATTGAACCCGTAACGTCAAGTCCTATCATGATAGGAGTAGTTACAGGGTGATCCTCTGAATCAAAGCTCTCTCTAACCCTGATATTTTTCGGGTCGTACTTAGGGTCTGTCTTTGAAGCGGTATAGATATCATTTACCTTTCTTCCGCTTATCCTTGCAGACGAATACTTTTTCCAGTCTGCTGAGCTCCATGCACCATATCCCATGATAATACCTCCTGAAAATTTTATTTTAAGCCTGCAATGTCAGGCAGCCTTACGTTCATCTGTGTGAATCTTCTTGCACCATATCCCCTGATAATGGCATTTTCCCATTTTTCCATTTCGTCTGAAGCTGTACTGCTGCAAATGCTCTCGGCATAGTCCTTTATAGCAGACGGAGCTTCGTCCGGCAGTATTCTTCGAGCCAGAGCCTTTACGCTTTCAAGATCGGTGATATGCCTTGCGATACCGTCAGTTTTTGTAAGCGGTGAAAGACAGTCATAAACGCCCGACTGTACTCCGGTCATCCTGCTTCCCTCACTTACTGCAAACCACCAGCCTCCGCCTACCCTTACAGTATGCTCCGCAGGGTCGATGAGGAGGTTTTCCTCGGTGAGACAGTTCCAGACTATCCCTCTTGCCTCTGCGTAGCAGCAGATACCGAGCAGCCGGGAGATGATCCATGCAGCATGACGGCTGTCAAGACATCCTCCGTAGAAATCCAGTACCCTTGAAAGCGGCAGCTCACCGGGGCGTTTCGCAGTCTCGACAAGGATACCGCTGTCGGTATCGAGGATACCTGAAACTGACGGAAGAAAGACCTCAGCCTGTGCAAGTATCTGCTGCGGAAGATACTCTCTGAAAAACAGATCAGACCTT
Organism: Ruminococcus sp.; assembly: GCA_017475555.1. GTDB lineage: Bacteria > Bacillota > Clostridia > Oscillospirales > Ruminococcaceae > Ruminococcus. Next base: position 192,195 of record JAFVFL010000019.1, read on the forward strand.
GCCTCAGAACCGGTGAAGCAGTCGGCAGAGCGGCTGTCTATCAGCAAATACACATTCCTGCTGCCGATATATTCGGTGCCGTATTCCTGCTCTGTCTCCATAAGATACCTTATACCGAACGCCCCTCTGCCGCTCCGGAATATCTTTTCCTGAGAACCGGCAGATCTTTTCAGCCTGCCGTACAGCTCGTTAATGACCGCCGACGCCTCGGACGCTCTCGGATCGCTGCATTTATCGGGGTGATATTTCAGCATGAGAGCCATATATATCGGCTGAGCAAGGCTTATGTCCTCCGGGAAGATATCACGGCAGCACCTGCATTTGAGTATATCTGATATATCCACGATACTGATACCTCCTTTTGTTAGAATCAAAATGATATTATCAAAGCCTAAAAAATAAAGCTTTGAATTAGTATCCTTTTGTTATTATCATAATAACACTAACATCATGATCTGTCAATACCTTTTACGCACTTTCTCTGTTTTTAACAAATAGATAGTATCAAAATGATATTAACCTGTGCAGTTCCTCTGAATTTTTGCACTGACTTGACATTGTCCGTGTATTTATGTTATTATTATTCAGATAATATCATCGGAGGTTATTATGGATTACGATATAACTAAATACGACCGGCCGTCTGTAGCTGCGGATATCGTTGTGTTCACAGTCCGCAAAAGCAGCAGCGAAAGCTACAGACATCTCTCAAAGCCAGTCCTTTCCGTACTCCTCATCAGGCGTAAGGAGGAGCCGTTTGACAAAATGCTGTCACTTCCGGGCGGATTCTGCTGCCGTGAGGAGACTATCGAGGAAACCGCATTCCGCAAGCTGAAGGAGAAAACAGGTGTTGACTGTCCGCCGCTTTCGCTTCTTTGCAACCTTTCCGGCTACGGCAGGGATCCGAGAGGCTGGATAATCTCCTGCTGCTACTGGACTGTCATAGAGTACACAGGGGCTGCTATAGAGGAGAACGCTGCATGGTATGAGGTCTCGCTGGCGGGATCTGACGGCAGATATACCCTTGTGCTTACGGACGATAACGGAAAGGAATATGTTTCGGAGGTCAGGCTGAGCAGTACAAACGAGCTGTACAACCAGTCTGCCCAGGCTGATATTCCCAGAAACAGCCTTGCATTTGACCACGCCGAGATCATAGTGAATGCACTTCTGAGGCTGAGGAGCAGTCTTGAAAAGCCCTACGCTGCTTTCAGGATGCTGCCTGACAGGTTCACGCTTACAGATCTCCAGCAGGTCTATGAGGCTGTGCTTGACAGGAAGCTGATAATGGCGAATTTCCGGAGAAAGATCGCTCCGTATGTCGAGGAGACCGGAGATATCGAGGGCGGAGCGGGTCACCGTCCGTCAAAGCTGTATACAAAGAGGCTTATCAGCGAAGAACAGACAGATAGTTGACAAAATAATATAAATGTGTTAGAATATATCTGCATAAGCGATATTATCCGGGGATAATAAGAGGAGGAAATCAATATGATAAAGACGGTCGTAGGTATTGAGGGCATGATGTGTCCGCACTGTGAGGCTCATATCCGTGACGCATTCACCAAAGCGTTCTCTCCGGAGAGCGTTACAGCCTCACATGAAAGGAAGCAGGCTGAGATGATCTCTGCTGAGAAGCCTGACGCTGATGCGATAAAGAAGTTAGTTGAGGACGCAGGATATACCTTTGTCTCTGAGACAAGCGAGGAGATATGAAGCAAGGCCTGTTCAGTGGCAAATAAGCTGAACAGGCTCTTTTCATCAGCCCTTCCCTGAACAGGCTCTCAGGTACAGAGCATAGGAATATACAGTGAGAGCTGCTTACGGGAGGGTCTATCAAAGGAAAGGACAGAAATATGAAAAAGGAACAGAAAAATGACCCGGTCACACGGGTGGTCAGGAGGATAGCCGCCTCTCCTGATACCGGGCTTACCTCCGGTCAGGCTGAGATGAGACGCTCTCAGGGGCTGAGCAACATACCGCCTGACCCGCCCTCAAAGTCCGTGAGCGAGATAATTGCCGGGAATGTATTCACATACTTCAACCTTATTTTCGTCATACTTGCACTTCTCATCGTCTACACCGGCTCCTATCGTGACCTCACCTTTATGCCGATAATTATTGCCAACACTCTTATCGGTATCATTCAGGAGCTTCGTTCAAAGCGTGTACTCGACAAGCTCACTGTGATGAATGCCCCCACGACCTGCGTGATACGTGACGGCAGAGAGGTAAGTGTGCTGTCAAGAGATCTTGTGCTCGATGATATCGCAGTTTTCCGTGCAGGCGACCAGATAACGGCGGATTCCTCTGTGATCGACGGAAGGGTGTCGGTGAATGAGGCACTGCTTACAGGAGAATCCGATGAAATATCGAAATTGCCGGGAGATACGCTGATGTCCGGCAGCTTTATTGTCTCCGGTGAATGCCGTGCAAGGCTCGACAAGGTCGGAGCTGATTCATATATCTCAAGGCTGACGATACAGGCAAAAAAGAGCCGCCGGGGAGAGCAGTCTGAAATGATACGCTCGCTTAACCGGATAGTAATGCTTGCGGGCATAGCGATAATCCCGATAGGGATAATACTCTTCTGTCAGCAGTATTTCATTTCCGGTGCAACGATAAAGGACAGCATACTGTCAATGGTCGCTGCTGTGATCGGCATGATACCGGAGGGACTTTTCCTGCTTGCGAGCACGACCCTTGTGATAAGCACGATGAGGCTTGCTATAGGCAAGGTACTTGTACACGATATGAAGTGCATAGAAACTCTTGCCCGTGCAGATGTACTGTGCGTTGATAAAACGGGGACTATAACCGAGAGCACTATGTCCGTTATTGAGACAGTTCAGGCGGACGGAGTCGATACAGCGGAGCTTGAGATACTTCTGAGCGACTTCGTTTCGGCACAGCCTGCGGACAATGCTACGATGGCGGCAATGAAGAACCGCTTCACTACTCCGTCAGGCATACCAGTGGAAAGCTTTACCGGATTTTCTCCTGAGTTCAAGTACAGCAGTGCAGTCATAGAGTCCGGCGGAAATAAGATGACATACGTATTCGGAGCACCGGAATTTGTCCTCAGGGAGAGATATGACACCTTTGCGGCACTCACTGACGGCTACAGCCGCCGGGGGAGGAGAGTGCTCGTTTTTGCGGAATACAGCGGCACAGCGGACGGAAAGGCACTTACTGAACGGGCTGACCCGATATGCTTTATAATAATGGCAAATCCGGTGCGGAAGAATGCACCGGAAACGTTCAGATTCTTTGCGGAGCAGGGCGTTGAGATAAAGGTCATATCCGGCGATAATCCGGCAGCCGTGGCAGAGATATCCCGTCAGGCCGGGATAAAGAACTCTGACAGGTTCGTTGACGCAGCTACCCTGACTACAGACAGGGCGATATGCGATGCAGCCGTGAGATATACGGTTTTCGGCAGGGTAACGCCCGACCAGAAGCGGAAGATAATAAAGGCACTGAAAAGAGCCGGTCATACTGTGGCTATGACAGGTGACGGAGTGAACGACGTTCTTGCATTGAAGGACGCAGACTGCTCAGTGGCAATGGCGTCCGGAAGTGATGCAGCGGCTCAGGCTTCACAGCTCGTACTGCTCGAATCAGACTTCTCACGTATGCCGGAGGTAGTCATGGAGGGGCGTAAGGTCGTCAACAACCTCGAACGCTCCGGAAGTCTGTTCCTGGTCAAAAATATCTTTTCGCTCCTGCTTTCCGTAATGTCGATAATCTTCGGCATCAACTATCCGTTCGTTCCGTCACAGATCTCGCTCATCAGTATGTTCACTATCGGAATACCGGCATTCTTCCTTTCACAGATACCCAACCGGGAGCTGATAAAGGGCAGATTCATGAGCAATATCCTCCTCAAGGCACTTCCCGCAGGACTGACGGATACTATCATAGTTGCGGCAATGGTCTATTTCGGGAATATTTTCAATTCGGAGCAGGACGATATAGCTACAGCCTCAACGATACTTCTCGGAATAGTCGGAATGATGATACTGTTTACCATAAGCCGTCCCATGAACAGCATTAAATGGGGGATTTGGATAGCCTGTGCAATGGGACTTGCCGGCGGTATGCTGTTTTTCAGTGACTTTTTCGGAATATCTGCAATGTCGCTCAAATGCGTGCTTCTCTGCATGAATTTCTCGATAATAGCTGAACCGGTGCTCAGGTATCTTACGCTTTTCGTGACATGGCTCCGTAAGCTTGGTTCAGGAGAGAAGGCGTGAGATTCCGTGCCAATTGATCAGCATACAGAAAAACCGCTCTCAGGTGAGGGCGGTTTTATCGTTTTTATATCATAATTTTTCCAGCACTGAGAAGCCGTAGCCCGGAAGCTCTGTGCAGCTGAGTACAGCTCCGGTGAGAAGATCTCTGTAGTCTCCGTCCAGCCTGGCTTCCGTTAGTGAGGGTGTGAAGTTTTGCAGGAATACAAGCTTTCTGCCGTCCTTTACCCGGTATGAAGCAGAAACTCCGTCCGGTAACGGTGCATTGACGGCTCTTTCCATGGAGCAGCCGTTTTCTGTCAGTGCGTTTTCGATCAGCTTGTGAATAGCCGCTGTATCTGGTGCTCCGCATACTCTGTAGGCAGTACCCTTGCCGAAGCGGTTTTTCACGACTGCCGGGCTGTCCCCGAAGAATGGATCATGAAATTCTGCTGCCGTCTCACCGCTTGTCAGCCGTACACGCTCCCACAGCAGCTTTACCCTTCCGTCCGGGAAAATATCCTTATATTCTCCGTCATCGAGTGCGTCTGTTTCCTCTGTCCAGCAGCCGAAAACATCTGAGAGCTTTTCCTCTGTGGCCTCGCCGGTAAAGCACAGATCGGTGCTGTCGGCAGTTCCGGTAAGGGCAGTCGCTATCAATATACCGCCGCTGCGTACAAATTCCCTGAGCTTGTCCTGTATCCCGCTGCGGAACATATAAAGCATAGGTGCAATGATGAGCCTGTAGCCCGAAAGCTCGCTCTCCGGGTCAGGGATATCCACATTTATCCCGCTGCGGAAGAAATAGTCATACCAGTCCTGAAGCTGACCGAAATAGTCAAGTCCGGCATTTCTCGGCCCCTGTATCTTATCAAGTATCCATTTATTTTCCGGGTCGAAGATGATCGCTGTCTGTGCAGGTACGGTGCTGCCATACACAGCGTCCGACAATGCAGCTATATCTCTGCCCGTCCTTGATACCTCACGGAATATGCGTGTATCAGCTGTTCCGGTGTGGGAAATGACTGCGGAGTGGAATTTTTCAGCACTTCCTCTGCTCTGACGCAGCTGAAAATACATTGCGGAATCAGAGCCGTGAGCGATAGCATTCATTACTGAAAGCTCGTGCATTCCGGGTCTTTTGTGGCGGCTGAGCGGCTGCCAGTTTGTTGTTGAGGGAGTACATTCCATAAGCAGGAACGGCTGATCCTTGATAGTTCTCATCATATCATGCGAGAGACTTTCGTTCCGTGCCGTTATGAAGTCGTCACCGCTGTGCCATGCCGGGTAGCTGTCCCACGAGACGATATCAAGCTCTCTGCCGAGCTTATAGTAATCCAGCTCACAGCAATACAGACCCATGAGATTCGCCGTTACCGGTATATCGGGGCAAACAGACTTTACAGCCGATATCTCCCACTTCATGAAGTCGATAGTCCTGTCCGTTACGAAACGCTGCCAGTCAAGGTCAAGAGCGTGTATGCTCGTTTCACCGAGCCATGACGGACTGCGGAGCTGTGACCAGTCGGTATATGTATGCGACCAGAAGCCCGTCCACCACGCATGATTGAGCCTGTCGAGGGTGCCGTATTTCTTCTTCAGCCAGCTGCGGAATTCCTCCTGACACAGCTCGCAGTGACACTCTCCGCCGAACTCGTTGGAGATATGCCACATGATCACAGCCGGGTGTGAGCCGTACCGCTGTGCAAGCTTTGTGTCAATGATACGCACTCTCTCCCGGTAATCCGGTGAGGTATAGCAGTGATTATGCCTGTGACCGAAGAACGCACGCCGCCCGTCCGCACCTGTTCTCAGCACCGACGGATATTCCTGTGCAAGCCACTGAGGTCTTGCACCTGACGGGGTGGCAAGGTCAACGTATATCCCGTTTTTCCAGAGCCTGTCAATTACCTCATCGAGCCATTCAAACTCAAATCTGTCCTTTTCCGGCTCGATAGCAGACCATGCAAATATGCCGAGGCTGACCGTATTTATCCCGGCAGCCTTGAAAAGCCTGACGTCCTCCTCAAGTATATCCTGCCGGTCACGCCACTGATCCGGGTTATAGTCGCCGCCGTGCAGCATATGCGGAAATTTAGGTGTCAGAGCCGCCATATTTCCCTCCATACAGTCTTATTTTGTGCCGAATATCCTGTCACCGGCATCTCCGACGCCCGGAATTATGTACTTGTCCTCGTTGAGCCCCTCGTCCATTACTCCTGCGTAGATATCAACGTCCGGGTGTGCAGCCTGCACAGCCTCAACTCCCTCCGGGGAGCATATGATGCACATGAACTTTATGCTTCTGACACCGAGCTTTTTCAGCTCAGAAATTGCCGCAGATGCCGAATTTCCGGTCGCAAGCATCGGGTCAACTATTATAGCGTCCCTCTCAGCGATATCGTCCGGGAGCTTTACGTAATACTGCACGGACTCCTTTGTCTCCGGGTCACGGAAAAGACCGATATGCCCTATCTTTGCAGCCGGAACGAGCTTTGTTACACCGTCGACCATGCCAAGACCGGCACGGAGTATCGTTACGAATGCAAGCTTTCTGCCTGAGATTATCTTAGTCTTTGCTACAGCTATAGGCGTTTCAAGCTCTATCTCCTTCAGCGGAAGGTCTCTCGTAGCCTCGTAGCAGATGAACATTGCGATTTCAGACACAAGCTCACGGAACTCCTTTGTGCCGGTGTTCTTGTCCCTGAGCAGGGATATCTTGTGCTGAACGAGCGGGTGGTCGATAATATGAAGTGCCATGATAATTTCTCCTTTTTGGTCAGTTTTTGTTTTCAATGTCTGTTATCTTGTCAACACGCCTCTGGTGTCTGCCGCCCTCAAAGCCTGTCGTGAGGAATATCTCCGCAAGCTCTGCTGCAAGTCCCGGCCCTATAGTCCTTGCACCCATGCACATGATATTCGCATCATTGTGCAGTCTGGTAAAGCGTGTCGAGAATGAATCGCTGCAAAGTGCAGCCCTTATTCCCTTTATCTTGTTTGCGGCAATGGACATTCCTATGCCTGTGCCGCATATAAGTATACCCTTTTCGCACTCTCCGGAGACAACGAGTCCGCAGACCCTTTCCGCCATATCCGGGTAATCGCACGGCTCTCCGTCAGTACCCATATCCCTGAGTTCAAAGCCCTTTTCCTCAAGTGCCTGTATTACCGCCTTTTTCATTTCAACTCCTGCGTGGTCGCAGCCTATCGCTATCATTCTATGCACTCCTTTGTGGAATATTTCCGGAGCCTTACTCCGGCTTTTTCATTTTATCTTCAAGATCCTTTTCAGCCTTGACCTGCTGCAAATACATGACCTCCAGCTCGTCCGGGGAGATATAGCCGCTCTGACCGGCTGCGGCTGCCGCAAGACACACCCCGGCTGCATTCTGAAGCCTTCCGTGCGGCGGTGCGATAAACAGCATAGGTGAACGGTAATCCGTGAACATATCTGCCGCACCGTCTCCGCAGAGCAGAGTTTTCTCTCCGTTGAACGCAAGCAGCTGTGCAAGCTCATCACGGCTGCAAAGCCTCTCGTTATCGCTTTCATAGAGCGGTGTCAGGGCGTATCCGTCGCTTTTATAGATACCGGCATAGACCAGGTCAGCTCTTGCCCTCATGACTGAGCATATCGTGCCCTGATAAGCGATATTGCTGTATGCAAGGGCAGAAAGCGTTGACACCCCGCAGCATTTACAGTCAAGTGCGAACGCCATAGCCTTTACTGCGGCAGCACCGATACGCAGCCCTGTGTAGCTCCCCGGCCCTGCTGCGGCTGCGAAAACATCTATATCACCGAAGGTATGTCCTGTCTGCCCGATAACGCTCTTTACCATAGGCATAATGACCTGTGAATGGGTCTTCTGCGTATAAAGGACTGACGAGGCGAGAATGATCTCCGTGTCCGTGTCAAAAAGTGCAGCAGAAGCTGTTTTACCTGATGTATCTATCCCAAGCAGAAGCAAATCGCTCCGCCCCCTTTCCGCTGCATTCCATAGTTATCTCCCTTTTGCAGCTGTTTTCGCCGTCAGCGGCGGAGATAGTGATATAAAGCGTCTTTTCCGGCAGGAAGCTGCTGATGTTCTCAGACCATTCCACAGCCGCTGCACCTGAGTCAAGGTCATAGTCGAAAAATCCCATAGATTCGAGAGAATCCTCCCCCTCTATGCGGTACATATCCATGTGATACAGGGTCGCTGCACCCTGATATTCATTCACAAGCGAGAACGTGGGGGAGCTTACGCAGTCGCCTAGCCCCATGCCGATTGCAAGTCCCCGTGTGAAGGTGGTTTTTCCTGCACCAAGCCCGCCCTTGTAGGCAATGATATCCCCCGGAGCGATCACATTTCCGAGTGCCCTTGCAGCCTCGATCGTTTCCTCCGGCGAGGAGGTGATTATAGTCAGCTTCATGCAGATACCTCAGAAAAGTCCGGTGATATTGCCGCTTCCGTCGCAGTCGATATTGAGTGCCGACGGCTTTTTCGGAAGTCCGGGCATAGTCAGGATATCACCGGTATATATGACCACGAAGCCTGCACCTGCGGATACTCTTGCGTCACGGACAGTAATGCTGAAATTCTCCGGCTTTCCGAGCTTTGCCGGATCGTCCGAGAGCGAATACTGAGTTTTAGCAACGCAGACCGGAAGTCCGCCGAAGCCGAGTGCTTCTATCTCCTTTACAGCCTTTTCAGCCTGCGTGGTGTAATTCACTCCGTCAGCACGATATATCTCAGCAGCTACTCTTTCTACCTTTTCCTTAATTGAAAGAGAAAGCGGATATATCGGGGAAAAGCGTTCTGTACGTTCCTTGCTCTGCTCAATAGTATCACATACCTTCTGTGCAAGGTCAAGACCGCCCTCACCGCCCTTTGCGAACACCTCGCACATCGACACGCTGACGCCAAGCTCACGGCAGTAGCTCTCAAGATAAGCGATCTCAGCGTCAGTGTCAGTCCCGAAGCGGTTTATCGCAACAACGACCGGAACGTTGTACTTCTGCATATTCTCGATATGAGTCCTCAGATTGACGATACCCCTTTCAAGTGCCGGGATATTCTCCTCTGAAAGCTCATTTTTCGGCACTCCGCCGTTGTATTTAAGTGCTCTTATCGTAGCGACAAGCACCACGCATTCCGGTTCAAGCCCGGCATAGCGGCATTTGATATCGAAAAACTTCTCCGCACCGAGGTCAGAGCCGAAGCCTGCCTCAGTTATGCAGTAATCGCCGAGCTTCAGGGCAAGCTTTGTCGCACGCACTGAATTGCAGCCGTGAGCGATATTGGCAAACGGCCCGCCGTGAATGAGTACCGGGTCATTTTCAAGTGTCTGTACAAGATTCGGCTTCAGTGCGTCCTTCAGAAGTGCGGTCATTGCACCTGTGCAGCCGAGGTCACGGGCAAACACTGGCTTGCCGTCAAGGTCGTATGCAACGAGTATGCTGCCGAGCCGCTTTTTCAGGTCGTCAAGGTCAGCTGCAAGGCAGAGTATCGCCATGACCTCAGAAGCTACGGTTATATTGAAGCCGTCCTCTCTCGGAACGCCGTTCGCCTTTCCGCCAAGCCCCACAACGATATTTCTGAGTGCCCGGTCATTCATGTCCATACATCTCTTGAAGAGTATGCGTCTCTGGTCTATACGCAGCTCATTGCCCTGCTGGATATGGTTGTCGAGCATAGCACAGAGCAGATTGTTCGCAGCTGTGATGGCGTGCATATCCCCGGTGAAGTGGAGATTTATGTCCTCCATCGGCACTACCTGAGCATATCCTCCGCCTGCTGCACCGCCCTTTATGCCGAACACCGGGCCGAGTGACGGCTCTCTCAGTGCAAGGACTGCTTTTTTTCCGGCTCTGCCCATTGCCTCAGCAAGTCCCACGCTCACCGTAGTCTTGCCCTCTCCGGCAGGTGTCGGGTTGATAGCGGTCACGAGTATGAGATGCCCGTCAGGCTTGTCAGCGAGTAACGGAAAAATCTCCTCCGACAGCTTTGCCTTATAGTGTCCGTATGGTTCGAGCATATCCTCAGAGATACCAAGCTCTGCGGCAATCTCTGTGATCCTCTTCATCTGTGCATTCTGGGCGATCTCTATATCAGTCATCATATGGCTAACCTCCACAAAAAATAATCATATATATTATACCATTTTCTTCTTTAAATTGCAATAGCTGTAAATATTAAAATATATAAAAAAGGCAGCCGGTCTCCCGGCTGCCATGCTACCCCAGCATTGTATATTATCGTATATTGCCCGATCGGAAATTACCTGACAGCAGCGTAACGCTCGCTGTTTATGATGTTGTTCATGATCTCAAGCGGTGTTGTCTCTCCGCTCATTACCATGTCGAACAGTGAAGGGCTTGCTCCGGACATAAGTGCTACTCCGGTATCGGATATGGATACAGGGAAATTATCGTGTCTGCTGTCAACACACCAGAAAACTATCTGCGGAAGCTCGTAGCCGTTTACCCTGTACAGCTGACGCATTTCCTCGAACATCGTCATATCGTCGCCGCCGTCAGCACAGTAGTCAAACTCCATATCGGATATGATATAGAGTATCTCCGGCATCTCTGACTGCGGCATTGCACTCCTGACCGCTGTGTCAAGGATAAGGTTGAAGACAGCCTCGATATCAGTATTGGCAGGATCGTTGTAGGTAGAACAGTATAATGCTTTTTCAGCAATATCACGTCCCTTTACCCTGACAAGCTCCGGCTTTTCGGAGAAGGAGATAAAATGTCCAGCGAACTCTCCGGTGTTATGCTCTGCGAAGTATATTCCCAGAGATACCGAAACATCAATGGCTCTTAAGTTTGAGTTGCCTATCTCGCCGTACATAGAGCCTGAGCAGTCAACTACAGCAAGTGCGTTTCTGCCGTCTGCTCCATATGAAGGGAGACTGAGCCATGAAGCATTCAGGGCAGCTCTCTCAGCCTCCGGTATATCCTCACGGTCACCATACGCTGAGATGAGGACAGGACGGACTATGTCGTAGGGATAGAGAGTATCTGCGTGAAGCTTTACCTTGCCCTCGGCAGCCTGTGAAATGAACTCGCAGTATCTCTCCTCGTCGTTGCGGATAAATGCCTTGCGGTATTTCAGCATTGCACGGGACGGCTGTGAGCTGTAGTCGAATGAATAATCCGACTCACGGAGACGGTTCTCGATGATATCTATGTATCTTCTGAGACCGGAAAGTGTCTGACGGTACTGCTTCTCGGTCATTCCGAAAAGCTTTGCAAGCTTCTTGCCGGACTGGCGTGAAGCCGCAGAGGAGGTATTTACAGACGGCAGCCACTTTGCAAGAAGGGATACGTTTCTGCCGTCCGCCATAGCCTTGATATCCTCGTCGAGCTGTGTCTTGAGTACGTCCACAGCAGCCTTCTCGCAGCGTGTGCCGAGAAGCACAAGAAGATCGTCGAATCTTCCGTACTCCGGGAACAGGTGGATATTTCTCTCAACAGCTGCCGGCTCGGTCTTTGCGAGCACCTCCATAGCTGTGCGGAAGAAGCTTCTCTCTCCGAGTCCGCCCCGTATATCACGGGCAAAGAAGAGTATCTTCATTGCTGCTGTCAGATCCTCAGCAGCGGCACGAAGCACAACTCTTCTGATCTCGGACTTTCCCGCATGCCTCATAGCACCTGCACGAAAGAACAGATCCATGCAGCATGAGCCGGATGTGCTGAGCGTAACCGCTCCGTTTTCAGTTTCGGTCAGTGATGCGTTTCTCTTGAGCTCATCAAGCATTTTCTGCTCCTTTCTGCGTGGTCTTTGCATTGTCTGCATGACCGGTGGTGGATAAGTGAAAAAAAGATGCTGACCATCAAGACACTCTTCTTTTTTCATCAACTAAGTAATAAAATTGCTGTTGGTGTCTTTAGTCAGCTGTTTACGTGCCCTTACGGGCACCTATATACTCATCACCATTGCAGTATCCTGCAATAGCGGTGAGTAAACAAGACAGCAGTAATTGATCTCCGGCTGCCCGGAAAAGACTCGTTTAATGCTCCGGATCAAGGTGCGGAGCCGCACGCACGCTGCCGAGTCTGCACCCGCAGAGCAAGCTCTGCCTATGGTTCAGCGATCCTGCACTGTCCGCTGCCGTCCCGGAGGACAGCATACGAGGCAGCAGAATGCCTATCCAACTCCATAAATTCTTCGTAATAACGATTGCTGTTGCTGTCTTTAAGCAAGGCACGTTTTATTCAGGCGATATTACATTGCTGCTTGTGCCTTTACAGAGGCGGCGTTTTATCATTCGTGCTGACTGATACCGAAGTCCCTGCCCGGGAGCATTCGTCCGACCCTTTGAACTCTTTCGTACCTCTGTTGTGATTCCATTATACCACACCTGGAATATTTTACATTTAAAAAATTCTGCGAACTTGAAAAATGCAAAACGGACTGACATACGCAATGATATCAGTCCGTCCTGAACTATTTAACAAGAACATCAAGAGTTTCTGTGATGAATCTCGGCTCTACCTTCACCTTGTTCTGCGGATTCTTGACGTCCTGGATCCGGCTCAGTGCTGAATGTCCGACCATTTCTACCTTGTCGGACTTGCTGCGGCATTCGCTGTACAGATCCTCGAACACCTCAGCTCCTCTGCTTTTGAAGAAGCTTCTGAAGGCATTTATCCTTGCTGAGCTCTTCTGCGTATCCATTGCAGTGCAGCGTCCGGGCAGCATGGGGTCACCGATGAGGTCGTACTTCGACACAGCGATAACTATACGCCTTACCTTATCCCGGAGTGAGCGGACTGCTTCAAGTCCCTCACGTATACTTACATAGTATCCCGACCCGTCAACAGCCTCGGAGGCGTCGATAAACACCACAAGAACGTCCTTCTCTCTGATGTTTTTTGCTGCATATTCGCTGCTCAGGATAGTGAATGAAGCGATCCTGCGTTCGTATCTGAATGCGAGCGGAGGATACCTGAGCACGTTCTGGTCATTGTCCTCTACAGGCTCATCAGTCTTTGCTCCATACCCAAGCTTTGCGGCGATACGCTTGTAATACTCATACTCTACAGTGTCCTGACGCATGAATTTTGAGCCGTACTCACGGAATATTATCGCACAGAACGTCTCCTTTGCGGTTCCGCTGCTGCCTATAGCCTTTATGCTCACCGGTTCATCTCCGGAATATCCCCTGAGCGTCTCGTAAACAGTCATTCCGCACCGCTGACAGCACCAGTGGTCGATCTCGACCTTTTTCTCGTTGATGTCTGCAAGCGGAGTTGACACATCTGAAAGCACGTATCTCCCCTTTATCATAGAGGAGCCTATGCTGGTGATATTGTTTGAGGCAAGAATTCTGTCAAGCTTTTCAAATCCTGAATTTGTGACGATTTTCTGGCTTTGGGGGCGAAGCCTTGAGTAATTTATCTTGTACACCCTGTAAAGCGGGACGCTGTAATCCTGACACCAAAGGCAGTAGCCGGTAGCTGCGGCAGGATTTCTTTTGTCATTCCTGCTGTCCATAGTCTCAGAAAAGCTCCTGTACATTCTCCCGACCGCTGTTCCGGCAAAGCCCATTATAATAATGACGAGGCTCACTCCCACCATGTAGAAGCTGACCGGTCTTGCACCTGCTGTAACGGAATACGTTATGCTGTCCGGGTCTGAAAGAGATGAAAGGCTGTCTCTGACCCATGCAGATATATCCGTGCTGCCGCAGAGGACATGGCTGCTGAGCCTGAGGAATACATATATATTGACGAGCTGGAGAGCCGTAAATATCAGCCCTGCGGACTTGGACGGGAGGATTATCGTTCCCTCCTTCAGCGTCTTGCACAGCGAAAAGCCGAGCATACAGATCGCAGTGCCGAGTATGTACACTGAGAGGAGCGACAGCGGCGGAAGATATGCGTGGCGGCGTACCTCGTCTCCGGGCGGCAGACCCGTAAGTCCGCTGTCTGTCCAGCAGCGTGCCACGGCAATGATAAGCGGCACAGCAGCAGCGGCAGTAAGCACGATCAGTACGATAAACACAGGCAGCTTGATACCGCTGAGGGAGCAATGCCAGCCGGAATCGCTTATCGCACGCCGGGAAAAGTAAAGACCGAAGATCCCGGCAAGCAGCAGGAGCGGTGCAAGCACTGTAATGCCCTCAAGCGGCGGTGAGCCTGCATTAAGGTTAAGGTATACCGGAAGAAGTATATCCATTACAAGTATCAGTGCCATAGTTATCCATATCATGACATTGAGCCAGCCGGACATTTTGTCCTTGCAGTCGGAAATCGTATTATTATCTTCGTAAGCTCTCATCTGTTCCTCCAAGACGGTGATATTCAGTATATCACTATTCTAACACTTTGAACGCAATTTGTCAATAGTATATACAAATTAATTATTTTAATTGTTTGCAGGCGTTGATTTCCGCAGAATTTCTGCGTGGGTATTGACAAAAGCTCACGATTGTTGTAAAATAGATTTATCGTATCCATTCAATGGGAGCCATTTGAAGTCAATTATCAAGACATCAATAAATAATAAGTAAAGGCGGTTAAAATAAAATGGGTCTGTTCAAAAGTGTTTTTGGTGCCAATGCCTACAGCAACAGAGAGCTGAAGCGCATAGAGCCAATAAAGAATAAGGTCCTTGAGCTCGATGAGGAGTATCAGAAGCTTTCAGACAGTGAGCTGAAGGCTAAAACTCAGGAATTCAAGGACAGACTTGATGCCGGAGAGAATCTCGACACTATCATGCCGGAGGCTCTTGCTACAGTTCGTGAGGCTGCCTGGAGAGTGCTTGAAAAGAAGCCCTACCCCGTGCAGATAATCGGTGCTATCGTTCTTCATCAGGGGCGTATCGCTGAGATGAAGACCGGTGAAGGTAAAACTCTCGTTGCGTGCGTTGCTTCCTATCTTAATGCACTCACCGGCAAGGGAGTCCATGTCGTTACTGTAAATGACTACCTCGCTAAGACTCAGGCTGAGGAAATGGGCAAGGTGCTCCGCTGGCTCGGTCTTACTGTCGGCTGTATCCTCCACGGGCTCAACAACGATGAGAGGCGTGCGGCATACAGATGCGATGTCACCTATGCCACAAACAATGAGCTGGGCTTCGATTACCTGCGTGACAACATGGTGACCCACAAGGAGGAGCGTGTCCAGCGTGAGCCTAACTTCGCTATCGTGGACGAGGTGGACTCCATACTTATAGATGAGGCACGTACTCCGCTCATCATTTCCGGAAGGGGAGACAAGTCCACCGATCTGTACGCCATAGCTGACAGGTTCGCAAAGACCCTTACTCCGACAACTGTCGTTGAGATAGATGACAAGGAGGATCAGGATTCTATAAATGAGACTGCTGATTACATAATCGACGAAAAGGCAAAGACTGCAACTATCACCCAGAGAGGCGTAAAGAAGGCTGAGAGCGTTTTCCGTATCGAAAACCTCATGGATCCTGAGAATATGACTCTTCTGCACCATATAAATCAGGCTATCAAGGCAAACGGTGTCATGAAGAACGATATAGATTATGTCGTCAAGGACGGAGAGATCATCATAGTTGATGAATTTACCGGCCGTCTCATGCTCGGCAGACGCTTCAATGACGGTCTGCACCAGGCTATCGAGGCTAAGGAGGGCGTCAAGATAAAGAGCGAGTCACGTACTCTTGCTACTATCACGTTCCAGAACTTTTTCCGCTTGTATACAAAGCTCTCCGGCATGACCGGTACTGCTATGACCGAGGAGGACGAGTTCAAGGAGATCTACAAGCTCGACGTTATCGCTATCCCCACAAACAAGCCTGTTATCCGTATCGACCACAACGATCAGGTATACAGCACCGAAAAGGGCAAGTATCTGGCGATAATAGACAAGATAATAGAGTGTCACGAAAAAGGTCAGCCTATACTCGTGGGTACAGTTTCTATCGAGAAATCCGAGCTTCTTTCCGCCATGCTCAAGCGTAAGGGCGTAAAGCATGAGGTGCTCAACGCCAAGCACCACGCAAAGGAGGCTGAGATCGTTGCTCAGGCTGGTAAGTACGGTGCGGTAACTATCGCCACCAACATGGCTGGACGTGGTACTGATATCATGCTCGGCGGTAATGCTGAGTTTCTTGCACGTGCAGAGCTCCGCAAGCGTGAGATACCGGAGGAGATAATCTCTGAGGCTATCGGTTTTGCTGATACGGATAATCAGGAGATTCTTGACGCAAGAGCTCTCTACCGTCAGCTTTATGACAAGTTCAACGCTGAGGTCAAGGAGAAGGCTGTTGCGGTAAAGGAAGCCGGCGGACTTTATATACTCGGTACCGAGCGTCACGAATCAAGACGTATCGACAATCAGCTCCGTGGACGTTCAGGCCGTCAGGGAGACGAGGGCGAGAGCTGCTTCTTCCTGTCTGTAGAGGACGATCTCATGCGTATATTCGCCGGAGACAGACTTGAAAATATGATGAAGGTGCTCAACGTTGAGGAGACTATGCCTATCGAGAGCAAGTCGCTCACACGTATCATCGAGTCGTCACAGAAGAAGGTAGAGGGCAGGAACTTCAGCATAAGAAAGAACGTTCTCAACTACGACGACGTTATGAATACTCAGCGTGAGATAATCTACAAGCAGCGTTCACAGGTGCTTGACGGAGAGGATCTGCATGAGAGTATACTCAAGATGATGGAGGATCTAATAACCACGACTGTCAACAATTATCTTCTTGATGAGGATAATCGTGATGACTGGAACGTTGTCGGACTCAAGGAGTATTTCCTCGGCTGGCTCATAGGCCCGGAGGATCTGGAATTTGATGAGGAAGAGCTGAGGACTGTAACCAAGGAAGAGATAATCAACGCACTCAACGAAAAGTGCGGAGAGATATATCAGGCGAAGGAGGCTGAGTACGGCTCTGAGGTCATCAGAGAGCTTGAGCGTGTCGTTCTTCTGCGTACTGTTGATACAAAGTGGATGGCTCATATCGACGACATGGAGGAGCTGAAGAAGGGTATCGGACTGCGCTCATATGGTCAGAGGAACCCTGTTATCGAGTACAGGTACGAGGGCTTTGAGATGTTCGATGCTATGGTAGATTCGATACGTGAGGATACCGTCCGTATGCTGCTCACTGTCAAGCTCCAGAAGAATGAGGCTCCTGAGCGTGAGCAGGTCGCAAAGCCTGACGCACCGAATGCAGGTGCAGGTGACGGCAGCTTCTCTGAGCCTGTCCGCAATAACCAGAAGGTCGGCGACAATGACCCCTGTCCGTGCGGCAGCGGTAAGAAGTATAAGAAGTGCTGTAAGCTGAAGGATCAGCAGACCAGCTGATGATGATACACCCTGCTGCTCGTCGGCAGGGTGTAGCTTTAGAGGATAATATATGAAAAGGATCTATATTCCGCTCATGCTTTCTGCTGTACTTTCGCTCGGAGGCTGCGGTACTGAAACTGTGATGAGGGCTGAGAACAGCTCGTCGGAAGCTATTACGCAGGAGTACGTGACGACAGCCGCTGAGGAGACAGAGGAAACGACGGAAACTGCACAAACAGGCACGAAGCTGTCAGGCACTGCTGTGACCTCATCTGCGGCAGAGACAACAACTGTAACAGCTGCCGCAGAAGCGGCTGAGGAGCAGGATAATGATGTGCAGCAGACCTACCCAGTCCCGGTAGGGGCAGACCCGGAGGAGATAATGTCCCATTACAGCTTCAGCGTCACTCAGCACGGAGTTGAGGTGTACTATGACGGCAAAAAGGTACAGCTTATTCCGGAAAATGGCTTGTATTCGGAAAATGCCTCTCATCCGCTTGACGATTTCCTTGTGCATGAGGACTTTGATTTTGACCTGTACGACGATCTGTTTATACCGTCCTCGGTCGGGGACATATCAGATGTTTCGGGGAGGTATTATCATTTTGACAGAACTGTTGGTCTTTTTGCAGAATGGAGCGAGCTTGACAGGCTGGGAAGGTGTGCAGAGACAAACCCGGCTGACGGTACACTGATGATACACAACAAGGACAGTGCTGCGGCTTATGAGGATAAGTATTATTCGTGGGACAGCGGCACGCTCGTGCTTGTTATGCGTGTTGTGCAGTACGTTTCCACTAACGGAGAGATGTATATTGATTACTATGAGGTGAAAGGCGGCAGTGAGGAGCTTTTCTACCGGGAGAGGATACTTTTCGGCGTGGACGGCAGCTATGCCGGGACTGAATCCGTTCCGCTGGGCTGATGAGGTGATACGATGAGCTACAGTGCCTTTGCCCGGTACTACGATGAGCTTACGGCGAATGTGGGCTATCGTGAACGGGCTTTGTATTTTGATGAGATCATCAGAAAATTCAGGCGGACAAAGGGGGATATCCTGCTTGACCTTGCGTGCGGAACAGGCAGTATATCGCTTGAAATGGCTCGTCTGGGCTATGACGTGATCGGTGTGGATATATCTGATGAAATGCTCGGGGCAGCTATCGAAAAGAAGTTTGAAAGCGGTCTTGATGTGCAGTTTCTCAGACAGGATATGCGTAAAATAGATATGTTCGGCACTATCGACATTGCCCTTTGCGTGCTCGACAGCATCAATCATTTGTCCGGACTTGACGATGTGAGGCAGGTATTTGAAAGAGCCGCATTCTTTTCAGAGCTTGGCGGTCTGTTCATATTCGATGTGAATACCCTCTACAAGCACCGCTGCATTCTTGCCGACAATACCTTTACGTATGAAACTGAGAATGTATACTGCGTGTGGGAGAATTCGCTGAACAGGGACAATGATTCGGTGCGTATCGGACTTGAATTTTTCGAGAAGCAGGACGACGGCATCTACAGACGAAGCTCAGAGAGCTTTACAGAGACAGCGTTCAGCGAGGAGGATATAGAGCTGCTGCTCAGGGAAACAGGCTTTGAGCTTGTGGCAAAATACGGCGGAGATACATTTGACCCTCCGGCTGAGGATTGTCAGAGGATAGTCTACGCTGCGCGCTGTATCAGAAACGGTCAGACAAATGACAAAGGAGAATAAAAATGGGAAAGCTATACAGGGCGATATCAGCGGACGGCTCTGCTGTTGCGGCTGTGATCGACGGGACTGACATTGTCTCGGAGATAGAAAGGATACACAAGACCTCAGCGGTCGTAACGGCTGCACTCGGCAGGCTGAGTATTGCCGCTTCGCTTATGGGATACACCATGAAGGGTGCGAATGACAGCGTGACACTCAGGCTTGACGGGAACGGCCCTGCCGGACAGCTCGTGGCAGTATCCGACAGCAGAGGCAATGTAAAGAGCTGCGTGGGTAATCCGGTGGTCGAGCTTCCGCTGAACGCTAAGGGAAAGCTTGACGTTGCAGGTGCGGTCGGAAGAGACGGAACTCTTTCGGTCGTGAAGGATATGGGGCTGCGTGAGCCGTATGTCGGCGTGATACCGATAGTTTCCGGCGAGATCGCTGAGGATATCGCAAGCTACTACGCAGCAAGCGAGCAGATACCGACTGTCTGCGGTCTTGGAGTGCTTGTAAACCCGGAGCTTACTGTGAGGGCGGCGGGCGGATTTCTTGTGCAGCTTTTGCCGTTTGCAGATGAAAAGTGTATCGGCACTATCGAGAAAAATGTATCGGAAATGAGACCGGTCTCCGCACTTATCGCTGACGGAGCTTCACCTGAGGAGATCGCCGGAATGCTGCTCAGAGGGCTTGAACCGAATGAGCTTGATACCTCCGAGCCGGCGTACCGCTGTGACTGCTCCCGTGAAAGGACTGAAAAAGTTCTTATAAGTATCGGAAAAAATGAGCTTGCTTCTATGGCGGCTGAGGGGAAGGATACCTCTGTCTGCTGCCACTTCTGCGGAAAGGAATACATTTTCACTCCGGAGGAGATAAGAAAGCTCGCAGAATAACGAGGTATTGTATGTACGAAAACAAAACGGAGGAGCTTCCGGTAAGGGCGGTGCTTGCTTGTGTGGATACCGGCGAATTTGACGCTGAGATATCAATTGCAGAGCTTGCCGAGCTTGCTGAGACGGCAAATGCAGAGGTAGTCGGCGAGGTGATACAGCGTAAGCAGACCTGCGACCCGGCGACCTGCATGGGTGCCGGACGGCTTGAGGAGCTTAAAGAGCAGCTTGAAGCCCTTGAGGCGGAGCTTGTGATATTTGACCATGAGCTTACCGGCATACAGGTCAGGAATATCGAGGATATTCTCAATGTCAGGGTGATCGACAGGACTACGCTTATCCTCGATATCTTCGCTCAGAGGGCGAGGACGAAGGAGGGCAGGCTTCAGGTCGAGCTTGCACAGCAGAAGTACAGGCTGCCCCGGCTGACAGGAATGGGCACATCTCTTTCCCGTCTCGGCGGAGGTATCGGTACAAGAGGGCCGGGTGAGACTAAGCTTGAAACTGATAAAAGACATATCCGCCGCAGGATAAGCTCGCTCGAAAGGGAGCTTGAGGAGCTGAAAAAGCACCGCAGCTTCACCCGTTCACGCCGCAAAAAGGACGGAGTGCTGTGTGCTGCGATAGTCGGGTACACGAATGTCGGCAAGTCCACTCTGCTCAATGCACTTACAAATGCCGGTGTACTTGCCGAAAACAAGCTTTTTGCGACGCTCGACACCACCTCACGCTCGATCGAACTGCCGGACGGAAGAAGTGTTATGCTCATAGATACTGTCGGGCTTATACGCCGGCTGCCGCATGAGCTTGTGGAGGCATTCAAATCCACTCTTGAGGAGGCTGCGTCTGCGGATATTATCCTCAACGTTCAGGATCTGTCATCACCCGAAAGGGAGGAGCAGGCTGAGGTGACACGCCGTCTTCTTTCAGAGCTTGGCTGCGACGGGATACCGGTGATAAATGTTATGAATAAAGCCGATCGTGCCCTCTGTCCCGATTTAGTTTCAGAGGACGGGAGCACAGTGATAATATCTGCACTTCATGATGTGGGCTTTGACAGGCTTTTATCAGTTATCGCTGCCAGTCTCCCGGAAACTGCAAGGCGTATGAAGCTGCTTGTGCCATATGAGCAGGGAGCTTTCATAGGACGGATACGCTCAGAGGGAAAGGTGTTTTCTGAGAAATACACAGAGAACGGGACATTGATAGACGCACTTGTGGATATAAAGCTGATAAATGAAGCGGAGAGCTTTGCTGCACAGTGACAGCAATTCAGGAAGCTGAAATAAACAGACCTCCCAGGTGCAGAATAAGCAGGAAGTCTGATATAACAGAAAGGACATGGATATGGATATTAATAAGAAGCTTGCAGAGGAATTTGGTCTTTTGCAGAATAATGTAGACAACGCAGTTTCGCTGATAGACGAGGGCATGACTATCCCGTTTATCGCCCGTTACCGGAAAGAGGTCACAGGCTCTATGGACGACCAGGTGCTTCGTGAGCTTAATGACAGACTTACGTATCTGCGTAATCTTGAAAAGCGTAAGGACGAGGTATTTGCTGCCATAACCGCTCAGGAGAAGATGACACCGGAGCTTGAGGCTGCGATCTCCGCTGCCTCTGCACTCGTTGAGATAGAGGATATCTACCGCCCGTTCAAGCCCAAGAGACGTACCCGTGCAAGTGTTGCAAGAGAAGCCGGTCTTGAGCCTCTTGCCCAGCTTATACTCGCTCAGGATAATTCCACTGACCCGGAAAATGCAGCGGCAGAGTATGTGGATGAGGAGAAAAACATTTCCGATACTGCTGCGGCAATACAGGGGGCTATGGATATCATCGCTGAGGATATATCCGACGACGCCGACATACGAAAGAAGCTCCGGAGTGCGGTGAACGAAAAGGGAGAGATCGTCTCAAAGGCTGCTGACCCGGAAAATGACAGCGTTTACAAGAATTATTACGACTACACTGAGCCGGTGTCGCACATCGCAAATCATCGGATACTTGCCCTTGACAGAGGTGAAAAGGAGGGCTTCCTCAAGGTCGATGTGACGCTTGATACATCGGCTGCAACGGATATAATACTCAATAAGTATGTAAAGGCGAACAATGCCTGCGGCGAGCTTGTCAGAGCTGCGGCAGAGGACGGATATAAGAGACTCATTTTCCCGTCTATCGAAAGAGAGGTACGCTCAGAGCTTACAGCCCGTGCTGCGGAGGAATCCATCAAGGTATTCGCTTCAAATCTCAGACAAATGCTCATGCAGCCGCCGCTGAAAAGCAGCGTCATACTCGGACTTGACCCCGGATATGCTCACGGCTGCAAGACAGCTGTCATAGACGGGACTGGTAAGGTGCTCGACCATGCGATAATCTATCCGGTGAGGGAGTCAGCCTCTGCCGGTGCAGTTGAGGCTGCAAAGCGTAAGGTCACAGAGTTTATAAAGAAGTATCGTGTAAATGTCATATCTATCGGCAACGGAACTGCTTCGAGAGAGACTGAGACATTTGCCGCTGAGATCATCAAGGAGCTTTCCGGTACTGTTGACTGGGAGATCAGCTACATGGTCGTAAGTGAGGCTGGTGCTTCTGTATACTCAGCTTCAAAGGTTGCCGCAGAGGAGTTCCCGGAGTATGATGTCTCGATAAGAGGTGCTATATCTATCGCACGGCGTTTGCAGGATCCGCTTGCGGAGCTTGTGAAGATCGACCCGAAGGCTATAGGTGTTGGTCAGTATCAGCATGATATGCCGCAGGCAAGAATGAGCGAGGCACTTTCCGGTGTCGTTGAGGACTGCGTGAACTCAGTAGGAGTTGACCTGAATACGGCTTCACATTCGCTGCTTTCGTATATTGCAGGTATAAATGCGTCGGTAGCTAAGAACATAGTATCCTATCGTGAGGAAAACGGCAGATTCACAGACAGAAAGCAGCTGCTGAAGGTACCGAAGCTCGGCAAAAAGGCTTTTGAGCAGTGTGCAGGCTTCCTGAGAGTGCGTGACGGCGTAAATCCGCTTGATAACACTGCCGTTCACCCGGAGAGCTATGAGGCAGCGGCTTCGCTCCTGAGTGAGTGCGGCTTCACGCTTGCGGACGTTTCCGCAGGCGGTGCGGCAGATATCGACAAAAAGGCAGCTGATGAGGGACTTGACAAGATAAGCGATTCGCTTGGGATAGGAATACCCACTCTGACAGATATAATCAGCGAGCTTAAAAAGCCCGGCAGAGATCTCCGTGATGAGCTGCCGCCGCCGCTCCTGAGAAGCGGAGATATAATGAATATCAGCGACCTCAAGCCTGGAATGGAGCTTGTCGGCACTGTAAGAAATATCGTTGATTTCGGTGCATTCGTAGATGTCGGAGTACACGAGGACGGACTTGTGCATATATCTCAGCTGCCGAAGAGGGTGAACCACCCGCTTGAGGCTGTGAAGGTAGGGGAGGTAGTCAAGGTAAGAGTTCTTGAGGCTGACCCGGAGAGAGGCAGGATAAGCCTTACAATGCGTTCTGAGAATCAGAACAGAGGCGGTGACAGGGAACGCCGCAATAAAAACAGGCGTGAGAACAGGAACAGGGGCTTTGACCCGGAGAGACTGAAAAACTCCGGATTCCGCATAAAGGGGAAGAAGTGAGCGGCGGCTCAGACAAGGCATATCAGATATATATGCTCCGGTGCAGCGGCGGTTCGCTGTATACCGGGATAACGACCGATATCAGCCGGAGATTCCGTGAGCATAGGGGGGAGCTGCCGGGCGGTGCGAAATATACCCGGCTCCACCCGCCGGAGGACTGTGCAGCGGTGTGGGAGACTGATACAAGATCGGCTGCACTCCGGCTTGAAAGGCGTATCAAATCGCTCAGGCGTGCCGGAAAGGAGCGGCTTATTGCCGATAACTCATATCTTTGCAGCGTGACCGATGAGCCGGAGCTTTACCGAAGAACGAAATAGATATCCTTCAGGACAGTGTGAAAGGGGAGCGGACATGATATATATGCTTGAGGACGACAGCGGTATCAGGAGCTTTGTGATCTATGCACTCAGAAGCTCCGGCTTTGAGGCTGAGGGCTTTGAGGCTCCCTCTGAATTCTGGAATGCTGCCGCAGCTCAGCTGCCAGAGCTTGTTCTGCTTGATCTTATGCTTCCGGAGGAGGACGGGCTCAGTGTTCTTGAAAAGCTCCGCAATGCTCCGGAAACAAGGGATATACCTGTGATGATACTCACCGCCAAGGGAACTGAGGCTGATAAGGTCACGGGACTTGACAGCGGTGCTGACGATTATCTTGTGAAGCCGTTCGGTGTGAATGAGCTTATCTCCCGTGTGAAGGCACTTCTCCGCAGGGTCAGAGTACCGGCTGAAAAGCCGGACGGAGATATCACGGTCGGCAGGCTCACAGTATACCCGGAGCGGCGTGAGGTCGTTGCTGACGGAGAAGCTGTCGTGCTTACCATGAAGGAATTTGACCTGCTGCTGCTAATGCTGAAGAGCCGGGGCAGGGTGCTATCAAGGGAGGAGCTTCTGCATGAGGTGTGGGGCTTCGATTTTCGTGGCGAGAGCAGGACGATAGACGTACATATCAGAACTCTTCGCTCGAAGCTGGGCAGCTGCGGCGAGATGATAAAGACTATCAGAGGTATCGGCTACCGGATCGGAGACAGCGATGACTAAGAAGATACTCAAAAGCATTTTAGCTGTTGCAGCAGCTGCGATGATAGCCTCTATCGTTCTCGTTACCGCTCTCCTGAACAGATATTCAGCCGGAAAGACAGCCGATGAGCTGGAGCTTTCCGGCAGACTTATCGCCTCAGCGGTCGAGATGAACGGCGGAAGATACCTCGATCATACCCGGTTCAGCGATATCCGTGTGACATGGATAGAGCCCGGCGGAAGGGTGATATTCGATTCCGACGAGGATCCTGGGGGTATGGATAATCACTCTGACCGTGAGGAGGTCATCTCCGCATTCCGGACAGGGGAGGGGAGCTCGTCACGCTACTCAAGCACTCTCATGCACATGACGCTCAACTATGCCGTGCAGCTGAGCGACGGCTCCGTTATACGTGTTTCTGATGTACACCATTCCTTCATGGGGCAGCTTGCTGCAATGGCAAGTCCGCTTGTAATGCTTCTTGTCGCTGCGGCGGCAATGTGCCTTGTGTACGCATTTATCGCTGCACGCCGTATAGTAAGACCTATCAATGATATAGACCTCGATTCGCCGGATATAAAGGGCAGCTACAGCGAGCTTTCGCCGCTGCTCACCAAGCTGAGGGAGCAGAACCGGAGAGTGTCAAGACAGATGGAGGAGCTGCGGCAGCAGAGCAGCAGACTGAGCCTTATCACGGAGAGCATGAGCGAGGGGCTTGTGATCGCCGATCCGCATTACTCTCTGCTTGCGTGCAATTCCGCTGCAATGCGGCTTCTCGGTGCTGACGTACAGCCTGACGAGGCGGCTTCAAGGACGATCTTCTCCCTCAACCGTACAGAAACGTTCCGGAGATGTATACAGAATGCTATGGGCGGAAGAGGCTCACGCTGCATACTTCCGATACAGAACGAGGGAGAGTGCGAGGTAATTGCAAGCCCGGTGAGAGTTTCTGACACTGTGAACGGCATTGTCGTTCTGGTGCTCGATGTTACTGAAAGACGGCGTCTTGAAGCGATGAGAAAGGAATTTACCTCAAATGTGTCACATGAGCTGAAAACTCCGCTCACTACTATCTACGGAAGTGCCGATATGCTTGCGGGAGGTCTTGTAAGGCAGGAGGATCAGGTACAGTTCGCAGAGACTATACGCAGTGAGGCTGACAGAATGATAACCCTCATCAATGATATAATCTCGCTTTCAAAGCTTGACGAGGGCAACGTTGCTCAGGAGGACGAGGATATTGAGCTTTATAGTCTTTCAGCCGATATTCTCCGCCGGCTCGCATCCGTATCGGAGAAAAAAGGCGTGAGCTGTCTGCTTTCCGGCGAACACGCAGTATTCCACGGCAGCAGGACTATACTCGATGAGATCATCAGCAATCTTTGCAGCAACGCCATAAAGTACAACAAGGACGGCGGCAGCATGGAGGTGCGGGTCACACACACTACAGGCGGGATAATGCTGTCTGTCAGCGATACCGGTATCGGTATGACCGCAGAGCAGCTTTCACGTGCGTTTGAGCGGTTCTACCGGGCTGACAAGAGCCGTTCAAGGAAGATCGAGGGTACAGGACTGGGGCTTTCGATCGTCAAGCACGGGGTAGAGTATCTTGGCGGCAGCGTGACAGCAGAGAGTACGCCCGGAAAGGGGAGCGTGTTTACTGTAAGGCTGCCGGATAACTGCGGAAAAATCGGCTGAAAAGGAGAATGAATATGAAAAACGGACTTGTATTGGAGGGCGGTGCTCTCCGTGGGCTTTTTACAGCCGGAGTGATCGACGTCCTTATGGAGAACGGGATAGATTTTGACGGAGCGGTCGGAGTGTCCGCCGGTGCCTGCTTCGGGTGCAATTATAAATCCCGTCAGCCGGGCAGAGCGATACGCTATAATCTCAGGTTCTGCCGGGATAAGCGTTATTGCAGTACATGGTCGCTTCTCACGACCGGAGATATGTTCGGGGCTGAGTTCTGCTACCATACCATACCCGAGGAGCTTGACCCGTTTGACGGTGAAACGTTTGCAGCTGACCCAATGGAGTTTTTTGCAGTGTGTACCGATGTTGAGACCGGAAGGGCTGTATATCACAGATCCCGCACAGCAAGCTACAACGAGCTGGAATGGATCAGAGCCTCGGCGTCAATGCCGCTTGCCGCAAGGATAGTAAGGGTCGATGGAAGAAAGCTGCTCGACGGGGGGATCTCTGATTCGATACCGCTGCGGTTCATGGAGTCAGCGGGCTATGAACGCAATGTTGTGATACTTACACAGCCGAGAGATTACCGCAAGCAGCACAGCCGGGCGGAGAGGCTCGTAAGAGCAAGATACCGCAGATATCCCAAGCTTGTAAAAGCATATGAGGAACGCCCGGAGATGTACAACAGAGAGCTTGAATACGTCCGCAGTGCTGAGGAGAGCGGCAGGGCATTTGTCATCGCACCGCCTGAGAAGCTGCCGATAGATCATATCGAGCACAATTCTGACATTCTTCTTGAGGTGTATCGTGCCGGAAGAAACGAAGCGGCTAAGAGACTACCAGAGCTTGAGAGGTTCTTTAGTACCGGGGAGTGATAAATAGCGGCTATGGACAGTATCACAGAAAAATTATTTGAATTAAGTGACGAAAAGTACCGGGATTTCCAGTCAAAGCTGATACCCGGCATTGACAGTGGGAGCATGATAGGTGTAAGGACACCTCAGCTGAAAAGGCTCGCAAAGGAGCTTACAAGGCAGGGACTTCCGGAGGGATTCCTTTCACAGCTTCCGCACAGATACTTTGACGAGTATCAGCTCCACGCATTCGTCATATCGGGTATAAAAGGCTACGATCAGGCATTATCCAGGGTAGATGAGCTCCTGCCGTATGTGAACAACTGGGCGACCTGTGACCAGCTCAGCCCGGCAGCCTTCAGGAAGGAGCATGACAGACTTATCTGGGATATCCGACGCTGGATAAGCTCTGACAGAGTGTATACTATCCGCTTCGGGCTCAGAATGCTGATGTGTCATTTTCTTGACGATGATTTCAGAGAAGAATACCTTGAGCTTGCAGCAGGCGTGAAAAGCGATGAGTATTACGTAAATATGATGATAGCATGGTTCTTTGCAACGGCTCTTGCAAAGCAGTATGACAGTGCCGTCAGGATACTGGAAAGCGGCGTGCTGGAGAAGTGGGTGCACAATAAGACTATCCAGAAGGCGTGTGAGAGCTACAGGGTTCCGGACGAAAGAAAGACATATCTGAAAATGCTGCGAAGATCGAGAATTGATTGAAATGAGGTGAGCGGTGTGACAGCTGATAAGTATTTAACATATTGGTGCAGCAATGATGATTGGTGGGACTATGATGAGAATGGGATACCAACAGTTCTGCCTACCGCTCCCGAAGATGCTCAAAAGAGTTATCAATACTATTTAGAGCAGACAGACAATGGTAAAAAGGAGTTATAAATACCGATTAAACCGCCCCCTAAAGGCGGTTTTTTCATACCCGGAAAGGAGTGAGCAGAATGCCGCAGCCGAGAGCAAGACCCGGCAGGGCGAACATCAGACCCGACCACAACGGGGCACAGAGAGCACGGTTTGAATCAAACAAGAAAAAGATATACGCAACACAGAACGTCTGCGGTATCTGCGGGATTGACTCAGTTTATCCGCAGAAATGATGTTGAACCACTCCTGCTCACAGCCTTCGATCCACATGAGAAGCAATGTCAGATCACGCTTCATCTGCTCCGAAGGTGCAGCAACAGTGACTTATTTCACTCTTGATTCTGTTTCAATAGCACTCTTTTCATCAAGCACAGATCAAAGACGTCCAGCCAGTTATCATCGCAGAAATCGGCGGCTTTCCAGTTGGCAAGATGTGTGCCCGGAACGGCAAGAAGCCATTTTTGCAGCAGAACAACATCAGAAACAGCAAATTCACCGTCTGCGTTGATATCACCCTGCACTTCCGGAATAGTACCGTAACAGCGTTCTGCCGCCTTACCTGCAAAGCAGGCTGCCATCATCAGCGGTGCAACACCTTTGGCTTCATTGACCTGATAGCTCTTGGAAAGATAGCTTTCTGCTGTAGTGCCAACACCTGAGGAGATATAAATGTTATGCAGACCGCTGCTGTCAAGCTGGTTCTCGACTGTTCCGTTAAATGCACGCAGTCCTGCTTTACAGAAGGTTTCGTCTGCATATCCCTCGGAATATGCTCTGAGCATGGCATATGCTATCAGTGCAGATCCGGAGGATTCGAGGAGATTAGCTGACTTTGAGCCTTTGAGCGTACCGTCACGGTCAATGACATTGTACCACATTCCTGTCTCGCTGTCCTGATACTTCATCATTCCCTCAAAGAGCTGCGTTTCAACAGCGATGAGCTTGTTCCGCTCAGCTTCAAAGTGCTCAGGGAGCATACATATCACGTCCGTTAACGCAGCAGCATACCAGCCCACCGCACGAAGCCAATACTGACCGTTTACACCTGCCTCCGCTCCCCAGCCGTGATTATACAGTCCAGTTTCCGGATCGTAAAGATTCTCGCCGATCCAGCACACTCTTGCAGCAACATCGGCATACAATTCGTCCGGAACAATGCCTGATTCTGTACCGTCAATAGCTCCGTCCTCGACAGCATTAGCAAGCTCCATGAAAAAGGGCTGTGCCATATATAGCCCGTCCAGAGCGATCGGGTAGGTGCTCCAATTGCTGTTTGAGCTGCCGTATTTATGCTTGAAATTGCCGTTCGTGCCTTCGACGGTCGGGTACTCCTTTGACATCAGATCGTAGACATACAGGATAAGCTGAGTGTACTTTTCACACTCGTCCTCCGTGAGAATATCGCTTTTGAGCAGGTCAAACAGTGCACGGACAGGCGGGATAGAATCCAGTTCAGTCTCTCTGTAATAATTGTCCTTGTTCCCGGTTGAATCCACAGTCGCCGCGGAATCGGCATAACTGATGTTCGCATCGTAGAAGCTGTTGACCGCATTATAGAAGCTCGGCTCGCCGGTTGAAAGGCAGTCGTCCAGCATCAGGTAAGCGTCCATCATGATGCCGTTGTAGTAAGTCCAGCTGTGCTTTTTCCCCTCGGTATCCCAGGAAAATCCGCCGTTCCGGCTGCCGAATTTATCAATATTTTCATCGTACAGACCGGCTGCAAGCTCCTGTACCTGAATGACGTTTTTCCTTGTTTCAATAACTAAAGAAACGTCAGTCTGAGTATCAGATGACGATGATGAGGTACTGTCCTGTGCATTTGCACTGACAGCCGGTATAAAGGCATTCACGCTGCCGATAAGAACCGTCAGGCTTAATGCCGCTGCGATGCTTCTGAATATTTTTCGATACTTTTTCATTTTTGGGTTCACTCCCCCTGCGTTTGATCTATGTTTTTATTATAGCACAAGTTTTTGGTAAGTACAATAGGAACATCTGTGAAAACAACAGCATGACAGCATAACATACTGATTCAGCTGCTTCGGACTTGATAATAATGCAGTATCTCCTGTGCTAAATCCTCGGCATCGTGGTATGAGCCTGTGCGTGAAAGGCAATAGCGGAACATGGACTTTGACATCATCTCTATCTGCCCCCGGTATTCTTCGTTGGTCATCTCGGTCACCTCCATCAAAGTTTCTTAGAAGCTTCTGTCTGTATAATGCAGGAATCGGAAGCTGGTTAGGGAGTGAGAAAAAAATTTTTTGAGATAATTATATCAGATTCATTATAATCACTCCGATCATCAATTATGTGACTTCATATATTCTTTGACAAGCAAAAGCGTCTGTACTCCCTTATCAATTTTCTTGGTCTGATACCAATTATTATACCAGAGTGCACTGTATAATGTCAATCTTCAGGAAGTAAAACTGAGTGAAAGACAAAGACTCCCAGAGTGTTGAAAACCGCATAATTGAGTATGTTTTTTACTTTGACAGCAATATATGCAATTACATTTTGAAAATATTTTCATTACCTCTTGACAAGCTCAATTATATCTGATACAATATAGTTGTGACAAATATTTCTGCGGAGGTGTATCCACCTGGTGTATGACTATAAAGAAGCAATGAAGCTTGACAACCAACTCTGTTTTCCGATCTATGCTGCCGCACGTTCGGTAACCTCAGCTTATACGCCTTATCTTAAACCACTTGGTCTGACATACACTCAGTATATCCTTTTTCTTGTGCTGTGGGAGAAAGACGGCCTGACCGTCGGGGAGATCTGCAAAAGGCTGATGCTTGACAGCGGGACACTATCCCCCGTCCTGAAAAGGCTGCGACAGCAGGGATATATCGAAAAGAGTCAGAGTACATCAGATGAGCGTTCATTTATCATCACTCTGACCGAAAAAGGCAGAATGCTTCAAGAGGAGGCAAAGGATATCCCGCTTCAGGTCGGGAAATGCGTCAATATCGCACCTGAAAAAGCAAAGCAGCTCTATGATCTGCTTTATGAATTGCTGGACGATAGATGTGATAACAGGAAATAAAACTATAAGCAGTGTACTGTCTCACTGAAAAAATGAATAAGAGGTGCTTATCATGGATATGCTGGAACTCATCAGGACAAGAAAAAGTGTCAGAACCTTTGACGGCAAAGCAGTAACAGAAAACGACAGAAAGAAGCTGACGGAATATATCAAAACGATCACAAATCCCTACGGTATTCCTGTGGAGTTTGTTTTGCTTGATGCAGGGGAACACGGATTATCCAGTCCTGTCATTCAGGGAGAGCGGCTCTATATTGCAGGAAAAGTACCGCTGACAGAGTACTGTGCCGAAGCATTCGGCTTTTCCTTTGAGAAACTGGTTCTGTATGCGTGGTCGCTTGGAATCGGCACGACATGGATCGGCGGAACGATGAAGCGTGAGCGTTTTGAACAGAAGGCAAGTGTTAATGACGGCGAGATCATGCCCTGTGTCAGTCCGCTGGGGTATCCTGCAAAGAAACGTTCGATTAAAGAGATCGGTATGCGAACAGCGATCAAGGCTGACAAACGAATCAAGACTGACGATCTGTTCTTTGAAAATGATCTCAGCACACCGCTCCGTACCGATGATGTTACTGTACAGAATGCACTTGAAGCAGTCAGACTTGCACCGTCGGCAGTCAACAAGCAGCCGTGGCGCATTGTCAAATGCGGCAACGCCTATCACTTCTATGAAAAACAAACACTTAGCAGCAGCGGTGCCAAGTGGGACGTTCAGAAGGTCGATCTCGGAATTGCAATATGTCACTTTATGAGCATTGCAGGCGGCACTTTAAGTGTCACAAAGCCTGACATAACTGCCGATAATGACATGGAGTATATAGCAACGATCACGTTATAAACAGGGGGAGATCAAGCTATGAACAATTTATCTCCGCTTCAAAGGAAGCTGTCCTTCATCCTGAAGATCATTGCCATTGCTTCGGCGATGATGGGTACATTTTTAAGCTGGCACGCCGGACGGGATTCCTTCATGGGCGGCAGGACGGTGTTCATGTTCTTCACGATACAGTCCAATATCGCACTGGCAGTAATTTGTATAGTCGGGCTTATTAAAATGCTGAAAGACAAGCCGTTCAGCGACCTTTGGTACATAATAAAGTTTGTCGGTACGATCTCAATTACTCTGACCGGTGCGGTATTCTGTTTTGTCCTTGTACCCGCAGGTGCTGTCTGGAATGTGCAGAATGTCCTGACGCACGTTGTTGTGCCGGTTGCAGGAATACTGGACTTCTTCGTAACGGGAATCAGCAGCAATATCAAAAAGCACAGCGATCTCTGGGTGATCGTTCCGCCGATCCTGTATGCGGTCTATGCGGGGATCGGCTATGTCCGGAACTGGCAGTTCGCAGAGGGGTACAATTATCCCTATTTCTTTCTGAACTGGGGCAGTCCGGCAGGTGCATTCGGCTTTACGAATGAACTGCCGTATATGGGTTGTGCATGGTGGATATTAGCACTGTTCTTTGCACTGCTGATCGTGGGAATGCTGTATCTGCTGATACTGGACGGGCTGAAAAAGCTGTTCCATAGCTGTCACCGGAACTGGTCGGCAGGGTAGTTCTGTTCACCACGTCCAACTGGTCACGGAGGACAGTCCTCGAACTCAAAAAAACGATAGCATATAAACCCAAAACGGCTGTACCCTAACATGAGGTACAGCCGTTTATCATATATCCGTTCTGTTATTTTCTTTCTTTGATGATGCCCTTACTGCAAAAATAGGTAATGAGGAAATATCCTCCATATATCAACAGCAGAATGACCGAAGTAGCCGCTATGGATTCTGTCATTTTTTCAGTACCGAATATTTCAAGAAAGTACGCCGCAAACTTCATTCCGAAAACCGAATGCACACAGGCGAGTATCAGCGGAAGCAGGAAGAAGATACCCGTCTGCCTGAAAAGAGATTTGGAAATGTCGCTCTCCTCTGCACCTATTTTGCGGAGCATTTCATATCTGCCGATGCTGTCTACGCTCTCGGAAAGCTCTTTCAGAGCGAGTATCGCACCGCAGGCGATAAGGAACACAAGCCCGATATACAGTCCAAGAAAGGTTGCAATTGCACCAAGCCCGACTGCACCGCTTGTCAGGTCTATTTTAGTACTAAGCCCGAAATATCCGCCTGTCTTATGAACAGACAGACCACTCAGGTTTTGGGTTATGCTGTCGTATTCGTGGCGAAGTGCCTGTTCGGTCTCCTTTTTGCCTGCCTTGTCGGCAGCTTTGTAATTACCAATGATGTAATCGCCGTCGGGTATCTGCCCTTCTAAAACGCTGTCGGGAACTATGAAAACCCCTGCGTTGATATGCTGTGCAGAAATGCTTATGAAACCGTCCTGACACTCGTTATATTTAGAATGAAGCGTATGTCCGTAAACGGTGATATCGCCGTCAACTTTGAGAACACTGTCCCGTATAGCTTTCATAGATTTGAAATCGCACAGCAGAATATATTCATCGTCATTAAGTGTCAGCGGTTCTTTGCCGTAGAGTTTCATCAGGGCGTTATATTCATCAAGCCCGATAAGCTGTTCGGAGATGTAATAGTCGAGAAAAATAAATTCTGCTTTTACCCTTTCGGCTGCACCACCGCAGAAATCCTCCAGCGAAAAATCTGCGTCGCCGTAGGTGTAAAATCTCGTGTATTCACCCGCATAAGCCATTATATCCAGCCCTTTTTCTTTACACTCAGAAACAATATCGAGGTTTTCAACAGGCTCGTTTAGATTTGTCGAAAGCTCAAAATCCGCAGGGCACAAATTCTCAATATTTGCATTCATAGAATTACGCATTGAGAATGCACCTGATAACGCACATATCGTTACAAACAACATAAGGCAGATAACAGTCATGGAAAAGACCATAGTATTGACCTTACTTGATATTTGACGGAATGTAAAGCTGTTCAGACTGCGGTAATACACATTTTTCATGCTCATGACGATACGGAGAAGAAGCCCCGACACCGACCAAAATATCAGAAAAGTTGACACCGCACCCATTGCTATATACAGTGCCATTTTCCTTCCCGTGACCTCGCCGTAATTCCAGCCCACCTGATAATATGCACAGCCGAGAGCTGTAGCAGCGAGCAGGAAAATAATAACGCAAAGCACAGGATTTTTCAGCTTGATCTGTTCGGAACGCTTGCCCGACTGCATGAGGTCTATCAGCCTGAAACGGCTTATGACAACGCTGTTGAATAGCATAACAACAAGATACATGATCGCAAAGCAGATAGCTGTCATTTTTATTGAATCACCCGAAACCATAAAGCGGTATCTTGTCATGTCCGCCTCAAACAGGGAGACCACAAGTGCACTCATAAGCTGTGAAAGACCGATTCCCAGCAGAAGACCCACGCCGAGAGAACCAAGCCCGATGAAAACAGTTTCGAGCAGAAGGATCACTGAGATTTTTCCCTTACCCATGCCGAGAAGAAGATAAAGTGCAAATTCCTTATTCCTACGCTTCATTAAAAAACGGCTTGCATAAACGATCAGCAGTCCAAAAACGCCTGCAACAAAGACGCTCAGTGCGGAGATACCCATTTGCAAAATGCG
Source organism: Ruminococcus sp. (assembly GCA_017475555.1). Lineage (GTDB taxonomy): Bacteria > Bacillota > Clostridia > Oscillospirales > Ruminococcaceae > Ruminococcus. The sequence goes on from JAFVFL010000019.1 coordinate 226,974, forward strand.
GGCGACCTCTCTGCCGTCCGTGTCAATGACCGTCATAGCAACCGTCGCACTGACCGCATTAAACACATAGAACACCGAAACGCCGATAATCAGCGTAAAAAAGTATATCGCATAGTCCCGCAGGCTCTTGCGGATATTGCTGAGGGAGAGCTTAAAGAGCATCGCTCACATCACCTCCCAGAAGCGTCACCACGTTGATGATCTTGTCGAAAAACTGCTTGCGGCTGTCTGCACCTCGGCTTATCTCGTTGAAGATCTTTCCGTCCTTGATGAAGATAACACGGCTTGCATAGCTTGCCGTAAAGCTGTCATGCGTCACCATGATGATCGTTGCACTGTGCTCATGATTGAGGTAATTAAAACGCTCTAAAGCATTTTCGAGGACTTTGAATCAAGCGCACCTGTCGGCTCGTCCGCAAGCACCAGCTTCGGGTTTGTGACTATCGCTCTTGCCGAAGCCACCCTCTGCTTCTGACCGCCCGACATCTGATAGGGATACTTGCTAAGTACCTCGGTAATGCCGAGCTGCTGTGCAACCGTCCTGACCGCCGTGTCGATCTCGCCTGCTGAACGCTTTTGAATAGACAGTGCAAGGGAGATATTTTCGTAGGCTGTCAGCGTATCGAGCAGATTGAAGTCCTGAAAGATAAAGCCCAGTTTCTCACGGCGGAACTTGTTCAGCTCCTTGCCTTTAAGCGTTGTAATATCCGTGCTTTCGAGATAAATATGCCCTGCGGTCACTCGGTCGATAGTGGAAATGCAGTTTAGCAAAGTGGTCTTTCCGCTGCCCGATGCACCCATGATAGCAACAAATTCGCCCTGCGACACTGAGAAAGAAATATCGTCAATGGCTTTCGTCAGGCTCGACTTGTTCCCGTAGTATTTTTCAATTTGCTGTATGTTCAGAAGTTCCATAGTAACAGCTCCTTTCTGTATTTTATCATACAGCATTTTTCCGTTTCTGTCGCTGTTTTAATCTTACAGAACATTACAATTTTGTAACCTCATGCAAATCATGCTTGCCGAATGTGATGATAATTTCAGTATACTCTCCCTGTATTGACTTTGCCGCAACACCGTGACCGAGCTTATCGCAGAGCTTTTTTACGATATGCAGCCCCATTCCCGTGGATTTCTTGTGTGTCCGCCCGTTCTCGCCCGTGAATGTCTTATCAAAAATATACGGCAGGTCGCTTTCGGGAATGCCGCAGCCGTTGTCACGGAAATGCAGAATAGTCTTGTCGGGAAAGTCCTCCGCCGTGACTGATATTTCACTCGCTTCATATTTCATGCTGTTCCCCATGAGCTGACCGAGGATAAAGCCCAGCCACTTACCGTCCGTCATGACATCAATATCAAGATTGTCGGTTTGGAGAGTGATATTTCGTTCCTGCAATTCCTCTCGGTTTTTGACAGCAATATCCGCAAAGGTACGTTTGAGCGAAACAGGCTTGATAATATAATCCTTTTCGGCATTTCCGCTTCGGGCGTAATAGAGGACATTCTCAATGTAATCATCAATGCGTTTGAGCTGTTCGGAGTATTTTGCATTGTTGTCATTGTGACACATGAGCTGCACACTCGCAACAGGCAGCTTGATCTCATGCACCCAAAGCTCGATATACTCCCGAAATTCCTTGTTTTCACGGCGGTATTCTGCAATATGCTCACACATGGATTTATTCGTTTCCTGCATGACCTCATACAAAATGCGTCCGTCCAGAAAATCGGGATTATCTGTCATTTCGGAGAGCAGATACTTCTTGTCAAGCTCGTCCAGACAGTGCAGGAGCTTGTCATAATAGCCCTTTTTTCGGAAATATCCCCATAATTCTGCAAATATTATCGCAAGCAGAAGTATCAGACTAACGATTATTATCGCCTGAAAGGAAATGCGGAATGCCGCCATAAATATCAGCACAAGCACCCATGAAGTGCCATAAATCAGGTACGCTGTGAGCCTGTCCTTCAAGTAGTCCGTCAGCTTCATTTCAGCACATACCCCTGTTTCTTGCGAGTTTCAATGGCTTCGGGCAGTCCCAGTTCTGTGAGCTTTCCCCTCAATCTGCTTATATTGACCGATAGTGCGTTATCATTCACAAATTCGTCATTGTCCCAGAGTGCAGTCATCAGCTCATCACGGGTGACGATCTCATCCTGACGGTCAAGCAGCAGCTGAAAGATTATCATTTCATTTTTGGTGAGTATCTGCTCCGAGCCATTCCGTGTCAGACTGCCCTTGACGGTGCTGACCTCTACATCGTGAAATTTCTGCACCGCACCGACTTTTGCCGAACGTTTCAGCACCGCCGATATACGCAGAAGCAGGATAGTCGGATTGTAGGGCTTGGTGATATAATCGTCCGCACCATAGCTCATGGACAGCACCTCATCTATCTCGGTGGTACGGCTTGTAAGCATGATAACGGGCGTGTCAGATTGCTTTCGGAAGTCCTGCAAAAGCGTTTCGCCGTTCACATTCGGGAGGTTGATGTCAAGGAGTATCAGGTCGGCTTCGGCAGCCTTCATCTGCTCCGATACATTATCATAGTCTGTAACGGCGATCGGTTCATAGCCTGAATTTTGAAGCAATACCGACAGCTCATCACGCAAGGCGGTTTCATCTTCTATTATCATAATTTTTTTCATTTCTGTTGCTCCTGTTCGGTGGGGATACTATTATCATAACACATATCTGGAAGTAATTCAAGTTTCATATTTGTAATCTTGATTCCAGCCGATATACGAACACTCGTTTTTGTCAACGAATTTCGTCGGCACAAAACTGATAGATAAGCTATCAAAATTGCAGGTGCAACAAAAAAGAGCATCTGGTTAAATACCAAATGCTCAAAATTGATATGATGATGCAGTGTGGGCTGTCGTATATGCGTACCCCATAAAAATATCCCACTGGGATTGTCCAATAGGATGATGGTTGGCTTATGTGCGGTACACTTCTATTATAGCACACTTCGGTTTTAATGCTGGATTTTTGAAAAATCCAAATGGGACTGACTATGTTGTTATGACCGTTGCACCCGGTATGGAACTGTCCTGCTGTGCGCCTATCTCTATTATACCACACTCCGGTTTCAATGCTGGATTTTTGAAAAATCCATTCTTTCCTGTTTTGCTTTTCCTTATTTTCCCCTTGACTTTTTCTTTGATTCAGGGTATAATAGTATCAAATCACGATTTAGTAAATCAAGATTTGACTTTTGACATTGGAGATGATACAATGTTTATAGGCAGAAAGCAGGAACTGCAATTTCTGGAGGGTAAATACAATACCCCCGGCGGTCAGCTTGTGGTGCTGTATGGGCGCAGGCGTGTCGGTAAAACAGAGACGCTCCGTGAATTCTGCAAGGGAAAACCGCATATCTTCTACTCCTGCCGCGAGGTCGCAGATAGATTGCAGCTCCGCAGCTTTTCAGAAAAACTGCTGCGCGAGAACATCCCCGCTGCAAACTATATCAAGGAGTTTGCTGACTGGGAATCTGCACTGAAAAGCATCCTTGACCTGCCATACGGTGACAGTAAGAAACTGCTGATTATTGACGAGTTTCCGTATATGTGCAAGGGTAATACAGCGATTCCGTCTATCCTGCAAACGCTCTGGGATGAACTGTTCAAAGACAGCAATGTGATGATCGTACTTTGCGGCAGTGCAATGAACTTCATCGAAAAAGAATTGCTTGCAGAGAAAAATCCGCTTTACGGCAGAGCGACCGGCATCTATAAAATGGAATCTATGGGCTTCTATGATGCTGCCCGATTCTTTCCGAACTATTCTAACCGTGACAAGATCATCACTTATGCGATTCTCGGCGGCATTCCACATTATCTGCGACAGTTTGATCCGAATCTCTCATTGGAAGAAAACATCAAGAAAAATATTCTGACAAAGGGCTGCGTACTCTACAGCGAGGTGGAATTTCTGTTGCGGCAGGAGCTTCGGGAGACTCCGCTTTACAATTCTATCATTGAAGCAGTTGCACTCGGCAGCACAAAGCTGAATGATATCAGCACCAAGTCGCTCGTAGAGGATACCTCCAAAACAAGCGTATACCTGAAAAATCTGATTGAGCTGGAGATCATTGAACGTGAATTTTCCATAGATGACGGCACAAAGGAACGTGCCAACACCAATCGCGGTCTCTACCGTCTGACGGACAATTTCTTCCGATTCTGGTATGCGTTTGTATTTACAAATTACTCCGAGCTTGAGGGCGGCGATGTGGACGGCGTTTTTGAATATGCGATCAAACCCGGACTGCATGAATTTGCTGCATTTGCTTTTGAGGATGTGTGCCGTGAATTTGTCAGGGAAATGCAGAAACAGAATAAGCTGCCGTTCCGCTATCAGCGAATGGGGCGCTGGTGGGGAAAGACAACGGTTCGCCGTAAGGACAGCATGGAAACGCAGGAAACAGAGATCGATCTGCTTGCTGTAAGCCGACAGACCGATCAGTATCTTGTCGGAGAATGCAAATTCAAGGGCAGACCCTTTCGCTATAGCGAATACCTTGATACGGCTGCAAAGCTGTCCAAGCAGAAGGAAAAAGCGGAATTCTTTTACTACCTGTTCTCGGAGAGTGGATTTGACGAGAAACTGACAGAACAAGCTGAGAACGATCATAATATCCAGCTTGTTGACCTGAACGAGATCGTAAACGGCACATTATGAACAAAGGAGAGCGCAGGCAAGTGTAAAGCATATCACAGTGCCTGATGCTCTCCTTCTATTATACCATACATCGGTTTCAATGCTGGATTTTTGAATAATCCATATTGCATTTTTCAAGCTTTCTTCTTTGCTGTTTTCTTCCGTTCCGTCTCTTCGCTCGCCTTGCTCCCCAGCGGTTTTTCGTTCAGAAACATCAGATAGGTATTGAATGTATCCGTATCATGAAACAGATTTTTTCCGACTGTAAATAAAAAGCGGTATACAAGATGTGTCCGGTTGTAAAGGAGATAGTATCCAGCGTATTTCAGGGCTTCTTCTACCTCCGGCATAGTGAGATGATAACCGGCACAGATCGCAACCACCATATCAAGTGACGGCTTTTCCCAGCGGTTACTGCGGATCTGTTCAAAGATCTTATAGGATACGAGCGTCCGTGCCTGA
>JAFVFL010000020.1 GCA_017475555.1 Ruminococcus sp.
ACCTTTCTTGCTTTTTGTTGTATAATCTAAGTGACTCATTGTGATCCCCCTATGGTTGTGTTTGTTTGGTCACTTACATTATACCATATGTTTCACTTTGAGTCATCTTTTTTATTGTGTCATTTTATTTTACAACTTTCCATTTTTTTGTTTGCATTGTAAAATAATATGTGGTATAATTACTGTATAACAGACAAGCCCCGTTACCGGGGAGGTCTGATGATTCCGGAGGAAAGCTATGAACACTATCAACACTGAAAGACTTGAAAAGAATATTATCGACAATATCCACGAGGCACAGCTGAAGCTCGGCTATGACGGCAGACCGGTGAGCCTGAATTACACACCCGCTACGCTCAGGCACCTTACCGGAAGCGATGATATGGGGGAAATATCGGAGGCGGTAAAGTCCTGCTCTCCCGGCAGGCTCGGTGCTATGGAGATACGCCCGGTGCATGATATATACTGCATAACTGTCCCGGCGGAGGGAACGGCATACGTCAATGCTCTTTATTCCGGCGATAACGGCTTTCTTTGCAGGCTTGTCGGCACAGTAAGGGAGCACGGGATATCCCTCGATGATGTGCTTGCGGTATTCCGCAGCTTTTCGGACAATGTCGCAGTAAAGGAGAGCGGCAGCGAGGAATTTGACTACCTTGTGTACTTTGAGGACGGAGTGCCGGACGAGTATTATTACTGTCTCACGCTTGAGCCGTGCATGGGCGGCGGCTGCCATATAACCTATCACAGGTTCATACGGGAGGATTACGAGGATCTTAATTTCTGAAACCGCTTGACATCACAGCAGCAGGCATATTATAATATTAATATAAAATCTGGATATTCTGAAAGGAAAGGCTTTATGTATTACGAAATAAACGAGATGAAAAAAGTCACTATGGGCAAGGCAAAATGTGCTGTAGACCTCGGCGACGGCAGCGAAAGAGGAGAGTACGTTGACCAGGACTATATCCTCCAAAGGCTCGGCAGACCCCACCGCAGTATTTCCCTCATGTACTGCTACTATCCCTTTGATGAGCAGTTCCCGCAGCGTATATCGGAGGCGATGAAGGACGCTGATGTTTCGTTCCAGTGGGACTACCCATACGACGATTACTTCACCTACAAGGGCGGTATCGGCGGAAGCAGGGACGGTGAGCCGTTTGAGCAGATGAGAGATGTCCGCCGCCACGGACAGGACGTTACCCTCACTCTCACTATCGACCCGCACGTTACTGATGAGATGCTCGCCGCAATTGGTGATGACCTGAGAACGTTCGGCAGGGTGCTGCTGCGTATCAACCATGAGGCAACGGGAAACTGGTTCTCGTTCAACAAAAGAGCTACCTATCAGGAAGTCGCAGATTTCTACTGCCGTGCGAGCCGTGTCATAAAGGAGCACGCCCCGAATGTACAGACCATCCTCTGCATAGGCGGCGTTGAGAATCCGGAAAAAGGCCCTGAGATAGAAATGGAGAAGGAGTTCTCCCAGGCTGTGAGAGAGACTGATATCTGGTCGGTCGATAAGTATATGTCCCTGCACTGGGGCTGGCCGTTCGACGTTGCAGAGACTGGCGGAACGTCCCATAAGAGAGGCTCTGTGCGTGAGACGTATGAGCATACAAAAATGAGCTATGAAAGGTTCAGGTACATAAACGGCGGCGTGGACAAGCCTATGGTGATGAGCGAGTTCAACTCCGACGGAGACGTTACAGGTGCGTATGAGCAGGCTGAAATGGTGAAGCTGTTCTGCGATATACTTGCACAGGAGAAGGCTGACTGGTTCACGGGCTTTACGTTCTATCAGTTCCGTGACCGGGGCAGGCTCGGTCTTGAAATAGAAGACCCGAACAATCAGAACGTCGGAATCGAGCAGCCGGTAATGCAGACATATAAGGATATTATCCACAGCGATTGGTTCTATCCGTCAATGACTTCAGGGGAGGATATAACGCTCCCGGTGACACTCCGCTGGGGCAGCTCCGAGGACGCTGAGGGTATAGAGATTCCGGTGCATTTCGACAAAAACCCGCACTTCTGCGAGCTTGTGTTCGAGGACGAGAGCAATCTGATGATAGAGATACACGGCAGGTGGTTCTATAAGTCGCCGAAGGCTAAGACCATAGACCTTATGTCAGCGTTCTTTGAGAAGCCTCTTGACGGTGCAGCAGACCTTACTCTGCGTATCTTTGCACCGCCCGCAAGCGGCGAGAATGATGAGGATATCTACAATTATTACTACACTCTTGAAAAGCTCCCGAGGCTCCGTATCCTCACCGAGCCGGTCGAGAAGAGTCTTGACTAATGAGTATGAGGAAAATTGCGGCAGCTCTTCTCTCGCTGTGTACCGTCTGCACCGCTCTGACTGTCACGGGGTACAAGGCCCCTGAGAGACTTTTGAGTGCGTATGCGGAGACTGTAGCCTCCGGTACGTGCGGAAGCGGAGTTTACTGGTATTATGATGACGGCGGAACGCTGAATATCGTGGGGAGAGGAGAAATGACAAGTCACCCGTGGCTTTCAAGCTATCAGGACGATATGCAGAAGGTGGTCGTCGGCAACGGAGTGACGAGCATTGACAAAAACGCCTTTGCGTATTGCAGCAGGCTGACTGAGATCACCCTCCCTGAAAGCGTTACAACTATCAATTACGGTGCGTTCAATCACTCCGCCGTGAGGTCGCTGACTATACCCTCCGGCGTTACGGAGATACCCGATGCTATGTGCGAGTGGTGCGATGGTCTGGAGGAGCTTATCCTGCCGGACGGACTTACCTCCATCGGTGCATATTCATTTGAAAACTGCGGGCTGCTCAGTGCTGTGGATATCCCGGAGAGTGTGACGGAGATAGGCAGATATGCGTTCTTTAAATGCACGGGGCTCGTATCAGCCGTAATACCTGACGGAGTTAAGGAGATAGCAGATGCTTCATTCCATGAATGCACCTCCCTGACAAGCGTCAAGCTCCCGGACGGACTTACCGGAATCGGGGAAAATGCGTTCAGCGGCTGCACGGCTCTTGAGGAGATAGCTCTGCCGGATACGCTGACCTCGCTCGGTATGCGTGCGTTCGGAGAATGCAAGGCTCTTAAAGAGATCGTTGTGCCTGCCGGTGTACATGAGATACCGCAGAAAGCATTCTACCTCTGCTCGTCCCTTTCAAGCGTGACGATACTTGACCCGTACTGCGAGATCTACCCGACCGACACCATATGCAATACGCTTGAATACTTCGGAGTGATAAGAGGCTATACTGGCTCGACTGCACAGGAATTTGCACAGAAAAAGGGTGCTGACTTCGAGTCCATAGGCGAGCTGCCGTATATTCTCGGAGACGCTGACGGCAGCGGACTTGTCACGGCAGATGATGCATCGCTTGTGCTGTGGCACTATGCCCTCGTATCCACAGGTGTTCAGGGCGTTATCGCTGAGGAAAACAGATCAGGTGCAGACCTTGACCGGGACGGACTTATAGACTCCCGTGATGCGTCAGGTATACTGGAGCTTTACGCAAAGAACTCGGTCAGCTGAGACAGGAGGACACATGAAAACATCAGTTATTATCGTCTGTGCGGGAAATTCAACACGTATGGGCGGTGTGAACAAGATACTTCTTCCGCTGGGTGAGCGACTCGTTATCGGGGTCACTATGCTTGCATTCGAGAAATGCGAGAGCGTGAGGGAGATAGTCATTTCCGCAAGAGAAGCCGATATACCGGCGATACAGGCGGAGGCGGAGGCGGCAGGCATAACAAAGCTGAAGACCTGCACTGTCGGGGGGGCTACCCGTCAGGAAAGCGTGATAAACGGGGTCAGGCAGATATCGAAGGACACGGCACTCGTTGCTGTACATGACGGAGCAAGACCGCTCGTGAAGCCGGAGCATATCGAAAGGGCGATACACGACGCTGAGGTGTTCGGCGGTGCGGCACTCGGTGTACCGGTAAAGGATACCATAAAGACGGTCGAGGACGGACTTGTTACGGACACTCCGCCCCGGAAGCTGCTGTATATCACCCAGACTCCGCAGATATTCCGCAGAGAGCTGTACTTCGAGGGAATAGACTTCGCACTTGAGCACGGGCTCGATTTTACGGACGACTGCCAGCTCGTCGAGGCTGTCGGCGGAAAGATAGCGATGACGACGGGCGACTACACCAATATCAAGATAACGACACCGGAGGATATAGAGATAGCAGAGCTTCTGCTGAAAAGAAGCTGAAAGGAGCAGATATGTTCAGGATAGGACACGGATATGACGTACACAGGCTCGGAGAGGGGCGGCGGCTCATACTCGGAGGAGTGGATATTCCCCATGATACCGGGCTTATCGGGCACTCAGACGCTGATGTGCTCGCCCATGCGGTAATGGATTCCATGCTTGGGGCACTTGCACTCGGCGATATAGGTCAGCACTTCCCGGACACGGCTGATGAATACCTCGGAGCAGACAGCATGAAGCTCATGGAGAGGGTAGTGCAGCTGTGCAGCGAGAGGGGCTACAGGGTCGGCAATATCGACGCTACGGTCATTGCACAGGCACCGAAGCTTATGCCGCACATACCGCAGATGAGGGAGAATATCGCAAGGGTATGCGGCTGTGACGTATCGCAGGTGAATGTAAAGGCTACTACTGAGGAAAAGCTTGGGTTCACCGGTGAAAAGCTCGGCATATCGGCTCATTCGGTGGCATTGATGATCAGTAAGAGCGATTGACGGTCTTTCTTAAAAAAGCAAAAAGTCCAGACCAAAAAGCTTGGTCTGGACTTTCTTCATCTCTCCATTTCTGCACCCGTCAGCTGACAGTAGGTCGCATAATCCTCCTTATACCAGCCGAAAACTCCGGTGACTGTCACCTCATCACCCTCTGCCGGATAATCGTCCGGATATACATAGCTGCCGTCAAGCACGAACTCTATCCCCTGACTACAGCACGCCGCTGCATCAGCGATAAGCACTGCAAAGTATTCGTTCCCGTTTGCCGGGTCCTTGTAATAGCTGAAATTCCCGTGCATCTTCACTGTCTTCCCCTCATATTCCGTCGGAGAACTCATCATATCATACACCTGTGCATATACCATGCTCGACGATAACACTGTAAGGTCGATGTCGTACTCACTCTCGCCCTGTATCGAGGAAAAACGCTCCTCCTTGGGCTTGTTCATCTCCTCCATTGAAAGCCCGTCATTGCGTGCCGCCTTTGACGATGACTCCTGCTCTGTCTGACCGCAGCCGGTCAGCATTACAGCTGTAAGCAGAACAGCTGCCGCTTTAATGATATTTTTCATTTTTTGCACCTCTCAATTCCTGCGGGTCACGGCTGAGACAAGGCTCATCAGCAGAAATACCGCAATATCTGCCGCAACTATAGTCGAGCCTGTCGGTGTTGAATAAAGTATCGAAAGGATTATCCCGAACGCTGCACAGATGACCGATATCACAGCCGAGCAGATCATAACGCTCCGGAAGCTGCGGAATATCCTCATTGCAGACAATGCCGGGAAGATGATGAGTGCCGATATGAGCAGAGAGCCGACAAGGTTCATCGCAAGAACTATCACGACCGCCGTTATGACGGCTGTCATGAGGTTGTACGCCCCGGCATTTACTCCGGACGCCCTTGTGAACGTCTCGTCAAAGGTGACTGCAAATATCTTGTTGTAGAAAAGAATGAATGTCACTATCACCGCTGCCGCCATTACTGAGCAGAGTATAACGTCACTCAGTTTAAGGGTAAGTATTGAGTACGAGCCGAAAAGCGTGCTGCAAACGTCGCCGGATATATTCGACGAGGTCGGGAAGCGGTTCATTATCAGATAGCCCACCGCAAGAGAGCCGACCGATATCATTGCGACTGCCGCATCGCCCTTTATCTTCGTATTCTGTCCTGTCCTGAGCAGAAGTATCGCCGAGATGACGGTTATCGGCAGGACTATCGCTGTGCTGTGGTTCACGCTGAGTACCTCCGCAAGCCCGTCTGCACCGGACGAGCCGATACTCCGCAGTGCAAAGGTAACAGCCGAGCCGACTGCTATCGCACCGAACGCCACATGAGAAAGCCCGTCGCCGATGAACGAGAAGCGTTTTAGAACGAGCGGTACTCCGAGCAGTGACGAGCAGAGTGCGATAAGAAGCCCGACTATCATTGCGTACCTTACGAACGGATAATTGATAAATGCGTCTCTGAGCGACCCAAGACTGTCAGCCATTGTCCTCACCTCCGGTCTGTTCATCTCCGGGGTACCCATATGTCCCCTCTGCGGCAAGAAAGCTTCTTCCTACCTCGCTCTCCCGGTACTCCTGTGAAGTGCCGAAGAAAAGCTGTCTGCGGCTGCCGATGTGGAGGATATGCGAGGAATATCTCACCGCTGCCGCAACGTCGTGTGATACCATTATTATCGTTATTCCCTTCTTATTCAGCTCACGGATAAGCTCATACAGGTCAAGCTGTGCCTTCGGGTCAAGCCCGGTAACAGGCTCGTCAAGCAGCAGCATTTTCTGTGCTGCACACAACGCCCTCGCAAGCAGTACCCTCTGCTGCTGTCCGCCCGAAAGGTCACGGTAGCAGCGTTTCGCAAGGTCAGTTATGCCGAGCAGAGCCATATTCTGCTCCGCTAAGTCCTTTTCTGCAAGGCTGTAAAACGGGCGCAGACCGCTCTTTGACACGCACCCTGACCGGACTATCTCACGCACAGAAGCCGGGAAATCCCTCTGCACAACTGTCTGCTGCGGAAGGTAGCCTATCTGCGAGGGGCTTACTCCGCCGAGCCATTCTATCTCGCCGGACAGCTGCGGTTTAAGACCGAGTATCGCCTTGACGAGGGTACTCTTTCCCGAACCGTTCTCGCCGATGATGCACAGATAATCACCCTCATGCACCTCAAAGCTCAGCTCCTCTGCAACGACTCTCCCCTCATATCCGAGGGAAGCCCTCCGGCAGGCAAGCTGTATCTTATTTTCTTTTTTTTCTGTATTTTCAGGCATTTTTCTCCTGCACCCCCTCCAGAGCATTACACAGGCTCTCGCAGTTCTTCTCCATGATCGAAAGATATGTAGCTCCGTCCTTTATATCCTGCCGTGTGACGGACTGTATCGAATCAAGCTCAGTGATCGTCACGCCGGGAGTTTTCATATTATCAGCGACTGATTCAGCGATAGAATGGTCAGAGCCCTCTATCACGCAGATAGTTCCGGCATTTATCTCGTCAGCCTTCTGTGCGAGGAATGCGATAGTCGAGAAGCTTGCCTCAGTTTCAGCCGAGCAGCCGACAAATGCAGCGTAGTAGTCAAAGCCGTAGTCCTCGGTAAAATAGCGGAAAGGAAATCTGTCGCCGAAGATCAGCGTTTTTCTCTCCGGGGAAAGCTCCTGTGCAAGCCTTGAAAAGCTTGAATCAAGCTCACTGAGCTTTCCGGTGTAGCCCTCAAGATTCTCCTGATAATACCCGGCATTTTCCGGGTCTGCCTCACACAGCAGCTCTGCGGCGGCACTGCATATCCTCTGTGCATTCCTCAGCGAGAGCCATACGTGCTCGTCGTATTCAGCCTCATCGTGTATCTCCGCACTCTCTGCTCCGGCATTCTCCATGCCCTCCTTGAGCTCCTCCTCACGCAGGGAGCTTTCGAGCGTGTCCATAAGGCTGAGCACCCTCATATCCTTGTTTACTGCGGTATCGAGTACGCCGCTTACCCAGCTGTCGGACTCACCGCCCACATATATAAATATGTCGCAGGACGATATCCTCATGATATCCTCAGTCGTCGGCTGATAGCTGTGCATATCAGCACCGTTGTCCGTCAGACAGCTCAGCTTCACAGAGCCGGGATTATCGCCGAGTATGTTCCGTACCCAGTCGTACTCCGGGAAAATGGTACAGACAACGCTTATATCGTCTGTGCTGTCTCCGGAACTACTGCCCGGAGAGCTGCCGCACGAAACGGCAGAAAGCCCGAAAATGCAGCACATTAAAGCCGCTGCTGCTCCTGTCACTAACCTTCTAATATTCTGCCTCATATACTGCTCTTCTCCATTTGTAAATATGAAAATGATTCTCATTTTTGTATTATATCACATCATTTCCCCCGTGTCAATGCTTTTCACAAAATTTTCACTGCGGCATATTATGGACTATAAAAGCAAATAATCAAATATGGAGATATACAGATGAAAAATACAATTAATATACTTGTGGCAGGCGGAGATGCCCGTCAGCTGTACTGTGCCGCCGGACTTGCCGCAGAGCCGGGATTTTCCGTTGAGATATGCGGAGCTGATGATATCCCGGAGGAGCTTGGGCTGAAACGGGCTGAGCTGTCAGGCGATAAGCTGTATGACTGCGTCGTGCTGCCCGTGATACCGATAGATAATGACGGAAATATTTACGCACCGCTGAGCAGTGTACCGCTTAAAGCAGAAAAAATACGCAGCTCTCTCAAGTCCGGAGCTGTGATATTTGCCGGGCGGACTGGCACGGTGCTGCAAAACGCCTTCCCGGAAATGCGTACCGAGGGATATATCGACCGGGAGGAGCTTAGCCTGAAAAATGCTGTGCCCACAGCGGAGGGAGCTGTGATGACAGCTCTCGGATCACTTCCGGTCACGCTGAATGGTCTGAGTGTGCTGATAGCCGGAATGGGGCGGATAGGTACTGCACTCGCACCGATACTCAAGGGCTTCGGAGCTGAAACAGCTGCCGCTGTACGCAATGAAAGAGGTGCAGCAAAGGCACGTATCGCCGGTATCCGCCCGATACGCACAGCCTCACTTGCCGGTGCTGACAATTCCGGATATTCCGTTGTTTTCAACACAGTCCCCTCGCTTGTTTTCGGCTATGAGGAGCTGAAAGGCTTCAGGCAGGACTGCCTGTTCATCGAGCTTGCCTCTGAGCCGGGAGGTATCGACACCGAAGCCGCAGAGTGCCTCGGTCTGAGAGTAATATCCGCTCCCGGACTTCCCGGAAAGACAGCACCCGTGACGGCGGGGCATATCATCGCTGAGACGATAGCTGAGGTGATAAATGAGGAGGTGAGCTGAAAATGGCAGATCTTAGCGTCCTCAGCGGTCTGAGGATAGGGTACGCCATGACCGGGTCGTTCTGCACCTTTGAACGCAGCCTTCAGGCGGCACAGGAGCTGAAAAATGCAGGAGCACAGCTGCTGCCGATAATGTCTGAAACGGCTTCGTCAGTGTCCACAAGATTCGGCACAGCACAGGAAAATGTAAAAAAGCTGGCTGACATCTGCGGCAAAGAGGTGATAACAGCGATAGATTCCGCAGAACCGATAGGCCCCATGTCGCTGACCGACCTTATGATAGTTGCACCGTGTACCTCGAATACTGCGGCAAAGCTGGCGTGCGGGATAACTGATTCTGCGGCACTTATGGCTGTAAAATCCCACCTGCGGAGCGGAAAGCCTGTGCTTCTTGCGGTCGCTTCAAACGATTCGCTTCTTGCGTCTGCGAAGAATATCGGGGAGCTTTTCAACCGCAAAAGCTACTATTTTGTACCTATGCTGCAAGACGATATCAATAAAAAGCCGGCGTCACTCGTTGCGGAATTTTCTCTGCTCCCGGAGGCGGCAGCGGCAGCAATGAAGGGAATACAGCTCAGACCCATGATATATCATGATATCCGTAAATTTCCATGATTCTCAGCCCGTTGAGCGGATATACTATATTTGCGGAACGATTCCGCAAATATCCGCAGTCGGGGGGAAAGACCGATGAAATACAGATCTGCCGCAGCAGGACTTATCGCTTCTGCGGCGGCGGTCACAGCAGTTTCCGGGCAGCCTGCGTTGTATTCGTCAGCAGCTGACACCACCTGTATCGGTTATGGTCAGGGAACGGCTGTAGACGGAGAAAACCGCCCGGACGGAGCTGTGCAGTTTACGCAGCGATATGAAGAGCTTGACGCAGCTGCACTGTCAAAGGACACAAAGAGGATAATCCTCACCTTTGACCAGGGCTATGAAAATGGCTATACCGCAGCAATTCTTGACACCCTGAAGGAAAAGGACGCAAAGGCGATATTCTTTCTCACAGGCGACTATGCCAAAAGGGAGGAATCGCTCGTGAAGCGGATGATAGCAGAGGGGCATATGCTCGGAAATCACGGCATGACCCATGCAAGTCTCCCGAAGCTCTCAGATGATGAGGCGAGAGAGGAGATAATGTCGCTGCACGAATTCGTCCTGAACAACTACGGCTATGAGATGCAGTATTTCCGGTGTCCATGCGGAGAATACTCCGAAAGGGCACTGGAGCTGATACAGGAATGCGGCTATAAGACGCTGTTCTGGAGCTTTGCTTATGTGGACTGGATAACTGACAGCCAGCCGCTCCCGGCGGAGGGAATACAAAAGCTCACAGCATCAGCTCACGGGGGAGAGATACTTCTCCTGCATTCTGTATCATCAACAAATGCACAGATACTCGGAGAGGTCATTGATAATTTCAGGGCAATGGGATATACTGTGTAAAAATAGAGCGGAGATGTTCCCCAACATCTCCGCTCGCTTTCTGATCACCCCTCCGGGCTTCCCCAAGTCCCTTTTGCTGTCCCTATAACAGTCAGATGAGTTATATAAATTCGCAGATAAAATCTAATATTACCATTATTATATCTGCCGTGACGTCAATAATCTGCTCAGTCCGCTTATTCATTTCCGCTCTCCGCTCCTGCATCCTGCGTCACTGCCGGGCTTGAGTAGCTGCTGTAGTCGTATGTGCTGCTGCCTGACGAGCCGAGGCTGTCAAGGTCGATGTCGATGAGCATTCCGTTTCCGCCGCTCGTTACCTTAGGCATTACGCCGTCCCACTTCTCGATCTGCTCGTAAGCGATCACCTTGTCGGAAAGCGACTCCTCAAGGAGCCTGTTTGCGTCTGCCTGTGCCTGTGCCTGTGCAAGTATAGCCTCTGCCTCAGCGTTCGCTGCGATGACCTTCTGCTTTGCATTTGCCTCGGCAATAACTATCGCCTGCTCCTGCTCAGTCTGGGTCTTGAGAAGATTCTGCTCGGCTACCTGCTTTGCCTCTATTGCGTTGTTGAATTCATCAGAGAAGTCAAAGTTCACGATATTGAACTTCTCGATATATATGCCGTAGCTGTTGAGCTTTGTATCAAGTGCGGACTTTACCTCGTCACCTACAGCCTGACGCTCTGTTATGAGCTGCTCTGCGGTGTACTTTGCTGTTGCGGACTTCATGCACTCCTGAACTACCGGAGCTATGAGTATAGTCTGGTAATCCGCACCGACATTCTTGTACATATCCGGAGACTTGTCCGATATGAGACGATAGTTTACAGCGATATTGCTGCTTACGGTTTGCAGATCCTTTGATACCGCAGAAGCCGGTGTCTCATAGACCTGTATCTTGTTCGACATTGGCTCTACCTGCTGGATAAAGGGTATTTTCAGGTGAAAGCCCTCGCTGAACGATGTTGATGATACCTTGCCGAGAGTAAGCACAACGCCGGTATTTCCGGCAGGGACGATAGTAAAAGCACTCGTAACAAGGAATACTGCTATAACAAGCAGTACGATCCACTTGATACCGCTGAAGCTCCTCTTTACTGAGCCGTCCTTCCTGATCTCTTCCATTCTTTTTGCCATTATTTTTTCCTCCGTTTATTGATAGTTCTTTTCCGTTTTTTGATCATCACGGCTTTATTTCCGCCAGTATCCCCTGCATTGCAGCCTCAGCCTCGCTCCGCAGCACTGCACTCCGGTAAGCCATGATACATACATACATCGCCTTGTGGAGCTTTTCGCCGTTCGCCCGCACGGGCTTGTCAAGGCTGTTTATCTCCGTCAGGATGATCGCATTTACCTCGTCAGGAGTGAAAGCCTCCTGCTCACCGGCGTTGAAGATTATCCTGCAAAGGCAGTTGTAAAGCTCGATATCCTCTATTATATCATCAGATGTGTCCTCAACATCGCCGTTGATGTAGGTCATGAGCCTTGCGATATTTTCGAGCGTCATCGCACCCCTGAGCATATTGATGATAAGGATACGGAGTATCTGCTTTTCGGAGTATTTTTTCCCTTTTCCGGGCGATACCCAGCCCCGCTTTATCCAGTTCTGGATAGTTGAGCCTTCAAGCCCCGTTATCCCCGAAAGCTGCGACAGTGTAAGACCTCCTGCTGCTTCGAGTATCGGTGCTATCACCGAAAATGCAGCATCATGGGCTGAGGGCGTATATTTTATCGTAGTTCCGGGTATATATTTTATTGTGTTCTGTTCCAAAGTCTCACACTCCTTTCATGTGATGTATTGATTATATCACAGGTTCACGTGAACTTCAAATGTGTTCACAAGCCTGAAACTGGCATTCCACACAGCTTATCTCATTTATCCTCGCTTTTTCTCACTTTATCACAGTTTTTCTCATTATTTCTTTCGCCGCAGGATTTCTATATTTTTCTTTGTCGTTTGGCTGGGTTTCTGCATAAAATAAAAGAAGCAGCAGCGTGATACGCATCGCTCCGGAGTGGCATTGCTGCCCGTGAACAGCTCCGGGGCATGGGAGATATCCGGATATCAGCCCGGAGATGTGCTATCAGACTGCTGCTTTGATATAGCGGACGGGTCAGCCTTCCCGTCCGCAGCTGTTTTTTCTTTGTGCAAGCTCCCGGTACTTGCGGCGTGTAGCCATTCCGCCCCGGATATGCCGCTCCTTTTTATTTATTTCAAGTACCTGCTTGACTTTTTCATACAGCTCCGGATCCTCACGCCTGAGCCTTTCACTGACGTCCTTGTGTACCGTGCTTTTGGATATACCGAACTTGCCTGCGGCGGATCTGACTGTAGCACCATTTTCGGATATGTATCTGCCGAGCAGAACTGCTCTCTCAGCCGGCTGTGTTTTCAAGGCTATCACTCCCCTGATGTAATCCGCATAAAAGGCGGTATTAATCTATATGCTCCTTCTCCGGCGGAAATTCGTCATAATTCGTAAGAGAGCCGTAATAATTCAGGCGATACTGATAACCAAAATGTATTCATACTGATACAAATGTGTTATTGAAATTTCCCCGGAAAGGTTATATAATATAATTACAGCAAGAGGCTGTCAGCATAGATATACTCCGCTATACCGCTCCCATTACCTCCGGAGCGTTACATACTCCGTTCGGACGGAGAAATACACACCTTTCAGACGATGCCGCCTGTTGTCAGTGACGCAGGCGGTATTGCCGTATGCGGGCGTCGTATATATGCAAATTTCAGGTTCGCTATTGACTTTGGCGGGATTATATGATATATTTAAGCAAAGAGAGATTTCTCTCTTTCATAAGCAGACAAGAAAAAAATCAGCAATTATTATGGGAGGGTATTGGTATGTCAGACAATATGGATAATTTCGACAGATTCAACGGCGATGATATACCGGATTCTTATGATTCCGTATCCGGCGTTGAGAATGTCACAAGGAAAAGAAGAGCCGGCAGAACTGCTGCGGCTGTTTCAGCTGTCGTGGTCGCTGCTGCTGCCGGAGGCGGTATCGCTGCCTACAATCTGTCTCCGTTCGTAAAAAATCAGGTGAAGCTGAGGATAAGCTCTCCTGAGAGCTACTACGCATGGGTCAACAGCGAGAACTCAGAGGCTTGTGCTAAAAGCGTCAGCGAGAATTATAAAAAGTCAATAGAACGCCTTGAGGCAGGCAGCTCAGGCACCGTCTCCTTCACCTACACCGCAAATGATGAAGCAAGAGAATGGCTGCTCGATGAGCTTTTCGGCGAGGACAGGGATATCTACTCAGACGAGGAGGGTGCTGAGGACGTCATTAATATCATCGAAAAGCTCGATACTGCGGCGATAGGCATTGATGTTGATTCAAAGAAGACCGATTTTTCGGGAAGTATGTTCGCTGAGTACAACGGTGAAAGGCTCATGACCGTTGATATGGCTGTGGACTACGACACCCTTGACGAGTTTATCCGTATACCGGAGCTTACAGAGCGTTGGGTGCTCATGGAGACGGGTGAGCTCCTTGAATCTGTAACGGACGAAAATTCTCTTATAGATGGCTACAAAAGGTTCATGGAGGATCCGGAATCCGTTATCACTCCTGATGAGGTAGAGGCGGAGGTCAAGAGGTACACCGACCTTTGGAACAGCAGCGTAGATGACGTAAAGCTCACTAAGTCCGCTGATGTTACTATAGATGATATTACAGTCGGCTACAGCATAGTAACGGTAACTATCGACGATGCAAAGGCTGTGCAGATAACCAAGAGCTTTGTCAACGAGCTGAAAAATGACGATATCATAAAGGGTATACTTACCGACAAGCTCGGTATCATCACGGCTGAGGAGTATGACTCAGAGCTTGATGAGGCTCTTGAGGAGATAGCAGAGCATGATTACGTCACAGATGATGTGCTGACGCTGAATACCTACATAGACGCAAACGGCGTTATCCGTGGATTACAGGCAGAGATGAACGACTATGACCTCACCTGCATAATCGGCAAGGACGGCAGCGAAGTAAGAGGAAAGATGTTCTGGAATTTCGGTTCTGACAGCTTCAATGCAGTGCTCACCGCTTCTGAGGATGACGGAAAATACACGGGTGCTGTCGATATAACGGCTGATGACGAGACGATCTCAATAGACTTCAACGACTTTGAGATAGTTGACGAGAAGAACGGTACATTCAATGCAGATGTTATCTTTAATATCCCGGATACAGACCCGATAGCTGTACGCTTTGAGGGTGCTGAGGAGCAGCAGGCTGTCTCGGCTGATCTGGATATCGAGGGTAAGAGCTATGGTGCTGTCCGCCTTGCAGTATCAGCTTCTGAGGGTGCTTCGCCTGAGATACCCGACAAGTCCGGTGCATTCAGGATAGACCCGGAGGCTGACGATATCAGCATAGAGGATTACGTAACTCATGAGGATTGCAGCAGGTTTGTGGCTGAGCTGCTTGAAAAGCTCGGTCTGAGCAGTGAATACGCAAAGGAAATAGGCGAAGAGGCGGCATCAAGCATTTTCGACAGCTACAATGACTACGGGGATATCCTTGACGACTGGGACGATGAGGATATCGACTGGAGCGATGAGGATACCGACTGGGACGACGAAGATATTGACTGGGACGACGACGACCTGAACCAGTTTTTAAGCGGCGATGATACCGGAGTAGAGGCTCTTGAGGGTCAGGCATACGTTGTTGTAATTGATGAGGACATAGAGGCAATGTACAGCGGCGATCCATATGAGACGCTTGCAGGCGACGCTGTAGTTGCGGATATAGACGGCGACGGAACGTATACGGTCAGCGTAACGGCTGATACCGACAGATACAGAAGTCTCAATGACGAAAAGCCCAGCGGCTTCACTGTTCTCGGAATAAGTATGTACAGCATTCTGGACTATAACGACCAGGAGTTCCAGCCGGATATTGATATCACGATAGATTCCCTGAAGATTGACGGGCAGGAGATACCCGTATCGGGCAAGCCTATCGTTGAGACAGGCTACGGCGATGTAGGTGCTTACCTGTACGTTTCAGGTCTTGATGACCCGGAGAGCGTGGAGGAGATATATGGCAGACCGCTGCCGCTTGACCTCTCATCCTACGGCGAGTGGACTGATATCGAGATAACCTTCACGGTAGCAGGACTCTGATCGCTTCATAAAAGCTTAAATTGATATCCCCCTGACAGGCACACTTTTATTCAGACCTATGTTATCTGATGTGCCGGTCAGGGGGATCTTTTTTTGTTTGCTATAACAAATAAAAACCCGGAGGTATTCGTGGAGAATACTTCCGGGTAAATTGAGAATACGCCTGACAGGAGTCGAACCTGCGCACATGGCGTCGGAGGCCACTGCTCTATCCACTGAGCTACAGGCGCATAAATGATAACGCTGCGGTCACAGTTAAGCTGATAAAACAGCAAAATTACAGCGTCCACTATTATTATATCAAAAACACTTGAAATTTTCAAGAGGCTGTGCTATAATATTATAAGAAAAAAAATCTTGCCACTGCGGCGATATTTTGTCAATTATTACAGAAATCAGCTTCCGGACAGATACTACGCTTCTTCATCATGATGTCCCGGAGGCGATCAGGAGGTGACATCTTGGAGGAATCCATCTATCTCATCATCGCACAGACCGGAACACGCCCTGCAAGCTTTTTCAGATTCTTTACCAAGAAGCCGTACAACCACGTTTCCCTTTCCGGGGACGAGGGACTTTCTGAGATGTACAGCTTCTGCCGCACATATGCACCTATCCCTCTGCCAGCTACATTCAATAAGGAGATCGTGGGCGAGGGTACATTGGGAAAATTCGGCTTCATACCATGCGAGATATACCGCATTCCGGTGACTGCTGAGCAGAAATCCGCATACGAAAGCCTTATCCGGCATTTCAGCGACAACCGCAATGCGTATTCGTATAATCTTCTCGGACTTATCGCCATTTATTTCAATATCGAGTGGAAAAGAGAACGCAGCTTCGTCTGTTCGCAGTTCGTGGCATATACTATGGATAAGATCGGCATTCCGCTCGAAAAGCCGTTTTCCCTCTATACTCCCGATGATTTCCGCAGCTTCCCAGGTGCCTCTCTGATCTATTCCGGTGAGCTGAACAGCTTTTATTTCAACCGCAGAGATGAGCTGTACATAAGCATGAAGAAGCAGCGGTCAGGTGTCTGAGCTGTATCTGCAAAGCAGATATATCCCGGCTTTAAGCTCGTCCGGTGCAAATAGATATGCCGCAAGCAGTGCTCCGCTGTGCTCCTGTACAATGGCGGCGGTATCTGCTTCATAGCAGCTGCTTCCTACACTGAGGGATATGCTGCTGCCGCTTACACCGAGCTGAACCGGCTCACGTGTCTCACCGGTCATACGGCTTTCTGAGACCATGAGCGAATACATGAACATCCACAGACCGGCAGTAAGGGTGAGGTATATCAGTATCGCCCCGGCTGCCGGTTTTAAATTTATCCTTTTCTTCATCATTGCTCCTCTGCAAGCTGCTCTATCAGACTGCTGAGTGACCTGCCTATCAGCTGACCCGACCACTGCACCTGCTCCAAGGTATTGCCGTGTGAGCCTACCTCAATCAGCAGACTTCCGGTCGTAAGATCCTGATTGTAGTGCCGGTAATCGAAAAGTATCGGTCGGGTAAGCCCCGGATAGTCGCCTTCGAGCTGCTTCTGAAGAGTGCAGGCAAAGTGGAAATTCTTTATATAGTCCGGCATTCCAAGAGTACCATCGTCGCAGCCGGATATTATCATTATCTGTGCAGCCTCCCTCCCGTTTATCTCTGTATACGGCTGGTAGGCGATATTGTCCCCGGATATCGCATCACGGTGGATATCAAGGGCTATCTTTACCGACGGATATTCCTCCAGCACCGGGAGTATGCTCTCACGGCTCCTCCCATATGAGCCGTTGTAGGACGGATAATCGTGTATCGTCCGCACATGGACTACGCCTATCCCGTGTGCCTCAAGCTCCGCCTGTATCGCATCGCCCACCATGACGATATTCTTTGTCTCGTCGGTCGTCCGGTAGTTGAAGCTGTCATCAAGCGTGTCACGGACATACGGCTCAAAGCTCTCAGTCGTGTGGGTATGATATATCAGGACTATCGGCTCACCGGAGCTTATATCCTCGCTTGTTACCGAAAAATCGGGCTGCATACGGCTTTCCTCAAGCAGATAGCTGTTGGAGAGGCTGGTCTTGTTGTTGACCTGTCCGCAGATATCAAGGTCGAAATAGGTATCTCCGTAAAATTCCCCGTAGGTAGTCCGGATAAGCTGACTGCCCGTCCCCCAGCTTGTCGGATAGGGCTTGCTGCCGGGGTCAGACGATATCATATCAAGGGGACTTTGCAGCACTACTCTCCCCGTGACAAGCTGCGGCACAGTCTCCTCCCTGTAGCCGAAGCCCTCAGAGAGCATATACCCGCCGGAGAGAGTATCCCTTTCGCTGAAGCTGTAAACGCTGTCCTCATCACTGACGGCGGCGGACTTGTAAAGCTCCTTGCTCCCGAACCGGTCGGCGGCTGCTTTAAGCTCCGGCAGCTCCCGGAAAAGAACTGCACCGGCGAGCGGTACAGCTGCAAAGAGGAATAATTTTACTGCATTACGCCTTTTTTCGTGCTTTATCGTGCTTCTTCGGTATCTTCTGTAGCTTTCATAGCCGTTCATATCCTCACCTCGTATTCAGAATATTCATCTTCAACTGGTATTATTCCACGAACCTGTGAATATAATCAGGGTATAAGGGGCGAATGAACATGAATTTTTACGAATGCTGCAATATAAGGCGGTTTTTACGGCTTCTTCTGCTCGATGCGGTGATCTTTGCAATTTTTGCTGCAAGCTTCTTTGTAGGCAGGACTATACTCACCGCTGCCGGAGGTTCCTCCGGGTCACAGGAAAAGGGGATACCGCTCCCGGCTGTCATGTACCACAGCGTCAGAGAGGGTACACCGGCGGAATACTCAGTCACTCCGCAGCAGCTTGAAGCCGACCTGAAGGAGCTGAAACGCAGGGGATATACCGCTGTATCCGCCGAGGAGCTTTGCCTGTATGCTCAGGGTACCGGCTCGCTGCCGGAAAAGCCGGTGCTGATCACCTTTGACGACGGATTCTACAACAACCTTTCCGAAGCACTGCCGCTTCTGAACAAATACGATATGTGTGCGGTCGTTTCGCCGGTCGGAGCGTACTGTGAGGTCAATGCACCGCTCTATCCGCATGACCCGGACTGCTCATACCTTACGTGGGAGGATATCCGGGTGCTTGAGGCGTCGGGGCGTGTGGAGATCGGCAGCCATACATATGATATGCACAGTCTTACAAACGGCAGACGGGGCTGCTCCAAAACGGACGGCGAGAGCGATGAGGCATACTCCGCTGCACTTACTGAGGATATCGCAGCAATGCAGATGCTCGTGCGTGAGCAGACCGGCATTCAGCCAATCGTCTTTGCGTATCCATTCGGAGCGATAAGTCCCGGAAACCTGCCTGTCCTGCGTGAGCAGGGGATACTCCTTACGCTGACCTGCCGGGAGGAGATCAACTACATAACAAGAGATCCGGACTGCCTTTATGGTATCGGAAGATTCAACCGGAGCGGATATTACTCCGCTGAGGAATTTGCGGATATGCTTGAGAACGGAGAGTAAAATGACAAGGAACAAAAAAAGAGCGGCTATGCTGATACTGCTGCCGTTCGTGCTTCTGCCTGCCGGGTACTTCTTCACCGGCTTTTACCGTAACTACATCAGCCCGAATATAATGCCGTGTCCGGTGAGGTTTTTCTTCGGCATCTACTGTCCGGGCTGCGGAGGAACTCATTGCGTATATGAGCTTGCTTCGGGGCATATCGGCTGTGCTCTGAGATATAACGCACTGTTTCCGGCGGCATTTGTGCTGCTTGCATTGTGCTGGGCGGAGGAGGTGCTGAGGGCTTTCGGGATAGGTGTACGCCTTGTGCCGTCGAGCCGGAAATTCTATATCGCAGCAGCGGTCGCTGTCCTGATATACACCGTTCTGCGGAATGTTGTCCCAGGGCTTGCACCGATATGATTATAATGGCTGCAATGCCGCTGAGGATCTCCCCTGCACGGCGATGAACGCAGAAAGCTCCCGACCGGAATGGTCAGGAGCTTTTCGTGTATTTACATCAGCCTCAAACAATTTCGTAACTTGATATATCAGAAAACATACGGCAGATTCTTATATTCGCCGAGCAGATATCTTTGCAGCACCTTTGCATCTGCATAGGTGACAGCTCCGTCCTTGAAGCAGTCCGCAGCCGCTATCTGAAGCTCATTCAGATACACCGGCTCACCGGCACTCTTCTTTTCAAGATATTCCGTCAGCACAAGGTAGTCGAACGAATCCACAACTCCGTCTCCGTTCAGGTCGCCGACCGCCTTCGGCACTATTTCATACCTCTGAGGAAGATACTCCCCCTCCAGTCCGTCCTCCGACGTGGTCTGAATAAATATCTGTGCCCAGTACCACTTATAGCGGCTGTCCGGAACATATGCAACGCCTATACCCATATGTGTTATATCCGGATTTGTTATCGCCGCCCAATGCCGCTCGGAATTTTTCCACTGAGAAAAAGCTGCCTCCGCCTTCGAGGAGCCTGCTGCAATATTCTCCGCAGCGTAGCAATATGGAGTAACGTCCTGGTCGAGCAGCGAGGAAAATCTCGTGCCGTCCGGTCTTTTGTGGTCGAACAGTACCGCACATTCCTCAGCTCTTATCATTGCCGAATCAGTCAGCACCGGGAGTACGTAGACAGGGTCGAGTCCCTCCTCGGCACGGGCTTCATTCACGAGCACGGCGATCTCCTTTGCAAGACTGTCCAGGTCGCTGCTGTCCACAGCCTCAGCCGGGGCAGGGCGTACCGAAAGGACTGAAAGCAGGATAAAGGCTGCGGCTGAGAATATTGAGATCACGGAATGTATACATTTTTTCAAGCTGCTGTCTTTCATTTTTTACACCTCCGTTCTGTACATGATGCCGGGTGATAGTCTCACTACCAATTATTATTATCATATCATACCGGGAGAGAAATTTGAATAGTTCCGGGGAATTTTTAGCAGAATGCACAACAAAAATCTCCGTTTTGTACAAATTTAATTATCCTCACAGTATAATCAGGATTTGATTATCCTTATTCAAAAAATTTTCAGAAACACTTAAACCACTCAGGATATTTCCATATGACTATACGAAGGGAGAAACGGAAATAAGCTCACAAAAAAATTTCAAAAAAATTTTCAGAAACACTTAAACCGCACGGGATATTTCCATATAACTGATCAGGAGGTGGTAAGATGATAGAGGCTATTTTCACTTGTGCAGGCGTGATCATCGGAGCTATCATAAAGGCTAAGAAGTGAGTTTGACAAATGCTCTGGGGAGGTGATAGTATGATAGAGCAGATATTTACAGGGTTGGGGATAATCGTAGGTGCAATAGTTGATGAGATCGAAAAGAAGAAATAAGATAAGCCGACAGGCAAAGGAGGTGAGCGATATGTTCGGGATCATACCAAAAATAGCAGAGACAATAGTTATCATATTTATGTTCTGAAAGAAGCTGCCGGTACGAATACAAAAGCCGGAAGTACAGAAAGGCGGTGAAAGGAATGTTTGAGCTTCATATTTATTTCTGAGAGCTGATAAATGATAAGAAAGGCAGGTGAGCAGAATGTTTTCAATACATATCCATTTCTGAGAGCTGATAAAAATTAACGAAAGAGAGGTATGGCTATGAAGCTGAATAAATTGTGACGAGGAAAATAACGGATAGAAAAGAGGTGATGGTCATGTTCGGAAAATGCAAGCTTATCCCCGAAATATACACTACCGTACCGATACACCGGGGGTTCTGAGATAAAATACTGAAAGGCAGATGATAATATTGGCAAATAATACCTAAACCGCAGCTTCCACGGGAGCTGCGGTTTTTTGTGTATGCCACCTGCCGGGTGGCAAAAAAATAGCCAACGCCAAAATAGCTCTGACGTTGACTATTATTTTTATGCTATATCAGTATTTATTCGTATCTCAGCCTGCAAGTGGGAGATCGCTCTGTGCTATCTCGCCTGCCTCAACACGGAGTATCGTTATAGCGTCTGTACCTGTAAGACCTGATGAACCATCGCAGTCAGCGTTGGTCTCGCCCTGAGGTGTAAGCGGGTACTTAGTGCCGTTTGCAAGATTCTGGAGAACTGCAACTGCATCTGCCATATTTATCTTGCCGTCCTCGTTTGCATCGCCGTACTTAGTCTCTGTAGTACCTGTAGTTGTAGGCTCGATGTAACCAGCGTCAACGCCGCTTACAGTGAACACAACCTTTACGCTCTCTGTAACGTCTGTCTTGCTCGGCAGGTCAGCAACGTTCGGCTTAGTCCAGTCGTTGTGGAGGTAAAGTCTTGTAACGCCGCTTCCGCCCTCGTAGTATCTTGTATTGACAGCGTCCTCAGAAGCTGCATAGTCTGTGAGCTGAACGCCGTCGATCCATACCTCGTCGATAGTTGCAGTGAGAGTTGTGAATGTGTCGGTCGTGAATGTCTTTATGCCCTCTACAGGCTCGATAACTACTGCAAGGAACTGTACTGTATCTGTACCGCCCTCAGTAAGATCCCACTCAACGGTGTACTGTCCGTCGCCTGTTACAGCTGCGGTCTTCTGACCAGCTGCGTCCTCAAGGCTCCATGACTGCTCCTTGCCGAGCTGACCGATGAAGTAAGCATTGCCCTTTGCACCTGTTACAGGCTCAACCTCTGTTGATGTGGTAGTTGTTGAGACTTCACCGCCTGCTGTTGTAGCAGCTGTAGTTGTGGTAACAGGGTCAGACTCGCCGATATCGTCAACGTAGATGTAGTCGCTGAAAATTACAGTAACATCGCCGTACTTGTGGCTTACCTTTGCCTCCTCGGCAGCCTTCTCACTCTCATCTGACGGTGAAGGATCTACCCAATTCCACCAGTTCTCGATCTTGAGATAGTCCATATCGAGCGTGCAGCCTTTAAAAACAGCTCCGGAGTCGTCCGTGATATCAGTTGCTGCCGGTATCTCAACAGATGCCTGTGTTCCGTCCTTTTCAAAGTAATACGTGGACGAAGACCAGTGTGTGTCATTGTCCGAGTCAACAACGTTGTACTGAACAGCACCGCCTGCACCGTAGGTATCAGCGTATGTTCCGCTGTATGCCAGAGAATAGTCGATAAGCACGTTGTTTACTGTAACGCCGAGCTCCTTGTAGGGCTTGAGGTCGATAAGAAGTGAGCCGTCAGACTCAGTTATGTCAGATACGCTGAAGGTTATACGGTCAACCTTCTTCTTTCCGTCAACGCTCGTATTTCCGGAAGCGTTTGCGAATATAGCCTGGATATCGCTGTCATACCATGAGAGTGTCTTTCTGTTGAAGTAAGCCATATCTCCTGTGCCGTCATCGCCGCCGACAGACATATCCCAGAGTACCGGGCACATACCCTCCTTGCCGAGTGCGTAGTTTGCAACCTCGGTGAGGAACTTGATCATAGAGCTCTTGTCCTTTGCACCCTTTGTGCTTGTGTCAACGCCGTACTCACCGATGATTACCGGGATACCGTTCTTTATGAACTTTGTCTCAAGGCTGTCAAGATGATTCTCAAGCTTTGTATAGTCATCTGATGTGCCCCATGTCTCTCTGTGTCCCCATGTGGACTCAGTAGTAGCCACGCAGAATGTTGACGGCTCATAGTAGTGAACGGAAACAGCTATCATGTTAGCTGAATCGGTCGGAGCGGAGAAGCTGCTGTCAAGAGCCTTGTCAGTGTTGTTGCTCTGAGCCTCAACGAGCAGGAGACGCTTTGCGTTGTTTCCGCCTGTAGCTCTTACAGCGTCAACGAATGCCTGGTTGAGAGTCATCATTGTGGAGTTGTCAAGATCCTCCTCGTTCATGCCCTCAAATACAAGGTGCTGGTCGTAGTCCTTGAAATAATTTGCGATATTTGTCCAGAGGTTAGCGAACTTTGTCTTTGCACCGGTACCGTTTATCCAGCCTGACTGATTGCTGCCGCCCTCATCGTGGTGGGTATTGATTATAGCATACATATCATTGTTGATGCAGTAGTCAACTACCTCCTTGATACGTGCGAGCCACTCAGAATTTGGAGTACCATCGCTTGATATCATCTGCTGCCATGTTATCGGTATACGTACAGTAGTGAAGCCAGACTTCTTTATCTCCTTTATCATGGCCTCAGTGGTGACCGGGTTATGCCATGCAGTCTCGATAGCCTCGGGGGTGAGCGGTGTAGTCCATGTGTTTGCGGAATCAAAGCTGTTGCCGAGATTCCAGCCCTGTCCCATAGCCTCAACGAGCTGTACAGCTGTGAGGTCAGCCGCATCTGCATTGACATATGCAGTTCCGAAGCCGGGGACGAGTGCAGTTGCAGCGACAACTGAGGCAGAAGCAGCTGCAAGCACTTTTCTCATGCCTGTGAATTTCTTCATGTTTATCAAACTCCTTTTCTATAAGACAGGCTGTATTATAGTCGATATCCCTGGCTGAGTGCCTATTTCAGCCGCAGGCTCCATGCCTATCCTATTATTACTTTTACTTTACCACAAAATGAACGAAATGTCAACAGGTAACATTAAATTTATACATTGTATTAAATAATTTGGTGAACACGTACACTGCACCAGCGGCGGTTTTGTGCTCAATTTACAAAAAGTAAACTCCGCTGCGAGAGAGACCGCAAGCGGAGTTTAACAAAGTTTGAATTGATTTATTTTATTTATCATCACTGACATCGAGCCTGTGCTGACGTACTATCATGCGTATCGAATTGTAAAGATAGGGCTTGAGCTGCTCGATACTGCACGGCTCACTGTAAAGTATCGCAGAATAGCTCGTCGAGGAGACAAGCTCAATAATGAGGAACATCATTATCTCCGGGTCCCTGAAATCATACGGTGCTTCCTCAAGCAGCTGGTAGTACACATCGCTGAAATTCACGTCGCCCTCTGCGGACGGTGCTGTTATGGCACTCTTGAACACGCCCCAGCTCAGATTCTTGGAAATGAAGTTCAGCAGCGACTTATCTGCATTGAGCTGGTCGATTATGTTGCCGATGACCCGGACGAGTTTGTCCTCAAAGCTGAGGGTGTCTATCTCACCTGCAAGCTCATCGAGTGCCGCCGTGAAAAGCTGGCTGGTCTTATGTGCGATAAGGCGGTTGCGGATATCATACTTGTCCTTGAAATAGAGATAGAACGTACCCTTTGCAACGCCCGCCTTGTCGGCAATATCGGAAATAGAGGTCTTGCTGAAGCCCTTTGTCGTGAAGAACTCAAATGCAGTACGGAGCAGCGAGGACTCCTTCAGCTGCTTGTTTACATCGACCTTACCCATAGAACAGGCTCCTTTCAAATATTCTACCATTATTATAATCCATAAACCGGTCTGTGTCAAGCTTGTAAAAATGACCATTAGTCACAATCACTTTGCCCGGATTTTTATGCAGACATACGAAATTATGACTATAGGTCAGTTTACTTGCTGCAACAATATTGACTTTCGGTCATTTTTGGATTATAATGTTATCCGAAGCCAATGAGAAAGATAATAGGGCTTGAAAGGAATGATACGATGCTTAAATTCGGAGAATTTATCGTAAAGCACAAGATACTGATACTCCTTGTCGGCGTGCTGCTCATCATACCGGCTGCGATAGGGTATATCAATACAAGAGTGAATTACGATATCCTGTCATATCTGCCAAAGGACATCAACACTATGGTCGGGCAGGATATATTGAAGGAGGATTTCGGTCAGGGCGGCTTCTCGCTCGTTATGGTCGAGGGCATGACTGATAAGGAGGTCGCTGATACGGCGAAGAGGATAGAGGAGGTAGACCACGTTGCGAGCGTCCTCTGCTGGCAGTCTATGACAGACCTCAATATCCCGGCGGAAATACTCCCGGATAACATATACGACTTCTTCAACAAGGGCGATACAACTATGATGGCGGTATTCTTCGACGATACTACATCAGCTGACGGCACTCTTGCGGCGATAGATACCATGCGTGAGATAACCTCGGAGCAGTGCTTCATCAGCGGAATGAGTGCCATAACAGGCGATATGAAGCACCTTTCAGACAGCGAGTCGATAATCTACGCTATAATCGCAGTTATCCTCACGAGCATAGTTCTCGTGCTTGCAATGGATTCGTTCCTGATACCGGTATTCTTCATGCTGAGCATCGGTCTTGCGATAGTCTGGAACCTCGGTACTAATTTCGTTATGGGCGAGATATCGTTCCTGACTCAGGCACTTGCACTTGTATTGCAGCTCGGTGTGACTATGGATTACTCGATATTCCTCTGGCACAGCTACAAGGAGCAGCAGGAGCATTTTTCCGACAGGAATGAGGCAATGGCTCATGCGATAGCCGGTACTATAGTATCGGTCGTCAGCAGCTCCGTAACGACTGTAGCCGGATTCCTTGCGATGTGCTTTATGAGCTTCACGCTCGGTCTTGACCTCGGGATCGTAATGGCAAAGGGCGTTGTCTGCGGCGTTATCGCCTGCGTAACGGTACTCCCGGCGATGATACTTATATTCGACAGGGCGATAGAGCGTACCTCCCACAAGGATCTTCTCCCGGCATTTTCAAGGACGGCAGCATTCATCACAAAGCATACAGGGGTATTCCTTACGGCGGCTGTAGTCCTCCTGATACCGGCTGTATACGGCAACAGCAATTATGATGTATATTACAAGCTCGACAGCACTCTTCCGGCTGACCTTGAAAGCGTTATCGCAAATACAAAGCTTGAAGAGGATTTCAATATGAACAGCACCCATATCCTCATGGTAAAGTCGGATATGGACGCAAAGTCAGCCACGAACATGATGAACGAGATAAAGAGCGTTGACGGAGTGAAGCTCACTCTCGGCTTTAATTCTCTCGTAGGCCCGGCGATACCGGAGGAGGTGATCCCGGACTCAGTAAAAAGCGTGCTCAAAAGCGACGACTGGCAGCTGATAATGATAGGCTCTGAGTATCCTGTGGCATCTGATGAGGTGAATCAGCAGGTCACAAGGATAAACGATATCGTTGAAAAATACGATGAGGGAGCAATGCTGATAGGTGAAGCCCCGGCGACCAAAGACCTTATCGAGATAACCAACCGGGATTTCAAGGTCGTGAGCATACTTTCGATTGCGGCGATATTCCTTATAATCGCCCTTACCTTCAAGTCTGTATCTCTTCCGGTCATACTCGTTGCGGTCATAGAGCTTGCAATTATGATAAACTTAGGACTTGCGTACTT
The DNA here is from genome assembly GCA_017475555.1 of Ruminococcus sp. GTDB lineage: Bacteria > Bacillota > Clostridia > Oscillospirales > Ruminococcaceae > Ruminococcus. Next base: position 26,830 of record JAFVFL010000020.1, read on the forward strand.
TATGAATACTGAGCTGCCGTTCATAGCATCGGTAGTTATCGGAACCATTCAGCTCGGAGCTACTGTCGATTATGCGATACTCATGACAACAAGATACCGGACTGAAAGAAGCTCAGGCAAGGACAAGAGAGAGTCAGTATCCATAGCACTCAGCTCCTCGATAAAGTCCATAATCACATCTGCACTCGGCTTCTTTGCGGCAACCGTCGGAGTTGCGGCGTACTCAGAGATAGGGCTTATCTCCTCGCTCTGTGTACTACTCTGCCGGGGTGCATTGATATCAATGGTGATAGTTGTAACAGTCCTTCCGTCAATGTTCATGGTATTTGACGGGGTGATATGCAGAACGTCCTCGGGATTTCTGCCAAAGGATAAAACAGATAAAGGGAACAAAAGAAATAAAATAGCATTTAATCACTGAGCGTCACGAAAGGAAGCGTTGGTATGAAAAATTATAAGAGGATAATAGCAGCAGCGGCTGCGATCGCCATATCCGCAGGAGCTACCGGCTCTATAGCAATAGCAAAGGGAGCACATAATGACAAGGTGCAGACCGGAGGTGCAGGCGGAGATACACAGAGGTCTGCCGCACAGAGACAGGCAGCACAGGGAAGTGCGAGCAAGGACGAGACTGTATATGTCCTGTGCAGCGATGATTCGTCAGTGAAGAACGTTATCGTGAGCGACTGGCTGAAGAATACAGGTGCTCTGACGAGCCTTTCGGATATATCGAGCCTTACGGATATCGTCAATGTAAAGGGCGACGAGGCGTTCGCTCAGTCCGGCGATACCCTCGACTGGTCTGCGGCAGGAAATGACATCTACTACAGGGGCACGACCGATAAGCAGCTCCCGGTGGACGTAAGGATCACCTATCTGCTTGACGGAAAGGAGATATCCCCGGACGCCCTCGCCGGAAAGAGCGGTCATGTTACGATACGCTATGAGTATACCAATAACCAGAGGGTGACAAAGACTATAAACGGCGAAGATGTCGATATGTACGTGCCATTCATGGCAGTGAGCGCGGCAGTTTTCGATTCTGACAGATTCCTCAACGTTGAGGTCACAAACGGCAAAGTCATATCCGACGGCGGCAGGGTGATCGCTGTAGGTCTTGGCTTCCCCGGACTGAACGAAAGCCTCGGACTTGACGAGATCGAGCAGCTCGATGCAGAGCTGCCGGAAAGCTTCGAGATAAACGCCGATGTTACCGATTTCAGCATGAACACCTCTGTAACTGTTGTATCGAATGAGCTTTTTTCAAATACCGATATCAGTGATGATATGGACTTCGGTGAGCTTACTGACAAGCTCCGTGAGCTTGAGGACGGGGCAGATCAGCTCATGGACGGAGCTGCAAAGCTATATGACGGAGTCAGTGAGCTTTATGACAAGTCCGGTGACCTTACAGACGGGATAGACCAGCTCGTTTCGGGAGCATCAAAGCTCAGCAGCGGTGCAAATGACCTGAGCGGCGGTGCAGTAAAGCTGACTGACGGAGCAAAGACACTTTCCGATTCTACGGGTACTCTCGTGAACGGGATAGCCTCTGCTAAGGACGGCTCTGCACAGCTTGCGGACGGACTTGGTACTCTCAACGACAGTGCCGGTGTGCTCGCAGACGGAGCTGCACAGCTTGATAACGGTGCAGGAGAGCTGAACAGCGGCATTTCCTCCGCAAAGGACGGCTCTGCACAGCTTACAGCAGGACTTGGTACTCTCAACGACAGTGCCGGTGTGCTCGCAGACGGAGCTGCACAGCTTGATAACGGTGCAGGAGAGCTGAACAGCGGCATTTCCTCCGCAAAGGACGGCTCTGCACAGCTTACGGCAGGACTTGGTACACTGAATGACAGTGCCGGTGTACTCGCTGACGGAGCTGCACAGCTTGATAACGGTGCAGGAGAGCTGAACAGCGGCATTTCCTCCGCAAAGGACGGCTCTGCACAGCTCAGGGACGGACTTGGAAGGCTCGGCGAGGGTGCGTCTGCACTCACTGACGGAGCTTCAAGGCTCAATGACGGTGCTTCATCTCTGAGTGCAGGTCTTGCAGCTGCAAAATCAGGCTCGCAGGAGCTTCTTGACGGTATATCGCAGGTAAAGAACGGCTCTGCGGCACTTTCTGCCGGAGCGGATACGCTTACCTCAGGTGCAGGCTCACTCGCTGACGGAAGTACACAGGTAAAGGACGGTGCGGCAGCGGTAAATTCCGGAATGGGTCAGCTTGCAGCCGGAGCAGAGACGATGAGCGGCTCTGCCGGACAGCTTGCGGCAGCGATAACCTACGCACACACCGGAGCTGATACCCTTTCTGAGGGAATAAGCTCTGCAAAGTCCGGAGCCGACGCTCTTGCAGGCGGTGCTTCACAGCTTTCAGAGGGTGCAAGTGCTCTTTCTGACGGACTTGACACGGCAGCCGCTTCTCTTGATTCGACCATAGCTGCAAACGAGCAGCTCCTCACAGCTCTCACAGCAGCATATCAGGCAACTCCGACCGAGGAGCTTGCTGCGGCTGTAGCTACGCTCCAGCAGACAGTAGAGGCTCAGAAGCAGATAGCAGGCTCAATGAAGGACGGCGGACAGCTCAAGGACGGAGCTGCTGCACTCGCTGCCGGAGCACAGGAGGTTTCCGGCGGTCTTGGTCAGCTTTCTCAGGGGCTCAGTGCAGCCGAGAGCGGAGCGGCTTCTCTCAGTGAGGGGCTTGATACTCTCGATAACGGCGGTCAGGCACTCGCAGAGGGCGCGGTTCAGCTTTCAGCCTCCGCTTCTAAGCTCTCAGCAGGCACAGCTTCACTCTCAGAGGGTGCAGTGCAGCTTGACAACGGTATATCAGCACTTTCAACCGGCAGCACAGGCTTTGTAACAGGACTCGGCAGCCTTGCAGACGGACTTGAAAGGCTCTACGCCGGAGCACAGGGACTTGACAACGGTCTTTCGCAGCTCTCAGCCGGTTCAGTAGAGCTGAGCAGCGGAACAGCTGAATTTTACGAGAATCTTCCTACTCTTACCGACGGTATCACACAGCTTTCAACAGGTGCGGACGCACTCGACAGCGGTCTTGCACAGCTTCTTGCCGGCTCAGGTGCATTAAAGGACGGCACCTCACAGCTTGCCGGAAGGATACCGGCACTCACCGGCGGAGCTTCACAGCTTTACGCAGGCTCACAGGCTCTTGATAACGGTCTCGCACAGCTTCTTACCGGCTCAGGTGCATTGAAGGACGGAACTTCACAGCTTGCCGGGAAGATACCGGCACTCACCGGCGGAGTTTCACAGCTTTACGCAGGCTCACAGGCTCTTGATAATGGTCTTGCACAGCTTCTTACCGGCTCAGGTGCATTGAAGGACGGCACTTCACAGCTTGCCGGAAATATCCCGGCACTTACCAGCGGTGTCTCACAGCTCTTCACCGGTGCGGGTTCGCTTGACAGCGGACTTTCCCAGCTGCTTTCAGGCGGCAGTCAGCTCTCGTCAGGAGCACAGACGCTCTATACCTCCATGCAGACGCTTTCAGACGGAGCAGCAGCTCTCAGCAGCGGTGCTAAGGAGCTGAGTGCAGGTACTGACAAGCTGGGTGACGGCAGCAGCAGGCTGATCGACGGCGTATCACAGCTGAAGGACGGTGCAAAGCAGCTTGACGACGGAATGAACAGATTCTATGACGAGGGTATCTCAAAGCTCACTGAGGCAGCAGATGAGATGCTCCCCGGTATCGCAGACAGATTCAGGGCAATACGTGAGGTATCTCAGGATTACAGCAGCTTCTCCGGAAAGTCTGATGATATGGACGGCAGCGTCCGGTTCATCTATATGTTTGACGGAACTGAATGAAAAAAATCCAGACCGTGAATTTTGTCCGGACAAAGATTCAAAAAAGCTATTATATGTAAGGGGACGCCCTCTCGTGCAGGGCGTCCCCTCTAAAAAAACAGTCCACCGGACTGTTTTTTTATTCACCCCTTGCGGAGCGTTTTGTTATGTGGGGCGCTGCCCCACACCCTGCCAGGAGCGCTGCCCCTGGACTCTGCCAAAGGACATTCGCCCTTTGGAATCCCAAGCTTTTGACTCAAAGCACTTCTTTCTCCCTGTCCAGACCATGAATTTGGTCTGTTTTTATTCGCTCTTTTCAGCCGCTGCTTCCTCTGCGATCGTCTCCGCCCTGAGCCTTTTCCACCGCTTCATGAAAATGATGTACAGCACAAGCGGGAGCATGAAGTACAGAACAGCCACTATCCGCCATAAGCTCCCTGAGCCAATGCCGAAAAAGTCAAACAGCAGCACCAGCCCGATAATACTTCGGAGTATTTCACGGAGTATGAAGCCGATACGGGTGTACCATTCAAGCAGCGTCAGCAGTCCACCGAAAAGAAGTATAAGTATGGCAATCATCATATCTGAAAGCGGTGTTGTAAAATGCCAGTACAGTGCGTCACGGCTGAAGCCGAGAACGCACGCCATTATTGTAAGTACACACACCGCCGCCGCTGAGGGTATACACAGCACCCGCCGGAGAGTTTTCTCATATTCCTCAAGCTGTCCGAGCGTCATTCCTCCTCACCTCCGACCGGGCAGTAGCCTGCAAGCTCTATTATCTCCTGCCCCTCATCTGTCAGCAGATAATCCCTCAGTGTCGGTGCCATTCCATACTGCCCCTTTCTCATTACTGCGTAATATGCCGTAGAATAGGGATATTTTCCGCTTATCAGGTTCTCGTTGTCCGGTGTCACACCGTTTATCGCAAGCACCTTTATATCATCACTTTTATACAGGTTGTTTATGTAGTAATAATACGTGTAGCCGATACTGTTATTGCGGTTCTCGTATTCAGCGATATGCTCGACAAGATCGCCCATGCCCTCCACTTCAATATAGCTCTCAGCCGGCTTCATGAGCGGCACATCCTTCATCACCATGTTCTCCATTGCCGTTTGACTTCCGGAATTTCTCTCACGCTGATACGGTATTATCCTCTCGTCAGCTCCCCCTACCTCGCTCCAGTTGGTTATGCTGCCGGAATAGATGCCCTGTATCTGCTCCGTGGTAAGGCTGTCCACCGGATTATCCTTGTGTGTGATAAAAACGAATCCGTCAAGTGCTATCGGCGTTATATCCAGCTCAATGCCGAGATCGTCCGCCTCCTGCCGCTCGTACTCCGACGGCTCTGTGACGAAAATAATATCCTTTTTCTTGTCCTGCATAAGATTCTCATACGCCCAGTGAGTCGTGTTGTGGTCTACGTATTCATCTATCTCATCATCAGAGGCATTGCAGAACTGACGGGCAAGCTCCGCAGTTATGGGTATAGTTGCAGTTGAGCCGTCTATCCGTGCAAGATCCTCCCGCCTAAGATAAATGCTCCCGCTCTGTATCCTGTGCCAGTCCTCAGGGCGTGTCAGCATTACGTTGACGTTTGAATTTCCTGTCCTGTCCTCGACCATATCCTTTCCACGGAGGTAAACTATCCCGGCGTATATCCCCGTCACTGCGACTGCCGCAGCCGCTGTGCATATCAGGATAAGCGGCAAATGCATTAATAATTTCCTGATCCTGTTCATTACAGTGCTCCTTTTATATTTTATCAGCTGTGCTATATTATACCACATATGGCATGATATTTCAAGCCTCTTGCTTCTGAAGAAATTATGTGCTATAATAAGAAAAACACTGTCAGGAGGGATAACCGGCATGAAAATGAAATTTCTGACACCTGAAGAGCTGTTTGCCATGCCGCTCAAAACTGTTGAGGACGCAAAGGCGTTCCACGTACAATTCACTCTTTCACAATGGCTCTCAGACGACTGGATCTCGCTGCCGGACGAAAAGCACTCTGAATACCTCGGCTGCTTCCGCAGCGAAGCTGCACCATACGGCTTCGACAGGATCGGGGAAACAGAAGCGGCGTGGGACGATGAGGCTATAGCCGATATCATATCCGGTATCTCACCGGACAAGAGCTTTCAGGACAATATGGATCTGATAAAGGCGGCTCAGGGCTATATGGACAACAGACGAAAGCTTGTGCCTGAGTTTTCACCTGCACTTCACACCGTAGTCTACACCCTGCTCAGGGACTACCCCGGCGGTGTTGACGCTGACGACTCTGAGAACTATGATATCCACACCGCATGGGAGCTTCTGAACTGGATAGATTACGATATGATGTATGCAGCGTACAGCACGGAAAAGGATACGCACGACCGGCAGGCATTCTCCGTCTATATCGACTATATCACTGTTGCGGAAAACTATGGCTACAAAAACAATATGGATGCGATACGCTTGATAGGCGACCAATATACCACGTGGGAGAAAAGGATAAAGAACGCAGCACTCTATATCATCGGCCCGGACGATCTGGACGAGGCTGATGCCGCTTTCAGTATCGTGAAGCTGCAGCCGGACAGATTCGGCACCGCATTCGCCCTCAGCAATTTCCGCCATCTTGTCTCTCCGGAGCTTGAAGCAGAGTGGAAGCAGCAGCGATTCTTAGCCTACATTTCGGACAGCAATACTCTGCACCGCTGGGATTATCCCGGTGCGTACACGATGATGAGAGAGGAATTCGGGATATTCTCAAGAGAGAACGCTGAGCTGCTGCTCAATGCACTTATTGAGACGCTTGACGATAAGAGATCTGCATCCGTAAGCCTGCTTGAAAACCTTTCAGAAGAGCTGTATGAGCGGCTGTTCACGGCGGGGTACTATGACCTCTTAGATGAGTATATCTGCTATACCGAGCAGGCTGCCGGGATACTGACCAACAGCACAAGTAAGCTTTACATCATAAACGAGAAATACCGGCTTCGCATAGCACGGGCACAGGAGGAATGATATGCCTGCATCACTTTTCTCAGATATAGAATACCTGAAGGGCGTCGGCAGGGCTAAGGGCGAAAAGTACCGGAAATTAGGCATAACTACGCCGTATGAGCTGATATACCATATACCGAGGGCATACCTTGATTACAGGGTATATGTTCCCGTGCAGCAGGCGGTACTGAACGAACAGAATGTGCTGAAGCTCACGATAACAAAAAAGCTGCCGCCGCAGAGGATAAGGGGCGGTCTTGTCATCTGCAAGGCTGCGGCTACTGACGGAACGGACGATATCCTCGTCGTGGTCTACAACAACGTCTACGCCTTTCATGCACTCAATGAGGGCGAAACATACTATATGCACGGAAAGGTAACGGGGAATTTCCTGAGGAAGGAGATAAGCTCCCCGACGTGGATAAGTGCCGGGAGCAGCGTTCTCATACAGCCCGTATACCGGCTCACTCAGGGGCTTTCCGCCGCAATGATACGGACAAATATGCGGCAGGCTCTTGATATCATGCACAGTGCTCCGATAGAGACGCTGCCGGAAAAAATAAGAGAGGAATACGCTCTTTCTCCGCTTGAATGGTCGCTGGAGAATATCCACTTTCCGGGCAGCGACGCTGCTGCTGAACAGGCACGCAGACGGCTCGCCTTTGATGAGCTGCTGCGGCTCACGCTCGGTATGTCACTTATGAAAAGCCGGACAAGGAGCAGCTCCACTCCAGAGATGAAATACGGCGGAGATATCACGGAATTTACCGGTACTCTGCCGTTTACCCTCACTGACGACCAGCTTTCGGCAGTGAATGATATCATCTCAGACCTGAGACGGACTATGCCGATGAACAGGCTCCTGCAGGGCGATGTCGGCAGCGGAAAGACCGCTGTTGCCGCCGCAGCCTGCTGGTACACCGCTCAAAGCGGTATGCAGTCCGCCCTTATGGCACCTACGGAGATACTCGCCATGCAGCACTACAGGACGCTTTCGGATTTTCTCTCCCCCGCCGGGCTGAATGTCGTGCTCCTGACAGGCTCGGTCACGCCGAAAAAGAAAGCCGCTCTGCGTGAGCAGATACTCTCCGGCGAGGCAGATGTAATTGTCGGTACCCATGCGATGATACAGAAGGACGTTGAGTACCGCTCGCTCGCACTCGTTATCACTGATGAGCAGCACCGCTTCGGCGTTGAGCAGCGTGCGGCACTTGCTGAAAAGGGCAGCTCTCCGCACAGGCTCGTCATGTCCGCAACCCCTATCCCACGAACGCTCGCTCTGATGATATACGGCGACCTTGACATATCCCTTATACGTCAGCTGCCGAACGGAAGAAAGCCCGTAAACACCTACGCTGTCACAGGTAAGCTGCGGCACAGGGCGTTCAATTTTGTGCGGGAGCGGCTCGACGAGGGGCGGCAGGCTTACGTGGTATGCCCTATGATAGAGGACAGCGACAGCGACCTGTTCGCCGTAAAGACCTATGCTGAGGAGGCTGCAAAGGGCGACCTCAGGGGGTATTCGACCGCACTCCTGCACGGGCGTATGCGGTCTGCCGAAAAGGAAAAGGTCATGAAGGCATTCCGTGACGGCGAGGTGCAGGCACTGATATGCACCACTGTAGTTGAGGTCGGGGTGGACGTCCCGAACGCCGCAGTAATGGTCATCGAAAACGCCGAACGCTTCGGTCTTTCGCAGCTCCACCAGCTCCGGGGGCGTGTCGGGCGGGGAAGCTTTGAAAGCACCTGCATACTCATAACCGACAACACCTCGGAGGAATGTATAAAGCGAATGAAGATAATGTCCTCCACCTCTGACGGATTTAAAATATCAGAGGAGGATCTGAAGATGCGCGGCCCCGGTGATTTCTTCGGAAGTGCCCAGCACGGGCTCCCGCCGATGAAGATAGCCGATATAGCTTGCAGTACGGAGCTTATGGAGAGAGCACAGCACTGTGCGAGGGAGCTTCTTTCTGCCGACCCGGAGCTTTCCGCACCGGAGCACCATGCACTGAAAATGGAGGTAATAAAGCTGTTCCGGAAGGAGATCACCGGATAACAGAAAAGAGGACGCTTCACGCAGAAACGTCCTCTCATTTTATTTATTGCTCTCCATAAACTCGATGTACTTGCGAAGTGCGAGCCTGTAGGTGCTCATGTAATACTTCCCTATCGGAAGCCTTGCGTCAGGATACTTCTTCATCTCCTCGTTGTCGCCCTTGTTCAGAAACGCTCCGAGAAGCCTCTCACACCCGTCTGCCCTGAACTCCTCGTCGATATCGCACGAAAGCTCCTTTTCTATACGCCTCAGCCTTGAAAGCGTGTCGGATATGACCTTCGGCTTTACCTCCTGTCCCCTCTGCCACTCTCTGAAATCTGCTTCATTCATTCTTATCACTCCTGTTCTGTAATCATAGCAAACGGCAAAATATTTTTTGACGTTTGCTATCTGCCGATACGCACGGAGCAAACTTTAGTTTGCGTATGTGCGAGGCAATTCATATCATAGCAAACGGCAAAAGTTTTTGGCGTTTGCTATTTGCACCGGATATTGAATACCCCTTATGTATTATACCACGAATAAAGCGCATTGTCAATGTGTTTTCCTCATCTGCGTTTTACAGATCACCGAAAAGATTTCTCCCCGGATACGGTGTACCCGGGGAGAAGCCCTGATTTGTCCCTTACAACAAATTACTTTTATCTGACTGCACGGCTATGTGCAGATGCCGTGCAGCTAAGACCTTTAGAATGAATTATCACGAAAAGCTCCATGAATCGAAGCTGAGGTCGCCGCTGAATACGAAGTACAGATCGTTAGTGCCGCTCACTGACGATACGACCGGTACTGTAACTGAGCTGAGCGTGCCGCCTGCCGGTATCTCTGCATATGCTATAGCTGTACCAGTTGCGGACTTTGTGCATACCTTTATGACTGCTCCGCTGTTTGAGGAAGCACTTACTGTAAGAGTATCTGCTCCTGAGCTGAAGCTGACTCCGCTTGCCTTTATCCAGCTGCCCTTTGTTCCGCTTACCACTGTATCGCCAAGACCTGTTACTGTAACGTCCTTTGACTGGTTAGACATTGTTTCAGCCTGTACCTTTGTGTACGGAGAAAGTGTCTGAAGCTGTGCCACACCTGTATGTGAGCCGTCAACTGTTATTTTGTTTCCGCTGACAGTCGCTGCACTTATGCTTGGCGAGCGGTAATTCTGATTTATACCCATGCGGTTCTCAACAACTCTTGTATGATACAGAAGATAGTAATTATCCTTGAAGTATACGAGTGAATGGTGGTTGTTTCCGCCCTTGTCAAGTCCGGACTCTGCTGTGTTCTTGAACATTACTCCCTGGAATGTGAACGGCCCGAGGGGATCGCTTGATGTCATGTACGCTATCTGAGCATTTGCGATACCGATATTGTTTCCGGTGGTGTTCCAGTTAGTGCAGTAGGAGTATACATACTGATCGCCGATCTTGAGAATGCTTGAATCCTCGAAAAGGTAAGGAGTGTTCATCTTCACAGGAGTGCCGGCAAGTGAGATCATGTCGTCGCCGAGCTTAACGCATCTGCCTGTTCCGGGATCAGCCTGCTTGCCGTCCGGAACACCTCCGCCGAAGTAGAGATATCCTGTGCCGTCGTCGTCAACAAGTACAGCCGGGTCGAACATCCATACAACATCGCTGCAATTCGGGGTCTGACCTGTTACAAGTGCGTGACCGAGAGGATCCGTCCACGGCCCCTCCGGGCTGTCAGCCGTGAGAACACCGATACCGCCGCCGCTGTTTGCAAAATAGAGGAAAAACTTATCCTTGCCGTTTATGGTCTTCCAGCACGCATCGGGTGCCCATGAGCATGAAGCCCATGATGCCGCACCATTAGTAGTTCTGCCGTTTCTTCCGGCTACCGGGATAGCTCCGTGGTCTGTCCAGTTCACCAGATCAGCTGATGAGCAGCAGTTGATAGTACCCACATCGTAGCTGTTTTCCTTGAGGTTATTGCTGCCGTCATACTCAAATGCGTCGTTAGTAGTGTATACGTAGAGTCTGTCCTTGTATACCATGAAGCCGGGGTCTGCACCGAAACGCTGTGTATACAGCGGATTGTTCTCACCGTCCTTCTTATAGCTCTCTGCGATGTTCACAGTGCTGAAAAGCTGCTCCATTGCTTCTGTGTCAACGGTTTTTTCAGCGACCGGGAATGTCCTTATCTTTCCGAGAACGAACTCGCAGAGGAGTACAAGGTCGTTCACCTCGTACTTGCCGCTCTGGTCAACGTCTGCTGCCTTCTGAGCACGGCTGTCGCTGAATCCGCCTGCAATTCCCTTTCTTGCCGGTGCCATGTCGAACGCATCCACCCTGCCGTCAGCGTTGATATCGCCGAGAACGAAGGGGATTATTTCGGGCTGTCCTGCACCGATGATACCTGTTCCGCCTACTGCACCGATAACCTCGTCGATGTAGAAATTCTCTGTTGAATCATCAGACGTCTCAATATATATCATCATATCCGAAGCGTCCTCTGGTATCTTGTAATTGGTATTGGCAAGCTGTACCCACTCGCCCTTTGCACCTGTGGCACTTGCTATCTCGTCGTAGTGTGCCTCGCCGTCTGAGCCGGTATACTGGAGAGTGAACTTGAACTGAGTTGTGTCCTCGCCGTCGAAGTATGATACATTTGCCGAGAAGCTGTACTCCTCGCCCGGCTTGAATATCCTTGAGCTGAGTGCATAGCTCGCACCGTTCCATGAAGCTGTTCTGTCAGATACAAGAAGTGACTCATCACCGACGTATGCAGTTCTTCCGCTTGTCTGTACAGATGTGCCGCCTCTGCTGCTCCAGCTGTCTGTAGTTCCCTCAAATGTGCTGTGGAAGTACCAGCCGTACTCGTTAGGCTCAACAGTCTTGTTCGGGTCGAAGCCTGTGCTGCCGGGGCCTGTGTACGGGATACCTGTGCCCCACTCGCTGTCAGGGAGCATTGAATAAAGCCTTGTGTACGCCTCCTTGGGCTGGTTACTGCTGTCTCTGAGAAGACCGTTTGAGCCTGCACTGAGCCATGAATTTGCATCATTGGGCCCCCATACCTGATAGAGTGTGACCCTTCCTGTACCCTGCGGATCATCATTCCAGTCCATAGCAGCCTGAGCTATCGCAGTATACTTATCAGCCTGATCGGTGTAGCTGTAGGTCGTGCCGTTGTTCTGGATGCTGATATCAAGCTCGGTTATCTGTACCTCGCAGCCGATAGACAGATACTTCTTCATTGCAACGATGTAGGAATCCGTGCCTGCAAAGCCTGTAGCATTTGCCGGAACGTGGGACTGCATTCCCACTCCGTCAAGCACGCCCTTCTCATAGAGCGACTTGCACATCTCGTAGATACAGTCACGCTTGTGATCCCAGTATTCATTGTAGTCATTATAGAAGAGCTTGCAGGTCGAGGGAGCATACTTTCTTGCATATGTGAATGCCTGCTCGACGAAGCTGTTGTCGCCGTAGACCTGTACCCATGCGGACTTTCCGCCCTGACCGCTGACCTTGCTGTCGCCTGCCTCTCTTGCACCGCCATAATTAGCTGTGCGGTTGGAGTCATCTGAAACGCACTCATTGCATATATCGTATGCGAAAAGATCAAGATCGGGATACTGTGTCTCGAAAGCGTCGAACATATTCTTGATATAGCTCTCCATACGCTGATTCATAGTGCTCTTGTCTACCCAGTTTCCGGTATCCTGGAAGTTGTCCTTGAAGAACCATGACGGAGTCTGGCTGTGCCATACCATAGTATGACCACGGAAGCCAATGCCGTTATTTACGCAGAAATCAGCAATAGCAGCACAGCTGTTCAGCGATACCTTTATATTCGTATTAGTCGAGCCGCTCTGCACCAGCGTTGCGTCCGGCTTTGTCTCGTTTTCACACTCAATGCTGTTGAAATCCTTGATGTAGTCAGCAGTTATCGTGGAGTTTTTTACTGTATTTCCGTTGAGGATATTGCCCACACGGAAGTAATTTGCGAACTCGTCCTTCAGACCCTTTCCAGCCGGAGCAGCCTTAACGCCCTTGTATTTTTCTGTAGTCACGCTCACCTCATCGAACACGAAATCATTTGTGCTGTCAGTGGTGATGTCAATGCGGTACTCATAGGTGTTTGCCGGAGCCTTATACTCCGCTGAGAGTGTTGTCCACTCACCTGCACCGACCTCCCTGGATACAAGCTCAACAGTTGTCGCCTCGTCAGTATCCTCATCGAGGTAGGTCAGTGTGACATGAAACTTTTCTGCTGTTTTGCTGTAGACACTGACACTATAGTTGTATTTCACACCGCCTGAAAGGTAGAAGCCCTTGGAGGACTGTGCGCCATCGTCAGAGGTCTTTCTTCCGCTGACAGCCATTCCCCTCGTGCCGTCAAGTCCGATACCCTCTGCTGCTGTCAGCTCAACGTCCGTATCAGAGCCGTGCCAGCCGTCATAGTTTACCTCAAATGTGTTGGAAACCACCTCTGCGGCATATGTTTCTGCCGATATTCCGGGGAATACCGCAGCCATTCCTGCACACACAGACAAAGCAGTAACCGCAGACAGAAGCCTTTGCTTCTTCATAATACCCACTCCTTTTCATATTTTTCATGTTATCTGTTAAGACAATATTGTTTCGTTTCCGTTTTCTATATTATACATTTTATGTTCATAAATGTCAATCAACAAATGTGCTGATTATCTGACACTATCGTGCTTTTTCTTGTCTGAAATCAGTCTCAGCACGATAATGTAAGTATTTCTCAGACAAAAAAAGCACAGGCTCATCGCCTGTGCGGTATATTTATTCTGCTGTATCGCTCCCCTCAGCCGCATATCTGTCAGCAGAGATCTGCTGCGTGCCTGCATCAGAGGCGGATATATCATCTGAGCCTTACTTTCTCTTAGTCCCGTTCTTGCGGTCAGTACGCCTCTTGCCGTCGCCTATACGCTCCTCGCTCGTCTGCTTGAAGTGTGAGATCATGTCCTCAAAGCTCATCTCTGACTGCGGTATGCTCTTCTTCGGCTCATATATATTCGGCTTGCTGCGCTGGGCATTACGCTTCGGCTTGCCCTGACCGCCTCCTGCACGATTCTTTGAGCCGTTCTGATAGGGATCGCCGCCCTCCTCAGCCTGTGCCTTTTTCAGAGAAAGGCTCACCTTTCCTGCCTCGTTCACACCGATGACCTTGACTCTTACCTCCTGACCCTCTGTCAGAAAGTCACGTATCTCGCTGACATAGACGTTCGCTATCTCCGAGATATGTACCATGCCTGAGCCGCCGCCCTCAATGTCAACGAACGCACCATACTGCGTGATGCCCTTGACTGTGCCGTTGTAGATCTTACCGATTTCAAGCTGCATATGTGTATTTACTCCTTTTCAACAGCTTCGGCTGTATACAGATACGCCGGGCTGAAATTAAACCAAAAGAACCGGGAGATCAATGGCGTGACCGAAGCTCCCACGAGGTACGATAAAGCCGCAGCATGATCCTCAGTCCCTTGAGGTGTCATAGAACCGGTACTCGTCCGGATAGGCATAGCCTCTGTCCTCAACGGCTGAACGCTCCATATATCCGGAAAGATCATCGCTGTCAAGTATCCTCTGAAGCTCCTCGTTTTCCTCCGTATATTCCGCTATACTGGCATTGAGAGCGTCAAGCTCCTTCTGCTTCTCAGCACAGTCACTGTACGTCCTGACGATTATCACAAAGCAGCCTATAACGAATGCCGCCGCAAGCAGCTTGAGCAGGTTCACATTGAACAGACCCTTCGGTGCTTCGCTGCCGTTCTGACCAGAAGCCGCACCCTCAGCACCCTCAGTACCTGTGCTGCCGCTGTTCTCTGAGCCTCCGGAGCTGTAGACAATATTATTCTGGCTGCCTGCCGTTATATCGCCCGGCTCCCTGCGGCTGTCACGATAGCTGCGTCCGCCTCTGCTCTGCCGGCTGCTGCTGTACTCCGACATCATTGCTTCACTCCAAATCCTCGTTCATTGTCCTGATCTGATCGTTCTTAGTATCTATTCTATTATACAATAAATTGGCACGTCGCTTCAATAGTAAACCTGTATTTTTTATAAGTTTAACTATAACTTCGGCACATCTCACAAATTTGACACCGACTATATGATTAATTGCTACAAAAGCCTTTCGCACCGGCAGAAGCAGTATAGTGCAGACACTTTGCAGCAATGAGAGCAGCCTTACGATATAGCACTGCAAAAATGCACCTATAGTAAAGTGATACAGCAGAAATCCGCAGCCGCAGCCGATAAGGTAGTACATATGCAGCTCGCCCCGGACTGCCGCAGATGTAAAGGAGGAGAATGCAAGCGTGCAGAAGCCGAGGAACAGGATATCTCCGATGATAGTCAGGACAGTGCTGTCCGGCAGCAGCAGCCGCACCGCCCGAAGAAGCCCGTACACCGCAGAAAGTCCCATTCCCATAAGGCAGGAAAGCCCGAACAGCCGCAGCTCCTCGCTGACTGTGAAATAGGTATCCGGCATCAGCGGAACAGCTTACCGAACGCTGTGAGCGGGTGCTTTTTGTCGCTGTCTCCGTATATCATCGCCTGTATCTCCCCGGTGATCGTCATGTCTCCTGTCTCAACACTCATGGAGTCGATGTGCAGTCCGCTCCCCCTGATGATAAGCTCGCCGAGCTGGGTGTAAAGGCATATCGCCCTTTCGTCAAAGCTGTCAGCGTCGGTTATCCCGGATATCGTCATAGTCCGGCGGTTTTCGAGTATGATACTGTGATTTTGCGGCGTTTTGGCTTCGCTTTGCTTTTCTTTTCCGATATTCATTGTTCAGCAGCCCCTTTTCTTAATAGTATTATAAGTATATATATTCCTGTCTGCTGAAAAATATGAAAAAGCTCCCCGCCATATCTCAGGCGGAGAGCTTGCTTGTTTATACAGTATTTTTATCAGTCCTCAGACTTATCCTCAGCCATATCCTCAGCTACAGTGTCGATAACAGTCTCTATATCGTCCGGAGTATCGCCATACTTTGCCGAAGGAGCACCGGCAGCTGCTGCCTTTCTCTTATCAGTGTCGCTCTTTACTGCCTCAATGAACGCACCGCCGAAGTAGATGAGTATGCAGAGTGCCTCAAGGAGAACGAGCGGAGTCTTCATCTCGTCGATTATTCTTCCGAGTCTGTCGGTCGTTGTGTAGCTTGCCGGAACAAGAACGTTGTACGCATTTTTGAGTGTCACGTTCTTGTAGTAATCCTCAGATGTAAGCGTTACAGTCTCGATCAGCTCGTCTATCTTATCGCTGAGTGAAGCAAGCTTTGTCTCGATCTTCTCTATATCGCTGTCGGAGCTGTTCTTTGAATTCTTGAGAGCCGATATCCTCTCATTGTAGTATGTAAGGCTCTGCTTTGCGTCCGCAAGATCCTGGGATATGCTTATCCTCTGGCTTATCATCTTGTCGTACTGAGCGGATGCCTGTGTTATAGTCTGGTCAACATCAGTCTCTGTGCTGCCGATGATAACGACCTGATCCTTCTCATACTTGTCGATCTGCTCATCAAGAGTAGCGATCTGCTCGTTGTATGATGTGATAGTACGCTGGAGCGAGCTTACTCTGTACTCATAGTAGTCAAGAGACTCGTCCTTGTCCTTTGTGACATTGTTTATTGTTATCACGGACGATATCTGATCGAGGTCAACAGACATAAGAGTGTTTATAGCCTGATAGAGGTCGTCGAAGGTATAGCCTGTAACAGATGAACGGAAACGAGTGGAATCCTCATTGGAGAGCTGACGAACGTAGCTGCGGAGCGTTCTGAGGCTGTTCTGGAATACATCGACTGCCTCTGAATAGTCGTAATCGCTGTAGTCGATAGCCGTAACAGCTGCACCGAGAGACTCGTTGTAGCCGTACTCCTCATAGAACCAGTCCTGATAGCAGTTAAGGACAGTATTGAATACGTCAACTGCCTCGCTGCTTGTAAGCTCTGTATCGTTGTAATCGAAGTACACCTGATACTGTGTCGGGTAGTATGTAACATCGAGCATTTCCTGAGCTGCTGCGAGATTTCCGCTGCTCGCCGTCTCATATATGCTCTTGTATACTGTGATACGATCCATAGCGTCCGACGGGATTATACCCTTTATCGAGATGCCCTGACGGATATTTTCAAGCTCTGTCAGATCCATTCCCAGCCCGTCAAGAGCCGCCTCAAGAACAGAGGGATTCTTTATAGTATTCACATCGAACTTTCTTCCGGACGGATCTCTTCCCTTTTCGATACCGGAGTATGAGAAGCTGATCAGTGCGGAAAGCTTAGCCTTCTTGACATGAGTTGTGAGAACGGCATAGCCGGTCGTAAGAACGAACGCCACGATCGCTGCAACGAGCCATACCGTGAAATACTTCTTCAGCTTTTTGATTATCGTTCCGATAGAAATTACGACCTCTTCCCTGTCCTCTTCCTTGTTGTTGATAGTGATGTTCAGATTTCTGTCATTTGAACGATATTCTTCCTTTTTCTTCCTGTTCTCTTTTTTATTCTCTGACATTTTTTCCTCCATGTTCATTCCGGAGAGCTCCGGTGTATTTCGTGATAAATGCGGTCAATGCACTATAAAACGCACTATAATAGTATCACTAATCAACGTAAAAGTCAATGGTTTTTCAAACTTTCCTGACATTTCCGGCTTTTATGCAAAAACCGGTGCCGCTTCCGCTGATTTTTTTGCGAAAATTGCCGATACACAGCAATTATCAGACTGTGTGTCCGTTATCCCTGAGTATATCAACGACCTTGTCGGCATATTTCCTGCATATATCCTCAGACGAAGCCTCTACCATTACCCTGATCAGCGGCTCTGTACCGCTCTCACGGACAAGTATCCTGCCGGTAGTGCCAAGTGCCTCTGTTACCTCTGCGACTGCCGCCTGAACGTCCGGGTCAGCCTGTGCAGCACTCTTGTCCTTCACCCTCACGTTTTCAAGCACCTGCGGATACACCTTGAACGGAGCGGCAAGCTCGCTCAGTGTCTTTTCCTTTGACATTATGACCTGCATTATCTTCAGACTCGTAAGTATTCCGTCACCGGTGGAGGCGTACTTTGAGAAGATGATATGTCCCGACTGCTCACCGCCGAGAATACACCCGTGCTCCTTCATGTACTCATACACATACTTATCCCCGACAGCCGTCTTTGCATAATCTATCCCGATCTCGTCGAACGCCTTGAACAGCCCGAAATTTGACATTACTGTTGCCACTACTGTGTTGTTGATGAGAGAGCCCTTTTCCTTCATATATCTTCCGTAGATATAGAGGATATGGTCGCCGCTTATGACATTTCCGAGCTCGTCAACACACAGACAGCGGTCGGCGTCACCGTCATACGCAAAGCCTGCATCAAGGTGATTCTCCCTGACGTACTGCTGGAGGACTTCAATATGCGTAGACCCGGCATTCTCGTTGATATTCACTCCGTTCGGAGCGGCGTTTATAACATGAGTCTCTGCACCGAGTGCATCGAAAACAGCCCTTGCTATAGTCCACGCAGCACCATTCGCACAGTCCAGACCGATACGTTTGCCCCTGAATGAATACATTCCAAGCGAGATAAGATATCCTATATACCGGTTTCTACCGGCAACGTAATCCACGCTCCTGCCGATATCGCCGTTTATCGCAAAGGGCAGCTCTCCGCCGTCCGTGAGATCCGGGTCAAGTGCAGAAAGTCTTCCGTCAAGGTAAGCCTCGACAAGCTCGATCACCTCGTCCTCCATTTTCTCGCCGTCATGGTTTATCAGCTTCAGACCGTTGTCGCAGTACGGGTTGTGGCTTGCAGATATCATTATACCGCAGTCGAAGCCGTCAACTCGGGTAACATAGGCTACCGAGGGAGTCGTTGTCACATGGAGCAGATAAGCGTCCGCACCGGAGGCAGTAAGACCGCCGACAAGGGAATACTCGAACATATAGCTTGAGCGGCGTGTGTCCTTACCAATAACTATCCTTGCAGGCTCAGTGCTGCCGGAGCGGCGTTTCTGCTGACCGTAATACCAGCCGAGGAATCTTCCGACCTTGAAGGCGTGATCTGCTGTCAGTCCGACATTGGCAGTGCCTCTGAAACCGTCTGTACCAAAATACTTTCCCATAATGCTTCTCCCTTTATAAAGTAATTATTATGTTGTGAGGTATATGCTGTATACATTTATATTGTAGCACATATTTCAGAAATAGTCAATAAATTGGGAAAATTTATGCTGATCCGGTGAAAAGAGCTGATGGCAGGTGCTAACTGATACGGGGAGACGGCAGCAGGTGCACGCCGCAGGCTCACTTGTCCTTCTGTGAGAAGGCAAGCGAGGCGAAAAGACCTGCGGCAAGTGCGGCAGTGATACCTCCGGCGGCGGCTGTAAGCCCACCTGTCAGGATACCGAGCAGTCCCCTCTCATTAACTGCCCTCCGGACTCCCTCTGCAAGAAGATGACCGAAGCCCGTCAGCGGAACTGTTGCACCTGCACCTGCAAAATCCACAAGCGGCTTATACAGACCGAGTGCCGACAGAATTACCCCTGCAACGACATAGCCGGTCAGTATCCTTGCCGGCGTGAGCTTTGTCCGGTCTATCAGTATCTGCCCCACGGCACAGAGAAGTCCGCCGATAAGAAATGCCTTGATAAGTGCTGAAATCATGGTCATACCCTCCTGAAATGAACGAGATGTGCGATAGACGGGATAGTTTCGCCCTGCTGCAATATCAGCGGCGACATGAGTGCTCCCGTTGCTGCAAAAAGTATATTCTCCGCCTGTCCGGTCTCTAAAAGCGGCAGGAAATGACCGCACAGCACCGCTGCACTGCACCCGCAGCCTGAGCCTCCGCAGTGCGTGTCCTGTGTATCGCCGTCAGCGGCATCGAATATCATCGCTCCGCAGTCCCTGTGGCGGCTGCGGATATCTATTCCCACAGTGTCAAGCACCTGCGGAAGAAGCTCGCTCCCGACGGTACCAAGATCCCCGGTCACGATGTGATCGTAGTCCTCCGGAGAAGTCCCGGTAGCCGTAAGATAGCGGCGTATCGTCTCTGCGGCTGCCGGTGCCATTGCACTTCCCATATTCGTCATATCATTTATCCCCATGTCAGCGATCACTCCGATACAGCCCCCTGCGACCTTTATCCCTCCGCTCCCGGACAGCATTACAGCCCCGGCTGCGGTACAAGTCCACTGCGAGGTAGGCGTCCTCTGACCGCCGTAAGAAAGCGGAAATCTGAATTGCCGCTCCGCTGTTGAAAAGTGTGACGAGGTAACGGAAAGAGTTCTGCGTACCGCACCTGTCTCCGCAAAGAGTGCCGCCGTCAGTATGCTCTCCGCCATTGTCGAGCAAGCCCCGTAAAGCCCGATATACGGTATCCCAAGCTCCCTTAGTCCGTATGCCGACGCAATACACTGGTTGTTCAGGTCGCCTGCACACACAAGGTCAACGTCCTCCTTTGTCAGTCCTGCCTTTGTCACAGCTATACCAGCCGCACGCCTTTGCAGCAGGCTTTCCGCCTGTTCCCACGTTTCACAGCCGAGGTGCGAATCCTCTGCTATCTCGTCAAAGCAGTCCCCCAGAGGCCCCTCGGACTCCTTTTTCCCCGCCACTGAGCCGTAGCTCTCAACTCTGATATCCCCGGTCAGCCGGAATACTCCCGGTGCTATAAATTCTGCCATTTTATCTCCTTTCAAATTCTTCAGGGCATCTCTGAAAACCTTTTTGAGAAAGATCAGCTGCACACAGTACATTTCCTTTTGCCAGATAGTTTTAGAGATACCCTTGATCTGAATATATTATCTTCATTTTCCGGCGGATTATTCAAAATTAGCACTCTACTCTCGCTTCTGCTAGCACTCGACAGCTTAGACTGCTAAATTTCATCATTCTGTCACAAAGCTATGATAATACTGACATAAAACGGCAGTATCATATAGACAATGAAACGAAAGGAGACAGTCCAATGAGAAGAAGTTAGCAATTAAATGAAGACATGAATAAAGCACCCATTAATGCACAGAATACGATAATTCCCGGCAATGCCGGATAAAGGAGGATATATTTATGAGATACGGACTTACACCATTCGGCAGAGGCTATGACCTTTTCAATATTCTCGACGATATTGATAAGGAGTTTTTCGGCGGTGCAATGCCTGCAAACGCCTGCCGCACCGATATTAAGGACTGTGGAGACAAGTACGTTATGGAGTCTGAGCTTCCCGGCTTCGAGAAGGAGGATATCAAGCTCGATATCAACGGCTCTTACCTTGTTATATCTGCTGAGCACAAGGCTGAGTCCGGGAACGAGGACAAGGCTGAGGACGGCAGCGTGAAGTATATCCGCAGAGAGCGTACCTACGGCTCATATAAGAGGAGCTTCGATATCTCCGACGTGGACGCAGACGCTATATCCGCTGAGTATAAGAACGGCATTCTTTCTATCGAGCTTCCGAAGAAGAAGCCCGAAGCACCTACTGCTAAGAGACTTGAGATAAAGTAATATATAAATAGATCACCCTCGGCGGTGGTTCTTGTACAGAAATTCATACGTGTTATCGGGGGACACCTTTCTGAAGAAAGGTTCCGCCAACAGCGGCGGTCCCCTCTGTCTCACTACGTTCGACATCTCCCCGCCCCGCGGGGAGTCACCCCCGTACCCCATTCCAAAGACTTTTAATTAAAATCCCCAGATAGGGCACACAAGTGTTTACCGGTCTGATTTTTCCGGAGTGCCCTATCTGGGGATTTTAGCTTAAAGTTTTAGGATAGGAGTTTGAGGGATACCCCTTTTTCAAAAGGGTTTCCCTCAATAATACGTGTAAATATCCTATAGAAGAACCACCACCGAGGGTGATCTTTTTTCATATATTACTTCTTAGCAGCTCTGTTCTTCCACCACGACCATGTAACAGGTGCGACGAAGAGTGAAGAATATGCACCTGAGATAAGTCCGAACATAAGCGGTACAGAGAAGCTGAGGAGCGAAGTATAGCCGCTTATCAGGACTACTATAGTTACAACGAGCATTGTGCCGATAGTAGTTATAGAGGTTCTTATCGACCTTGTGAGAGACTGCGAGCAGCCCATGTTGATAAGCTCGTTCAGGCTTGCCTTTGGCATAAGTGAGCGGTTCTCACGTATTCTGTCGTAAATAACGATCGTGTTGTTGATCGAATAGCCGAGTATCGTGAGGATAACTGCAACGATATTTGAATTGAACTCAAATCCGAAAAGCACTGTTACTGCAAGTGCAACGAGGAGGTCGTGGATAAGTGCGAACACAGAGCACACACCAGCTGACCAGCCGCCTATCTTCCTGAATCTTATCGCTATATAGATGACCACGACTATCGCCGCAAAAATTATCGCAACAAGGCATTTCAGCAGGAACTCACGTCCTGATGACGGGCTTACATCATTTGAATCGAACAGCTCAAGCCCGTTATCCGGATTCGCTGCCTGTAAGGACTCCGTAAGCTCAACCTGTCTGTCAACGTTGAGTCCCTCGTTTGAGGTAAAGGAGATCGTGAGCTGCTTGCTGCCCGAATCAAGGCTCTCACCGGTACGTGCGGTAACGGGAGTATTGACAATGCTCTTTACTGTCTCCTGAACGCTGTCAGTGCTGATATCGCCAGTGTAGGTATATGTCAGCATAGTGCCGCCCCTGAACTCGATAGCGAGGTTCACGCCCCTGATTATTATACCGAGCAGAAGTGCTGCTGCTACTCCGATAACGATACCAAGTATCATACGCTTCTTTGAGCAGAAGTCGTACACCTTTCCTGTGTAGACCGGTGCGGAAGCGGCAGAGGTCTTTTTCTTCTTGTTATTGCTCACTTCTCATCACCTCCGTAAAGCTTCTTATTGCCTGCCCACTTTGAAAGTGATGTGACCATAAGTCTTGATGCGAACACTCCGAAGATGAAGTTGCACACAACACCTGCAAGGAGAGTGAAGCCGAATGAATAAACAACGCCCTCAGTCGTAGCTCCGAACATACGGAATATCGTACTGTTGAGTATCTTTGAGAAGAAGCTCGACGGAACTCCGAATGCACCCATAAGTATAACAGCGATAAGTACATTGGTGATATTACCGTCAAGGATAGCACTGAATGCTCTCTTGTACGCCACTCTGATAGCTGAATCGAGGGATTTTCCAGTCCTCAGCTCCTCCTTTATCCTCTCGCCGGTGATTATATTCGCATCTACGCCCATACCTACAGAGAGTATGATACCTGCGATACCGGGGATAGTGAGGGTAGAGCCGGGCATGAAGCCGAACCAGCCTGTCACAGCTGCGATAGAGCCTGCGATCTGTCCGCAGAGTGCTATAACTGCAACAACGCCCGGAACACGGTAGAGAACTATCATGTATATAGCTATAAGTGCGAATGCGATAGCTGCTGCGAGGAGAATAGCGTCAAGCGAGCCCTCGCCCATTGTCGGAGAGATGGTCTTGAAGCTCTTTGTCTCCATCTTGAACGGCAGAGCACCGGAATTTATCTGGTCAGAGAGCTTCTTTGCACTGTCGCTGTCGAAGCTGCCCGTGATGATCGCATTTCCGTCGGTGATCGCATTGTTTACGGACGGAGCGGATATCATGGTATTGTCCATCCATATGGATATAGGAGTGCTTGTCCCGGCAAGCTCAGAGGTCGCATCTGCGAATTTCTGCCTTCCGGAGCTGTTGAGTGAAAGCGATACTACCCACTGGAGATCGCCGTAATCGTCCTGCTGCTGACCGTAGCCAGCCTCAGCGATATCCTCGCCGTTGAGGACTATCTCTCCGGTCGGAGTGACGTTCCCCTC
The DNA here is from genome assembly GCA_017475555.1 of Ruminococcus sp. Lineage (GTDB taxonomy): Bacteria > Bacillota > Clostridia > Oscillospirales > Ruminococcaceae > Ruminococcus. Next base: position 50,490 of record JAFVFL010000020.1, read on the forward strand.
ATCGTCAGTGTCGTAATCTGTACCCTTGCGGAAGGTAAGCTCTGCCATTTCGCCAAGCTCCTTTACGGCAGCCTCCGGGTCGAAATCGCTCTCGCCTGCCTGCCACGGGAAGCGGACGATTATCCTGTCGCTCTTTGCGTCGCTGTAGACCTCATTGTCGTTGATACCGAGTGAGCTGAGACGGGTCTTGATTACCTCCGTCGCAGCGTCGAGCTGAGCCTCAGTTGCATCGAAATCACCTGCCGGGGCAAAGGTAACGTCAACACCGCCCTTGATGTCTATACCAAGGCGTATATCGTCAACACCCTTTATAACGACCTTTGTGTTGTCGGCATAGAGATAATCCAGTCCGATAACAGCCGAAGCCGCAAACAGAATGATAAGAGCAACGACAATGAAGAAAGTGGGTTTACCGATCTTTTTCACGATCTTGCCTCCTTGATTGATTAATGAAAAATTAAAGTAAGGCAGAATGCAGAGGGATATTTCCCCTGCACTTTGCTCAATTATTTCTATGATACTATATTTTGCCAAAAAAGTCAAGCATTAACATTCCGCCGTTTCCATTTTGCGGAATCTGCACAAATGAAGCAGCCGGAAATATACAAATTTCACAATTTATACTGCACGCACTGTCCGCCCGGAAGCTATTTGAAATGCTTCTGAGATACCTTCAGCCGGTTCATCGCCCGGTTCAGAGCCGCCTGAGTGTGGTAATACTCCATTATGCTTTGCTTCTGACGCAGCTGCTCCTCAGCTCTTTCCTTTGCCTCCTCGGCACGCTTTATGTCTATCTCCTCCGGCAGCTCGCACGAATCCGCAAGTATTACAGCCCTGTCCGGCATTACCTCGATGAAGCCCTCGGATATCGCCGCATAGCTCCATTCACCGCCGGTCATGTATTTCAGCTCACCGGTCGGAAGGCACGTTACGAGCGGCTCGTGACCGGGAAGTATACCGAGAAGTCCGTCTATCGCCGTGATAACGAGATGCTCGCACTCTCCCTCGAAGAATACCCGGTCAGCTGCGATTATTTCAAGATGAAAGGTCTTTGCCATAGCATTTCACCTGCCGTCAGTCCTCAAGCTGCTTTGCCTTCATCAGCACATCATCTATCGTGCCTGCCATGAGGAACGCAGCCTCAGGATATTTGTCCATTTCGCCGTCGATGATCGCCCTGAAGCCCTCTATAGTGTCCTTGAGCGGTACGTACTTGCCCTTTAGTCCGGTGAAGTTCTCCGCAACGTTGAACGGCTGGGAGAGGAACTTCTGTATCTTCCTTGCCCGGTATACCGCAAGCTTATCCTCCTCATCAAGCTCCTCCATGCCGAGTATGGCGATGATGTCCTGAAGCTCCTTGTACTTCTGCAAAAGCTCCTGAGTACGCCGTGCTACCGTGTAGTGCTCCTCACCGACGATCTCCGGCTCAAGTATGCGTGAGTTGGATTCAAGCGGGTCTACCGCCGGATATATGCCCTGCTCGACTATCTTTCTTGAAAGCACCGTCGTTGCATCAAGGTGTGCAAACGTTATCGCCGGTGCCGGGTCTGTAAGGTCGTCCGCCGGGACGTAGACCGCCTGAACAGAGGTGATAGAGCCGTTCTTTGTAGAGGTTATCCTCTCCTGCAATTCACCGACCTCAGTCGCAAGAGTAGGCTGGTAGCCCACCGCAGACGGCATACGTCCGAGAAGTGCCGAGACCTCCGAGCCTGCCTGAACATAGCGGAATATATTGTCTATGAACAGCAGAACGTCCTTATGCTCCTCGTCACGGAAGTATTCCGCCATAGTAAGCCCTGTCTGGGCTACACGCATACGTGAGCCGGGCGGCTCGTTCATCTGTCCGAATACCAGTGCGGTCTTTGAAATAACGCCGGATTCCTGCATTTCGTTCCACAGGTCATTGCCCTCACGGGAACGCTCGCCGACTCCGGTGAATATGGAATAGCCTCCGTGCTCAGTTGCGATATTGCGTATCAGCTCCTGTATCAGCACTGTCTTTCCGACACCTGCACCGCCGAAAAGTCCTATCTTACCGCCCTTTGCGTATGGAGCGATGAGGTCTATTACCTTTATTCCCGTCTCCAGCACCTCGACCACCGGGCTCTGCTCCTGAAACGAAGGAGCCTTGCGGTGTATCTCCCATTTTTCGGGAAATTCCGTATCCTCCTTGTGGTCTATAGGCTCGCCGAGAACGTTGAACATACGTCCGAGGGTCACCTCCCCGACAGGTACCTTTATGCAGCTGCCGGTCGGAGTCACCTCCATGCTTTTGCTCAGTCCCTCGCTCGTTGCGAGCATGATACACCGCACAGTCCGGTTGCCCATATGCTGTGCGACCTCCATTACACGCTTTTTCCCGTCCACCGAAACAGTCAGAGCGTCCCTTATCATCGGGAGCTTTCCGGACGGGAACTCAACATCTATAACAGGTCCGATGACCTGAGTTATCCTGCCTTTTTCCATTGCTTGCTGTGCTGCTCCTTTCCGGAGATTTTTTATCAGTCCTCAATACTGCTTGCCCCGCCGCAAACCTCGGTTATCTCCTGCGTTATCGCTGCCTGTCTCGCCCTGTTGTAGAGAAGCGACAGCTCCTTTATCATGTCCCTTGCACTGTTCGTCGCAGCGTCCATTGCGGTCATTCTCGCCTGCTGCTCACAGCAGAACGCCTCGACCATTGCACCGTATATGATACCCTTTGTGTACTGCGGTATCAGGTAGCTCATTACCTCCTCCGGAGAGGGGACGAATGATGCCTTGGGCAGCTTTTTAAGTGAGCCGTCAGGTGCGACAGCGAAATGACGCCGTGTGAACGGCAGGAGCTGAACGGTTTTCGTCTCGAAATTGCTCGAATTTATCATATCCGTATAGATAAGATATATCTCGTCAAGCTCCTCGCTGCGGAACTTTTCAAGCATTTTCTCCGCTATGTCCCTCGCCCTGTAGAGCGTGGGATTCTGCGTGGTATAGAGAAATTCTCCGTCAACGAACCTCTCGTTCGACCGCTTCTGCTTCTGGAAGTACATTCTCCCGACCTGTCCCATGACGAACAGGTAGCAGTTGTCGATATCCGGAGCCTTTTTCAGCTCCTGCTCAGTATATTTCAGTATATTATGATTGTAGCTCCCGCACAGTCCCTTGTCAGCGGTAATTACGAGATACCCCTTTTTCCGCTTGTCCTCCGGTATGCTCTCACGCCGGTCGAAATACAGCTGTGCGGTGTGCGGAGTATGCTCCAGTATGCTCACGACCGTCTCCTGCAATTTATAGAAGTACGGGTCAGTCGCTTCGAGTGCCTTTCTTGCCTTTTTGAGCTTTGAGGACGACATGAGGTACATCGCATTGGTGATCTTCAGAATCTGCTGTATGCTGGCGACACGCTCACGTATCTCTCTCATATTTGCCATAGCAGCACCCCCTGTTATTCCTCAAACGCCGTAACTATACGCTCAATCCGCTCGCCGAGGTCGTCCGTGAGCACCTTGTTTTCCTCGATCTCGCTGATTATATCCTGACCGTAGCTGCGGATATAGCTCATCAGGTCGGTGCGGTACTGCCTCAGCTCGCCAAGCGGTATATCGTCGAAAAGCCCGTGCTGTGCCGAGTAGAGGAGAATGACCTGCTCATAGTGCGGGAGCGGCTGGTACAGCGGCTGCTTCAACAGCTCCGTGAGCATATGTCCATGCCGCAGAAGCTCAGTCGTTGACTGGTCAAGCTCCGAGGAGAACTGAGTGAATATCTCCATTTCCTTGAACTGTGCAAGGTCGATACGCAGATTTCCTGCCGCCTTTTTCATAGCCTTTGTCTGTGCAGCTCCGCCGACTCTCGATACAGAAAGTCCGTAGTTTACCGCAGGACGAAGACCGGAGTTGAACAGCTCGCTTTCAAGGAATATCTGTCCGTCGGTTATTGATATCACGTTGGTCGGGATATACGCCGAAATATCGCCCGCAAGCGTCTCTATCACAGGCAGAGCGGTAAGTGAGCCGCCGCCGTGCTCATCATCAAGACGGCTCGAACGCTCCAAAAGGCGCGAATGCAGGTAGAATACATCTCCCGGATAAGCCTCACGTCCCGGAGGACGGTGCAGCAGCAGCGACATCGCACGGTATGCGACAGCGTGCTTTGAAAGGTCATCGTACACAATGAGTACGTCCCTGCCCTTTGACATGAAGTATTCCGCCATTGCTGTGCCGGAATACGGCGATATATACTGGAACGTTGCCGGGTCGCTCGCAGAGGCGCATACCACTACAGTGTACTCCATAGCACCATATTTTTTCAGTGTATTGACTACCTGAGCGACAGTCGAGGACTTCTGCCCTATAGCGACGTAAATGCAGACTACGTCCTGCCCCTTCTGGTTGATTATCGTATCAACAGCGATAGAGGTCTTTCCGGTCTGTCTGTCGCCGATTATAAGCTCTCTCTGCCCTCTGCCTATCGGGAACATCGAATCTATGGCAAGTATACCGGTCTGGAGCGGTACGCTTACCGGCTTTCTCTCGATAACTCCCGGAGCCTCACGCTCTATCGGGAAGTAATCCGCCGCATTTATCTGTCCAAGACCATCAATAGGCGAACCGAGTGCATCGACTACACGGCCGAGCAGCTCATCACTTACACCTACGCCGGCACGCTTTCTTGTACGCACAACAGACGAGCCCTCAGTAAGTCCCCTGTCGTCTCCGAGGAGAACTACTCCCACGGTTTTTTCCTCAAGGCTCTGGACTATTCCCCTTACTCCGTTCTCGAACTCAACAAGCTCGCCGTACATAACGCCGCTCATTCCCCGTACTCTTGCGATACCGTCGCCGAGACGGGTGATGAAGCCTGTCTCCGTCTCGCCTGAGCGGACTGTGAAATCCCGCACCTCAGTCTTGAGCACAGAGATAATATCGCTCTCGTCATTGCTGCCGTCAGTGACCTCAGCCGCACGGTTCTCCATAGCCTCACGTATCTGTCTCAGGCTCGTCCGGTAGCTCTTGTCGTACTCAACATCTCCGGCATTCAGGATAAAGCCGCCGAGTATCTCCGGGTCGTGGCGGTACTCGATATCAACGTCCTCCTTGGCGAACCTGTCCATGATGAATTTTTTCAGGTCTGCCTGCTGGGTATCCGTAAGCGGTGTAACATAGCGGACTACAGCCTTTATGCTGCCCTGCCGGTCTATCAGTATATCAGTATACTCCTCAAGTATATCCTCTATCCGCTCTACAGAGCCGTCCGCAACTGCGGTCATGAGAACTCTGTGCAGCGATTCAGGAAAAAGCCTTTTGATTATGCCGCTTTTTTCGTCACGGGTGACGAGGGGATTGGAGAGCGTGTCCTTTACGTCCTCACAGGCTTCAAATACGCCCTTTGCAAGCTCAGTATCCTCCTGCGATACATCGAGCCGCACGAGCTCCTTCAGAAGCTCCTTATCAGCGTCCTTCATTTATCTCCGCCCTCCTCTGCTGACTCCTCAGAAAGAAATTCGTCAACGAGCCTGCGGTTCTTTTCATCGTCAAGATTCGCACCGACTACCTTTGAAGCAGCTTCAATTGCAAGGTCGGCTATCTGCGACTGAGCCTGCTGGATAACTCTCCTTCTCTCGCTCTCCGCAGCCTTTCCGGCAGCCGACACTATGTCCTCAGCCTCAGCCTTTGACCTCTCGATTATCGCAGCCTTTTCGGACTCTGCGTCCTCGTGTGCCTTCATGATTATCCTGTTCGCCTCGTCCTTTGCATCGCTTATGGAATCGGCATACTGCTGCTTGAGCTCCTCTGCCTCCTCCTTAGCCTTCTTGGCGTCGTCGATATCCTTCTGTATAGACTCAGTCCTGTCATTCATGAGCTTGTTTATCGGCTTGAAGAGGAATATCCTCAGAAGTATGAACAGAATGATTATATTTACAGCCGACCAGATGAAATTCCAGATATTGATATCAAGCAGTGTACCCTTTAAGACATCTCCCATATCACATCTTCCTTCCGATTAATTTTTCCCGGCTGCTCATTTCAGCAGGAATATGATGAGTATGGCAATTACGAAGCCATAGATAGCAGTAGCCTCCGCAAGGGCACAGCCCAGAAGAAGTGCAGTATTTATCGCACCCTTTGCCTCCGGCTGGCGTGCTATAGCTTCAACTGCCTTTGAGGTCGCAAGTCCTATTCCTATGCCTGCACCTGCACCGGTGAGTACGGCGATAGCTGCTCCAAGTGCTATAGTTCCCATAATATTTATCCTCCGTATCTTTTATTACGCTCTTTATTTGAGCAGGAATATAATAAGTATCGCAATTACAAAGCCGTAGATAGCCGTTGCCTCCGCAAGGGCACAGCCCAGAAGAAGTGCAGTATTTATCGCACCCTTTGCCTCCGGCTGCTTTGCGATAGCCTCGACAGCCTTAGATGTAGCAAGACCGATACCGATACCTGCACCTGCACCTGTAAGAACTGCGATAGCAGCTCCCAATGCTATAGTTCCCATATAGTTTACCTCCGTTCAATATCAGTCCTCCTCACCGATAGCCTCTGCCATGAACAGAGAGGTGAGGAATACAAACACATATGCCTGGATACAGCCGTCGAATATATCGAAATAGAAGCTGAATGCTACCGGTACACCGACCGGCACGACAGCCTTCAGCAGCTCCATTACGACAAATGCTCCGAGAACGTTTCCGAAAAGTCGCATACACAGCGACAGCGGCTTTATGACAAGCTCAAGAATATTCATCGGCAGCATGAGCGGCATAGGCTCAGCAAAGCTGTGCAGCCAGCCCTTAAAGGTTCTCTCCCTTATGCCGCATATCTGTATCAGAACGATAGCGAATAAGGCAAGGGTCGCAGTGACTCCGAGATCCTTTGTAGGCGGACGGAGACCGAAAATGCCGACGATATTGGATATACCGATGTAGATGAGCAGCGTTTCGAGGAACGGGATATACTTTTTTCCCTTTTCGCCGAGAGTTCCGAGGAAGAAATTGTTCATCCAGCTTATCGCCGTTTCGAGCAGGCACTGTGAGCCTGTAGGGACAGTTTTGAGCTTTCTGACGAGCAGTATCGAGGCAATGACGACAACAGCCATTATACCCCATGTCATGACGCACGACTCCGGCACAGGTATCCCTCCGAATATCGGTATCGTAAAGGCGACACGGCATTCAAGCTCCTCCTGAAGCCTTTCTGCAATATCCATATATTACACCTCTTTCCCACAAAAATACCCCACAAAAAAATGAACGGAGAGCCTGTCCGAGCACCGGCATGATCTCCGCTGATCTTGTCTGTTGAGTGCTTTTTCACACCTATAATAATATAACAAAATTTTGTCAAAGTCAAGCATTTACGTGAAATTTGCTCCGGAAATTACCCGCCGTTTTTCTTTCTTCCGCCCGAAAGATACCGGAAATAGCCGTCAAGCCGTTCTATTGCCCCGGAATTGAGCTTCTCCGCAAGACGCACCCTGTCTACCTCCTTCTTATGCCCCGAAAGCTCCTGTGCGAGCTTCTTCATAAGCTCCGCAGTCTGCCTTTCACGCTCCTCAAGCTGCGAGAGCCGTCCTCTGAGTATCGAAAGCTCATCGTCCTTTATCCTCAGCGTCTCCTCAAGCTCCCCTATCCGGCTGCGGAGCGTGTCTATCTTTTCAGAAAGCTGCTCATTCACGGCATTCTGCTTTGAACCGAAATCCGCAAGCTGCGAAGCCGTCCTGAACGCACCTCCGGCATTCTCGTCAAAGGCGTGGAGTGCGGACAGCTCAGTATTTCCGCTATTCTCTCTGCTCTCCGGCATTTTCCTCATCTCCGTTCCTTTCAGGGCGTATCCTGCTGCCGCAGACCCTCTCTCCAGAAGTCAAGCGTATCCTGTATGGTCTGCTCTATCGTTATCTCCGCACGCCAGCCTGTGTCGGCATATATACGTGATACATCCGGCTCTATGACCGGTATATCCGACGCTCTCATGCGAGCCGGGTCGGTCTTTACCTCTATCGGTAGACTTGCAAGGCTCAGTATCGTGTCAAGTATCGACTGTATAGTTACAGCACTTCCTCTGCCGACGTTGTATATCCTGCCGGAAACGCCCCTGTCCCCCAGCAGCCTGTAAGCTCTTACAACGTCCCTTACGTCCGTGAAATCTCTCATCGCAGAGAGATTCCCCACGCATATCTCAGGCTTTTTCAGCCCCAGCTCGATCTGTGCCGTCTGACGGCAGAAGTCCGATATAACGAACACCTCAGACTGTCCCGGCCCTGAGTGATTGAATGCCCTGACCATGATTATATCCTTTTTGTACGCCCTTGCGTATATCTCGCCCATCATCTCTCCGCAAGCCTTAGTTGCGGCGTATATGTTCCCCGGATGCAGCGGCTCTGACTCCGAAAGCGGACACGCCTCACGCCGGATAAAGCCGTACTCCTCGCCTGAGCCTATCATTATCAGCCGCATATCCTGCCGCCTTGCTTCCCTGAGGGCTTCAAGCACATTTATAGTCCCGACAACGTTTATCTCCGCCGTGAGCTGCGGCTTTCTCCATGACACAGCGACCGAGCTCTGTGCCGCAAGGTGATACACGATATCCGGCATAAGCTCGTCAAGAAGTGCCGTTATATCGTCCTTTTTCAGTATATCAAGAGTATACGCCGCACAGCCCCCGATGCTCTCCCCCGGCAGGCAGGTCGCACAGACCTCAGTGCCGTTCCCGGAAAGCTCCTTTATCAGATATTTCCCGACAAATCCGCCGCCGCCGATTATAAGTGCCTTCATATATGACCCTCCAGCCTTTCGCCGCCCTATCAGCTGTCCCCTCTGAGGACTCTGTAAAGCCTTTTTATTACATCTTTTTCAAGGAACTCTTTCTGCACTCTCTCAGCCGCAGCCGAGCCATATTCCCTCATCAGCTCCGGGTTATGGAGCAGCCGCACTATCGCACCTGCAAGCGACTCAAAGTCCCCCGGCGGGACAGTATACCCCGTCACCTTATTGAGACTTACGTGCGGCACACCTGTCGGAAGAAGCGTATTTATCACCGGCTTGCCGTAGATCATCGCCTCAAGCTGGACTATGCCGAACGCCTCGCTCCTCTCGACCGATGGAAGAATGAATATATCGCAGTCCGCATACGCCTGCCTCAGCTCAGTATCGCTCAGATACCCGAGAAAATGCACTCTTTTGTCAAGTCCGAGACGGCTGCACTCCGCTTTCAGCTCGCTCTCCATCGCTCCAGTCCCGGCAATGAAAAGCTCACACGGATAACTCTCATCTGCTGTCAGGCACATCGCTTTAAGGAGCGTTCCGACTCCCTTGTAATACACCAGCCGTCCGGTGAAGAACAGCTTTGCGGCATTTTTGTTATTCAGCCGCTGCGTCAGCACCGGTCTGCGTTCGACCGACAGGTACTCCTCCGGGTCTATGCCATATGGAACTATGACGCACTTTTTCCGGAATTCCGGCATACTCAGCCACTCAGAGCCGTCGATATGCCCCTGAGTTGCCGCCGCTATGGCGTCCGCCCTGTGCAATAGCCTGAGCAGAAGCGGTCTATAGAGCTTCAGCAGCCTTTTCTGCTTTACAACGTCACTGTGCCACGACACAACAACTCTGCCCTTGTACCCCGACAGCAGCAGTGCAAGATCCGCAAGCGGGAACGGCACGTTGATATGTACTGCGTCGGCGTTTTTTGAAAGCTTCCTGAAAAGCCTGATGAACGACAGCGATACCGGGCATGAAAAGTACGTCCCGAAGCTCCCTGCACGGATTATCCGCTCCCTTTCCGGGGTATCCTCATGGCTGTATATCGTCCTGCCCCTGCCGTCACGGCATACAAGTGCTGTCACCTCAACGCCGTCCGCCGCACCAAGCTCCCTCGTGTACTGCCTGACGAGCGTCTCAATGCCGCCGACGTGCGGATAATATGCCTTATTGACCTCAAGTACACGGAAAATACGCCTTTTCTGCTTACCGCTCATCAGACAAGCTCCTTGTATATATCGTAAAGTATCTCAGCTGAACGCTCCCACGTAAAGCCCTCTGCACGCTCCCGTCCACGGCGGCTCAGCTCCTGTCTCAGTGCAGTATCGCCGCAGAGCCTGAGTATTCCCTCCGCAATGCTCTCCTCAGAGTAGGGGTCGCACAGCACCGCACAGTCTCCGGTCACCTCCGGCAGCGAAGCCGCATCTGAGGTCAGCACCGGTGTACCGCTCGCCATTGCTTCAAGGGGCGGCATACCGAAGCCCTCATATACTGACGGGAACAAAAATGCCGCCGCACCGCTCATCAGCCCCGGAAGCTGCTCCGATGGGATATACTCCGTAAACCGGACATTTTTTGCCTTTTCAGCTGCCGCATATATGCCGCTGTCGTTCCAGCCCCTGCCGCCGGCAAGGACAAGCTGCGGTATACCGGGCATTTTCTCCTGAGCGATACCGTATGCCCTTATCAGCCGCTCAAGATTCTTCCTCGGCTCGATAGTCCCGACATACAGAAGATATTCGCCCTCTATGCCGCAGCTCTTCTTCGCAGCGGCTATCTCCTCCGGAGTATGCAGCCGGAAACGCCCCAAATCAGTACCGCACGGCACGACCCTGAGCTTGTCCGCACATTCCGGGTAATATCTGATTATCTCGCTCTTTGAGAATTCCGAATCCGTCACGACCATATCCGCCCGGCGGACTGACTTTTTCAGCCCGAATTCGAGCATGAGCCGTGTGCGTGTCCTTACAGTCTCCGGGAACGCACGGAGAACCATATCATGCACTGTGACGACCGTCCTGCCGCTCACTCCCGGCGGGACTATATAGTTGAAAAAGTGCGTTATATCGGCATATTTCCCGAAATACCTGCTGTACGGCACCGGAATGAAGGTGCTCGCCATGCGGTAGAGGTACCCGGAATGCTCCGAGAAATGGCACTGAATGACCATATCCTCGTTTATTTTCGTGAACGGCTCGATACGCCTCAGCTTGATGTCATGATCCTTGCGTGAGAAAAACTGGTAGAAATACTTGTTTTCCGGGTGAAGCATTGCCATTGCAGTCGTCTGCCCCGCCTCGCACCAGCCTATCCCGGTCATTTTATCGCTCACGAGCGGCAGAGCCTCAAAAGCTATTTTCATGCTCATCACCCGTTCTCTGTTCTTCTCCTCAGCTCTGCGATATACTCCGTTACCTGCTCCTTGTCAAAGCCGGAAAATGCGGTCTTTATCGGCTTTTCAGCTGCACTGTCTATCGCTGCGAGTGCCTCCGCCTTAGTCATGCCGCCCTGCTCATACACCAGTATAACACTGTTTATCTCATCGAGCCTTGCAAGCACATCAGCCTTGCTGTAGCCCTTTAAAACGGTGCGGAGAACAGCTATATCCTTACCCATAGCTCAGCTAAGCTCCCCAGCCTTTATCTCATGCCTTACCCTTGCAAGGTCATTGTCCACCATCCGGCTGACAAGCTCCTCAAAGGATATCTCACGCCTCCAGCCGAGAACAGCCTCCGCCTTTGCCGGGTCGCCGAGGAGGATATCCACCTCTGCCGGACGGAAGAACTTCTCATTCACACGGACGACAGTCTTTCCGTCAGCCTTGTTTATGCCGACCTCATTCACTCCCTCGCCCTGCCATTCTATCTCGATACCGGTACGCCTGAAAGCAATTTCCACGAACTCCCTGACTGTACGTGTCTCATTCGTCGCAACAACGTAGTCGTCCGGCTTGTCCTGCTGGAGCATGAGCCACATAGCACGCACGTAGTCCTTAGAATGTCCCCAGTCACGCTTTGAGTCCATATTTCCCAGCTCCAGGCAGTCCTGCACGCCCAGACTGATACGTGCGGCTGCGTCGGTTATCTTCCTTGTGACGAACTCTATGCCTCTCCGCTCGCTCTCGTGGTTGAAGAGTATACCTGAGCAGGCGAACATTCCGTAGCTCTCCCGGTAATTTTTGGTTATCCAGTGTCCGTACAGCTTTGCAACGCCGTATGGACTTCTCGGATAGAACGGAGTAGTCTCCCTCTGCGGTATCTCCTGCACAAGTCCGAACATCTCCGACGTAGAAGCCTGATAGAAGCGTGCCTCCGGCTTTACTATGCGTATCGCCTCAAGCATATTCGTAACTCCCACAGCGTCTATCTCGGCTGTGCCGAGGGGGGTGCCCCAGCTTGCCGCAACGAAGGACTGAGCCGCAAGGTTATACACCTCGTCAGCCTGTGATATCTTCATAGCAGTGATGAGCGACACCGGGTCGGTCATATCTGCGTATATCAGCGTCACCCTGTCCTTCAGGTGAGCGATATTCCCGTAATCCGCAGTTGCCTTTCTTCTCCATATGCCGTATACGTTATAGCCCTTTTCGAGCAGAAGCTCCGCAAGGTATGAGCCGTCCTGTCCGGTTATGCCGGTAATGAGTGCATTCTTCATATACTTTTCTCCTGTACTTTATATTAATTCATCACGTTTTTTCGCTTTAAGCTCCGCAATGACCTTTTTAACGTCCTGTGTGCTGTTCTTCGAGCAGACGAGAACTGCGTCCCCCGTGTCAACGACTATAAGATCCCTCAGCCCGACAGCCGCAACGAGCCTTCCGCCCTCTGCACATACTGTAGTCCGCTTCGTGTCAACGCTTATCACATCGCCGCTCATGAAGTTGCTGCCGTCGTCTGTCTCGTTGATACGCTCCAGTGCGAGCCAGCTTCCCACATCGTCCCAGCCGAAGCTGCCGGGGATAGTATATATATCGCCAGCCTTTTCCATAATGCCGAAATCGACCGATTCAGAGGGGAATTTCTCATACTCGTCAATGAGCACCGTGGTATAGCTGTCAGTGCCGTAAGCCGCACCGATACGCTCCGCACCCTCATACACCTCCGGCATGAGCTGCTCAAATGCCGACATTATAGACGATACCTTCCACACGAACATTCCGCTGTTCCAGAGGTATTTTCCGGAGGAATAATACTTCTTCGCCGTTGCGAGATCCGGCTTTTCGACGAATCTGTTCACGCTGTAGGCAGTCTCCTCAGACTCTGATACCTTTATCTCGATATAGCCGTAGCCCGTTTCCGGATAGGTGGGGGTAATACCTACAGTCACGAGATTTCTGCCCGCCCTTGCCTTTTTCACAGCCTTTTTCAGCGTATTTACGAATATATCCTCATAGCCGATAAGGTGGTCGGAGGGGAGGACAATCATCACAGCCTCGCCGTACTTCTTCTCGATAACTGCCGCTGCAAGGGCTATGCACGGAGCGGTGTTCCTCGCACACGGCTCAGCAAGGATATTCTCCTCCGGTATATCCGGCAGCTGGTCAAGGACAAGCTCCTTATACGCCGCATTTGTCACTATGAACACATCGTCCGGGCTGACGAGCGGTGAGAGCCGCCTTACAGTTTTCTGTATCATCGTTGCCCCGTCAGAGGTGAGCGAAAGGAACTGCTTAGGGCATGAATTTCTGCTCTTAGGCCAGAACCTCTCCCCTCTGCCGCCTGCCATTATGACGGCACATATTTTCGTGGCTTTATCAGTATTTTCCATCTGTTTTTTCCTCCGCTTCTCCGCTTTCGTCATTTTCTCCCTCAAGCCCCTCAAGGCTCTCCGCTCCCGGAACAGGTGCGGCTGACTCTGAGCCTGCCGTATCCGGGCTGAATATCGTTTTCAGCGTCATGAGTATGAGCTGCAAGTCCATTCTGAACGAATAATTCTCAATATACATAAGATCCATTTTCAGCTTGTCATAGGGTGTCGTATCATATGCACCCGTGACCTGTGCATAGCCGGTAAGCCCTGCCTTGACCTTCAGGCGGAACTCAAATTCCGGCATGGACTTCTTATATTCCTCGGTAAGCTCCGGTCTTTCCGGTCTTGGCCCGACTGCGGACATATCGCCCTTCAGGATATTGAGCAGCTGCGGCAGCTCGTCGAACCGTATCCGCCGCATGAGCCTGCCGACCGGAGTTATCCTCTCATCGTTCTCCGCTGCGAGCTGCGGGCCGCCCATGCTCTCAGCGTCCACCACCATGCTGCGGAATTTGTACAGCTCAAACGGCTTTCCGCCGATAGTGAGCCGGGTCTGCTTATAGAACACAGGCCCTCCGTCGCACAGCTTTATGGCAGCAGCTGCCGCAAGCATGAACGGTGAGGCGAGAATGAGCCCTACGGCTGAAAATACTATGTCAAAGGCTCTCTTGACGAAAAGCTGCTCAAAATCGAGCCCGTAATTCCTGCACAGCAGCAACGGAGTATCGAAAAGCCTTATATCGTCCGCACCCCTGATTATAATATCGGATATTTTCGGTGCGATATACGCCCTGACCGACCTTTCAAAGCAGAATTTCAGGTAATTGTTCCTCTGCTCAGCCGGGATATCGCATATGATAACGCCCTCATACCGCATTATCTGCTCCTCGATACGCTCTCTCGGCTCGGTTATGCTGACCGATTCGCATATCATATACTTGTCCACTCTCTGGCTCATCTTCATGACAAGAGCTGCCGCCTGACGGCTGCCGTAGAGAATGATGAGCCGGCGGGGAGGGTATATGCTCAGGAACACCTTTCCCGATACAAAGCTCCACACCGATATGAATACAAGGTCAGCACCGGTCAATGCAAGAAACGGCGTCAGTGCCATGAAATCTCTGCCGATGAGGCTGACCATGAAATACGCAACGATATTGACGCAGAATATCGCAAGCAGCTGCGAATAGAGCATATCCGTGCGTTTGAGGTAGCCTAAGCGGAATCCGCCGAAAGCCCGGAAAAACAGGTATGCCATAAGCCCGTAAATGCCGATGAGCACCCAGTTTCCACGGCGGTAGTACGGCAGGACTATGGTATCGCTGTAGTACCTGTACCACATGAACGCAAAGCCGCCGATAAGGAAGCACAGCAGTATCATAGCCGTGCCGAACGTTATGAATCGTTTATATTTATCTCTTCTGCTTGTCATTATCATTTATTCCGGTAACTCCGGGTCGTCTCCTGTTATATATCTCCTATAGCAAACGTCAGTCTGCGTATATGCGAGGCACTTCAGATCAATTACAGTGAATGTCAAATTATTTTTGATGTTCACTGTAAATTATACCAGATAAGCCGCTTAGTGTCAATAAGGGCAGCCGGAAATATGCCGTTTTCACATATTTTTCAGATATACCGCTTCTCCGGCTCAAACATCAGCACCGGGTAGCCCTCATAGTACGGCTTTACTATCTCCGGGTGTGAATCGGCATAGGCAAATATATCCGCCGCAAGCCCGTCCTTTAAAAGCCCTACGAGCTGTGACAGCGGACGGCTGTAAAGCTCCTCGCATATCGAGGCTATCGTTATCGCCCTCCTGCCACCGACGTTCATTATCCTGTAGGGCCATATCCGGCAGTCGAACGGCTTGTCGTCTCCGAGCATACAGCCGGTCGGGGTAAGTGCCGGACACCGGAAAAGCCCCTCCTCATCAAAGCTCTCCACTCTCAGGATATACCCTCCGTCCTTCGGCACAAAACGCACCTCCGGCTTCTGAGCTGCGATACGCCTGCACAGCTGCTCCGTGAACACCGGGGTCTCCCACACATCATACCTGTCAAACACGCAGCAGAGCCGGCATTCCGCACAGCTCTCACCGCTAAGTATCCTCTTCAGCATAATTATCTCCAAATAAATTCCGCCGGAAGACAATGATCCGGCGGCTGATAAGTTATTCTATTGTGACCGTTACCTTGAGATCATTCTTCGCTGCACCGGCTCTCATGATAGTCCTGAGTGCCTTTGCTATCCTGCCCTGCTTTCCTATAACACGTCCCATGTCATCAGGAGCAACAGAGAGGTGGAATTCTATAACTCCCTCCTCGTCAGGCTCGTCCTCAACGATCTTTATCGCAGACTTGTCCTCAACGAGTCCTGCTGCGATAGCATAAAGTAAATCCTTCATTATTTCTCTCCATTTTGTGCATAAAAGCAGCCTCCGGAACATATGCTCCGGCGTATCTGCTGTGAATATTCGGGATAAAAGCCTGCCCCGATATCCGGTCTCCCGGTATCAGCTCCGCAGGCTCTCGCTGCCGCAGTGCGGCATGGACATTAAAGAATGCCCTCGTTCTTGAGTATGACCTTGACTGTATCAGTCGGCTGAGCACCCTTTGCTATCCAGTCCTTAGCCTTGTCAGCGTCGATCTTTACTACAGACGGATTCTTTGTAGGGTCATAGTATCCGATCTCCTCAACGAATCTTCCGTCTCTGGGGTATCTGGAATCTGCAACGACTACACGATAGAAAGGAGCCTTCTTAGCACCCATTCTTCTCAGTCTGATCTTTACTGCCATTTATATTCACCTCCATAAAATTATATTATATCAAGCGGCGGGAGACCGCATTGAAATCTGTTAATCTATCGCCAATGCTGAATCGACGAACTTGGATGCGATAATTATCAGTATTCCGATAATATATACAGCCAGCTGGATCGTATCCTGCTTTTCTTCGTCAGCAGAAACTGACTGAGCAATATATTTTGAAACACCTATGAGGATCGCTCCTATGATAAGCATTATAATGCCGAATGGTGTTGCATATCTGAGACGGATAAATGGCATGAGCATAGTATAAAGCATAGCTGTCCTCCTGTTACAGCGGAAGGTTTCCGCCGCCCTTACCTGTGAGCTTGTCAAAATTCATACCGGCAAGCTGCTTTCTTGCCCGGCGCATATTCATCTTTCCGCCCTTTCCGGTGAACTGCTTCATCATCTTCTGCATCTGGTCGAACTGCTTGAGCAGCCTGTTTACGTCCTCGACCTTAGTTCCGGAGCCTCTTGCGATACGCTTCTTGCGTGACGGGTTTATTATCGACGGCTTTGCCCTCTCCGCCCTGGTCATCGAGGTTATTATCGCCTCTATCCTCGTGAGCTGGCTCTCGTCGATATCTGCGTCCCTGAGCTTGTCGCCCACTCCCGGAAGCATACCGATTATAGACTTCATCGAGCCCATTTTGCGTATCTGCTTCATCTGGTCAAGCAGGTCGTCCATATCGAATTTATTTTCCTGGAATTTCTTTGAAAGCTTCTCAGCCTCCTGCTGAGTCATGACGTTCTCAGCCTTTTCAATGAGCGTGAGCACATCACCCATGCCGAGTATCCTCGAAGCCATTCTCTCCGGGTGGAACTGCTCGAAATCATCGAGCTTTTCGCCCATACCGACGAACTTTATCGGCTTTCCGGTGACTGCAAGGACTGAAAGTGCCGCACCGCCTCTTGTGTCAGAGTCGAGCTTTGACATGAGCACGCTCGTTATGCCTACCGCATCATCGAATGCCTTGGCGACGTTCACAGCGTCCTGACCGGTCATGGCGTCAACGACGAGCATTATCTCGTCCGGCTCAGTAAGCTCCTTGATATCCTTGAGCTCCTGCATAAGAGTCTCGTCGATATGCAGACGTCCGGCGGTATCTATGATAAGCACGTCATGTCCGTAATCCTTGGCGTATTTCAGGGCTTCTCCGGCGATAGTCACCGGGTTTGTCTGACCCATCTCAAATACCCTTACGTCAGCCTTCTGACCGACTACCTGAAGCTGGTCGATAGCCGCAGGACGGTAGATATCGCACGCTGCGAGCAGAGGGCGGTGTCCCTCCTTTTTCAGCAGCTTCGCAAGCTTTGCGGAGTGCGTAGTCTTACCTGAGCCCTGCAAGCCGCACATCATGATGACCGTCGGCGGCTTTGAAGCGAAATTTATCCTGGCGTTGCTGCTGCCCATGAGAGAGCAAAGCTCCTCGTTCACTATCTTTATTACCTGCTGTGCCGGAGTAAGGCTTGCAAGCACCTCCTCGCCGACAGCACGCTCAGATACCTTTGCCACGAAGTCCTTAACGACCTTGTAGCTGACATCTGCCTCAAGGAGTGCGAGCTTTACCTCACGCATTGCCTCCTTTACGTCGCCTTCGGTGAGCTTTCCTCTCGCCTTCAGCTTTTTGAACACATTATTGAGCTTGTCTGAAAGTCCCTCGAATGCCATACGGCAATGCCTCCTTTTAAAAATATTAAAGCAGCTTTCGTGCCCTGTCTACCTCTGTACTGATGCTGTCCCGGAGCTGACTGTCCCCGGAAGCAGCGGCTGTCTCGTTTATCCTGTCAAGGCAGCCCCTCAGCTCTCCGAGCCTTTCCGCAAAGCCGAGCTTTTCCTCATATCCGGTGAGCAGCGATTCGGTACGCTTTATTATCCCCCGGACTGCCTGACGGGTTATCCCCAGCGGCTCGCCTATCTCCGAAAGCGACAGATCCTCGCAGTAGTACAGCTCCATTATGCTCCTCTGGTGCTCGGTCAGAAGATCGCCGTAGCAGTCGAGCAGCATCACAAAATCAAGATTTTTAGCCGGTATCGCCATTTCTGCGTACCTCCTGCCGGGTGTAATCTATTTTTGGTTTACACATCAGCAATATCCATTATACTACTCATTTTTCGTTTTGTCAAGTGCCAAATGAAAATTTTATGATAATTCTGTCATTCGCCTTGATTTATCTGCAATTTTATTGTATAATGAGCATGATAGTCATTATTTCATAAGGAGAAACGCCATGCAGAAAAAGCATTTTATATCTGTATCCGCTGCTCTGCTCTCAGCCGTGCTTCTCACCGGCTGCGGTGCAGACAGAAGCAGAAGCTCCTACGATCGCAGCTCATCGAGCCAGTATCAGCTTGAAGTCGTTCCGGCTGAGGACACTACAGAGGCACAGACTGA
This sequence comes from Ruminococcus sp., assembly GCA_017475555.1. Lineage (GTDB taxonomy): Bacteria > Bacillota > Clostridia > Oscillospirales > Ruminococcaceae > Ruminococcus. The sequence goes on from JAFVFL010000020.1 coordinate 69,177, forward strand.
GCCGGAGACAGAGCCCGATAGCGTATCTGAGGCTGAGCCGGAGACAGAGCCTGAAACAGTGCCGGAAACCTTCCCGGAGGCCGAGCCTGCGGAGGAACCGTCAGCGGAGCCGGAAACGTGGGCGGACTACAGCGAGAGCACCTACGTAGAGTACCATTTCCGCAGCAAAAAGCTTCTTGATCAGCATTTTGAGAAGCACGGCGGCGAATTTGACAGCAGCTTCGGCTATGAAACTGCCGCAGACTACGAAAAGGGTGCGAGTGATGTCATCAACGCCCCGGACGCACTCCACAAGACTGAGGCTGACGACGGCGACTACGTTTACTATATCGAAGCCACGAACGAATTTGTGATACTGTCGCAGGACGGCTATATCCGGACGTATTTCCTGCCGAGTGCCGGAAAAAAATACTACGACAGGCAATAACGGAGAGAAAAATGAATCCGAGACTTCCATTTCTCCGGGACAAGACCTCAAAGCTCACAAGCTCCCCCGGAGTATATATAATGAAGGACAAGAGCCTTGAGATAATCTACATAGGCAAGGCAAAGAACCTGAAAAACCGTGTCACGAGCTACTTCCGGGAGAACCCCGACCACACAGTAAAGGTCGCCGCAATGGTCTCAAGGGTGTGGGACTATGATTTCATCGTGACGGACAGCGAATTTGAGGCACTCCTGCTCGAATGCAGCCTTATAAAGCAGCACAAGCCGAAGTACAACATATTGCTGAAGGACGACAAGGGCTATCACTATATCCGCATCTCGGACGAGCCGTACCCCCGGATAACGAGTGAGAAAAATACCAAATCTCCCGGCACGTACTTAGGGCCTTATATGAGCGGCTTCGTGACAAAGGAGGCTGCCGCAGAGGCTAACCGGGCGTTCATGCTCCCGACCTGCCGCCGGCAGTTCCCGCGTGACTTCAAAAAAGGCAGACCGTGCCTTAACTATGCGATAAAGCAGTGCATGGGCGTATGCCGGGGCTGTATCGGTGAGGAGGAGTACCGGGCGATCGTCAGCGAGGCGGTCGAATTCATCAGATCCGGAAGTGCTCAGTCGGTCGAGCGTATGGAGGAGGAAATGCTCGCTGCTGCGGAGGCTCTTGATTTCGAGAAGGCTGCACTCCTGCGTGACAGGATAAATGCCGTCAAAAAGGCTGCGGAGAAGCAGAAAATGATAAACAGCGGCGTTGAGTCGGCTGATGTTGTGGGAATTGCAGAATATCCCGGCGGCGTATACGTCTCCGTGCTGATGTACAGGGGCGGCAGACTGTGGGACAAGGCAGTGTTCGAGCTTGAAAAGCCCGACGACGGCGATATTCTCACTCAGTTCCTCACGGCGTTCTATCACGGCAGGGACGATATTCCACGGTATGTTGCCGCTGACCATATCCCGGACGAGGCTGAGCTTTTAGAGGAGCTTCTTTCAAAGCAGTCCGGAAAGAGCTACAAGGGCGGCAGGATAATTGCGGCACAGAGAGGAAAATATGCCGAGCTGCTGCGGCTCGCAAAGGACAACAGTGCAGAGTATGCCGCACTTAAAAGCAGCCGCACCGGCAGAGAGGTCATTGCCCTTGAGCAGCTTGGGCAGTGCCTCGGACTTGATTCTCCTCCGCAGTATATCGAGGCTTATGATATATCGAACCTGTCATCTGAATCAATGGTCGCCGGAATGGTCGTATTCGAGAACGGCAGACCGCTCAAAAAGGCGTACAAACGCTTCACGATAAAGGAACAGGAATACCAGAACGACTACGGCAGTATGCATGAGGTGCTGCGGCGGCGGCTTACCCATATCCTGACCGGCGAGGGCGATGAATACTTCACAAGAAAGCCCGACCTGATACTGCTCGACGGCGGAAAGGGTCATGTAAATACCATCGCTCCGCTTCTGCGGGAAATGGAGCTTGATATACCGCTTTTCGGAATGGTAAAGGACAACAAGCACCGCACCAGAGCAATAGCTACAGGCGGCGGTGAGATACAGGTCAGCGAGCTGAAGGCTGCGTTCAATCTCCTGACGCAGATACAGGACGAGGTCCACCGCTATTCGGTGGCGTTCATGCACTCCCGGCACAAGAAAAAGACCTATGCCTCAGAGCTTACGCAGGTCAAGGGAATAGGCGAGAAAAAGGCTGCAAGGCTGCTCATGCGGTTCAGGACAAAGGAGCAGCTCCGTGCGGCTTCACCGGAGGAGCTTGCAGCAGCGGCAGGTGTCGGACAGGAAACCGCCGCAGAGCTGTGGAAAGTGATACAGGAGAATTATTGATAGAAAAATGCACATATATTTTACTGCGATTTTGTCTATATCCACTATATTTTAAAAATGATATAGACAAAATCCCGGAAATAATGTATAATAATATTCGATAGCATAAGGACGATGTATCTGAAATATTACGGGATATCTGTCACGTATCCTGATGAGGAGCTTCAATGAGAGTTATTACAGGCATTGCACGAGGCCGCCGGCTTACCGCTCCGGAGGGGCTTGATGTCAGACCCACGACCGATAAGGTCAAGGAGGGCATTTTTTCTGCGGTACAATTCGAGCTTGAGGGGGCAGTCGTCCTCGACCTCTTTGCAGGCAGCGGTCAAATGGGTATCGAAGCCCTCAGCCGGGGTGCGGAAAGAGCCGTGTTCGTCGATTCCTCTGCCGTGTCGCTCAGGTGCGTTGCTGAAAATCTGCGTACCACCGGGCTTTCCCGGCAGGCTGAGACTGTCCGCAGAGACAGCTATGAATACATAACGGCGGTATCTGAACAGTTCGATATCATTATCCTCGACCCGCCCTACAGACAGGGGCATATCGGGAGGATACTCCCGCTTGCCGCAAAAAAGCTCCGCAGCGGCGGAACTATAATATGTGAGTACGAAAGAGAAGCTCCCGAACCGGAGGCTCCGGACGGGCTGAGGCTAAGGAAGATATACCGCTACGGCAGGATAAATGCCGCCCTCTTCGTAAGACCTGAAGCGGAGGACGATGAGATATGAGCAGTACAAGAAGAATAGCCGTCTGCCCCGGAAGCTTCGACCCGGTAACGCTCGGTCATCTTGACATAATCACAAGAGCCTCAAGGCTCTTCGATAAGGTGATAGTCCTGATATCCCGGAACGCCGGGAAGCAGCAGCCGAGCTTCACTGCAACTGAGCGTATGCTGATGATAGAGGCAGTGACAAGAGATCTTGACAACGTTGTGATAGACATACTCGACGGACTGCTTGCGGACTATGTGAGGAATGTTGGCGCTATAGCCATTGTCAAGGGTCTGCGTGCGGTCAGCGATTTTGAATATGAGTTTCAGATGGCTCTTGCCAATAAGAAGCTCTACGCCGGTGCGGAAACCGTCTTCCTGACTACTGCGGCTGAGAATATGTACCTCAGCTCAAGCGTTGTCAAGCAGATAGCCTACTTCGGCGGTGATATAAGCCATTTCGTCCCTGCACAGATACTGGACGACATAAAGCAGAGATTAATTAAAGAGAGGTAATTGTTATGAGCATTGATGAGATTCTGGACTCTATGGAGGAGACACTTGATAAGGCTGCTACTGTGCCGTTCATTAACCACAAGAAAATCGTTGACAGTGAAAGAATGAATGAGCTTATCAACGATATACGCCTGAATATGCCTCACGAGCTTCAGGAGGCTAAGAAGATAGGCTTTGAGAGCGAGAGGATACTTAACGATGCAAAGTCTGACGCTGACAGCGTTATCAGAAAGGCTGAGGAGAAAGCCGCTCAGCTCGTCGCAAAGGAGCCTATCGTCACAGAGGCAAAAAAACGGGCAGAGGATATACTCGCCGACGCAAAGGCAAGGGCTATGGAGATACTCAAAAGAGCACAAAGCTCCGCCGCTCAGATGGAAAAGGACGCAGCTATGGCGTCTGCAAAAATGCTGAATGACGCAGAGTCTATGTATAATAAGAACCTCCAGGAGGTGCGTGCCGCTAAGGATCGCCTCCAGCGTTCACTGAGAACCTCTCCAGCCCTTAAACAGAACAACTCCCCCTCAAACCCAGCTCAGCCCGACTGATGAAAATTAAGACTGCCGCTTTGTTGGCATTTCACTGAAATCTGCACTTATTGCTGGGGGCAACCTTTCTGAAGAAAGGTTCCGCCAACAGCGGCGGTCCCCTCTGTCTCACTACGTTCGACATCTCCCCGCACTGCGGGGAGTCACCCCCAGACCCCCTTCCAAAGACTTTTAATTAAAATCCCCAGATAGGGCACACGCACACCTTCAAATCAGAATTGATCGGCGTGCCCTATCTGGGGATTTTAGCTGAAAGTTTTAGGAAAGGAGTTTGAGGGACAACCCTTTTTCAAAAGGGTTTCCCTCAATAATACGTGTATATCTCGGTAAGATACCGGCAGAGCGGCAGTCTTAATTTTCATCAGTCAGGAGTTGTCCTGCGTTCATGCGGAGCAGATTGTCGGCGTAGTTTTCGGCGTTATTCTCATGTGTGATGACAAGCACGGCGGCTGGGGTACCATTCTCCCCGGCTGCTGCATTTTTCAGCACATTAAACACTACCTCTGTATTCTCGTCGTCGAGGTCGCCTGTAGGCTCGTCTGCAAGTATCAGCTCCGGGCGGCGTATCAGTGCTCTTGCTATCGCCATTCTCCGCAGCTCGCCACCGGAAAGCTCTCCGGGCATAACGTTCCTCAGCTGTGCGATACCAAGTTCCTCAAGCAGCTTTTCGGCATACCCCTCCGCACCCTCGTCAGCCTTGCCGTACAGAGTATAGGGCAGGAGGATATTCTCCATGACAGTAAGGCTGTATATTGCCGACTGTCCCTGTGGGATAACTCCTGTTTTCCGGTTTCTCAGCTCAGAAAGCTCCTTATCCGGGAGGGTATATATATCCATGCCGTCTATCAGCACTCTGCCGCTTGTCGGAGTTGTCAGCCCTGCAAGCATATTCAGCAGGGTGCTTTTTCCGCTGCCGGAACGCCCCCTTATGACTGTCAGCTCACCGCTGCTGAGTGTCAGGTCAGTCTGCTTTACTGCGACGAAACGGTTAGTTCCACGGCTCTCCCTGATAAACTCCTTCGATATCCCCTCGGCTCTGACTATCTCTCCCATCAGTTGTCCCCCCTGAGTATCACCGCCGTGTCGATACGGCTCATGCGGAATGCTGAAACTGCCGCAGCACCGGCACATATCACGGCTGAAAGCAGTACCGCAGCAAGTGCGTACACCGCAGCTGTACCGGTCGGCGGAGTAAGGAACGGCATAGACAGCTTTTCCTCTATTGCACCGCTGAACGGGATTATAACAAGAAGCCCGGCGGCTGCACCGATAAGACTGCCGGCTGCACCGGTGACAAGAGCCTCCTGCATGACTATCCCGGCAAGCCTGCTCCGTGAAGCACCGATCACCCTCAGCACCGCAAACTCCTTTTTCCGCTCGTTCACGCTCATTGTGAAAACGAGCAGAAGTATCACAAGTCCGAGCAGCCACACAGCTGCAACGAGCCAGCCGGTCATGTCAGAAATACCGCCGAGCCCGTCAGAAATACCGGATATCATCTCCTTGGTCTGTATAGCACGTACTTTTTTTACGTGCAGGTTTATGTCGTTGACGATCTCCTCGGCAGTATGCTCGCTGTCCGGGTCGATAAGTATGCACGAGGTCGAATTATCCGGGTCAAGGCTCTCGAATTTATTGATACCGCTCTCGATACACGCCTTCAGCAGCACCTTGACCGTCTCCTCGTTTGTGAAAACGGTCGTGTCGTAGCTTGTGCCTGTCTTGTCAAGCTTTGCGGCAACATTGCATTCTATCCCGTAAAAATACATGGTATCACCGACAAATGCGTTCAGATCGTTCCCCACAACAACGTCGAACAGCCCAAGCTCATTCCCTCCGCTCCTGCGTATCCACGGGGTTATCGTGAAGTCAGTCTCCGGGTCAAACCCTATTATCTGCACCGGTATCGAGCAGCAGTCGGACTTCGTTGACGCAAGGAAAAACTGATCCGATATCCTGCCTATCCCCTCGACCGTATGCACCTTTTCAGCCCGTGACATATCCATATAAAAGCTGCCCGTGCTGCCCTGCAATACGATATTCTCAAGGTTCGACTTAGTCGTTGCCTCATACGGCACGACCATGATATCCGCACCGAGCCTGTCCTCAAGGGACGAAAGTCCGCTGCGGAGGCTTGTCACGACAAGACCGCCTGCAAGCATAGTGAACGAAAGAAGTGCGGCGATAATGATCAGCACCGCAGTCCTGACCGGCTTGCCGGACAGATTTTTCAGCGGCAGGCTCTTCATTTCTCACCCTCCGCACTGCGGCTCAGGAGCACGGAAATGATGAACAGCACCGATACAGCGGCACCGATAATTCCGCATATAATGACCGCCGGACGCATTACAGCGTGGCATCTCATGCTCTCCATCATGCACAGATGTATTACATTGTTTGGTATCACAGCGGCAAATATGCCTGCCGCCGCAGTGAGGGCAGCCGTGCATATCCTCACGCCCTTTTTCCTGATAAACAGCGAAAAGGCAGACAGTATCATCATTGCTGCACCGAGCACGGCTGCCGCATTTTCCGCATTGTGGCAGTTCATGAATGTCCCGTCGTCCTTTGCTCCGCAGGCGTGAAATACCGCCTTGACACCGATACAAAGAATAGCTCCGACAATTATCATTGCTATCCCTGCTGCATTTGTAGATCTGCTGTTTTTCATATTCTCTCTTCCTCTCAGTTGTTTCCCCTGACATCATGCCATAGGGTATTCCGCATAAAACTCCGGCGTACTGAACTCCGGCGACCGCTCGTGATACAGGAAATCCTCATCAGACCGCAGAAGATAGTCCTCTGTGCTGTCCTGTATATCCCACATCACGTCGGTATTGTACCATTTTCCGTCTATCCTGACGATATTCCATGCGTGATACTCCTCGCCGTCCGGGTAGAATGCCGTGCCGGTGATGACCCTTGCTCCGACCCCGCACTCCCGCAGCAGCCGGTACATTGCCGCCGCATAGCCCTGACACGTCGCTCGCCGGTAGATAAGTGCCCCGAATGCCGTGGATTTCAGGTGGAATCCGCTGTGGCTGCGGTGTACCCGGTCATACCGGACATTTTCGCAGATATAGCGATATACAGCCATAAAACGCTCATGCTCGCCCATATCCTCCGTTATGTCAAGCTCCGTGATTATCCGTTTGACCTCATCATCTACCTGCTCCTCCTGCTCCGGAGTAGTGTAGTAATCCGGCGTTATAACGGCTTTGTAGGCATACACTGTCTGACCGGGTGTATCGTCGGCAATAGTGTGGCTGTATCCAAGCTCATAGCCCCCCATAGTGGTACGCAGATAGTCGCCCTCGCTCGGAGAAGCTGTCTCCGCACGGGCATAGTCCATGACCTCACGGATAATATCCGGTATATCGTCCATGCACTCGCTCCCGGCACGGAAGCTTACGGTTATACGCCAGTCATGCCGGCTGAGACTTTCCCTTACCGCCGCAATGACCTCGTCAGCGTTGCCGAAATATACACCCAAGTCACGGCGTACCTCATAGTGATACACAGGACTGCTGCCAGAGACCCTCCCGGCTGCATACGCAGCTGTACCGGTGAAAAGCCACGCCGCAGCGGTGAATATCAGAACTGCCCCGGTACGGCTGAGCCTCATCTGCTCCCTCCGCTGTCCTTTTTGCGGAATATCCGCCTTTTCCAGACAGCTGCCGCATTCGAGCTGACAAGAAGCCCCTCGATATCTATCCCGGCAGGACAGACGTTCCTGCACGCCATCGACTTTCCGCAGCCCTCATATATCCCACGGCGGTATGCCCTGTACAGCTCCGCCTGCTGGCTCTCAGGAAGTACAGAGATGAGCCTTGCCGCCGGGACTGCCGCCGCCATGCCGGGAAATCTGCCGCCGGTATAGAAATTCGGGCACACCTCCAGACACAGCCCGCATTGCAGACAGCGTGAAGCGTCATAGGCGATATGGTTCACCGTTTCGTCCGCCTTTGTCCTCTCGTTCAGCCACAGCCGCATTTCCCTCAGTGCTTCGAGCATCGGAGTTCTGTCGGCTATGAGATCAGCGATCACCGGGAACTTGCTCAGCGGTTCGAGCCGGACTTTTCCGCCCTCAGCCTGGCGGAGCTGATAGCTGCACGCAAGGACGGGCTTCCCGTTTATTATCATTGCACACGCACCGCATTTTTTCTGCATACAGCTGCACTCCCAGCGTACCGGTGCAGCCGGTTTTCCGTCTATATCCCTGAGCTCCGGCGTTGTTTCAAGCTCACGCAGTGCCGTCGCCGCAGTTGCATTCTCGTCCTCAGTCTCATACATGAAGCTCTGCCAGTACGGCTCCGCACCAGCTGCCTCACGCCGCAGTATATCAAGCTGTATTTTCATATCTGCCGCCTTTCCGGAAGCTCCCTGAAGCTTATCTCAGTCCTGCCGCCCTTCAGCTCTGCAACGGTCGTCCTGCGGTATTCCTCACGCTTTTCCGGGTAGTCCTCCCGGTAGTGTGCTCCCCTGCTCTCACGGCGTTCAAGTGCCGAGAGAAGCATTGCCTCAGCGAGCCTGAGCCTGTTTTGCTCCCTTGCATTATATCCGCCCGCCGGGGCATCATTTCCAAGAGCACGCAGCCTGTCAAGTGCTGCTGAGATACCGCTCTCACTGCGGACTATGCCCATGCTTTCAAGGAGTATATGGCTTATTTTTTCTATCAGCTCCGGAGAAGCCGGATCAGAATACTCGTCTGTGCCTTCATACGCCGCCGGCTCAGTCTCCGGTGCGTTATCCTCCCCGGAAAGCTCCTCAATAACGCTCTCTGCCGCAGTCTTTCCGCCGAAAAGTGCTCCGAGCATGGAATTTCCGCCGAGGCGGTTCGCACCGTGATACTGACACGTACACTCCCCGGCAGCGTAAAGCCCCCGGATATTAGTCCTGTGGCGGATATCCGTATCAATGCCGCCCATGAAATAGTGTATCCCCTCATGCACCGGTATCGGCGTATCCTTAGGGTCAATGGACAGGTAGCTTATTATCTCCTCACGCAGGTCGCTCAGCTTGTTCTGCCATGTCTCCTCCGGCAGCTCCCTCATATCGAGGTACACCTGATCCCCGCAGTCCTCCTGCCGCCGCACGAAGTACATCTCTCTTGCGACGACATCTCTCGGCATGAGATTTTTCAGCTCCGGATATTTCTCCTCCATGAAGTACCACTCGCTGCCGTTTCTCTCGATATACAGCCTTCCGCCCTCACCTCTTGCCGCCTCGGTCACAAGGCATCTCTTGCCGGAGATACCGATAGTCGTGGGGTGATACTGGAGCATTTCAAGATTCCCGAAGCGTACTCCCTGAGAGAATGCACAGGCGACGGCGTCCCCGGTATTCTGGGTAGTGCCGGTGGTCATGCCGGGGAATATGCCGTTCATTCCGCCGCTGCACATTATTACGATACCGTTATAGTCCGCAATTTTACCGGTATAGCTGTCACGTACCCTCGCACCGGTGCAGCTGTCTTTGTCTATGATGAGCCGTATCAGCTCGTGGTGGGGGTATCTCTCTATCAGTCCGGATACCTCATACCTCCGGGCTGCGTCGATAACTGCGGTCATGATTATCTTTCCGGTGCTGCTTCTTGCGTATGCTGTACGCTTTTTTTTCTGACCGCCGAAATTTCTCAGGACGATCTCTCCGTCCTTCATATTGAAAGGCACTCCGATATCCTCAAGCCACCTGAGTATGCCCGGTGCTCCCTCCGTCAGCCGTGCCGCAGCATTCGGGTCAGCCATATAAACTCCGCCCCGGAGAGTGTCGTTATAGTGGTTCTCCGTGCAGTCGTCCTCACCCATAGTATTGAGTGCTCCATTGATACCGCCCTCCGCAAGAACGGACTGTGCCCTCTCCGACGGCTGCAAAGAAAACAGGCGGCACGGAACTCCGCCCTTTGCAAGATGTATAGCGGCAGAAAGCCCTGCAAGCCCTGCCCCGATTATATTCACTCTTTCCAACGCCTGCACCTCCGGACTATATCAGCTTCCAGCGGATAAAGTATATAACAAAGCCTGCCCCCGCAAAAAACAGCAGCACGGACAGTACAAAAAGAATATCAAATGCAAATTTTCCATAGCTCCTGATACCAAGACCGGTCATCAGCGGGCGTATGTTAGTTATCACATGGACAGCCACGGAAATGACAAGAAGCAGCTGCGAGATGAGCTGCAAGGTACCGAAATAGCTGAGCCGGAACGCTCCGTCCTCGTTTTTGCCGAGGAACAAGACGATATGAGCCGCAATGAACAGCATAACTGCAAAGCCGCTGATACGCCTTGCCCAGAACAGTGCGTTCTCCTTAAAATAGCTCTTCCCGGAGCGGCGTATCGCCCTCAGGGTATCAGCCGTCAGCTTTATCCCGATGACCATATGCACGCATATCAGTCCCGCCATTATCCATGCAAGCACCTGCATGACTGTATTCCCTCCGGGGATAAGTCCGGCAAGCTGAAATCCCCCGGCTATGGCGTGGACAAGGAACAGCACGAGCACACCCATGCTGAGTATAGCGTTGAATCTTCTCATGATATATCCTCCCCGGCACTCTCTGCTCCGTGGATACGCAGTATCTCCGCACCGGCTCTTTCTGCGGCTGAATACGCATTGAATGCGTCCGCAAGCTCCGCCGACATTATGATAACGTCAAATCTGCCGCAGTCCGCCTTTGACAGCATGAGCGATGCGTCCTCAGTCCGGAGAGACATCTGATTTTCCGGCAGGCGTGAGCAGAAGCTCTCCGCCATTTCCGTGCCTGCCGGGTCATTTGCAGCGGAGGTACAGCTGATATCCTCAAAAATAAGCGGCGTATCGTCACCGGTAAAGAACGCCCTCCACTGAGAAAGAGTCTCCTCATCGCTGTGCTTTTCCGGATTTATCATCACGATATAATCCCCCGACGGCTGGTCAATAGCTACCGAAGCCCCGGAAACTGCGTCCGTACTGCCGCTGATGACCTGCTGCAAATGCCCGGTACTCAGATACGGTATACCGAGAGTGCAGACCAGTGCAGCGGAAATAATGCCGATATGCCTGAGAGCCCTTGCCTTCATATCATCACTCCGTTTTCAGATCATTCCTCTGCCTGCTTCAGTGCCTCCCCGGCTGCTTCCATGAACTCGTTGTAGTTGACAGTCGCACCGCTTATAGCGTCAACGTCCTTGATATTTCCCTTGTCAACGAGCTGCTGTGCATATCTGTCGCACGCTCCGACTGCCTTCTGAGCCTTGTTGTAGAAATCCCGGTTTGCAATTTCACCGTTCTCCTTGCCGTAGTCCTCGCCCTTGAGAGTTCCGTCAAGCTCATAGGTCTTGAATTCACACGCTGTAATGCTGCCGCCGCTTATCGTCAGTGTAACGACCCCGTAGCCGTTTCCTGCGGTGGAGTCGTCCTCGTCGTTGACGTACTCCTGGCTCTGAGCGGTATACGTTCCGTCCTTATAGCTCTTTTGTCCGCAGCCCGTTACAGCTGCCGCAGCAGTCATGCACGCAAGCAGAAGTATAGCATATTTTCTCATAGTTCTTCTCCTCGTCAGTCGGCGTAGCTTATCTCGCCCGTGAAATGCTCGTTTACAACTTCCTTCGAGAGCTTTCCGCTCCTGAGAACCACCATTCTCTGTGCCACCTGTGCGACCTCCGGGTCATGAGTAACGACGATGAGCGTAGTGCCCTCGTTGTGCAGCTTGTGGAAAAGGTCAACGACTATCTTCTCGTTCGCCTCGTCAAGATTTCCCGTAGGCTCATCGGCAAGGATTATCTCCGGGTGGTTTATAAGTGCCCTCGCAACACAAACTCTCTGCTGCTCACCGCCTGAAAGCTGGCTCGGCAGATGCTTTGCCCTGTCAGCAAGTCCCACACGCTCCAATGCCTCCATAGCCTCCTTTTCGTCCGGAAGGCTGTGGTAATACTGTGCGAGCATTACATTCTCCACCGCCGTCAGATAGTTGACAAGGTGGAACTGCTGGAAGATAAGTCCTATCTTGTCACGGCGTATAGTGGTAAGGCTCTTTGCGTCCTTTTTGGAGATATCCTCTCCGTCGAGCAGCACCTCGCCCTGTGACGGCTTATCCATGCACCCGATTATGTTCATCATGGTACTCTTTCCAGAGCCGGAGGGTCCCATTATCGACACCCACTCACCCTTTTCCACCTTCATGCTCACGTTGTCAAGTGCATGAAGCTGACCATATATCTTATAAACGTTTTTAAGCTCCAGTAAGCTCATATATCTCACTCCCTCAGATTGATTATTCGCCCTTCAGTACAAGTGCCGGGTCGACCTCAGTCGCACTCTTTATCGGGAACAGGCTCGAAAGTCCGGTGACTGCTATGGACACCAGCACTGTTATCGGCACGAGCAGCGGTCTGAACGAAATAGAGCTGCTGAACACCCTCACGCTGACCTCCTGTGCGAACACAAAGCCCAGCACCGAGCCAAGTATTCCGCCGAGCAGTCCGAGAAGTATGCTCTCGCCCATAAATTCCTTGATTATGCTCTGATCTGACGCACCTATCGCCTTTCTCAGACCTATCTCACGCCGCCTTTCCGCAACCACCGCTGTCATTGTTGTCGCAACGCATATCATCGTAAGTGCGAGCACGACTATAGTAACGAGCAGCACAAGTGCCTGAAGCTTTGTGAGGACTGTGGTCTCAGAGGCTGTTACTCTCTTGACGAGCCTTGCACTGACGGCGTCCGAGCCGCTGTTTATCTTATCCGCAAAGCCCGAAAGCTCTCCCGAACCCGCTGAAATGCTCAGCTCCGCAACGTCTATCCGGTCTGTCTCGCCGGTAAGTGCCTCGATATCCTCAGTTGACATATACACATAGTTCTCCTCAGAGCCGCCGGTCTGGAGTATCGCCGTTATCTCGAAGTCCATAAGCTCATCAGCCGTGACCTCGCCGTCCTCAGTCTCAAGCTCCGGGGTATATGTAACTGTAACATAGCCGCCCTCCTTGAGCCGGAAGCTGTCCGCTATCTTCGCTCCGACCATTATCTGCCCTGACGAAGCCGGAAGCTCTCCCTCTATCGACCAGTACGGGCTTGCCGCACTCGCCTGCTGCATATCAGTTCCTGCCGCAACGACCGGGCTTTCGTTTATCCTCACGTTGTCATATCGGTAAGGAGCCGCACCGACCACCTCAGCCGAGCCGAGCTGGGAAAGTGCAAAATCCATATCCTCCTGCGTGAAGGCTCCGTCTGCTCCGGTGAGTATCATATTCGCACCGTAGCTTCTGAACTGTGCTCCCATCTGCCGGGGAACGTCGTAGTATATCGTAACAAGTCCGGAAAGTATCGTCGCACCAATGGCGATCGACATAAGAGCCGCAAGCATTCTTGAACGCCGTATGATGAGCGAAGCCGTTATCATACGCAGGAACATTTTCGTTCTTGCCGAGCCGCCGGACTTTTTTGTATCCTGTGCAGCCGCCGGGCTGCTTTTTATATTGCTGTTGTCCATTGCTATCCAGCCTCCTCCCTGTTCTTATCTTCCATGAAGCACCTCTGCCGGCTGTAGTCTGAGAAGCATTCTTATCGCCGGGATACTGCCTGCAAGCGTCACAAGGACAACAAGCACCGCAGAGATCGGTATTACCATAGGACTAAGGCTCACAGCAGCACCGAATACCGTGTGACCGATTATCTGAGCAAAGCCGAAGCCTGCGAAAAATCCCACAGCTCCGCCGATGACGGCTGTTATGAATATCTCCGTCAGCACAAGTCCCGTGACCTCGCCGCTCTGAGCACCTATCGCCTTCATAAGTCCCATTTCGCTGCTTCTCTCCATTACGCTTGCCGTAACAAGGTTGCATATTCCGAGAGCTGCACCGATGAGGCTGAGTATTGTGATAAGCAGCATGAGCAGCTTCGTCTTTTCAAGTATCTCGCCCTCCGAATCAGCGACCTGCCGCACCGCAGAGGCTACAGAATCGGTAATTACCTCCTGTATCTGATAGCAGATAGAGCTGACATACGCTGTGCAGTACCACGTTTCATACTGGCTGACTGTCAGCGAGCCGGGGTCTTTGGCAGCCCTCTCCGCAAGCTCGTTGTCCGGAGTGGTAAGAGCACTGACCTCTATGCTGTCGATCTTTCCGTCAAGTCCGGAAAGTGCCTGAGCGGTGTTGAGCGGCATGAATATCTGCTCGTCCTCGTCTCCGCCGGCATCGAATATACCTGCGACCTTTACGGAAACGCTGCCGGAGCTGCCTGTGAGGGTTATCGTATCGCCGGCGGAAATGCCCTCCCTTTCGGCGAGTACGCTGCCCACCATTGCTGTATTTTCATCGCCGTTCTGCTCGTCTATCCAGCTGCCGGACTTTATCTCCCACCAGCTTCTCATGCTGACAACTCCCGCATCGAGCTGCTCACCCGTCGGAAGCTCCATATGGTGATTGAACCAGATGCCGACCGCAGTTACCTCGCTGCCGTCCGGGAGCGTCGCCTGAGCGTTGACGAACGGTGCAAAGTCAACTATATTGAACGCCCAGAAGATAGTCTTTATCTTTCCGAGCTCGTCCTCACGCAGATACGCTCCGGACGACTCACCGCCCTCAAGCTCGTAGAGGTCGCTGATGACTGAAGCCTCCTTCGGCACTACTGTTATATTCGCACCGTAGGTCTTCAGCTCCTGATTCACCTTGTCGCCGACATCGAGCATAACGCTGAGCATTGCGACTGCAAGGGACGTACCGAGAGCAATGGTGAAGCCGATCATGAGCATTTTCTTCCACTGTCTCAGGAGCGTTCCCCTTATCATTCTGAAGAACATCTTATTCCTCCCGTAATTTACTTGAATTCCTTTTCGTATTCCACAAGTCCCTCTATCGGAACAACGATATTTCCGTTCTCGATAGTATAGGGTATGACTATCGGATTGCAGCCGCCCTTGAAGCCTATGGTGTTGATATTCATGACAACATCACACAGCTTGCAGACCACCTGTCCGTCCTTTTCGTAATAACCCGTCTCGCCGCATATATCACAGGCGTCAAGACCCACGCCGTAGGACGAGGAATTCGGCTTCTTTATCACGATAAAGCGTATCTGTACGTCATTTTCGGTCACATAGCCGAAGCGGTGCAGATGACCGTCTGCGACCTGCTCAAAGGTGACATATACCGCACCGTCACGCACCTCTGCGTCCTCAACAGGTGAAAGCTCAACGACCTTGTTTACAGAGGCATATACAGCAGTCATGTTCAGCACGACCATTGCCGGTGCAAGAACTGCAAGCACCGCCCAGCGTCTTGTCACCTTCCACTTATAGCGTATCTTCCTGTGCTGTGCAGGGTTGCTGTACGGCTCATTCACGTTGCAGCTCATTATATAGAGTATCACCGGTACAGAAAGGGATATCAGCATAGCCCCATAGATGAACAGTCTCTCATTGTTCGAGGAGAACTTTACTATGTTGAAAAGCGTAGTATTCGACTGTATCATTCTCTTGGTTATCATGATACGCAGGCACATCGTCACCTGACGCACTGCATTGAGCAGCATGGCAAGGGTGAGGACAGTGAACGCCGTGCCCCTTTTCATTCTCCTGAGTCCGTGGTTCACGGCAAGTCCTGCAAGGAACACAAGCAGCATACCGAAGATGATACCGATGACCTTGAGGATAAACGTCGTTGAGAGCACGCTCTTTTCCACAAGAAGTATCGTGTACGGATACGCAAGGATATCCGGGAGGGAATAGAGCATAACTCCGAAAGCGATGATACCGAGGAGGACAGCCGCAGCTGTTGAAAGAGCACCGGAAGCCTTCGGCTTTTTCTTTCTCAGTCCTGCGGATACTGCGGTCAGTATGATAAACAGGAGCAGAGCCGCAAGTGAGACAATGAATATTCTCAGTGTCCACATTGATGTATCTATTTTTCTTGTTGCGTTTTTCAGGTAGGACATCACGCCCGCACTCAGTATACCGGCAATGGTGCAGATACGTACTATCAGTCTGCCTGCCTTTCCGTAGGCAAGGTGCGACCAGCCGAGTGCAAGTCCTGCAAGCAGAGCAGCAGTGATGAGCTGCTCAGATGTATCGACAAAATATTTCAGCACGTCCGGGAACCTCCGTTAAAAAAATTGTTTATTCTGTACTATATACAGATCCATCCTCATCTCATCGTCTATATATAGTACAGAATAAAATACCCCATAAATGCACACAAATGCTCTGCGAAAAAACACAGAGCATTGGTGCTTGTATCAGAGAAATGATCCTCCGATCAGATTATTCTTACCACTCCTGCGGAATGTACTCCCAGCCGTCAAACTCAACTGTGAGGTTGCCGTCAGCAAAGTACTCGTCGAATGTTCCGCCAGGGCCTGTCTCTGCGTCAACGTGGAGCAGATAGCCGTTCTCCTCAGGGCTGTGGATAGTGAGCTTGAGTGTGTATGTATCTGCGTCCGGAAGAGCTATGTTAGCACCGTAGTGCGGGCCGTCAGATGCACTCATCTCCATGAATGTACCAGAAGCAGCTGTGCTTCCGTCAGAGCCTATTACATCGTAATCAACTGTGAGGTAAGGTACCCAGTCGCCTACGCCGTAGCCGAGGTCGTTCTGAAGAGCAGCTATATCAGCCTCAAGGTGAAGATCGAAATCCTCAATGCTCTCGTTGCCGCCTGACATCGGAACAGGCTGGAAGTATACAGCTGAAACGTTGAGGAATCCGCACTCCTCGTCCTCAAAGATCGGGATCTCAACAAATCCCTCAGTCTCTCCGGGAGCTGCTGCTGCCGGCTCTGCCTCTACCTCTGCATCTGTCTCCTCAGCCTCTGACTCCTCAGCTGCCTCTGTTACCTCAGCCTGTGAAGAGCTCTCAGGAGCAGATGTGCTGCTGCTGTCTGCTGTGCTTCCGCAGCCTGTGAAGGCTGCTGCCATAGCAGCGATAAGAGAGATACCAATTATCTTCTTTGTCATTGTTTTTTCCTCCTTGATAGATTTCAGACTACAAGCTTTTCTGTAGTCTCCTTGTATAGAACCCGGAACACCGGGGACTTAAAGGCTTATAGATCATTTCTTTGCAGCCGCTGCCTTTTCAGGCTTTGCCGGCTTTTCCTTTTTCTGCTTCGGAGCCTTTTTCTCCTTTTTCTTCGGGGCAAGCTCCTGTGCAAACTCCTCATCAGTCTCTGTGAGGTAGTGGATACCTGTCATTATACCTGTCACAGCCGGAATGAACGTCCAGCAGAAGATCACACATATAAGTGCCTGACCATACTTTCCTGTATAGAACTTATGAGCACCAAGTCCGCCGAGGACTATCGCAAGTATGCCTGCCTCACGGCGGTTATCTCTCTTCCAGCCCTGCATAACGAATATCATTACCGTAATGAGAATGAGTATCAGCTGCGGAACAAGAGTCTGTACTATCGGATAGATACCCAGAACGTCCATTACGTTGTTGGAGGGTATAAGTCCGGTAAGGAAGGGTGTCATCGTTATTGCGTCGCCCTCGATAAGCTCCTTGATACCAGAGCCGAGGAACGATATCGACATGATGAACATGAGTATGCTTGTGCCGAGGAAGAACGGGCGTATCGGAAGTCTGACGCTGAAGAAGCGTATCAGAATGAATACCACTGCAAGCACGACACAGCCTACGCCGAAGCCGCCCCATACCATTCTCTTGTCGTCACCGAGAAGAGGCTGGAAGAAGAGAATTACCTCCGCACCCTCACGGAATACCGCAAGGAATGCTGTAAAGCCGAGCGTGAACACGCTGCCGGTCTCAGCAGAGCCCTTTACCTGCTCGTCAATGTATCTGTTCCAGTTGTCAGCCTGTGCCTTTGAGACCATCCAGTTGCTGACGTAGAACAGCACAACGACCGCTATGAGAGCTGTTATACCCTCGATTATCTCCTGATTTGCACTGTTTGCGAGCTTGAGTCTGTCAAGCAGCCATGCACACAGGAAGCTTGCGGCTATCGCAAGCACGCAGCCTGCGTATACCACCTTGAGCTTATCCTTGTTGCCGGATTTTACAAGGTACGCTATTATCGCACCGACTACAAGTATCGCCTCAAGTCCTTCACGGAGGATTATACCGAAGCACGCTGCAAACGTTACCCAGCCGCCGCCTCCGCCGCCGACGCTTACCGCACCCTCGCCCGGAGTTACCTGACTGTTCTGGGAAGCGTCCGCTGTATCGTCTGATGTACTGTCATCAGCAGTATCCGCTGCCGTATCTGTATCAGCCGCTGCGTCTGCACTCTCTCCGCTGAGGAGCGATCCAAGCCTTGCACGGGTGTCGCTCTCAGGCTCAGAATCGGCACTCTTATCGGTAAGACCGTCAAGCACGTTCGCATCACGGCGTATCATAGCCATAAGCTTCACAAGCTCAGTCTCGAATTCATCAGTAGTACCGCTGTTCTTCGTCACAGCCTTTGCCGCTGCGAACTGAAGCTCGACCTCAGTCTTTCGTGAGCCTGCGATATAGCCCATTGCGGTACGCTCAAAGCCGGTAGTCTCATAGTAGCCGTAGTAGCCGGCGTTGACAGCCTTGTATGCTGCATCTGCGTCGCCGTTGATATAGAGCTGGTCAGCTGCCGCAAAGACCTTATCCATCGCATCAGCTACGTCATTCCACGTTGCTATCGGGTTGCCGCTCTCCTTGTAGTCGCTCCATGTGGCTATGTAGTCCGTTACCTCAGAAGCACCCGCATTCAGGGCATTGTTCCTCCCCGGAGCAGCCGGGAGCAGCATGAAGAGCATTATCATAGCTGCCGCCATCGCACACAGCAGCTTCGCAGGGCTGAAAGCGTATCTTCCCTGCACTCGTTTTGGTGACATTATTATTCCTCCAGTTCGGCGGATCCGGAAAGTGGTTACAAAATTATTACAGACCGCCATAAATGATAAACTCCCTGCCGCATAGGGGGCAAGGATGTCTGAGCTATATGTTATCGATCACAAACAGTATTTTAGCATACACAAACTCAATCGTCAAGAAAAGTTTGTTTGATAAAACTATTTTTGTTAGTTGTCTCAAATTAGTCTGTGCAAACGAATGAGTAATTGTTCACATCTTCCATAAACTCTGAGTATATACGGTTAGCTTATGGCAACAAATAAGGACAGCTGTGCTGTCCTTTTGCTGTATGATCATTTACTCATCAGCCCTCAGCCTTTTCACAAGCATTACAAGTGCTGCGGCCGCAGAAACGCCCTCAGAAATGATGAACGCCGTCCAGACAAGCCATGCCGGAGAGCTGCCGCTGCTCACAAGTCCTGCGAATACGTAAGCCAGCGGAAGAACGAGCACAAGCTGCCGCAGAAGCGATATGACCAGCGACTGCACTCCGCTGTCAAGTGCCTGAAATACGCCCTGACACGCAATATTGAACCCGGCAAAGATGAAGCTTACCGATATTATCCTTATCGCACTGATACACAGGCTCTCCGTCTCGTCTGACAGCCCGAAAGCACCGGCAAGCGGCTTTGCACATATCTCCAGTACCGCAAGCCCAGCCGCCATTATCACGAATGTGTAAAGCACGCCGTATTTCACAGTATCAAGTACCCTGCGGCGGTCCCTCATTCCGCTGCTGAATGCCGCTATCGGCGTTATTGCGTCCCTGAGCCCGAATGCCGCAAAGAGTATGAACTGCTGTATTTTATAGTATAGTCCGTAGGCTGTGACCGCTGATGTGCTGATGTTAGCGAGTATCCGGTTCAGCCCGTAGGTCATGACCGACATCAGAGCCTGTGAGATTATCGCCGGGAGACCTATTGAATATATCGTCCTGATTATCGGCACGGACGGCTTCATATAGCAAAATCCGTTCTTTACTGCGGTATTCTTTTTCAGGTGGAAGAAATAAGCCGCAGCAAACGATACTATCTGCCCGATTATCGTTGCCCACGCAGCACCGGTCACGCCCATTTCCGGCAGACCGAAAAGTCCGTAGATAAGCACCGGGTCAAGGACTATGTTCACGACTGCTCCGGATATCTGGGCGATAGTGGAGTAAAGCGACAGCCCCGCCGCCTGCAAAGCCTTTTCAAATACCGCAAAGTACGCCGTACCTATAGAGCCGCAGCAGCATATCCTCAGATACTTCACTGCCATTGAGTGTATCAGCGGATCGGAGGTCTGCGAGGATATGTACGCATCAGCACCGAAAATGCCGAAGATACAGCAGATCACGTATATCACCGCTGCAAGGAACTCCGCATTCCCGACAGCCCTTGCCGCCCTCTCAGTATCGCCCTGTCCGAGAGATTTAGAGAGAAGTGCGTTCATTCCGACTCCCGTTCCGATACTGAAGGCTATCATCAGCATCTGCACCGGAAACGCAAGCGTAAGTGCATTCAGGGCAGCCTCGCCGTTCTCCCTCATGTTCGACACGAATGCACTGTCCACGATATTGTAGAACGCCTGCAAAGCCATCGAGATTATCATGGGTATCCCCATTGACAGCATAAGCCTGTTTACCGGCGTTTCTGCCATTCTTGCAATACTGTTGTCCCTTTTCATTTCTGCTTTCATACCTGCTCCTTTCATATTCCGGAGACTTTAAGGGAAGCTGCCATAACCATTATAATACAAAAGCAGAGAGCGTAAGCCCGTTATCTGGACTTACGCTCTCTGCTGCTCGACAAGTGTGATTTTATCACGTTTTCCGGCTCGTGTCAAGACTACAGCAAGTAAAATTGATGATTATTTCTGAAAAACCTCTTTACTTTGGGAAAGAAATCTGATATAATGTACATATGTATTCTGGATCCGGAGGTTTTTTATATGAAAGCAGACAAATACGCATTCACCGGCGGAAAAAAGACCGATATCCGCAAGCTCCCGACTAACAGCAAGGCTGATGACGCCGATAAGGAGAAAATAATTGCGGAGTATGAGAAGAACAAGGCTGAGCTTGACATTTTGCAGGACAGGTTCTATGCCGACGGCAGAGAGGGCATTATCGTGGTCATACAGGCACTTGATGCGTCCGGAAAGGATTCTGCGATAAAGCACGTATTCAGCGGTATGAATCCGCAGGGCGTAAAGGTGCACTCCTACAAGGCTCCCACCTCTGAGGAGCTTGCACATGACTACCTGTGGCGGGTACATCAGAATATACCCCGCCGGGGCGAGATAGCCGTCTTTAACCGCAGCCACTACGAAGACCTCATCACTGTGCAGGTCGAGAACATAAAGCCGAACTACCACATGGCTCAGAGAAATATCGGCAAGAGCGACAAGGAGTTCTTCAAGGAGAGATACAGACAGGTCAACGACTTTGAGCAGTATCTCTACGAGAACAGCTACCGCATGGTAAAGATCTTCCTGCACATCACTCCTGAGGAGCAGACCGAGCAGCTTCTTGAGCGTATCGAGATACCTGAGAAGAACTGGAAATTCCGGGCAGATGACCTGAAGGTCCGTGACAAATTCGATGCGTATATGGAGTGCTTCAACGAGGTCATTAATGCGACCGGTACAAAGAACAGCCCGTGGTATGTGCTCCCCGGCGACCAGAGATGGTACACAAGATATCTCATCACTGAGATACTCCTTGATGTGATGAAGTCGTGCAGTCCGGAGTACCCTGAGCTGCCTGAGTCAGAGCGTGAAAAGCTCCCGGAATGCAGAGAGCTGCTCACCGCCGCACTCGGAAAGAAGAAGAAATGATCTGTCAGATAAGGCTGCCGTTTGAAAGTCAGAAGGGACTGCGGTACAGCGTATCCGCTTCGTCTGTGATGCACGGGATGCTGATGGAGAAGATACCGACGGAATATGCTTCTCTGCTGCACTCCCTGCCGATACGCCCGTTCAGTCAGTACGTATGGAACAGTCCGGACAGCGGCGGCGGAAATGCCGGAAATTCCGGAAATGTATGGACTGTGAACACTCTCACCCAGGAGGCATACGAGAATATAGCCGTACCTGTCCTCAGTCTGCGGGAGGCTTACATAAAGCACAAAAAGGATCTTATAGTCTTCGGCGAGCCTGAGATACGCTACGACTCCTGCGACGAGCTTCTGGAGCGTAATTCCGGCGGGACAGGTGCGGTGCTGCAATTCCTGACGCCGTGTGCATTCAAGGCTGCGGGGAGCTATGTGAATATCCCCGACATAAGAATGATGTTCACAGGGCTTGCAAAGCGCTTCGACAGTATCTACGGCATTGAGGACAACGACTACGACGCTCTCTCCGCAGAGCTGCTGAGATGCGTGGCAACGCCTGATTTTCGCATAGAAAGCACTGTATTCCAGACTGAGGGCGTGAAAATACCGGCGTTTACCGGATATATCTCGCTCAGGACAAAGGGCTCCCCGGAATTCAGGAGCTACGTCTCAATGCTGTGCAGCTTCGCTGAATACTCCGGCATAGGCATAAAGACCGCCCTGGGAATGGGTCATGTCATCAGGAAGCGTCATGGCACTGTGTAGCGGCAAATTTTCGCACATACAGTGTGATTTCATTTATCAGAAAGTGAGTGATAAAGGGCTATGGAAACAAATAACGGAAAATATACCGCAATGTATGACTGCCGCAGCAAGCAGGAGTACATCTACCGTACCAATAAGATAAGGGAGATAAGCGGGGCATCACGTATGCTGTCAGGCGTATATAGGATGTTTATTTCCGAGGCTGAAAAGCACGGCATAAGGATAAAAAACACATGGGTCGAGGAATCGTCGGAAAAGAAACTCTTCGATCCCGACAGCTTCATCAGTGAGGGCTACAACGGCACTGTCATATATGAGGGCGGAGGAAACCTCAACGTCCTCTACGACTGCCGGGATACCTACATAAAAGCCAACCGTATATTCTCGAAAATGCTGCTCGAAAGAACGTATTCGATAAGCATCATCGCCGCCGGAACAGAATATACCGGCGATTTCAAGGCGGACAGGGAGAGGCTGTATGCTGAGAAGAACAGGCAGAAGGATATGGGGACTTTTTCCGTACCGACAAGCGTACTGCCGATAACCCAGACCGACAGCACCACCTTCCTGCCGATAGCGGAAAAGAAGCGGCTGCACGGAGAATATGTCGATATGACGCTCGAATCCATACACAAGAACGAAATGTACGACGGTAACAGCGGGTCTGAGCTCAGCACAGGCGTACTCGATTCCCTTGTCCTGCAAAAGGGTGAGGACAGTATGCTTGCGGTCATCTATATCGACGGAAACGATATGGGCTCGAAGCTTACCGCCTGCACGGGGAATATGACAGATTATCCCGGCTGCGTCACCGCTCTAAGGGAATTTTCCCTGCACACCAACGAATATTTCGTTGACCGCCCTGTAATGGCTATGGAACGCTGCCTCAAGGAGAAGAATGACAGGCAGGCTGAGCTTATTGCCGAAAAGCCGGAAAAGGCACACAGGTACAGGCAGATAATCGGCGGCGGCGACGAAATAACCCTGATATGCCGTGCAGAGGACGCAATGGATCTCGTGAATGCCTACTTCGGGGAGCTTGGAAAAACTCCCCCGCTCGCTCCGGGCATACCAAATGCGTCGTGTGCAGGTATAGCCATATTCCACAGCCACGCCCCCTTTGCCGATATATACGAGGTAGCTGAGAGCTGCTGCGAATCAGGTAAAAAGAGGTCAAGAAGCTCCGGCAGCACTGTGAGCTTCATCGACTTTCATTATTGCAGCTCCGGCATCACCGGAAGCCTTGAGGCTATCCGTGAAAGGCAGGAAAAGGGGCTTACGAAACGCCCCTACAGCACTGAGGAATTCAAGGAATTTATCCGTGTCGGCAGGATACTCAGCTCAGCTGCAAAGAGGAGCAAGGTCAAGTATCTCGGCGAGGCGGCTGTGACGGGCGGCTCTGTGTTCATCGCTGAGACTGAGCGTCTGAAATCCCGCTGCGGCAAGCCGTTCATCGACCTTATGAATGAATACAAGGAAAAAGAGGACGAGCTTCGTCAGCTGATCTACGATATCTCACTGGTCTATGACCTTTGGTTCAAGGGAGGTAATGAATAGTGTACACCATACGTATAGAGCTTATGTCGGATCTCTGTGCAGCGAGCGGCGACGGCTATGCTTCTGTGATAGATACAGATATCACGACCGACAGCAGCGGTATACCCTTTATACCAGCAAGACGGCTGAAGGGCTGTCTGCGTAATGCCGCAGTGTATATCGGGTCAAAGCTGACAGACGATATCTTCGGAACACCGGGAAGCGTGAACGGCGGCTCGCTCCGTATCAGTGACGCACAGCTCGACTGTGCAGATGAGCTTTCACATGAGCTTTCCGGCACCAGCCTGCCGCCAGCGGCAGTTACAGACCTGTTCTCCTCCACATACGCCTCGACTGCGATATCAGATGACGGCAGGGCTAAGGACAATTCACTGCGGTTCATAAGAGCTGTTGACCGGCACGCTCCCTGGGACGAGGACAGCAGCCTTGTATTTGAAGCGGCTGCGGATATAGACGATAAATACGCAGAGGAGCTTGGACGCATATGCAAGGCTCTGCGGCATATAGGCAGCAAAAGGACAAGAGGCTTCGGTGCTGTCAGGTGCAGCCTTGTCAGATCAGCGGACGAAAAAAAGCAGGGTATCGGGATACCGGAGGATATCGCTCCGGACAAGAGATATATCCTTGAATATGCGGTAAGGCTCGATGAGTGCGTTATGCTCCCCGGTCAATCATCTGACGAGACTATGGATCATATAAGCGGTCAGGCAGTCCTCGGTATGCTTGCCGGAGAATACCTCAAAATACCCGGAAATACCGCTCAGAGCGAGGAATTTGACAGGCTCTTCCTCGGCGGCGGCGTGTCGTATTCTCCGCTGTATATCTCCGACAGCAAGCTGAATGAGTATATCCCGGCACCGGCTGTATTCGGAAAGATAAAGGACGAAAAGGGAACGATAGTTGACAGGAGCGTAAAGGAAAATCTGGAGCTGCGTCCCAAGCCGCTGAAAAAGGGCTGTCTGTCTGCGGATATGAAGCTGCTGTCGGCTGATACGGAAATAATCTACCACAACAGTATCTCCAACAAAAAAGGGCTTTACACCCAGCTGTGCCTCAGCCGGGGACAGTATTTCCGGGGCAGCATAACTGCCAGCGGAGATGATATGAAGCTCATAGCAGGTCTTTTAGGCAGCTGTGATATCTCTGTCGGCAGAAGCAGGACTGCACAGTATTCACACTGCACCCTCGCTGCTTCAAGGATAAGCAGATGTGAGGATAAGACTATCCACGTAAAGCCGGGCGATACGCTTATGTATATATTCGAGACTGACACAGTTATCCGTGACGAGTACGGCAATATCTCCCCCAATGCAGAGAGTGTCGTAAAGGCTCTCGAAATACCCGGTGAGCCTGCACCCTCAAGCGTGCTGAAATACACCACACTCAGAGGATTCCTCTCGGTAATGCGGCTCAAAAAGCAGCATATCCGTGCTGTCGCAGCAGGCAGCGTCATACTGGCAGAGGCTGAAAAGGAGTGCGACGTTGAAGCACGCAGGACGATAGGCGAAAAGCAGCATGAGGGCTGCGGAAGGATAAGGGTATGCAAAAAGGGCAGCTATGCCAGCATATATTCCAAGCCCCTTGCGTTCGATTCTACAGGCGATGCCGGCACGAGCGAAAAGGCTGAAAAGATACGCTCAATGCTCAGTGCGGTAGAAGAGAGAGAGAATATGCGGAATGCCGCTATCCGGTATATCCGTGAAAAAAGAGATGTATTTTCCCCGAAAAGTGCTACCGGAAAGCCGGATACGTGGAATCCGGCATTCATCGGGCGTGTGTCGCTCATGGCTGAGGAGGCAAAGGACAGTATCGACTTCAGAAGCAGGATAAGGAGTATCAAGAATCCAGCAAAGAGAAGAGCAGCAGAAAATCTGTATACATACTCCCACGCCAACCACTATGACTGGAAGCTGCAAAGGGAGTACATCATGCTCATACTGCGTCTGGGCAGATATAACTACATCACGCTCCAGAAATCAGGGTCAGGGAAAAATACCGGAAAGAGAGGTGCAGGTGCATGAGCACGCATACATACTACAGACTCACTCTTGAAGCAGTGTCACCTGTCTCAGTAGGCAGCGGCAGCGACAGCAATACCGACCATGACTGCATAAGGCACAGAAACGGCTCTCCGTTCATTCCTGCGTCTACTGTCGCAGGCGTTTTCCGGCACGGCTTCTCCGGCAGTGCTGCACTTGAAAGGAAGCTCTTCGGTACTATCGAGGGCGTGTCATCTGCAAGCAGCATTATCTTCTACGACTGCGAGCCGGTCGGAAAGTACAGCTTCTCGGTGCGTGACGGCGTAAGGCTCAGAAATAAGGTCGCAGTTGACAAGGCTAAGTTCGATATCGAGGTAGTCGAGACAGGTGCGAGGTTCGTGACCTACATAGAGCTTGACAAGGACGGCTCTGAATACAAGGATATCGTTGACGGGCTGATATCCGGACTTGACAACGGTCTGCTCCGATTCGGTCACAAGACCTCACGGGGCTACGGGATAATGAAGGTTACGGAGAAAAAAGAGATATCCTTTGACCTTGATTCACCGGAGGAGCTTGAAAAATGGCTCAGCTTTGATATGTTCGCCGACAGCAGCTGGGCTGGTGTAGAAGCCACGGATACCAGAAAGCTCACCGGCGATTCATGCCTTATACACCTTTCTCTCAGGCAGAGAGGTGCTGTTACCATAAGAGTTTACACGACTGACCTTTCATTGGAGCAGAAGGCGGCTGTAAAGGCAAAGCAAAGCTATACCAACGAAACGCTCAGGGACAGCGATGACCTTGTACACGCCCCTGACTACAAGCACATCACCCTCAGCGACGGTACACCGGTAATACCCGGTACGTCATGGGCTGGTGCGTTCAGGGCAAGATTTGCACAGCTCATGGGCGAGAGCGGCGAGGAGGCGGTAAAATCGCTCTTCGGCATAGTCGAGGAGGACGAGGCTGCACACAAGACCATAACCAAGCCGTCGAGGATATTCTTCTCCGAATCGAAGATCAAAAAGGGCACCTTTACGCCCAAGCTGATAACACGTAACTCTATAGACAGATTCAGCTCAAAGACAAAGGACAGTGCTCTCTACAAGGAGTACACCTGCTACGGCGGCGATACCGAGCTCGATATAGTCGTCCCGGCTGATATAAGCGAGCGGGAGAAATTCTGCCTGAGTACGGCGATATACGATCTGAGTCAGGGCTATCTGGCCGTTGGCGGACTTACAACGGTGGGACATGGTTTATTCAGCGTTACCGGAATGACCGTCAACGGTGAGGATAAAACAGGCTCGCTCGTACCTGAAAAGCTTATGGAGATGTGGAGGTGAGCATCGTGGAAGAGAATAAAATGACAAGGGAATATATCACAGAGCACGGCAGAGTCACAGCTGCGGATGCTGCTGAGATCGCACAGAGATTCTATACCGGCGGCTGCTCAGTGTATGCCGTATACACAGACCGCTTCTGCTGCGGGAAAGAGCCTGTAGACGATTTTTCACATCTTCTTGAGCTGCGTATATTCACGGAGAAAAGCGAGCTGAAAATGAGCCGGTTCGATATCTCCGGGGAATTTATCTGGCGGTACATCGACGATGACAGATTCCGTGAAAGACTTGACGCTGAAAAGGCTCAGGACGAATTTCTCTCGGACTTCGGCAGCCGTACATTCCGGGAGATACAGTATCTCGATATAGACAGACCTGCGACAGACCGTGACCCGGACGGACTTTACCACACCACGGGCGGCGGCACGTTCAGTCTGCCGGTCAGAAATGCTGAAAGGATAGAGCTTCTGAGCTATCTTGACTACGATGATAACGGCATACTTTCGGTGAACGATATGCGTATCGTGAGAATAATAGAAAGGGAGGCTGACTGACATGGGAACATCTGACAGAAGCTGGACAGAGGCGAAGGGCTCCCGGTTCATAAATCCATATAACTTTGTGAGGATAGAAAAGGATATAGAGAGGAGCGAGGGAGCAGCCGGTGACCTTACGGGGAAGATATCCTGTACGCTGAGAGTCAGAACTCCGCTGGTGATCCCCGATGATGAGACGAAGAAGCCCGACCCGGGGTATGAGAGAGATCCCAGGAAGCCTACTGATATCCACTATATGAGCGATTTCTTCCGTATCGGCGATACAGCCGTGATACCCGGAAGTCAGCTCAAGGGAATGGTGAGGACGTACTTTGAGTCCCTCAGCAACAGCTGCCTGCTCGTAAACAATGACAATATCCTCTCCTCTCGCCATAATGCGATAAGAAATCCCGGACTTATATGCTGGCAGCGGCGCAATGATCCCGATATAAAGCCCGGTGAGGATAAATTCGGCTGGGTACTGTACGCTGCGACCGCAGAAAAGCCGTTCAGGGGTGCAGCGGCTGCTCCTGACGACACTGGTATCGTAAGGTACTGGCACTCTCCGCAGAGGATACAGCAGAACGGCAGGCTTGTTACAAGAGATCTGCCGAATGAGCTTGTTTTCCACAGCACAGGCGATATCGTTGAATGCGTGAACCTCGATGACGCTGTTGCGGACTATGCTCAGAACATCAAGCTATATGAGGCGAACAACGGCAATAACTTCAAGAAGAAAAAATCAGAATATACCTACGGCATACGCAAGGCCGTGGGCGAATACAGCCCGGTATTCTATGAGCTTGTAAAGCAGGACGATGACAGCAATATCGTGTACCTCTCCCCTGCACAGATAAGCCGCTCAGTGTACCGGAACAGGATTGACGACCTCCTCGGTGCCCACGCAAGCTGCTGCAACGGCGACGGAAGATCAGTGTGCAAGGCGTGTGCCCTTTTCGGCATGATACCGCGCACCGGCGGTCAGGACAAGCTCTCACGTGCGAGCCATGTGCGTTTTTCCGACGCTGCCGCTGTTGAAGGCACGTTCAGGTCGGAGAGGTACGTGACACTGAAGCCGCTGTCATCGCCGAAGACGACCGCAGTTGAGTTTTATACCGAAAAGCCGGAGGGTGCGAGGTACTGGAATTACGACTATAAGGTGACGAGCTATGCAAAATCAGATACCCGGAACCCCATACCGACAAGAGAGCTTTTCCGTGCAGAGCTGAGGGGCAGAAAGTTCTATGTACACGACCCGAAATTTGACCTTTCCCGCTGCAAGGCTGAAAAGAGCAACCAGAACAGCTCACATGAGATATGTACGGAGGGTGAGTTCAGGTTTGACGTATTCTTTGAGAACATAACTCAGGAGCAGCTGCATGAGCTTGTGTGGACGCTCGCTCTCGGTGAAAATTCCGCCGACAGCGACAGAATGTTCAAGCTCGGACACGGCAAGTCGCTCGGTCTTGGCAGTGTAAAGATCACTGTTGATTCTGTTGAAACAAGGTACTTCAACGCTGATACGCTCCAATGCCGCATAGACAGACCCGACCCCGGAGCATTATGCTCGGAGAATCCGTTCGATGCGGAATCGGACAGCTTCAAGGACATGATGGCTATTGTGGATTTCCGCTATCTTGAGCCGCACCTCGACGAAAATACAGTGGTGTCCTATCCGCTTGCAGATGACCTCAAGGGCAGGGACAATTCAAAGGCAGCACATCAGTGGTTCACGGCGAACCGCTCCGCCGGCAAGGGCGGCACCTCAACAGCATGGTCTGTGAAGTACACTCTGCCGAGGATACTTGACGAGAAGCTCTCTCTGCCGAAATTTGAGCTTTCCGGAGCTAAAAAGGCTGAGCAGCATTCCGGCAGCAAGCGTGACAATGCCCCGGCTCAGATCTACAACGACCCGAAGGACAGCTCATTCTCAATGGGCGGCATAAGGAGCAAGCAGGACAAGCACAAGGATAAGAAGAAAAAATAGCATATTTTCAGCTGCTGCATTTTCCGGTTGACAATCCTGTGAGTTTGTGATATAATACGTTGTAGAATTTGAATATATCACCATGGAGGTATCGTATATCATGAAAATTTCAAGGATAATTGCAGCAGCGGCAGCTGTATGTATTTGTGCAGCTTCATTTGCAGGCTGCTCGTCCGGAACAAGAAACAACAGCAGCGACCCTGCCTCAAGCGGCATATCTATGGCACAGTCGCAGGACGGACTTGCTGAAAAGCAGATAGATGTATCTGTCGGCGAGGAGGCTGACGAGCATGAGACAGTATTCAAGCTCAATTCAGTTATCGACTCCGGCGAGAAAACAGAGGACGGTCAGAAGTATATCTACCTGAACGTAACTATAAAAAACACCTCCTCTACAGATTATGACCTGAATGTGCTGAACAATTTCTATCTTCTTCTTCCCGACAAGACTGAGCTGAGCTTCGATATACGCACTCAGATATACGCACTGAACCACTTCAAGAATTTCACTGAGAGCCCGTTCATCGTGCCTGCCGGCGGAGAGTTCACCGGATATATCGGCGGATTCCTGCTCGACGAGAGCATTTCGGACTTCACAGTCTGCTTCTTCCCGACACAGAACGACAGGAGCAACAAGTCCAGCGTAGTAAAGTGCCCTGTTAAAGCCTCCGATATGGTCTCCACTCCTGATACCCTTATCGGGTGAGATAAAAAGACAAGACCCCGGTTCACATTGAACTGACCCCAAAAAGTTAGACAAAGAATAATAGAAAACATTGTGCAAAGCGACTAAGCGATGAGCTTGGTCGCTTTGCTGCATTATGCAGTGTTGGAGAGGCGGTACTCAACAGGCGACATTCCATCGAGTTTCAGCT